>DATLIX010000187.1:0-26426 GCA_035539215.1 Dongiaceae bacterium | reverse complement strand
GATCGCACGCGGCTTCTGCGCCATGATCGACGGGCTGTGGCTGGATATCCTGATCAGCCCCAAGCCGATCGATCGCGACGATACCAAGCAAACGGTGCGCCTGTTCCTCGCCAGCCTGTTCCCCACGGAATTCGGGCAACGAGTGGCGGCTGCAGGCCCGTCCGCCTCAGCCGCCTGACTTCGCGCCGATATCCAGCCAGAAGGCTGGCGGTCCGCATGCCTATGCCGGCCAGGCGCACCAGTAACAGCGACAAATGGGATGACACCGCAACGCTGCAAGACAAAGCGGCGCTGCGATCGGCATACTGGTGTTGTATTAGCAAGGCATCAGGTCGCCGAAACAAGACCGCAGAAGTCGATCATTGGGGAGAGTGCCATGAGTTATCCATTGCCGAAACGCGCGCGCGAGATGCGCGAAGCCGCGCGCAACTTCGTCGAGCGGGAACTGATCCCGTGGGAAATACATGCGGAGATGCATGAGGGCCTGATCCCCGGCGAGATCACGGCACGGCACCAGCAACTCGCGCGGGAAATCGGCCTCAATGCCATGGATATTCCCGTCGAGCAGGGTGGCACAGGCCTCAGCATGCTGGAGCAGGTGGCGGTGACCGAAGAGATCGGCCGCGTCACCAATGCGCTCGGCTGGTGCTACAGCAATGCGCAGAAATGGATGCTGAAAGCCTGCTCGCCCTATCAGATCGAGACCTGGATCAAGAAGCTGATCACCGGAGAGGCCCATGAATGCTATGCCATCACCGAGGCCGATGCCGGCTCCGATGTCGATGCCATCAAGGCCACGGCACGGCCCGATGGCGACGAATACGTCCTCAATGGTGAGAAGTGGCATGTCACCAGCGGCAATCTCGCCGATGTCATGATCTTCCAGGCAAAGCTCAGCGAAGGCGCCAATGCCGGCCGTCACTGCCTGTTCTTCGTCAATATGGATACGCCCGGCATCACGGTTTTGCGCAATCCTGCCTACAGCCATACCTATGCGGCACATCATCCGATCTATGAGCTGAAGGACGTGCGGGTACCGGCTGCCAACCGCATCGGCGAAGAAGGTGCGGGCATGGGCTTCACCTATGACTGGTTCCGCTACGAGCGGCTGATGATCGCGGCACGCTGCTGCGGTGCGGCCGCCCGGCTGATCGAGGAAGCCACCGCTTTCGCGCAGAACCGCATCGTGTTCGGTGAGCCGCTGGCGCAGCAGCAGCTGATCCAGGCGATGCTGGCTGACAGCGTCACCGAACTCTGGGCGGCCCGGCTGATGACTTTCCGCACGGCGGAGGAAATCGACGCCGGCACCGATGTGAAGGTCACCCATGCGCAATCCTCCATGGCCAAACTCTATGCCTCGGAGATGGCCAACCGTGTCGCCGACCGGGCCGTGCAGATCTTCGGCGGCCGTGGCTATATGCGCGAGAACGTCGCCGAACGTTTCTTCCGTGAATTGCGCGTCGATCGCATCTGGGAGGGGGCCAGCGAGATCCAGCGCCTGATCATCGCCAACGGTCTCTATAAGCGCGGGCAGGATGCGCTGATCGAGTGATGTGACCGTCGCGCGAAACGCGCGACCAACAAGAAGGCATTTGGGGGAAGGAAGGTGCGACATGCGCCGGTCTATGGGGGCTATTGCCTCGATTCTGATTTCGGTTGCCTGCATCGATGCGGCACTTGGCCTGTTCAGTCCGGTCGAGGTGACGCAGATGACGGCGCGCGGCGCCAGCGATTCCATGATCGGCCTGCTCTCGTCGCTTTATTACGTCGGCTTTCTCGGCGGCACCTGGCTGTGCCATGGCATCATCCACCGCGCCGGCCATCCGCGCGCTTTGAGCCTGTTCGTGGTGGTGGCGGCCAATATCACGCTGTTGCATACCATCACGCAATCGAACCTGTTCTGGCTCGGCTTCAGCTTCGCCGCCGGCTTCTCGCTGGCGGGTGCCCTGGTTGTGGTTGAAAGCTGGCTCAACGACAATGCCGAGCCGGAGACGCGCGGGCGCTTTCTCGGCCTTTATACGGCAGTTTCCTGGTCGGCGAGCGGCATCGCCCCCCTCGCCCTCAACATTCCCGACCCCGACGGCAAACTGCTCTTCACTTTGGCGGCAATGGTGATGGCCGGCGCCATGCTGCCGATGTCGCTCACCTTGGCACCCAGCCCGGAGCCGGAAGAGAAGCCGCGCCTCGACCTTCTCGCCACCTATCGTGCCTCGCCGATCGGCAGCGTCACCTGCTTTGCCGTCGGCGTGCTGGGTGGCGCCTTGCACGGCATGCTGCCGGTCTATACCGAGCATCTTGGCTGGGGGTATGACCGGCTGTCCCTGCTGCTCAGCCTCAGCACGGTGCTGGCGGTCGCAGCCCAGGTGCCGATCGGCTATCTTTCGGACCGCATGACGCATCGTCCCGCTTTGATCGTGCTCTCAGCCACGCTCATCGCGCTTTTCTGCACCGGCATCTATTTCTCGCAGCAGGGCGGCTTCATCACCTTCCTGGCTCTCTACTCCTTGCTGCTCTTCATCGAATCGCCGCTTTATCCGCTGGGCGCGAGTGTGGCAAATGATCAGATCGAGAAGACCGAGACGGTGGCGATGAGTAGCGGCCTGCTCTTCGTCTGGGGCCTGGGTGCGAGTATCGGCCCCTTCCTGGTCGGACAGGTGATGCAATATGCCGGCAGCGACAAGCTCTTTCCCTCGATCGCCGTCGGCAGCCTTGTACTCGCCCTGTTTGCCGCCTGGAAGATCAGCCGGCAGCGTTTCGTGTGACGGGAGGCACGGCGCGAGATGACAGAAATGTCATGGCGCCGGCTCTGCACTTCAAAGCATAATGCCGCGATAAAACGAGCGGCTGACCGTCAGTCGAACGCCGCCATAGCGAAGCCGGGGGACAAATGTGGAAGTCAGTGCAATCGGTGGTGCCGGTCCTCCTCGGGATCGCCTGCATTGAAGCGGCACTCGGCGTCCTCAATCCGCTGATCGGCATCCAGCTGACGGAGACCAACACCAGTTCGGGCCTGATCGGCATCGTCGCTTCGGCCTATTTCTTCGGCTTCCTGATGGGCACACTGAGCTGCCACCGGATCATTGACCGGGTGGGCCATATCCGCGCCTTCGGCGTCTTCGCCGTGATGGCTGCCAATGTCACCCTCCTGCTGATCATCCTGCGCCAGCCTTATCTCTGGATCCTGTTGCGCGCAGCGGCCGGCTATACCTTGGCCGGCGCCTTCGTGGTGATCGAGAGCTGGCTCAACGACAAGGCGACCGAGGAAAACCGTGGCCGCATCTTTGCCGTCTATTCGGTGATTGCCTGGGGGGCTTCCGGCGTCTCGCCTTTGGCGCTCAACATCCATGACCCGGCCGGCACGCTGCTCTTCTGCCTTGCCACCATTGCCATCGGCAGTTCGATGATTCCGCTGGCCCTGACCAAGGTCGGCAATCCCGAGATCGGTCAGCGCAGCCATCTCAGCATCTGGCGCCTGATCAACATCTCGCCGCTCGGCGTCGTCTGCTGCTTCGGCGCCGGCATCTTCAACGGCGCCCTCTATTCGCTGCTGCCCGTCTATATCAATGCCCGGGGTGGCGATGCGCAGCAGCTTGCCTTCCTGATCAGCATCGGCACCATCGCCGCTATCCTGGCGCAATACCCGATCGGCCATGTCGCCGACCACTACGGCAGGCGACCGATCATCATCGGCACCATGACGCTGTCGGCCATCCTGGCTGGCAGCTTCACCCTGATGCCGGCGATGCCGTTTCCGGCCCTGCTCGTGTTGTTCTTCCTGCTGACGGCCTTCAGTTCGCCGATCTACGCGTTAGGCATCAGCCAGACCACCGACTATGTCGAGAAAAGCGAATTCGTCGCCGCCTCCAGTGGACTTCTTTTCATCTGGGGCCTCGGCTCCTCGATCGGCCCCTTCAGCGTCGGCTGGCTGATGGTGCCGCTGGGGCCGGACGGCCTGTTCGATTTCCTCGCCGTGGGCTTCGAGGCCGTGGCCCTCTTCGGTATCTACCGCGTGTTCCGCCGCCGCGCCAAGACGGCTGCCGAACAGAGCAACTATGTCGCCATGCCCGTCGGCCCCGGTGCCGTCGGCGCGCCGGAACTCGATCCGCGCAGCGAGGTCGTGGCGCATGGTCCCTCACCCTCGATGAAGGGCGGCTATACGGAATAGACGCGATGTAGCACGCTGCCGCGCAAGAAGAGATCCGCGGGAGTGCCGGTCAGCTGGCCTGCCAGGCTCTCTGCGGCTCGGATATTCGCGGCCGGCGGCCGTGTTGTTACGGAATTCCCGCCGCGCCTGCTTTGCCAGTTCGGGGCAAAATGCTTGGCGTTCAGTCTGGATCGGCAGCCCGCAGGCGGCCGTTATTTGTATGCAAGCGCCGGCTCATCATTTGTCCGGCGATTATTTCGTCAGGCGATCATTTGCCGGAGCGGATGACTGTCTTGATGTTCGGACGGGCCCGGCCGGAGAGGTTAGCGATCTCTCGATCCTGCGCTTCCAGCAAAGCCTTGGCGCTGCCGATCTCGTTATGCTCATCAAGATCGGTACTCTTCAGCTTGCGGTTGGAGAGGCGACTGCCATCCTCATAGATGACGTCGAAGGGAACAAGCGTGGCGACAGGCGCCTTGATTTTCTTGGCCATGAAATCCTCGGTGTGCTGTAGCGATCGGCAGTGAGCGGTGCGGGGCGCCGCGAAGCTGTGGCGACAGACTGCACCACCGGGCCGATCCATGACATGAGGCCGAATGAATGCCGGCCCAAAAGAATGAAGCCTGGCCCCTCAGGGCCAGGCTTCCCGACTCTCAGATGAGAGAAGACTTAGGCCGGCTGCAGATTGCCGGCGGCGCTCTTGCCGCGCTCGGTCACGACGTCATAGCTGACCTTCTGACCTTCGTTCAGGGTCTGCATGCCAGCGCGCTGCACGGCGGAGATGTGCACGAACACATCCTTGCTGCCGTCGGCCGGCTGAATGAAACCAAAACCCTTCTGGGTGTTGAAGAACTTAACAGTACCGATGGCCATATGGCCCTCCTGAGAAAACGCATTTATGCGTGTTATGCCCAATCCACCATTGAACCGGGCGGGTATCCGACAGCGTTGTCTTGGAGAACCCTTTGCAGGGCAGTTAGCAAGGCGCGCCAAATATCGAATGCGTCAAAGATATAAAGCCTGAAACGCCGTTAGACAAGTCTCTCGATATAAACGGGCGATAAATATAGCCGGCGAATTCAATAAGTTACGGGATGATGTCATCCCCATGCCGCACAATTAACTTGCTGAAATCAGGCGATTTATTTTCCGGTCCGGGGGACTGTATCCCCTTCGCCGCGCGGGAGTCCGCCAATATCACTAAATGATCACAGCTCGCCGTTTGCAGCCACCGCGACGGGAAGAACCGCGAACTTTCGGGGCGGTACCCGTTGTCCGCGCCGGCCATTTTCGGCTCCGGCCGCCGGCCTTCGGGCCTTACTGGCGTCCCATGCGGGCGAAACCCTCCTTCAGGCGCGGAACGGCAAAGTCGAAGAAGCTGCGCACCTTCGGCACCGAGAGCCGACCTTCCGGGGTAATCAGATGGACGGGCAAGGCGGCGCTGTCGTCGTCCCGCAACACGATCTCAAGCCGGCCATCCTGCACCTCCTGCGCCACCTGATAGGCAAAAAGCCGGGTGAGGCCGCGTCCCTCAACGGCCGAGGCCACCGCCGCCTCCACCGTATTGACCAGCAGCCGCGGCTGAATGCGGACCTGCTGCAGCCCGGTCGAGCCCTGCTGGACCGGAAAAGTCCAGTGGTCCTGACCTGAAACGGTCATCGAGACACAGGCATGCTGGGCCACGTCGGCTGGTGCGGTGACCTTGGGATGGCGGCGCAGATAATCTGGTGCCGCGCAGACCACGCGGCCCACCTGGCCGACACGGATGGCGATCAGGCTGGAATCCGGCAGATGGGCGATCCGAAGAGCGATGTCGATACCCTCCTCAACCAGGCTGATATGGCGGTCGAGCAGCAGGAGCCGCGCCCGCACCGCCGGATACTGATCGAGAAAATCGTCGATGATCGGCCGAAGCACCTGACGGCCGCTGAAGGCAGGCCCGGTGAGCGTCAGCAAACCGCGGGGCGCCGCCGTCTCGCCCGCCGCCAACAGATCTGCTTCTTCAAGATCGGTGAGGATGCGCCGACAGGCAGCCGCGTAACGTTCACCAGCTTCGCTGAGGCGGATGGTACGCGTCGTCCGGTGCAGGAGCTCGGCGCCCACATGATCCTCGAGCAGAGCAATAGCGCGTGACACGGCTGTCGGCGATTTGCCCAGGCGGCGCCCCGCACCGGCCAGGCTGCCTTCATCGAGGGCCGCCACGAAGACCCGCATGGCATCGATCCGGTCCATTTTTTCCTTCCGTTTCCGCAATATAGCTCGCCGCATTCGGGAATTATGCCGAATTTCGGGATAATTACTTTCAATTTTATATTATTCACCCGAAATCGGTAAATCCATACCTTCCTCACACCGGTTCATGAGAAGGCCGGGACAGAAGGGACGAACGGAGATGGTCCCGCTGGCGGCAACGTCCGGCAGCTATATCGCGCAGACGAATTGGGCCCGATTAATCCGCTTCGGTGATGCCGAGGCGGCATGGGCGAAGCTTTATCCGGGTGTCAACCTGTAGAGAGGAGTTCATCATGTCCAAGGAACAGAAAGTCGCCATCATCACCGGTGCCTCCCAGGGTATCGGTGCCAGCCTCGCCACCGCCTTCCGCGATCGCGGCTACAAGATCGTCGCCACCTCGCGCTCCATCCAGCCCAGCGATTCGGCCGACTTCGTTACGGTCGCCGGCGACATCGCCGACCCCAAGACGGCCGAACGGGTGGTGCAAGCGGCGATCGAGCATTTCGGCCGCATCGATACGCTGGTCAATAATGCCGGCATCTTCGTGGCGAAGCCCTTCACCGACTACACGCTGGAGGATTACAACAACGTAGTCGCCACCAACGTCGCGGGCTTCTTCCATATCAGCCAGCGGGCAGCCGCACAGATGCTGAAACAGGGGAGCGGCCATATCGTCAGCGTCAGCACCAGCCTGGTCGACCAGCCGATCAAGGGCGTGCCGGCGGCGATGGCCAGCATCTCCAAGGGTGCGATCAACGCGGTCACCCGCTCGCTGGCGATCGAGTATGCCGACAAAGGCATTCGCGTGAACACGGTGGCACCGGGCATCATCAAGACGCCGATGCACGCCCCGGAAAACCAGGACTTCCTCGCCAAGCTCCATCCGATGGGCCGCATGGGCGAGATCGGGGAGATCGTCGACGCCGTGCTCTATCTCGACCAGGCCGCCTTCGTCACCGGCGAGATCCTGCATGTCGATGGCGGCCAGCATGCCGGCCGGTGGTGAGATCCGGCAGATCGAAGGGAGATGAACAGATGCCTTACGTCAATATACAGGTCACGCGCGAAGGAACCCTGCCCGGTCAATCGCGCACCACCCCGGAGCAGAAGGCAGCCCTGATCAAGGGTGTCAGCGAGCTGCTGCTTCGCGTGTTGAACAAGCCGCTTTCCGCGACATTTGTTGTTATTGAGGAAGTCGAGCTTGAAAGCTGGGGCGTCGGCGGTTTGCCGGTGGAGGAATATCGCCGCCAGCAAGCGGTGGAGAAAGCGGGCGACCAACCATAAGACGACTGTTGCCCGCGCAGGGGTGACGTTGATCCGCCTCCGATGTGACGAATGTAACAAATGCGCTTCGGAGGGGCAGGGATCGCGACCTCATTTATTCTTTGCAATGCGGCGCCGGCAAACCCGGCGAACTGAAGCATAAGACAGGGAGATGGCGATGAAAGGGTCCGATTGTTTCACGTTGAATGGCCGTGGACGCCTGAGTTTTGTCAGCGCAAAATACGGGCGCAACGACGGCACAGAAGCAACGGATAATATCCAGCCAGCTGGCGACGAGGTAGCCACCTCAACCCGCGGCGCTCGATTCGCCGGCCACATCCCGGAAGCCGCAACGAGACTCCTCGATCGCGCTTCCTTCGTCTTCTCGAAAGCTGTGTCATGACCGTCATGAAATCCCGCGCCACCATCGATATGGCCGCAGAGCATAGGGCTCAATCATATCCTGCAGAGACATCTGCGGCGCGGATCGCCTGGGCCGGTACTATTTCGATGGCAGTTGCCGTGGGCATCGGCCGCTTCGCCTTCACGCCACTGCTCCCCATGATGCTGCATGACGGCACGATCGATCTTGCGCATGGCAGTAAACTCGCAACGGCGAATTATCTCGGCTATCTGATCGGCGCGTTGCTTTGCATGGTGCTGCCGCGCCTGGCTTCCGGCGCCACCATGATCCGCTGTGGCCTCGCTGGCACGATCCTGCTCACGCTGGGTCAAAGCCTGCCCTGGCCTGCGGTCTGGCCGGGACTGCGATTCTGCGCCGGTATCGCCAGTGCCATGGTGTTCGTCTTTACTTCCGGCTGGTGCATGGCGCATCTCGCCCAGCGTGGCAAACCGCGCATGGGGGCGACGATCTTCACCGGTCCCGGCGCCGGCATCGCCCTCTCCGGCCTGGTTGCGAGCCTTCTCGTCATCCTTCAAGTCAGCGCGACGACCGCCTGGGCAGTCTTCGCCCTGCTGGCACTATTGCTCAGCGCCATCGTCTGGCGGGTATTCCGCGGCCCCGACCAGCAGCCGTCGACCGGCGCAGCATCCGGGGCCGAGACAGAATCCGTGGCCAGCACCGCGTCTTCCGTGCCGAACGCGCCGAGGCGCGCGGAGCCGCCGGCCGCCAGCACGGCGGAGATGGCGATCTTCACCCTGGCCTACGGCATCGCCGGCTTCGGCTATATCATCACGGCGACTTTCCTGCCGGTGATCGCGCGCGCCGCCTTGCCGGGTTCTGTATGGCTGGATCTTTTCTGGCCGATTCTCGGGCTTGGCGTCGTCACGGGCGCGCTCGTCGCGGCGCGTATCGCGGTACATATCGATCCCCGCCTTCTCCTGATCGCCTGCTATCTGGTCCAGGCTTTCGGCGTAGCTTTTTCCCTGATCCTGCCAAGCCTGATCGGCTTCATTCTCAGCAGTCTTCTGGTCGGCCTGCCCTTCACCGCCATCAGCTTCTTCGCCATGCAGGACGTGCGCCGCTTGCGGCCCCATCATGCCGCGCGCTTCATGGGTTTGCTGACAGCGGCTTACGGGATCGGCCAGATCGCGGGGCCGCCGCTGGCCGCGCATCTGCTGGCGACCAGCACCAGTCAGGCCGAAGGTTTCGCCTGGTCGCTCGGCAGCGCCTCGACCGCCCTGTTGATCGGCGCCATCCTCTACCTCATCATGCGGCTCTGTTGGCCGCTCCACAAAGGGAGTGAAAAAAAGCATGACCGTCAATACATCCGATAGCTGGCCCGATCGCCGCATTCTCGACCTCTTTGGCATCGATCTGCCGATCATTCAGGCGCCGATGGCAGGTGCCAGCACGGCGCAGATGGCGATCGAGGTCTGTGAAGCAGGCGGACTGGGTTCGCTGCCCTGCGCGTTGATGGCGCCGGATCAGGCTCGCCAGGCAATCGAGATCATCCGCCAGGCGACCAGCAAGCCGCTCAATCTCAACTTCTTCTGCCATACGGCGCCGAAGCTGGACGATGCGGCGGTCGCCGCCTGGAAGGCGAAGCTCGCCCCTTATTACGCGGAGCAGAACATCGACCCGGCAGCACCGGTGCCGGTCTCAAACCGTGCACCCTTCGACGATGCCTATTGCAGTCTGGTCGAAGCCTATAAGCCGGCCGTGGTGAGCTTTCATTTCGGCCTCCCGGCAGAGACCTTAATGAAGCGGGCCAAGGCAGCCGGCGCTAAAGTGATCTCTTCCGCTACCACCGTCGCCGAAGCACGCTGGCTAGAGGCGCGCGGCGTCGATGCCGTCATCGCCATGGGGGCGGAAGCCGGCGGCCATCAAGGGCATTTCCTGCGCGAGAACATCGCCGGCCAGATCGGCACCCTTGCTCTCGTGCCGCAGGTGGTGGACGCGGTGAAGGTACCGGTCATCGCCACCGGCGGCATCGCCGATGGCCGCGGCATCGCCGCCGCCTTCATGCTGGGTGCCTCGGCCGTGCAGCTTGGCACGGCCTATCTCTTCTCGCCGGAAGCGCAGGTCCAGCCCTTCCATCGCCAGGCGCTGAGGACGGCGGAAGCGGAAGACACGGCGCTGACCAACCTTTTCACCGGCCGCCCGGCCCGCGCCATCACCAACCGGCTGATGCGCGAGATCGGCCCGATCTCGGAACTGGCGCCGGCCTTCCCGCTGGCCGGCGGCGCTTTGATGCCGCTGCGCGCCAAGAGCGAGCCATCCGGTTCGCCGGATTTCAGCAATATGTGGTCCGGTCAGGCGGCACGCCTCGCCAGGGAACTGCCGGCCGGCAAGCTCACGCGGCACCTTGCCGAAGACGCGCTGGCGCGGCTGGGACGATAGCGGCCCCCTTGCGCAGTCGGCCCACCTCCGCTGGTGACGATCTCAGGTGGTCACCAGCGGCTGGGCACGTCGGAAGGGAGCGGCATCGCTCTTCGGCCTATCGAGATCGCGCGCATAGCGATGACCGCCATACACAGCCTGGGCGATCAGGCCGGGCGCCAGGCAGTCACCGATCCGTGTTACCGATTTGATGCCGGCGACCCGCCACATGGCTTCGTCAGCCGCAAGTTCCAGCCACAGGTCTTCATTCGGCAGGCGCGACGTCACCGGCACCACGGTTGCCGCTTCGATCCGCATCCCTTCGCCGCCATAAGCGCAGGCGGTCTCGAAGATACCGTCGGCAAAGCGCACGGCCTCCTGCGCGGTGACGACGCGGATGCCGAGCTTGCGCAGGCGCTTGTTGATATGGCCGAGTTCCAAATTGTAGCCGGTCCAGCTCGAGGCGACATTGTCCGGCGTCACCAGCACGACATCGAGGCCAAGCTGGCGGATGCGTTCGGCAATGACGCCGCCCATATAGAAATGATCGTCGTCATAGACCACCACCGGCCCGTGGATCGGCAACCTGCCCGACATGATGTCGTCCGCGCTGAAGGAGCCCTCCCCGCCCAGGCCGTCAATACCGAAGGGATGCGAACGACCGACGCCATCCTTGCGCCAGGTGGCACCGGTTGCCAGCACCACATGCTCGAAACCGAAATCGCGGATCTCCCCAGCCGTCAGGCGGCTGTCGCGATAGACGGTGACATTCGCCATCTTGTTGATCTGGAACAGGCGATAATCACGCACCCGGCCCCAGGCCGAGAGCCCCGGCAGGCCGGCTTCCCGGCTGACCCGGCCGCCAAGCTCGGTACCGGCCTCGGCGAGATGTACCTCATAGCCGCGCTGGCCGAGTGCCCGCGTCGCTTCCAGACCCGCCGGTCCGGCGCCGACCACCAGCACGCGGTCATTGCTCTCCTTGACGGCGATCACTTCCGGATGCCAGCCCTTGCGCCATTCTTCCGCCATGGTGGGGTTCTGGGTGCAGCGGATCGGCGTGATCGTATTATCGCCGGTGATGCAGATATTGCAGCCGATACATTCGCGAATGTCCTCGATGCGGCCTTCCTCGATCTTCTTCGGCAGGAAGGGATCGGCAATCGAGGGGCGCGCGGCGCCGATCATATCCATGACGCCGGTCTTGATCAGCTTCACCATATGGTCAGGCGAGGTATAGCGGCCGACACCGACCACCGGCTTGGTCGTCAGCTTCTTCACGAAGCTGATATGCTGTTCCTGATAGCCTTCATCGGCAAAACGCGAGGTGACGGAATCGTTCTTCCAATCGGCGAGATTGACATCCCAGAGATCGGGCAGTTCGGCCAGCATGGCGACGACGTCATGGCCCTCGCTGGCGGCGGTGATGCCGTCCGGTCCCATCAATTCATCGACGGCAAAGCGCACGGCAATGCCCAGGCTGTCGCCGACGGCGTCCTTGGCATCCTCGATCACTTCGCGGAACAGGCGGACGCGATTTTCCAGCGAGCCGCCATATTCGTCGGTGCGATCGTTGCGGCGTTTCTGCAGGAAATGCATCGGCAGGCTGAGGTCGTGGCCGGCATAGACATAGACAATATCGAAGCCGGCCTTCTTGGCGCGGATACACGCGTCGCGATGCCAGCGGCGGTAATCGCGAATGTCGCTGGCATCCATGCGCCGCGCCTGCCAGGGATAGTAGCGCGACATTTCGTGGCGCGGCCCGATCAGCGTTTCCCGACTGAGGAGATTCGAGGCCGAGGGGCCGTTATGCGTGAGTTCGACAGCAGCCAAGGAGCCATGGCGATGCACCGCCTCGCACATCATGGCGTTATGGGGAATATCGTGGTCGTCCCATAACCTTCCCTCGATATAGGGCGCCACATCACCGGTCCAATGGATCTCGCACTCTTCGGTCGAGACCACCGCCCAGCCACCTTCGGCCTTCATGCCGCGCATGGCGGCATGTGCCTGCGGGCTCTGATAGCCCATGCCGTTGCAATGCGGCACCTGGTAGAAGCGATTCCGGGCGGTGACCGGGCCGATCTTCACCGGCTCGAACAGAATGTCGTAACGTGCATCGCGGCTCATAACGCCTCTCCCCAGGCCAAAATAGAACGCGCCTCGGCACGGCGCGAAACCGGGCGCACTCTATATCGGCGCAAGTCCAGGCAGCAAGCCGTGTACAGCGCCTTACCAACCCGCAAAACCTGCATGACGCATGCCTCTGCCGAGGGTCAGCGATAACAATGCCGTCACTGGCATTCACATCGCCGGCTTGCTAGGTTTCGAGAAACGTAACGAGTCTGGATCGTCATGGCCAAAGACGTCGAAATCCTGCAGCGCGAGCGCATCCTTGACAGCTATCTTAAGGTAGAGCGCTGGAAGATCCGGCATAGCGCCCATAATGGCGGCTGGATCGGCCCCATGCTGCGGGAATTCGTCGAGAGACCGAATGCCGTCGCGGTACTGCCCTATGATCCTGTTAAGGAGAAAATTCTACTCATCGAGCAGTTCCGGCTTCCCGCCTATTTGTCCGGCCTGCCCGGATGGCAATGCGAAGTGATCGCCGGCCTCAATGACAAGAACGAGAATCCGGAAGATATCGCCCGCCGCGAGGCACTGGAAGAAGCCAATTGCGCGCTTGGCGAATTGACGCTCGCCTATCATTATCTGCTGAGCCCCGGCATGACGACGGAGACGATCTATAGTTTCGTCGGCCGCTTCGACAGCAGCAAGTGGCAAGGCGGTGTGCATGGCCTCGAGATCGAGCATGAAGATATCCGGGCCGGCTTGCGCGATGTGACGGAGATTCCGCAGATCCTCGCCACCGGTCATACCGGCAACGGCATCCTCATCTTGCTGCTGCAATGGTTCATGCTCAATCATGCGCGTTTGCGCGCGGAATGGCGCTGAGAGCAAGCGTTCATGACACGCCGCCGTCTCGCCATCGCACGCCTGTGGTATGAGGGTAATTCCTTCTCACCTGCCACCACCGACCTCGCTGTCTTCCAGGCGCGTGAATGGGTGCGCGGCGAAGCGGCGAAGGATTTCTACCGGGGCACGGCAACGGAGATCGGCGCCGCCGTCTCCTTCGCCGAGACCCATGCGGATTGGGATTGCCAGTTCCTTCTTTGCACGGCGGCGCCGCCGGGCGGTCTGGTCACGGCAGAGGCCTTCGCGGCCATTCGCGCCGGCATTCTCGGTGATCTGGCGACGGGACAGAAGGCGGGCAAGTGGGACGCGGTCTATCTCTCTTTGCACGGCGCCACCGTGGTGGCCGGCAATCCGACACCGGAACTGGAACTGCTGCGTGACATCCGGGAGTTGATCGGTCCGGTGCCGCTCGGTGTCAGCTTCGATCTGCATGCGAACCTGTCCGCGGAGATGCTGGGTCATATCGATATCGCCGCCGGCTACAAGACCTATCCGCATATCGACATGGATGCGACGGCCAGGCTGGTTCTCGAGGCCGTCACCGCGAAGGCCGACGGGCGCCTTTCGCCGCGAACGGCCATCGCCAAGCTGCCGGCGATCCTGCCCAGCTTCAACATGCGCACGACCGATGGGCCGATGGCGGAATTGCAGGTTCTAGCAGAGGCCTGGCGGGCCAGGCCCGGCATGATCGATGTCAGCCTGTTCGGCGGCTTCGCCTATGGCGATTCGCCCTTCGCCGGCCCCAGCGTCATCGCCGCGGCCGATGACGATCAGGCGCTGGCGCAAGCAGCGGTCGACGATTTGCTGCAGGAAATGTCGGCGCGCCGCGATCGCTTCTATGTGCACCTGCCGGATCCCGCACAGGGTCTGAGCCAAGCCCTGACGATGACGGGCGGCAAGCCGGTGGCCGTGATCGATCCGGCCGACAACCCGCTGTCGGGCGGTATCGGCGACACACCCGACCTCTTTCGCAGCTTGCTGCGGCTGAAACCCGATGTGCCGACCGTGTTCGGCTTTTTCTGGGACCCTGAGCTGGTGGCGCGCTGCTGGCAGAGCGGCGCCGGCAGCACAATCAGCACAAAACTCGGCGGGCGGGTAACGGCGGATTTCGGCGCGCCGGTCGAGGTGACGGCCCGGATCGTCAAATTGACCGACGGTCAGTTCCGTAATCTCGGTCCGATGGAGACCAACCTGCCCGTCAATCTCGGGCGCACGGCGATGCTGGAGGTCGACGGTATCCAGGTGATCATCACCGAGAGCTGCCAGACGCCGAACGATCCCGGCTATTTCGTCCTACATGGCATCGATCTCGACAAGGTCGGGCTGCTCTGCGTCAAGGCGAAGAACCATTTCCGCGCCGCTTTTACCCCGCTGACCCGTGCCATCATCGAGATCGACGCGCCGGGTCCGGCCTCGCCCAATATCCGCCATTACCGATATCGGCACGCACCGCGGCATCTTTACCCACTCTCGGCGGGCTGAGCCGGGCCCGGCCGCCGGCCCGTCAGCGCCGAGTCGCAGGAGTGTCGCCGGCAGGCTTGATCGGTCTCGCCCGCGGGCCTATTTTACACACCGGCAGCTATTTCACGGGCGAAACATGAAAAATATCCGCGATGGTTTCATTGATGCGATCGGCAACACGCCGCTGATCAAGCTACAGGCGGCATCCGAGCTCACCGGCTGCACCATTCTCGGCAAGGCGGAGTTTCTTAATCCCGGCGGCTCGGTGAAGGATCGCGCGGCGCTCGGCATTATCAGCGACGCCGAGGAAAAGGGGCTGATCCGCCCGGGCGGCCTGATCGTCGAAGGCACGGCCGGCAATACCGGCATCGGCCTCGCTTTGGTCGGCAATTGCCGCGGCTACAAGACGCTGATCGTCATTCCCGAGACGCAATCGCAGGAAAAGAAGGACATGCTGCGTCTCGCCGGCGCGGAATTGCGGGCAGTGCCGGCGGCTCCCTACAAGGATCCCAACAACTACGTGCGCTATTCCGGGCGCCTTGCGGAAGAGCTGAAGGACAGCAACCCGAACGGCGTCATCTGGGCCAACCAGTTCGACAACGTCGCCAATCGCCTGGGCCATTTCCGCACCACCGGTCCGGAAATCTGGGAGCAGACCGATCACAAGGTCGACGGCTTCATCTGCGCGGTTGGTTCCGGTGGCACCCTGGCCGGCGTCGGCATGTATCTCAAGGAACGCAATCCGAAGATCCAGATCGGCCTCGCCGATCCGGAAGGCGCCGCCCTCTATTCCTACTACACCAGCGGCGAGCTGAAATCGGAAGGCTCTTCCATCACCGAAGGCATCGGCCAGGGCCGCATTACCGCCAATCTGGTCGATGCGCCGGTCGATCGCGCCTACTGCGTTCCCGACAGCGAAGCTTTGCCGGTCGTCTTCGATCTCTTGAAGCATGAGGGCCTGTGCCTCGGCGGCTCAAGCGGCATCAACGTCGCCGGTGCGATCCGTCTCGCCAGGGATCTCGGCCCCGGCCATACCATCGTGACGGTGCTGTGCGACTATGGCAGCCGCTATCAGAGCAAGCTGTTCAACCCGGAATTCCTGCGCAGCAAGAATTTGCCGGCACCTGATTGGCTGTCATAAGCGGACCAACCATTCTTAACCCATGTAAGTCTGCGACTCGGCGGCGGCATCCGGGTCGCTTGACCCTGTCTGGGTCAGCTTACATAGTGCGCTCATCTCCTTAATTTCAGCGATCGGGATCATGGACCTGCTGTTTCGCGACGATGCCTATTTGCAGGAATGTGCCGCCACGGTAACGGCGGCCGATGAGAGCGGCATCCGTCTCGACCGTACTGTCTTCTACCCGATGGGCGGCGGCCAGCCGGGCGATACCGGCCAGTTGGTCATGGCCGATGGTCGCATGATCGAGATCGTCGATGCCTTGAAGGGCGAGACGATGAACGAAGTGCGGCATATGCCGGCCCCTGGCAGTGACCTGCCGGCAATCGGCACCGCCGTGACTGCCCGCATCCATTGGGCAAGGCGGCATCGCCTGATGCGTATGCACACTTGCCTGCATCTCCTCTGCGCGCTCGTCAAAGGCGATGTCACCGGCGGGCAAGTCGGCGACGGCAAGGGGCGTCTGGATTTCAACCTGCCGGAGAGCGTGCTCGACAAGGGACAGCTGACCGCTGATCTCAACCAGCTCATTGCCGGGGATCATCCCGTGCTGGCGCGCTGGATCAGCGATGAGGAGATGGCGTCAAAGCCCGATTTGGTCCGCACCATGTCCGTGAAGCCACCGAGCGGCCAGGGCAAGGTACGATTGCTGGACATCGTCGGCGTCGATCTTCAGCCTTGCGGCGGCACGCATGTGGCGCGGACAGGCGAGATCGGCCGCGTGGAGATTTCGAAAATCGAGAACAAGGGCAAGATGAACCGCCGGGTGAATATCACCTTGCTGGATAACTGAGCCAAACCGCGGACACCGCGCGATGGCGTCAAATCAGATTCGCAGTGGCGATCAACAGGAACGAAGATGGCAGCGAGCTACAGCAATCCCCATAGCCTGGTTTCCACCGACTGGCTCGACGACAACCTGAACCAGCCCGATCTGCGCGTGATCGATGCGACCTATTATCTGCCGATGCAGGGCAAGGACGCCCGTACCGACTATCTCGCGGCGCATATCCCAGGGGCCGTGTTCTTTCCGATCGATGAAATTGCCGATACCAGCATCAATCTGCCGCATATGCTGCCGCCGGCCGAGAAGTTCTCCACGCGGCTGCGCAAGCTCGGCATCGGCGACGGCAACCGGGTGGTGGTCTATGACCGCACCGGCCTGCTCGGTGCCGCCCGTGTCTGGTGGATGTGCCGGATCTACGGCATCAAGGATGTCGCCATTCTCGATGGCGGCCTGACCAAATGGCTGGCGGAAGATCGCGCCGTGGAAGAGGGCGAACCGGCCAGCCGCGAGCGCCACTTCACCGCCCGCCTCGACAATACGCAGGTCCGCAGCAAGGAGCAGATTCTGCGCAACCTAACCACCAAGCAGGAGCAGGTGCTGGATGCGCGCTCGGCCGGCCGCTTCAACGCTACGGAGCCGGAAACCTGGCCCGGCCGGCGTGCCGGACATATACCCGGCTCCTGCAACCTGCCCTACACGCAATTGCTGCGCCCGGAAGACGGCACCCTGCTGCCGGCCGACCAGTTGCGCACCAAATTCCAGAAAGCCGGCATCGACCTCAACAAGCCGGTCATCACCACCTGCGGTTCCGGCATCACGGCCTGCGTGCTTGCCTTCGGCCTGCATCTGATCGGCCATCGCGATGTCTCGGTCTATGACGGTTCCTGGGCCGAATGGGGCCTGCCCGGCGATACCCCCGTGGAGCCCGTTTCCGGCGGGCCGGCGGCTGCAAGATGAGCCTGCTCAGGATCAGGCCCTATGCGGCGGAAGATTTCACCGCTCTGGTCGCCTTGTGGGACGAAGCCGGCCTCAACAAGACCCATAATGAGCCGGCGCGCGATATCGCCAAGATGTGCGCCTCACCTAATTGCCAGATCTATCTCGGCACGATCGATGAAAAGGTCGTCGCCACCATCATGGTCGGCCATGATGGCCATCGCGGCTGGATCTATCGCCTGGCCGTCGCCGAAGCCGAGCGCCGCAAAGGCTATGGCGCCGAGTTGATGGAACTGGCGGAGAACTGGCTGACGGCGCGCGACATCGTCAAATGCCAGTTGATGATCCGCCATGAAAACGATGCGGTGGAAGCCTTCTACAGCGAGCTCGGCTATGACGATACGCCACGCCGCATCATGGCAAAATGGCTCGATGCCGACCGGCCAGAGATGGAAGCCGCCAAGCTCGATGTCGTCATCACCTATCTCGAGATGACGACGCGGCCGACACGGCCGACGATTCCCATGCCGCTCGGCAGCTATGCCTTGCTGAAACTGGAGAACCCGCCAGTCGGCTACTACCGCTATCTCTACAACACCGTTGGCGAGCCCTGGTTCTGGTGGGAACGCCGGCAAATGGACGATGCGACCCTGGCGCCACTGATCCAGGATGCCGATATCGACATCTATGTCATCCATGCTGGCGGCGTGCCTGCCGGCTATGCCGAATTCAACCGCAAGAACCTGCCGGTGCTGGGAATCAATTATTTCGGCCTGGCGCCGGATTTCATCGGCCGCGGCCTCGGCAAATATTTCATGAACTGGACGGTCGATCAGGCCTGGTCCTATCCCGGCACCGAAAAGGTCACGGTCGATACCTGCAGCCTTGATCACCCCCGCGCCCTGTCGACCTATCAGCAGGCCGGCTTCACGCCGGTGCGCCAAGTGAGCAAACGCATCATCGATCCGCGCCTGAAAGGCCTCATCCCGGTGACGCTGGAACCGCGCCTGCCCGGTGAGAAGACGGCGGCAGCGGAGACCATCTTCGACGGACCGAAACTCGTGCGCTTACCAGGGAGCGAAGCCTAGGGGACACATGGCTGGCCAGTTTCAACGTCTGCATGACCAACAGCGCGCCGAAGTCGAGATCATTGTCGACGGTGACAGATTGCGCATATTGGAAGGCGACACGCTGTTGACGGCAATCCTTCTGCATCGAAGGCATCTCCGGCTTGACGAAATCGGCAACGAGCAGCGCGGCGGCTTTTGCCTGATGGGCGCCTGCCAGGACTGCTGGGTCAGCGACGGCTGGGGTCGGCCTTTGCGCGCCTGCACCACCTATGTCAGCCCCCATCTGGTGATCGATACAGGACGCAGCCATTTGACCGGCGGCAGCCCTGCAGCGGCGCTTTCCGCCTTGTCCGCGCCGGCCGCGCAGAAAATGACGACAATCGATATCGACGGGGCCGACGACGCCGGCAGCGATGACGCCGACAGCGACGAAGCAGCGCCGGTCGTGCAGCCGCCGGCAGATGAGACGCAGCCATGACGTCGCGCGTGGTGATCGTCGGCGCCGGGCCCGCCGGCCTGCGCGCCGCCGAATTGCTGGCCTATAGCGGCCTCAGCCCCATTCTGCTCGACGAAGCACCGCGTATCGGCGGCCAGATCTATCGGCTGCCGCCCAATGTCGCCGGCCTGACGCGCTCGGCACAGCAACTTTACGGCAGCCAGGCGCGCAAGGCGCATACCCTGTTCCGGGACTTCGAACGCATCCAAGACAAGGTGGATTATCGTCCCTCCAGCCTGGTCTTCGATCTCGTCGATAACCGGGTGGAAGTCTTGCGCTTCGGCAAGACCGAGCAGATCGGATTCGACGCGCTGATCCTCGCCACCGGCGCCATGGACCGTGTCATGCCTTTCGACGGCTGGACCCTGCCCGGTATCTACAGCCTGGGCGGGGCTCAGATTGCGTTGAAGCACCAAGGTTGCGCCATCGGCCGTTCCGTGGTTTTCGCCGGCACCGGCCCGCTGCTGTTTCTCACCGCCTATCAATATGCCAAAGCCGGCGCCAAGATTGCCGCCGTCATCAACAGCGCGCCGCGCTTAGGGGCACTGTCGCAGCTTGGCAAACTGGCGGCCATGCCGGCGATGGTGGCGCAAGGCCTGCATTATCTCTCCTGGTTCAGGCGGCACAAGATCCGGGTGCTGCACGGCTACCGGCCCCTGCGCGCCCATGCCGCAGTGCCCGATGCGGATACCGAAGCCGGCCCCGGCAATGCATCGGAACCGCGCCTGGCCATGATGGAATTTATCTCCGATCGCGGCGATCGCCTCGAGGTCGATTGCGACGCCGCGGCTTTCGGCTACGGGTTGAAAGCGGAAACGCAGTTGGCGGATCTCGCGGGGGCGAGCTTCGGCTTCGATGCGGTGAACCGGCAATGGCTGCCGCTGGCAGATGCTTATGGCCGGGCGCAGGATCGCGCCGGCCTATACCTGGCGGGTGACGGCGCCGGCATTCTCGGCGCGGATGCGGCCGAGCTGCGAGGCCAGTTGGCGGCCGCAGCAGTCCTGTCCGATTTCAACCAGAGCTTCGGCAGCTTCGACCCTAATGCGGCTTTGCGGCAGTTGCAGAAATGGCGCAAGTTCAGGGCTGCCTTGGAACTCGCCTTTCCCTTTCCCCATGAATCCGCGCCGGAGATCGCCGACGACGTCATCCTCTGCCGCTGCGAAAGCGTCACCGCCGGCGAATTGCGCGGTGTCACAGGGCTGCTGGGTGCGCGCGATCTCAATCGGACCAAGGCCTTTTGTCGGCTCGGCATGGGCCGTTGCCAGGGGCGCCTTTGCGGACCGGTCGCGGCGGAAGTGATGGCGGCCGAGCTCGGCGTCAGCGTCGACAGCGTCGGCCGCTTTCGCGGACAGCCGCCGGTGAAGCCGGTGCCGGTCTCCGCTTTGGCGATGCCGGAGCCGCTCGTCCTTACTGCAGAGGATCATGCCTGGAGCGGCAACGTGGCCGCCGAAACAATCGTGGCCGACGCATGAGCCGCCGCAATGAAATCAAATGCGATGCATTGGTGATCGGCGGCGGCATTGCCGGCTGCGCCACCGCCTTGCATCTTGCCCGGCGCGGCCGGACGGTCGTGCTGCTGGAGCGCGACGAGCCGGGCCTGCGCGCCAGCGGCGTCAATTTCGGCGGCGTGCGCCAGCACGGGCGCGCGGCGGCCGAGATTCCCCTCTCGCGCCGCGCGCGCAGCATCTGGGGGAGCCTCAGCAGCCTGATCGGCATCGACGGCGAATTCGTGCAAACGGGACATCTTCGCCTCGCCCGCAGCGATGCCGATGTCGCCGTGCTGCTTGAACATCGTCGCGAGGCCGAGGCTTTGGGTCTCAGGCTCGATTTCATCGGCGCCGGCGAGCTGCGCCGCCTTTATCCCTGGCTCGGCGAAAGCGTCGTCGCGGCGACCTTCTGCGCCGAAGACGGCCACGCCAATCCACGTCTGGTGGCGCCGGCTTTCGCCGCCGCTGCCGAGGCTGCAGGTGCCGCCTTGCAGGACTATGCCGAGGTCCTGGAAGGCTGGTACGCCAACAGTCAGTTTCATTTGCGGTGCCGAGATGGCCGATATTTCGCTGCGCCCGTGCTGGTGAATGCCGCAGGTGCCTGGGCAAGCACCGTCGCCGGCTGGTTCGACGAGCCGGTGACACTGACACCGGAAGTGCCCCAGGTGATGGTGACGGAACCTACCGCCTATCGCATCAAGCCGGTGATCGGCGTGATCGGCGGCGATCTCTATCTGCGCCAGACCCTGCGCGGCAACATCCTCTTCGGCGGCGGCGAAGGCCGGGCCAAGGACGGAATCAACCGCTCCCGCCCCTTGCCCGAGGTCAGCCGGCGCACGGCGGCGCAAGCAGCGAGACTGGTACCGATGGTCGCCAATCTGGCGGTCATCCGCAGCTGGAGCGGCGTCGACGGGGATACGACGGACGGCTCTCCGGTCGTCGGCGCCAGTGAGACCCATCCCGGCCTCTATCATGCCTTCGGCTTCTGCGGTCACGGCTTCCAGCTGGGTCCCGCGGTCGGCGCCGTGCTCAGCGAACTGATCGTCGACGGCAGAAGCGAAACGCCGATCGACGGTCTGTCGATCGGACGTTTTCGCGCGGCGGTGACGGAGAAGAGGGGAACTGTTAACGCCGATCTCAGCTGAGATGTTTGATGTCGTCGCGGGCGATTGCCCTCACCTCTTCTGTCAACCTCGGGTTTGATCCGGGATCTCGCGTAGGCAACAACATGTTTGCAGTTGTCGTCGGCCTAATCTGCTTGTCTTTGATGATGCGATAAACAGACGACGCGAAGAAATCATTCCATTGCGACTTCGCTTGGTGCCCGACAGTTCCACCGCCAGAGCCTCCACTTCCGAACAGGATGATCGCCTGCGCCCGCGATGTGGCCGAGTGCATACGCTTGTGTAAGCGACGAAGATTATTGTTCGCCTTGCTTTCCTTGACCTCGCAAAAAATGAGAGTATCTTCTCTAGCTAGGAAACGTTACGACGTAATAATCAATTCATCGACATCAGTTTAAAAAAGCGGCATAGCCGCCGAAGAATTGATTCTGTCCGTTTTTCGACGACATTATTAATTATATTGAATCTGCGCCAATCTGCGCAATGGGCGAGATCGTCCAAACCGCGCGCGGATTGCGCTTTGCTTCATGTGTGAACGACTCTTTAACATCGCGCAAAGGAGTTGGGCAAATGAGCGAAGCTCAGTCTTTAACGTTGGAATCCGGAGAGTGCGTGACGCTCTCGCCGGATTCATCACGCTTCAAGCAAGCCTATCAACAAATTTATCCTCGCAATGCGGATGAGGTGCGCGCCGCGCTCGGTCTTTCGGATGATGCGCTTGAGAGCGTACGTAAAGCCGGCATATGCAATTGCGCTTCCAAGCCACCTGCTGCGACGGTGGCCGCCGAGGATCTTGATTCCTCGGATTCAACGGCGCGCGCAGCGGCCCTTAGCCTCACGCATCAAGCCTTCAGCAGTTACGTATATGGGACGAATCCTGCGGTGTTCGCCCCTTTAGTGCCGGCTTTCAATCGTTACCTCGCGCTCAACAAGGCTGTTATCAACATTGCCGTGTTGCTGGACATTGAGGTGGGGGACGGCGCGACCTTGACGATTTCCGCCTCCACGCATGTCGTTCGGGCGAGAAAGATCATCATCCATCGCACCGGCCGCATCGTCGTACGCCGCTCCACGACCTTCAAGATTGCTTCTCTCGAAGGATTGCGGCCGCGGATCATCGGTACCGGGCCCATAACCGCCGCCGCTGCCACGCTGAGAACCATGGAGCACTAGAGGAGGATTCATCATGCCCGACATTATCGGCAAAGGTGCCGACGGCACTAACGGGAATCCCGGATCGGCAGGTCAAGGTGGCCAGCCTGGCCAGCAGGGTGTTGATGGTGTCGATCATTGGAATGGCGACGATCCACCGACAGCAGGGGCCCGCGGCGGTGATGGCCAGCCTGGTTCCCGCGGCACGGACGGCACATTCGGGGAATTCGGTAGCAATATCACCATCCAGGTCGATGATTTTGTCGTCGGGGTGAATATCGACACGCGCGGCGGCAAGGGCGGTGATGGCGGTCCCGGCGGGGCCGGCGGAGCCGGCGGGATCGGCGGCCGCGGCGGCAAAAACGCCGACGACGATACGCGCGCAGCCGGTGGTCAGGGTGGCAACGGCGTGCGCGGCGGCGATGGCGGCAATGGCGGGCCGGGCGGCAACGGCGGAAACATCACGGTTGTTGCCAAGAGCATTGCAACCGGCACCGTCCATGCCAATGCGCAAGGTGGTCGCGGGGGTCTTGGCGGCGGTGCAGGGATCGGAGGCGGTTTCGGCCCCGGGGGAGACGGCGGCTCCAATGGTGACCGCACGGGTCCGAATGGGGGCCCAGGACCAAATGGCGCCACAGGGGCAAATGGCGGCAATGGCCTCGACGGTTCGGTGGCGATCATCCAGCAGGCCTGACGATCATCTTAACGACACAGCCTGCCCACGACGGACCACCCATGCGAGAAGACCGGCGCCGTGTTGCGGATTTGTCCACTGGCGCGCTCACTCTTGGAGCGATCGTAAATGCTCAGCTCACGTCGTTGGCATGTGTCTGTGACCTGCCGGAGGAGCCGCGCCTGTGCGTCCAACGCATTTTCGAGCTCTTCACGCGAGAGTCGCTGAACCGCCCTGCCCTGCCGCCCTTTGAAGGCCTGTCCTTTATCAACGCGAACGGGCTGCCATTCCAGTGGGTGTTCAATGTCAGTGCCGGGGCCTCCGGATGGGGCTTTCTGTGCGAAGCCGGGCAACCGGGCTCGAGGGCGTCGGCGCGGCTCGCGCTGACGCTCCAGCTGATTAACGAGGCCTGTTCGCTGGCATGCAATGGGCGGCCCGACTTCCTTCGCGACATCGCCCAGCGTTTGACGCCGGAACCGGGTGAGCCTTGGCCGTCGCATTGGCGCAGTGCTGCCTGGGTCGGCGTTGCCGTCAAGCGCGGCATCGTGGCGATCAAGCCGTATTTCAATCTTACCGCTGGTGCCCCCAGAGAACGCTGGCTGCAGGCGGGGTGGATTTTGCGCGACCTGGGACGCGACGACGCACTCGAGCGCTTCTGCGCGCTCTCTTCGCGCTGTTCCGCCAACGCTTGGCCGGCCGGGCTCGCCGTCGACATCAGACCGGATGGTGGACCCGGACGGGTGAAGATCTATTTTCGCTCGGGCGAGGTGACGCCGGCGTGGCTCGCGCGCTGGTACGATACGCTCGGCCTCGATAAACACGCGCCGAGCCTGCGCCGGCTACTCGACCTGCTGGGTAAAACGGGCGCCCGCCCCTATCCACAATCCGCCTTCGTTACCAGTCTTGAAATCCACGCGGATCAATCCGTTTCGCTCAAAACCGATCTGGCCGTCACCAAATGGATGGCCTCAGATGCGACAATCGCCGAAAACTCCATCGCATTCCTTGCGTCGGCAGGCTTCGCCCCCGAACCGCTGAAGCAGATGCTGCGCGCAGTCAACGCTTGGCCGCCTGATCGCTCCCGCTGTTCCGCCATGCGCTTCGTCGGTTTCGGCTGCGAGCCGGACGGATCACGTCATCTCAATGTCTATGTAGAGCCGCCCCTGAGCGTGGCTGCTGAGCCGGCGCCCCGTCCGCACGCAAACGGCAATTCGCTCATTCGGCATTCCATCGAACGGGGCCTCGACGCTCTGATGGCCTCGCGCCATGATGATCATTGGCAGGACTACTCGCTTCCGGTCGGCGCCTCGGACGCCTGGGTGACCGCCTACGTGCTCGCCAAGCTTTCCGCCGTTCACCCTTCATTGCCCGCCGTATGGCATAAGGCAATCGATGAAGCGCTCGACTGGCTTAGTGGCGTGCGAGGAGCGGCGACCGGTGGCTGGGGTTACAACAGCAGCGTTCCGGACGACGCCGATTCGACCGCATGGGCAGTCTTGGCGCTCCGTGGCTGGGGCCGTCCCGTTCCGCGCGACGCAATCCGATTTTTAGGAAGCTGCAGGAGCGGTTCCGGCTTCGCGACCTATCCAGCTTCGACAAGCCCGGCACCGGGATGGGCCCGCGCGGTACCGTGCGTCAGCGCCGTTGCTCTTGCCGCTTTGGCAAAATCGCCTTCTTCCGTTGGCACTTTTTTCTCGCGATGGATGGCCGAGGGCAACCTCATCCCCGCTTATTGGTGGGCTTCGCCGATTTACACGACAGCCATGCTGCTGACGGGCTGCGGTACGCAAACACGATTGACGGCCGCCTTCCGCGAGAAGGTCACAACATTTCACCCCGCCAGCAGTTTTGAACGGGCGCTGCTCATCGAATGCCGCCTGCGGCTCGGGCTGCCGGCCATGGCGATGGGGCGCGATCTCATTGCGGAGCAGAACACCGATGGCGGCTTTGCGCCGTCGGCACTCTTGCGCTTGACCGACCCGGATATCGAGCAGCCCTGGGCCGTCATCGATGCCGGGCCGATATTTGTTGATGAAAGCGGCATCTTCACAACCGCGACCGCCATCGCCGCGCTCAGCCGGCTTGTTGATGCCGGCCCGGCTTCCCATAAACCCAAGCCGACGGCGCGTTGCTTCTGTGGCTTTCCAGATCTCAGTGGTGCAAGATCTGGCTGAGGAACAGCCGCGTCCGTTCCGATTTCGGATGCAGGAAGAATTCTTCCGGATCGTTCTGCTCGATGATCTCACCGCGGTCCATGAAGATGACCCGGTTCGCCACGGTGCGGGCGAAGCCCATCTCATGGGTGACACAGAGCATGGTCATGCCGCTTTGCGCCAGTTCCACCATCACGTCGAGGACTTCTTTGATCATTTCCGGATCGAGCGCCGAGGTCGGCTCATCGAATAGCATAATCTTCGGGTTCATGCAGAGTGACCGGGCGATCGCCACGCGCTGCTGCTGACCGCCGGAAAGCTGTCCGGGATATTTCAGCGCCTGGTCGGGGATGCGGACGCGATCGAGATAATGCATGGCGGCTTCCTCCGCCTGCTTCTTCGGCATCTTGCGCACCCAGATCGGCGCCAAAGTGAGATTCTCCAGCACCGTCAGATGCGGAAAGAGATTGAAATGCTGAAACACCATGCCGACCTCGCGGCGCACCAGCTCG
>DATLIX010000186.1:0-33235 GCA_035539215.1 Dongiaceae bacterium | reverse complement strand
GGAAAACATTCCGCAGCAGATCGTCGTCGATCTCACCGGCCTCGATATCGGCGCCAGCATCCATATCAGCTCGATCGAGCTGCCGAAGGGTGCGACGCCGAATCTGCGCGAGCGTGACTTCACCATCGTCACCATCGGCGCTCCCAGCGGCCTGAAGGCCGATGCCGAAGCCGCTGCTGCTCCGGCCGCCGCGGCTGCTGCTCCGGCGGCTGGCGCTGCGGCGAAGACGGCCGCGCCTGCTGCCAAGGCTGCCGCCAAGACGGCTGCTCCGGCTGCCAAGGCGCCGGCCAAGAAGTAAGGTCCGACCATGCGGTTGGTTGTCGGTCTGGGCAATCCTGGCCCATCCTATGCCGGCAACCGCCACAATATCGGTTTTATGGCGGTGGACGATCTCGTCCGCCGCCATTCCTTTTCCGGCCGCCGCGAACGCTTCCACGGCGTCACCTGGGAAGGTGCGATCAAGGACGAAAAGATCGTCCTCCTCTGCCCCCTCACCTATATGAACGACTCAGGCCGCGCCGTGCAGGCGGCGGCACAGTTCTTCAAGCTGCAGCCGAACGATGTCATGGTGTTGCATGACGAGCTTGACCTGCCGCTCGGCCGCCTCAAGGTCAAACGCGGCGGCGGCGCCGGCGGTCATAACGGGTTACGCTCGATCGACGCCCATCTCGGCAACGATTACTGGCGCCTGCGCCTCGGCATCGGCCATCCCGGCGTCAAGGAACTGGTGAAGCATTACGTGCTGCAGGATTTCGCCAAGGCCGAATGGCCGCTCGTCAAATCCGTCGTCGAGACGGTGGGCGAAACCTTCCCACTCCTGATCGGCAAGGATGGCGGCTGGAACGACAACGGCTTCATGACCAAGACCAGCCTGATCCTCAATCCGCCGCCGCCCAAGGAAGCGAAACTGGGTGAAGCAAAGGCGCAGCAACCCGGCGATGACACGCCGGCCGCGCCATCGGCGGCACGGAACGGCGACAAGTGACGGAGCCGGGGACCGAGATCCAGGCGGTACTCGCACAATTGGCTGCGGAAACGGCGGCCGGCACCGGCCCGCTGCGCCTCGCCGCCCTTGCCACGATCGCCGGCCACGAGCCGCAAGTGCGGCATGTGATCATCCGCAGCTTCTCCCAGCCCGCCATGCGGCTGGTCTTCTTCTGCCGGGCGGATGACGCGAAATTCGGCGAGATCGCCTCGCATCCGGCGGTGGAACTGGTCAGCTATGTGCGTGAACCGGACCGGCAGCTGCGCCTCGCCGGTGCCGCCGCCACGCTGACCGATCCGAAGACGCTGGACGATTTCTGGGGGCGCATCAGGCCGACCGCGCGCGGCGACTATGTCTTCTCGCGCCATGTCACGGATGCAGAGACCACGGCCGGCGCGCTGCCGGGGGACGACGCACGAGCCCCGCTCTTTCGCGCCGTCGAGGTGAAGATCCGCCGCGTGAAACTGCTCACTTTCGAGGGTGAGCGCTGGATCGAACGCAGCTTTCTGCCCGCGGCCTGAGGCTCTGCTGCGGCCAAGAAACGGTTGTCCGCTCCCGGCTTTCCTGATAGGTGAGCGCCAGTATTCCAGGTTGCCGCTGCGCGGCGGCGGACTTGACCCAAGGCATTGACGAACAAGGATTTTCATTATGGGTTTTAATTGCGGCATCGTTGGCCTGCCGAATGTCGGCAAGTCCACCCTGTTCAATGCCTTGACCTCGACCGCGGCTGCCCAGGCGGCCAATTATCCGTTCTGCACCATCGAGCCTAATGTCGGCCGGGTGTCGGTGCCGGATCCGCGCCTCGACAAGATCGCCTTGCTCGGCAAGTCGGCCAAGATCGTCCCCACGCAGCTGGAATTCGTCGATATCGCCGGCCTGGTGCGGGGGGCCAGCAAGGGCGAAGGCCTCGGCAACCAGTTCCTCGCCAATATCCGCGAGACCGATGCCATTGTTCATGTCCTGCGCTGCTTCGAAGGCGAAGTGACCCATGTCGAAGGGTCGGTCGATCCCATCCGCGATGCCGAGACGGTGGAAACCGAATTGATGCTGGCGGATATGGAGAGCCTGGAGAAGCGTCACGACAGCGCCGTCAAGAAAGCCAAAGGCGGCGACAAGGAAGCCAAGGCGCTGATCGAGATCACCGAGCCGGTGCTCGCCGCTCTGCGCGACGGCAAGCCGGCCCGCACCGTTCGCAGCAAGCTCTCGCCCGAACAGATGCCGCTTTTCAAGCAGCTGCAACTGCTGACCGGCAAGCCGGTGCTCTATGCCTGCAATGTCGAGGAAGCCTCCGCCGCCACCGGCAATGCGCTTTCGCAAAAGGTCGCTGCCAAGGCCAAGGCCGAGGGCGCCGTCTCCGTCGTCATCTCCGCCGCCATCGAAGCGGAAGTGGCGCAGCTGGCAACCGATGAGGAAAAGGCCGAATTCCTCTCGGCGCTCGGCCTCGAAGAGACCGGGCTCGCCCGCGTCATCCGGGCCGGCTATGGCCTGCTCGGCCTCCTCACCTTCTTCACGGTCGGCCCCAAGGAAGCCCGCGCCTGGACCGTGCGTGCCGGGGCCAAGGCGCCGGAAGCGGCCGGTGTCATCCACAGCGATTTCGAACGCGGCTTCATCCGTGCCGAGACCATCAGCTACGAAGATTTCATCGCCTATAACGGCGAGGCCGGCGCCAAGGAAGCCGGCAGGATGCGCGCCGAAGGCAAGGACTATGTCGTCATCGATGGCGACATCTTCAATTTCCGCTTCAACGTCTGAGGCCAGCCCCAACCAGTTGGTCCGATCAGTTGGCACCGACCAGTCGGCCTGACCGGGTGGCCTCACCGGGTAGCCTCACCGGGTAGCCTGACCGGGCGGTCAGAATGCGCCGCCGAAGCGCGACAAAGTGACCTGCCGGCCGCTGACGGCTTAGTTTGCCCTGGCCATACTGCTATGCTGCCGGCAGGAATGCGTGCGGGGATGCCGGCGTTCACGGCGGAGAGGGCAAAGTGGCATCGCTGATTTTGGACAAGCGGATCGAGCACCCGCTGCGTCGCGTCCTGACGGATGAGGTGCATGCCCGCCCGCCGCTCGGCCTGTCGGCGCCTGCCGTCCTGTTTCATTTCGCCTGGCTTGGCGATGGGGCGAGCGAGACGCTGGCCGCCCTCTGCCGCAGCCATGGCGAGCCCGGCCCTTCACCGACCCGCCGCCATGGCCTGATCCAGCAGAACGAGGGCTGGATCAAATGGGAATGCCATACGGAATTCGTGACCTGCTGCTTCCTGCGGCCGGATCATGGAACGGCCGAAATCTGGCCCGCCCTGCCGCCGGATGTCGCCCAATTCGTCGACATGCTGCCGGGCAACTGCCTCGTCGCGCTGATCCTGCGGGTGGCGGCCGATGCGCCCGGCGCTTTCGAGGCCGCGCGTCTCGCCGAGATTTTCCCGAGCGGCGACCTGATCGGTTCATCGATCGCCGCTGGCGACGGCATGGTCTGGACGGATTTCCGGCTCGACCCCACCAGTTTCGGCCGCATACTGGTGCGCAACATCCGCATGACGCCGGGACGCCTGGGCCGCGCCGTGCAGCGGCTGCTCGAGGTCGAAACCTATCGCATGATGGCCTTGCTCGGCCTGCCGCTGGCGCGCGAGATCAGCGATGAGCTCGGCCATCTGGAAAAGCGGCTGACCGAGATTGCCGCCCGCACCGCCGATACCGGCCGCCATGAAGAGGATCATGAGCTCCTCGATCAGCTGACCCGCATTGCCGCCGAGGCAGCGGCCCTGTCGGCGCGCAGCCGCTATCGCTTCAGCGCCACGGCGGCCTATGCAGAGCTCGTCGAACGGCGCCTCGGCGAATTGCGCGAGGACCGGATCGACGGCCTCTCTCGGGTCAGCGCCTTCCTCGAGCGCCGCTTCCACCCGGCTACCTCCACCTGCGCCTCCTGCGTCCGCCGCATGGACGTGCTGGCAGGCAGCATCGATCAGGCGGCCGACATGCTGCGCACCAGGGTCGACGTCAATCTCGAGGCGCAGAACAGCAACCTGCTGCGCGCGATGGAAAGCCGCAGCCGCACCCAGCTGCGCATTCAAGAGGCGGTCGAGGGCCTGTCGGTCTTCGCCATCAGCTATTACCTGATTGCCCTGCTGAAGATATTGGTGGAAGGCCTGCTGCCGGGCGACTTTGCGAATCGCGAGCATGTCATCGCCGCCATCGCCGTGCCCGTGGTGCTGGCCGCGGTCTGGCTCGGTGTGCGGCGCCTGCGCCGGGTTTTGAAGAGCGATCACTGAACGCGGGGACAGCCCTGCTCAGCGATCAGCGGCCGACCAGCTCCAGGATCAATCCATTGGCATCGCGCGGATGAATGAGGCAGCTGTCGCCGAGCTGGAAGAAATCGATGCCGGCCGCCCGCAGATGGTTGATGCAGCGGGCGCGATCCTGGACCTCCAGCTTCATCGCCGCCATCCAGGGCGTGGGATAGCTGGGCAGATCGTCGAGGCCCGGATGCAGCATGGCGAGATTCTCAGGGGTCACGAAACGCAAGGTGCCGAAGCCGCAATTGACGATGGTGACGCCGTCCAGCACCTTGAGCCGTTCCGGCCCGAAAATCGGCAGATAGCCCAGAGCCGTGGTGACGGGATCGTCACAGACGACGGTGGTCGAAATAAGTGCCGTCGCACCGTTGGCATGGCGCTGCCACTCCGCCTGGCGCACCAGATCCGGCGTCAGGTGGTTGCAGACGAAGGCGCGGATCGAGGGCGTTTCGGCCGCCGGGAGAAAGACCAGCTTGAAAGACGGCATGACGTCGCCGTCCGGCAGTTCCAGCAGCCGCGCCAGATCCTTGGGGCCGTCCGGATGCAGGCCGGCGGCGGCAAGCTGGTCACGGCAGGCGATCGCGTCGTCGGTGGCGAAGGCGACGCCCATCAGCCCTTCGCGCTGTTCCAGGAATTTATCGAGATCGTTGGTGAACTGGGCGGCATCGATGATGCCCAGCAACTCGATATAGCCGCTATCCAGCATGACGCAGTAGTTGCCGGTACCCCAGCCGATATGCCGGCCGCGCGGCGTTACGGTGAAGCCAAGCCGACTCCAGACCGACCGCGCCGCCTCGAGATCGCGTACACCGATCAACGTATGATCAATGCCGGTTATACCGCAACCGGACGTCATCCCTCTATCCCCGCCACTGCCTTCGCTATATCCAGCCGCGCGACCGCAAAACCGATCGTCCGGCGTCAGGTTTTCCGATCAGGTTCCCGGCGCAGCCCCCACTGCACAAACGAAAACCGCCGCCGAGCATAAGCTATTCGGCGGCGGTCGTCATGTTCGTCGTCAGCGGCCGGGGCCGCCGGCCTTAATGCACGTGTTTCCAGACCTTGCGCTTGGCGGCATAGGCCAGCAGCGTGAAGGCGACCAGGAACAGCATGGCCTTGAGGCCGGTATGCTTGCGCTGCTCCAGATTGCTCTCCGACACCCAGGTCAGGAAGGTGGCGATCGATTTCGCCTCTTCATCCAGGGTGGCCGGCGTACCGTCGGCGAAGGTCACCGAGTTGTCCTGCAGGGGCTGCGGCATGCCGATCTGATGGCCCTTGAAGTACTTGTTGTAGTTCATGCCCGCGTTGAGCTTGAGATCGGCGGGCGGTTCACCATAGCCGTGCATCAGGGCGTAGATGTAGTCGGCGCCGTTATAGGCCCCGAAACCCTTGCCGGCGCGCGACTTGGCGAGCAGCGACATATCCGGCGGCAGGGCGCCGTTATTGGCGGCACGGGCCGCCTGCTCGTTCGGGAACGGTGCCTTGAAGTGATCGGAGGCCTTGCCCGGGCGCTCGAACATCTCGCCCTGGTCATTCGGGTCTTCGTTCTGCACCTGGACCTTGGCGGCGATGGCGGCCACCTCATCCGGGCTGAAGCCGATATCTTCGAGGTTGCGATAGGATTCCAGATTCATCGAATGGCAGCCGGAGCAGACCTCCGAATAGACCTGGAAGCCATGCCGCAGATCGGTACGGTCATAGGAACCGAAGAAACCGTCGAACGACCACTTCTGCTGCGGGATGTCGATGTGGCCCCCCGGCTCGGCCATGATGAAGGCCACGGCGGCGACGCCGAATGCGGCCGTCGCAAGCTTCAGGACTGTCGAACCGATACTCATCACGCCTTCTCCATCGGCTTGCTATTGGCATGGGCGACCGCATGGCCACCACCCTTCAAAACCGGCTCGCTGATCGACAGCGGCAGGCGCTTCGGGGTCTCGAAAATCGAGAGCAGCGGCAGGATGATGAGGAAGTAAGCGAAGTAATAGAGGGTCGCGAGCTGGCCCAGCTTCAGGATCTGGATCCCCAGCGTACCGCCGGCGAAGGTCACCGACCCCAGGGCGTCGGCATCCGGCACGCCGGCCGCCGCAACCAGTTCCTCCGACGGCGTCACATGGAACGCCAAGGGTTGCCAGAACCAGTCAGGCGGGTTCTTGCCGATGAACATCAGCATGGCGCAGTCGAAGACCAGCATCCAGAAGAACCACTTGAAGACCGGGCGGAAGGTACCCGACCGCACCGGCGACCGGTCGAGCCAGGGCAGGAAGAACAGCACCACGATGGCCGCGCCCATCGCCAGCACGCCGGCCAGCTTGTTCGGGATCGAGCGCAGGATCGCGTAGAACGGCAGGAAGTACCATTCAGGAACGATGTGCTCCGGCGTCGACAGCGGATTGGCCGGAATATAGTTGTCCGGATCGCCCAGGGCGTTCGGGAAGTAGAACACCCAGAAGGCGTAGAACAGCAGGAAGATGCCGAGGCCGAACACATCCTTGGTGGTGTAATAGGGATGGAACGGAATGGTGTCCTGCTTGCCCTTGGTGTCGATGCCGATCGGGTTGTTCGACCCGAAGCGATGCAGGGCAATGATGTGCAGGATGACGACGCCCAGGATCACGAAGGGCAGCAGGAAGTGCAGGGCAAAGAACCGGTTCAGGGTCGGATTGTCGACCGAGAAACCACCCCAGAGCAAGGTCACGATCTTGCCGCCGAACACCGGAATGGCCGAGAACAGGTTGGTGATGACGGTGGCACCCCAGAAGCTCATCTGGCCCCAGGGCAGCACATAGCCCATGAAGGCCGTCGCCATCATCAGCAGCAGAATGAGAACGCCGATCTGCCACAGCAATTCGCGCGGCGCCTTATAGGAGCCGAAATAGAGGCCGCGGAAGATATGGATGTAGACGACGATGAAGAACATCGACGCGCCATTCATATGCAGGTAGCGCAGCAGCCAGCCGTAATTGACGTCGCGCATGATGCGCTCGACCGAATTGAAGGCCATGCTGACATGCGGCGTATATTGCATGGCGAGGAACAGGCCGGTGGCGATCATGGCGATCAGCATGAAACCGGCCAGCGAGCCGAAATTCCACCAGTAGTTCAGGTTCTTCGGTGTCGGATATTCGTTTGCTTCGTGATCCAGGTAGGAGAACACCGGCAGGCGGTGGTCGATCCAGCGGATCACTGGATTATTGAAATGCTTGCTCATCTCGGTGCGCTCCCCTTAACCGACCTTGACCTTGGTGTCGCTGGTGAAGGTATAGGGCGGCACTGCCAGATTGAGCGGCGCCGGGCCTTTGCGGATGCGACCGGAGGTATCGTATTGCGAACCGTGGCAGGGGCAGTAATAGCCGCCAAACTCACCACGCATTTCTGATGACTTCTCACCCTGCGGGGTGCAGCCGAGATGGGTGCACACGCCAACCACCACCAGCCATTCCGCCTTCTGCACACGCGCCGCATCGGTCTGCGGATCGCGCAGGCCGGCGGGATTGGCGATGACTTTGGTGGGGTCCTTGGGATCGACCGTGGGATCGGCTTCCTTGGCCTTGGCGATTTCTTCCGGCGTGCGGCGGCGAATGAAGAGCGGCTTGCCCTGCCACTTGATGGTGACGCCTTCGCCCGGCTGCACTGCGCCGAAATCGTATTCGGTGGAAGCCAGCGCCAGCACATCCTTCGACGGGTTGAGGCTGCTGATGAACGGCCAGACCACCGACGCGACACCAAAGGCGCCGGCCGATGCCGTCATCAAATAGAGAAATTCGCGGCGCGTGCCGCCGGCAGACCCGGATTCGGGAGCCGCATGCGCTTGATCGGCCATATAATTCATCCCTCTTGCGATCGCCGCCTTCGCTGCATCGACCGCGCGCGGGCAAGGCAGTGAGACGAGACCTTCGTCTTGGTCGCACGCCTTATATCACGCTGCTGGGGGCGTCATCGGCCGGCAACTTGCGACAAACCGCCGCACGAAACCAGACGTGAGCCACCACCCCGGCGCAGCTTCCGGCGCGGACTCCGCTTGGGTATAAAGGAATTCGCGTGCCTTTGCAAAGCGCTCGGCGGTGCCGAGCACTACCTTCAAGGGCACGAGCGACGGCCATAAGCGGCTGCCGTTTACCTTAAGAAGCCACGCAATTTCCTCGACTTAGGCAGGGCCGGACGCAACCGCGCGGAAGCGCCGCCCGCCAGATCGGATCACCCATATGCGCCTCGTCATCTTCCAGCCGGACATTCCCCAGAACACCGGCACCATGCTGCGGCTGGCGGCCTGTTTCGGCCTCGCCGTCGATCTCATCGAGCCCTGCGGCTTCGTCTTTGACGATCGCCGCCTGCGGCGCGCCGGCATGGATTACCTGGAGGGGGTCGATCTGCTGCGGCACCGTTCCTGGGCCGGCTATCTGGAATGGCGCGCGCAACATCCCAGCCGGTTGATTCTGTTAACCACAAAATCGAGCGAGCGATATTGCGACCTTGCCTTCCGGCCGACGGATTCGCTGCTGGTCGGACAGGAAAGTGCCGGCGTGCCGCCGGAGGTGCATGCGGCCGCCGATTGCCGCATCGCCATTCCGATGCAGCCGGGCTTCCGCAGCCTGAATGTCGCCCTGGCCGCCGCGCTGGTGGTCGGCGAAGCACAGCGGCAGACCGGCTTTCCGGCGCTCTCCTGAACAGGTAGAACCGTCGCCACGCAATCCGTTTCGCCGCCCGCCTGGAGAAAGCGAAGAATGAGCGACTACCCGACGACTCACCAAGAACTGGCCGCCACCTGGTTCGCCGAGCTGCGCGACCGCATCTGCGCGGCCTTTGAACAGTTGGAGACGGATCTCGTCGGGACCGAGCACGGGCATATGGCGCCCGGCCGTTTCGAGCGGCAGAGCTGGCAACGACCCGATGCCGCCGCCGCAGACGGGCAAGGTGGCGGCGGCGTCATGTCGGTGATGCGGGGCCGTGTCTTCGAAAAGGTCGGCGTCAACATCTCCACCGTCCACGGCACCTTCTCGCCGGAATTTCGCAAGCAGATACCCGGCGCTGCGGAGAGCGGCAGCTTCTGGGCGAGCGGCATTTCGCTGGTGGCGCATCTGCGCTCGCCGCTGGTGCCGGCCGTGCACATGAATACCCGGCACATCGTCACCAGCCATGCCTGGTTCGGCGGCGGCGCCGATCTGACGCCCATGTTCATGGATGCCCATGAGGAAGATGCGACGGCCTTTCACGGCGCCTTGCAACAGGCCTGCGAGCGCTTCGATGCCGATTATTATCCGCGCTTCAAGAAATGGTGCGACGACTATTTCTACCTGCCGCATCGCCAGGAGCCGCGCGGTATCGGCGGCATCTTCTATGACACGCTCAACAGCGGCCGATGGGACAGCGACTTCGGCTTCACCCGCGCCGTGGGCGAAGCTTTCCTCGCCATCTATCCCGAGATCGTGCGCCGCCATATGAACAAGAGCTGGACGCCGGAGCAACGGCGCCATCAACTGATCCGCCGCGGCCGCTATGTGGAATTCAATCTGCTGTACGACCGCGGTACCACCTTCGGCCTGAAGACGGGCGGCAATACCGAAGCCATCCTGATGTCGATGCCGCCGGAGGTGATCTGGCCGTGAGCCGCTTACTGCAACGCGAGCTGCGCCCGTAGCCAGTCGAGGCAGGCGCCCCGATCGGCGGCAAAGTCGCCGGCAATCCACCAGGATTCGACGAGCCCCAGCCAGCGGCCGAGCGCGGTGCCGGGCTGTATGCCGAGCGCCATCAGATCATGCCCGCCGATCGGCAGCTTCGGCGCCGGCCAGCCGGCAATGAGCTCGGCGGCGGCGCGCAGATCGCCGTCAGGGGCGCCGCCCGGCGTATGAACCAGAACGAGATCGAGCGCCAGCTCGTTGCCATGGCGGTAGACCAGGCAATGCAAGGCGGGCGCATGCAGCTCCAGCAATTGCCCCGGACCGCTGGCGATGCCGGTCAGGCGCTCCTGTTCGCGGCGTGAAAGCCGCAGACGCGTGCCGACGGCGAGAGCCTGCGATTTGTCGGTGAGCAGCGCGGCCAGCCGGCGGATGCCGGAGACAGCTACCCTGCAGGCCGCCTCGCGCGCGGCGGTGAGCGCCAGACGCGCGGCATTGCTCGCCTCCGGCAGATAGGCTTCGACGATGCCGCCCGACAGCATCTGCGCCCAGGTCTCCGGGCCGTGCGCGGCACGCAGCAGCTTCAAGGTTTCCTGGCGCAGCCGCTCGCCCGAGAGATGCGCCAGCTGCGAGCAGCAGCTGCGCGCTGCTGCAAAGGCCTCGGCATCGAGTTCACCGCTGGCATAGCTCGCATGAAAGCGGAAGAAGCGCAGAATGCGCAGATAGTCCTCGCGCATGCGCGCCTTGGCATCGCCGACGAAGCGTACCCGGCCGGCCGCAAGATCATCGAGCCCGCCGAAATAATCGTGCACGACCCCATCCAGCCCGCAGGAGAGCGCATTGATGGTGAGATCGCGCCGCGCCGCATCGGCGCGCCAGTCATCGGTGAAGGCAACCCGCGCCTGACGGCCGAAAGTCTCGACATCGCGGCGCAAGGTCGTCACTTCGACCGGCTCATGCGCGGCGACGGCGGTCACCGTGCCATGTTCGATACCGGTCGGAATGGCTTTGATCCCGGCCTGCTCCAAGAGCGCGATAACCCGCGGCGGCGGCAGGGCGGTGGCGATATCGACATCGTTGATCGGCCGGCCGAGCAGGGCGTCGCGCACGCAACCGCCGACGAAACGCGCTTCATCGCCTTGCGCGGTGATGGCGTCATGGACCTGGCGGGCCGGTCCCTGCTGCATCCAGGGCTGCGGCAGGGCATGGAAATGAGCGGGACTGGACATGCCGCACTATTGGCGGTCGCTTCTGCCCCGTCAACTATCGGCGTCACTCGTCCCGTTCGCCGAGAATCTCGGCCAGATTCGACAGCATCCCGGCAGTGGCGCCCCAGATATATCGATCCTCCCAGGGATAGACATAGAAATGCCGTTCGCGGCCTTGGAAGAGGCGCGTCTCCCGTCGCCGGTTGGCCGGGTCGCGGAAGAAGGAGAGCGGCACCTCGAAGACGGCCGCCACTTCGTTGGGATCGGGATGCAGCTCCAAAGGTGGCGTCACCAGTCCGACACAGGGAATGACCTCATAGCCGGTGCGAGTGACATAGGTATCGAGCCGACCGATCATATGAACATGGCTGCGCGGCAGGCCGATTTCTTCTTCGGCCTCTCGCAAGGCCGCGGCTTCCGCATCGGCATCGCCGGGATCGATGCGGCCGCCGGGAAAACTGACCTGCCCGGCATGGTCGGAGAGATGCGCCGCCCGCAGGGTCAGCAATACCGTCGTGCCTTCGTTCCGCTCCATCAGCGGCACCAGCACCGCCGCCGCCTGCAAAGGCAGCCGCGGTGCCATGTCCGGATTGAGATCGTGATCGCCGCGCACCATGCCGGCCGTCGTTTTCTGCGCCGGCTGGACCGTATCGTCGGGCGTGGTGCCGGGCGCCGAGCGGCGGCTGGGAGCGGGCGCTCCCTGGAATCGGCTGATGATGGCGTCACGTAAGCTGGTCATCTCTTATTCTTCCTCCGCGAAGGCACCGAGCGGAAAAAACACGCCACTGCTCCAGACACCAAAGGCGGCTTGGTTTTCGATCGTGTGACAGGTGCCCAACTCGACCAAGTGATAGTAGACGGATCGCAGGACCAGCGCATCGAGACCGGGAGGCAGCCTGCTCGCGCTGCCCCGGGCCGACGAGCTGACTGCGGATTCCGGCGACGGCGTCACCGGCGGGCGCACCCGAAGATATGGTGAGGGCTGACCGTCCGGCGCCGTCTCCACCCAGAGCGGATGCGCCGCATCGGCGGTGACTTCGTCGTCGAGATTGGTGCGGAAGCGTAATACCTGATGACAACCACTGCCTGAAGCACTCACCTCCACTGCCGTAAAAGGCGCATCATCGACGACGACACGGCCGCGCTCCGCCGGAGTCACCAGCCAGTAGGCGCCGTCATCTTCTCGCCGCAATACAGTGGAAAATAGCTTGACCAATGGCTTGCGGTTGATCGGTGACCCCCGATAATACCAGGTCCCATCTCGCGCAATCCGCATATCCAGGTCGCCGCACAGGGGCAATTCCGAAAAGTCTGCGTTGGACATTGCCCCGCTCAAAGGTTTACCCTCCATATCAATAGCTTACGCCGACATAAGGAATGGATCACGAGATGACGAGCAGCGTATCCCTCGGCACCACCACGAACCAGCCCCAGAATGCCGCAGCAACCGCACCTGATGCGGCCGATCTTGCCGGCGAGATCGAGAGGCTTGCCGGCCGCCTGGCCGATCTGCGGACTGCCCTGGCGACTGTTATATTTGGTCAGGAGACAACCATCGAGCAATCCCTGACGGCCTTATTGGCCGGCGGTCATGTGCTGCTGATCGGCGTGCCCGGCCTCGCCAAGACGAAGCTCGTCGATACGCTGGGTCGTGTCCTCGGCCTGGATGCCAACCGCGTGCAATGCACGCCCGACCTGATGCCGGCCGATATCACCGGCTCCGAAGTGCTGGAGGAATCCGAGAGCGGCCGGCGCAGCTTCCGCTTCATTCAGGGTCCGGTCTTCTGCCAGTTGCTGATGGCGGATGAAATCAACCGCGCCAGCCCGCGCACGCAGTCGGCCCTGCTCCAGGCGATGCAGGAACATAAAGTCTCGATTGCCGGCCAGACCTATGCGCTGCCGAGCCCGTTTCATGTCCTGGCGACGCAAAACCCGCTGGAGCAGGAAGGCACCTATCCCCTGCCCGAGGCGCAGCTCGACCGTTTCCTGCTGCAGATCAATGTCGACTATCCGAGCCTCGCCGCCGAGCGACAGATGCTGATCGTCACCACGGGTGCGGGTGAAGTGCCGCCGCCGGCTATTCTGTCCGGCGATGAATTGCTGGCCGCGCAACGGCTGGTCCGCCGCCTGCCGGTCGGCGAGAAAGTGGTCGACGCCATTTTGCGGCTGGTCCGCGCCGGCCGCCCGGAGGAAAGCGATCTGCCGGACATCACCAAGAATCTTGCCTGGGGACCGGGGCCTCGGGCCGGCCAGGCCCTGATGCTGGCCTGCCGCGCCCGGGCGCTGATCGATGGTCGGCTCAGTCCGTCGATCGACGATGTCGTCGCCCTCGCCCATCCCGTGCTGCGTCACCGCATCGCCCTCAATTATGGTGCGCGCGCCGAAGGCGTCAGCCTGACCAGTGTCATCGACCGTCTGGTCACCCTCCTGGGATAAGTCCGCTCAATGGCAGCGCCACAACAGAAGTCCAGCACGCCGGATATCGGACCCATCGAACGGCTGAAAAGCCTGGCCGCGGGCGTGGCCAGCAAATTGCCGCCGTTGCTGATCGCCGCCGAGCGCATTGCTCTGACGGTCGAACAGGGCGTTCATGGCCGCCGCCGGGTCGGGCGCGGCGAATCCTTCTGGCAGTTCCGGCAATACTATCCGGGTGACGAATTGCGCCGCCTCGACTGGCGCCAATCGGCCAAGTCGGACCGGCTCTATCTGCGCCAGACCGAGTGGTCGGCGGCGCAGTCGGTCTATCTCTGGTGCGATCAGAGCCCGTCGATGGCGTTCACCAGCCAGCGCGATCTGGCCAGCAAGCTCGAACGCGCCCAGGTCATGCTGCTCGCTTTGGCGACGGTGCTGTCCAATGCCGGCGAGCGCGTCGCCTTGCTGGGCCACAGCGCGCCGCCAATGTCGGGCCGTACCGTTCCCGAACGCCTGGCGGAGCGGCTGTTGACGGAAGCCAGGGGGCTGGACCGGTCCGACGGCCTGCCGCCTGCCGCGTTGCTGCCGGCCCATGCCCATGTGGTGCTGATCAGCGACTTTCTCGTGCCGCTGCCGGAACTCGCCCGCATGATCGATCATTTCGCCGATCAGGACGTGCACGGCCACCTTCTGCAGGTGCTCGATCCCGCGGAAGTTCACCTACCCTATACCGGCCGCGTCAAATTCGAGGGACTGGAAAAGGAAGGCGACCTGCTGATCGGGCGCGCCGATCTGCTGCAGGATGCCTATCACACGCGCCTCGCCGAACATTGGGCGGCCTTGCGCGAACTCGCATCGACCGCCGGTTGGAGCTGTTCGCGCCATGTCACCAATGAATCGGCGGCCCAATCCCTGCTGCAGCTCTATCAATGGCTGGCGGCAGATTACCGGCTGCGGCGATGACCGGCATCGCCCTCGGCAACCGCGGTGCCGGCAGAAAAATGAAGCGAGGCAGTGAAATGCTCGAACGGCTGTCGTTTGAGAAAGGGTCACGATGCTGACGCTTGGCGCCTTGAGCTTCGCATCGCCCTGGATACTTGCCGCCCTTGCCAGCCTGCCTGTGCTCTGGCTGCTGCTGCGGCTGACCCCGCCCAGTCCCAAGCGTATCCGCTTTCCCGCCATCCGCCTGCTGATCGGATTGCGGCCGCGTGAGGAGACGCCGCACCGCACGCCCTGGTGGCTGGTGCTGTTGCGCCTGACGATCGCCGGCCTTGCCATCCTCGCTCTGGCGCAGCCGTTGTGGAACGCGGTGAGCAATGTCGGCGCGAAGCGCGATCTCGTCCTGGTACTGGATGACGGCTGGGCCAGCGCCCTGCAGTGGCAGGAGCATCAGAGCATTGCGCTCGAAGTGATAGCGGATACCGAGCGGCGCGGCGGCAAGGTGACATTATTGACGACGGCGCCGCATGCCGACGGTTCCGCCGTCGCCGCCCGGCTTATGAGCGCCGGCGATGCCAGAGCCCTGGTTGCCGGATTGTCGCCGATGCCATGGCCGGTTGATCGCAAGGCGGCAAGTGCGGCGCTTGCCGGCCTCGCCCCCGGCAGCGATAGCGAGATCGTGTGGCTCAGCGACGGCATCGCTGCCGCCTCGACGGCAACCGAAACCCAGTTCGCCGACGCGCTGGCGCGCCTCGGCAAGCCGCGCATCATGGCGCCCGATCCCGGCCAGTTGCCGCTGATCCAATTGCCGGCCCGCCGCGATACCGACGGCATCACCGCGACCCTCTTGCGGGCCACCATCGGTGCGCCGCAAGAAGTCAACCTGCGGGCCCAGGACCGCGACGGCCATGGCCTCGGTTCCGCCCAGGTCAGATTCGCCGCCGATCAGCGCCGCGCCACGGGGCGGCTGGTGCTGCCGCTTGAATTGCGCAACCGGGTCAGCGCGATTGCAGTGGAAGGCGGCAACTCGGCCGCCAGCGTCGCGCTGCTGGATGATGGTGGCGGCCATAAGCCCGTCGGCATCATTTCCGACAGCCCGCAGCAGGGCGAGCAGCCGCTGCTGGGCGAGCTCTATTACCTGCAGCGTGCCCTGGCGCCGAACAACGACGTGCGGGTTGCCGACCTGGCCACCTTGCTGGCTCAGCCGATGTCGCTGCTCATTCTGCCGGATGTCACGGCCATTGGTCCCGACGATCGCCAGAAGCTGCTGCAATGGATCGATCAGGGCGGCACGCTGGTGCGCTTTGCCGGACCGCGCCTCGCCGGCGCCGAGGGCGCCGACACCTTGCTGCCGGTGCGGTTGCGGCGCGGTGACCGTGCCATCGGCGGCGCGCTTTCCTGGAGCAAACCGCTGCAGCTCGATCAGTTTCCGGCCAGTTCCCCGTTTGCCGGGCTGACACCGCCCGCCGATGCGACCGTCTCGCGGCAGGTCCTCGCGGAGCCGGATATCGATCTCGGCAACAGGACCTGGGCCCGCCTCAGCGACGGCACGCCGCTGGTGACGGGCACGCAGCACGGCAAGGGCTACCTCGTTCTCTTCCATACCAGCGCCAATGCCGACTGGTCCGATCTCGCCCTCTCCGGCCTCTTCGTCCAGATGCTGGACCGGCTGGTCCTGACCGCTGAAGGTGTCGCGCCGGTGGATGAGCAGGAGCCGCGCCCATTGCCGCCGGTCGCGACGCTTGATGGATTTGGCCGCCTGCAGCCCGCCAGCGCCATGGCGCAGCCGATCGTCTCGAGCGAAATCAACAAGACAGTGGCGGGCCCGCGCCACCCGCCCGGCTTTTATGGGCCGCCCAATGGTCGCCGTGCCCTCAATCTGACGGCGACAATGACCGGCATCGTCCCGCTGCAATCCGCGACCGAGCCGCTGCGGCACCAGACGATCCTCGATCTCAAGCCCTCGCTGCTCCTGGCCGCCGCCTTGCTGCTGATCCTCGACCAGTTGATCGCCTTGGCGCTGCGCGGATTGCTGCGGCCGCGCTGGTCGAGCGCCGTCCTGCTCCTCATGGCCGGCAGTTGCGCCTTGATGCTGCGGCAGACGCCGGCGATGGCGGCGGAGGCGGATGACGGCAAGATCGTTTCCCTCATTCAGACGTCCCATCTCGGCTATGTCGAAACGGGTGTGCGCGATGTCGACCAGACCAGCAAGGCGGGATTGACCGGCCTGACGGAGATCCTGCTGGAACGGACCGCTGCCGATGTGGGCGATCCCATCGGCGTCGATCTGGAAACCGACGACCTGACGTTCTTTCCGATCCTTTATTGGCCGGTCACCGCCTCGCAGCAGGCGCCATCGGCGGCGGCCGTCGCCAAGATCAATAAATACCTCGCCAATGGCGGTTTGATCCTGTTCGATACCGCCGACCAGAACATCAGCGGCATGACGGCAGACCAGCAGAGTCCGGCGGACTTACGCCTGCAGCAATTGACGGCCGGCATCAATGTTCCGCCGATGCATCTCATTCCCGCCGATCATGTCCTCTCACGCGCCTTCTATCTGCTGAAGGATTTCCCGGGACGCTGGATCGGCTCGCCGCTCTGGGTGGAGGTCGGCCGCGACGACGTCAATGACGGTGTCGCCGGCGTCATCGTCGGCGGCAACGATTATGCCGGCGCCTGGGCTGTCGACGCCAACGGCCAGCCGCTCTATCCGGTGACGCCTGGCGGCGAGCGCCAACGGGAGATGGCCTATCGCTTCGGCGTCAATCTCGTGATGTATGCGCTGACCGGCAATTACAAATCCGATCAGGTGCATGTTTCCACGATTCTGGAGAGGCTGGGCCAGTGACACCGCATCTGACCTTCGGCGCCTATTCCATTGTCACCTCTCCCCTGCTGCCCTGGCCGGTGATTCTGGGTCTTGGAGCCGTCCTTCTGGTTCTTGCCCTGTACGGCATTGCCCGTCGCGCGCATGGCGGCGTGCTGCGTCTGCTGCTGGGGCTGGTGGCGATCTGTCTTCTCACCAATCCGGCGATGATCGAAGAGCAGCGGCAATACGAAAAGGATGTCGCCCTGGTCATGGTCGATCGCTCGCCGAGCCAAAGCCTGGAGCACCGCCAGCAGGATGCCGATCAGGCCGTGGCGGCGATCCGCAAGCAGGTCGCGACCATGCCCGATCTCGACCTGCGCGTGGTCGAAACGGCCGGCGGCACGGATCACGCCGACAAGGGCACTCAGATGGTCGATGCCCTGCATCAGGCGCTGGCCGACATGCCGCCGAAGCGGCTGGCGGGAACCATCATCGTCAGCGACGGGCAGATTCATGATGCGCCGGCGGACGGCAAGGATTCCAGCATCACCGCCCCCGTGCATCTGCTGATGACCGGCGATCCCGATGCCATCGACCGGCGCTTGCTGCTGACCGAGACGCCGACCTTCGGCATTGTCGGGAAAAATGTCGCTGTCAAGTTGCGGGCCGACGACCTCGGCACCCAGCCCGACGGCACCAGCACGGCACGCTTGCATGTGCGGCGCGACGGGGCCGACCTGCCCGATATCGATCTGCTGCTCGGCTCGGAGACGACCGTGCAATTGCCGATCACCCATGGCGGGCCGAATGTCTTCGAATTCAATGTCGCTGACGGGCCGCATGAACTGACGCGGATCAATAACTCCGCTGTCATCACCGTCAACGGCATCCGTGACAGTCTCAAGGTCCTGCTGGTATCCGGCGAACCGTCGCCGGGCGAGCGCACCTGGCGCAACCTGCTGAAATCCGATCCGGCGGTGAACCTTATTCACTTCACGATTCTGCGGCCGCCGGCCAAGAGCGACGCAACCCCGATCAACGAACTCGCCTTGATCGCCTTTCCGATCGAAGACCTGTTCCGCCTGAAGCTGAAAGATTTCGATCTCATCATCTTCGACCGCTTCCAGCATCTCAACATCCTGCCGGACGAGTATTTCCACAACATCGTCAAATATGTCGAGAATGGCGGCGCCGTGCTGGAAGTGGCGGGACCGGGCTCGGCCGGCCAGTTCAGCCTCTACCAGACGCCGGTGGCGGAAATCTTCGGCGCCTTGCCGACCGGCCAGGAAATGCTGACCGGCGGCTTCAAACCGAAACTGACCGAGCTGGGGCGCCGCCATCCGGTGACGGCGGGCCTGCTCGACGGCGACCCCGCAGCCACCAAACCCGATACCGATCCGCGCTGGGGCCGCTGGTTCCGGCAGTTGCCGGTCACGGCCGGCCGCGGCACCACGGTGATGACGGGATTGAATGGGCTGCCGCTCTTGATCCTGGAGCATCAAGGCAAGGGCCGCGTCGCCCAGTTGCTCTCGGACCAGATCTGGCTTTGGTCGCATGGCTTCGAAGGCGGCGGCCCGCATGCCGAACTGATCCGCCGCATCGTCCATTGGCTGATGGCGGAGCCGGAACTGGAGGAAGAGGATCTTCGCGCCAATGTCGTCGACGGCAAGCTGGAGATCACGCGGCAAAGCCTTGGCACCGACCTGCCGACGCTCACGGTCACCCTGCCTGATGGAAAGCAGCAACAGGTGAAACCCACTGCGGCCGATCAGGGCCGGTCCGTCGCCACGCTGCCGGCAACCGAAACCGGACTCTATCGGGTGAGCGACGGGCAGCACCAGGCCTTCGCCGCCGATGGCAGCCTCAATGCCCTGGAGTTCCGCGATCCGCGCGCCAGCGCCCAGCCGCTCGCCAAGCTTGTCGCAGCGACCGGCGGCGGGATCGTCAGTTTGACCAAGCAAGGCATGCCGGAGTTGCGCCGGGTCGCTGCCGGCGACCCGGCAGCCGGCAGCCGCTGGCTCGGGCTGCGGGAAAATCGCGATTATGTGGTGACGGGCATCCGGCAGACGCCGCTTCTGCCGGTCTGGGTAGCCCTGGCGCTGGCCCTCGGTCTGCTTCTGCTGACCTGGCAACGCGAAGGTCGATGAGTGTTCATCCCGGCCTTGCTCCAGGCGGGCATATCGCTACCCAAACGGCAACGGCCCCGCGCTGCGGGGCCGTTCGTCAGGCAATGCCCCGTTTGGGGCAATAAAACCGGATCGGTTACAGATTGGCCAGCTCGCTGTCATAAACCTTCAGCAGGTCCTGGACCATCTGATGGCTGCAGCCTTTGCTGTCCTTGAGCTTCCGGGCGTCGGTCTTGGCCGTTTCAATCAAGGTCAAGCGTTCGCCGGCACCAATTTCATGATTGACCTTGGTGTCGATGTAGTCGGCCAGTTTCTTCCAGCCGGCTGGATCGATCTGAGTATCGCGGCACAGTTCCGAAGCGTAGATCGCCTCGTAATATTTGCTGTAGGTGCCGGACAGGTCGTCCGCGAAGGCGGTGACCGAGGCGCCCACAATACCGACCGCCATCACGGCCGATAGAGACAACCTGGACATACTCTGCTTCAACATTTCGGGTGATCCCTCTTGGTGGGTAATTCGACAGCGGCTAGTCTCCGGCGTCAATATCGCCTTTGCAACCGTTTTTATTTGCCGCCGGGTTTGCGCCGACGCAAGCTAACATGCTTGCGCCAAAGCGGAAATCGCTAAATCAGCAGGAGGGGCTGCCGCATGCGACGTACAACACGTTTCCGTGAGCTGGTGGAGGCGCCGGAAATTCTGCTTCTGCCGGGCGTGCACGATGCGCTCTCCGCCCGCATCGCCGTCGAGGCGGGCTTCACGGCCGTGACCTGCGGTGGCTACGCGGCGACAGCCAGCTTGCTCGGCGCCCCTGACATCGCTCAATTGTCGATGACCGAAATGGCCGACATGTATGCCAGGCTCTGTGATGCCATCGCTTTACCGGTCCTGGCTGATGCCGATACCGGCTATGGCAATGCGGTGAATGTTGCCCGCACGGTCCGCGCCTTCGAACGCGCCGGCGTCGCCGGCTTATTCATCGAAGATCAGGTGGCGCCGAAGAGATGCGGCCACATGGACGGCAAGCGAGTCATTCCCGTGGTCGACATGGTGGCAAAACTGAAGGCCGCCCTGGATGCGCGGAACGATGCCGATCTTGTCATCATGGCGCGCACCGATGCCCGCGCGATCGAAGGATTGGAAGCGGCGATCGAACGAGCCCAGATCTATCGTGAGGCCGGCGCTGACGTGATCTTCGTCGAAGCTCCTTTAACTGTCGACGAGATGAGCCGCATCTGTTCGGAGATCCCCGCCCCTTGCATGGCGAACAATGTCGAAGGTGGCAAGACGCCGACCTTGTCCGCCGCCGCGCTGGAAGAAATCGGCTATGCTTTGGTCGCCTTTCCGGTAGCGGCAACCTATGCAATCACCCAGACCTTGCGGCGCCTCTATGCGACGTTGCGCGATACCGGTGAAACGCAGTCCCTGTTGCCGGAGATGATCAGCTTCGCCGGGTTCCATGATCTCGTCGGGCTGCCGCAATTGCGCGAGATGGAACGCGGCTGTGACGGCTTTGCCCGGGATCTGCTGGAGCGCCTGGCAGATCCGGAGCGGCGAGAGCCGAAGGACTGATGATAGGTCGGAAAAATTCTGCGGCGATATTTCAGCGCGGCGGCTTGCCCGGCGTCGCGGTTGTCGGCACGAAATCCGGAATCTGACGCCGGTCCAGCATCTCGAAAACCTCGAGCCCGAGGAATCCACCGGCCGGGTCGCCGTCGCGAAACAGCGGCAACATGCAATATTCATAAGGGTCCGAGAGCTGGCCATCGGCCTGCTTCAGGGCATTGTCGCCGATGATCGCCTTCTTGGTCTGCGACAGATAGGCAAAACAATCATCCCAATTGATCAGATCGTGATTGCTGTAATCCATCTCGTGCAGATAGAGGCCGGTACAATCGATGCGATTGAATTCGGCATGCAGCGTTCCATAGACCCGGTAGCGCACGCGTAAGGGATTGGTTTCGATATCGCCCATATTCATATTGGCGAGATAGGCGCGCATATCGACGGGGTCGATTTCCTGGCGGGAAGGTGGCCGATCATCCCGCCATTTGCTGCGCCAGTATTCGAAGAGATCGCGCGTCTTCCAGTGTCGCGCCTGACCGGGGTCCGTGAAATCCTGATGCTGATATCGCGGTAGAGTCAAAGTCGATCTCAACGAATGGTACTGAGAAATGAGTTCAAATAGCGCATGGGGTATGTAAACAAATGGTTAGCACATACGGGCCGCTGCAAGCTTACGGCAATCTCTCGCATAAAAACAATCTGAAATGGAATATCCTCGCGCAGCTGTTTCACTGATTAGGTCATGGTTGCGCGAGGCTGTCGACAGCTTTCAACGCGGGAATGAATCGCCGGGATGAATCAGCGTTGCGGATAAAGCGGCCGTGCAAGATAGCTCATCGCGCAACGGTGCCCCGCAACATCGAGTTCATAGCGGCTGCCCACAAGTGATGTCGCGGCGGCCGCCGTATCCACACGCACATACGCCATAACGATTGCCCGACCAGCAAGCCGGCTATATCCGGCCGAGCTGACCTCGCCGACGGCGACACCGTCGTGCATCACGATCTCGCCGCCCCAGGGGAAGACCGCCGGATCTTCAACCGCAAAGATCGCCAATCTTTTCCGGATGCCGGCTTTCTGCTGCTGCAGCAAAGCGGGACGACCGAGGAAGTCGGCCGTCTTCTCCAATTTGACCGCATGGCCAAGCCCGGCTTCAAAGGGCGTCTCGTCAGGCCCCAATTCGGCACCGAAAGCTTTGCGGCCGGCCTCAATTCGCAGCGCATCGATCGTGTAATAGCCGGCATCCACCAGCCCGAAATCCTGCCCCACCGCACATAGCGAATCATAGACGGTCACCATCAAGTCGGTCGGCACGTAAAGTTCGTAGCCGGGACCGCCGATATAAGAGACAGCGGCAACGAGGAGCCGCGCCAGCCCGAGATCGATCGGAATGACTTGCCCCGGTTTGACAGCGGGAGACAGTGCCGAAGCGAATGAAAGACGAGCCAGGATCCCGCCTGCCTGCGGTCCCATGACCGAAAGCACGCCATAGCCCGATGTGATATCGGTGACGGTGGCGTTGGAACCCGCGGCGTGAATTTCCAGCCAGGACAGGTCGCGCGTCGTCTGCGCAGTTCCGGAAATGACCATGAAGCGATCGGCGGCGAGCCGCAGCACGGTCACATCGGATTCGAATCCGCCGCGTGAATTGAGCATGGCCGTATAGACGACACGGCCGATATCGACATCGATCTCATTGGCGCAAATGCGCTGCAGCACCGCCAAGGCGTCTACACCTTGGACGAGAAATTTAGAGAAGGAACTCTGATCAAAAACCACGGCCGCTTCCCGTGCCGCGCGCTGTTCCGCCAGCACATGCGCCAACCAGTCCGGCATGCCGAAAGTGGGCTGTGCCGCGAGCGAGCCGGGCGGTGCGAAATAGTTGGCGCGCTCCCAGCCCATGCGCGAGCCGAATTGGGCGCCCTTGGCCTTCAGGCGATCGTAAAGCGCCGAGCGCCTGAGCGGCCGCGCCGATTGCAGCTCCTGGCGCGGATAGCGCAGGACGTAATGCAGGCCGAGGCTTTCGACCGTGCGATCGCGGAGATAGCGCCGATTGGCCATGAACGGCGCCAGGCGGCGGATATCGACGTCCCACAGGTCCTGGCTCGGCGCGCCACTGACCATCCATTCGGCAAGCAGCCGCCCGGCACCACCGGCATTGGCAATCCCGGCCGAATTGAACCCGGCGGCAACAAAATAGTTGGCCACTTCCGGCGCTTCACCAAGAATGAAATTGCCGTCAGGCGTGAAACTTTCCGGTCCGTTCAGCAGCTGCTTGACCTCTGCCGTCTCCAGACAGGGCGTACGGTGCAGCGCGCTCTGCAGCAGAACATCGAAATGCTCCCAATCCTCCGGCAGCAGCTGGAATTCGAACGTGTCGGGAATGCGTTCGACATCCCACGGCTTGGCCCGCGGCTCAAAGCCCCCCATGATAAAGCCGCCGACCTCTTCCTTGTAATAGATATGGCCATCGGGATCGCGCAGCACCGGCAAGGCGGGATGCACGCCCTCGATGCGGCCGGTGACCAGATAGAAATGCTCCGCCGAAAACAGCGGCACATTGACCCCGGCAAGCTGGCCGAATTCCCGCGCCCACTGGCCGACGCAATTCACCACATAATCGCACGCGATCTCGCCGGCATCGGTGATCAGTCCGGCGACGCGTGGCCGCCCCAGGCCATGCGCAAGCTTGACGCCCGTGACCTTGACGCCTTCGCGGATCCGGACGCCGCGCCACCGCGCGCCCTTGGCCAGCGATTGCGTCAGATCGGTGGGATTGACCTTGCCGTCATGAGGAAACCAGACGGCGCCCACCAGGTCATCGATGCGCATCAGCGGAAAGCGTTCGCCTGCTTCGGCGGGCGAGATGAAATGTGCCTCCAGGCCAAAGCTCTTGGCGCTGGCCAGACTGCGGCGCAGCTGGGTGACGCGGTCCTGCGTCCGCGCGACCGTGATCGAGCCGCATTGCTTCCAGCCCGTTGCCAGGCCGGTCTCGCTTTCCAAGGCGGCATAAAGCTCGGTTCCGTAGATACTCATGCGCGTCATCGCGCGGTTAGCGCGCAACTGCCCGACCAGACCGGCCGCATGCCAAGTGGTGCCGCAGGTCAGGCGCCCCTGTTCGAGCAGCAGAACATCCGTCCAGCCAAGCTTCGCCAGATGATACGCCGTGCTGACGCCGGCGATGCCGCCACCGACGATGACGACACGGGCCTGGGTGGGAAGGGAGGACTCGCTCATACTATAACCCCGCATTCTTGATATGCAATTTTTTGCAATAATTTGCAACATAGTGCAACTTATTTTTGCACAAACTCATGTCAGCCATGTTGCAGCCTCGGGCGATTATCCCTTGATGGAGCCGCATTTTTTGCTAAATCTCCTGCGATTGCCGTACCGAGGGCACTAAGGCGGGCGCCGGATTCCGGAAACCAACGACCTCCAGATCGGGCGGCTCCTTTTCGAAAGGAGTTGCGCCATGCGCCTGCTTGTCATTCAGCATTGCCCCGTGACGCCCGCCGGCCTGGTCGGCCAGATCGCCGCCGAGCGCGGTGCCGCGATCACCACCCTGCTGCCCCACGATAATGGCGACCGTCTGCCTCCGGATGGCAGCCCGTTGGACGGCCTCATCGTCCTCGGCGGCCCGATGCATGCGGGCGACGATGCCGGCTATCCCGCTTTCGCCGACATCATGGCGCTGATCCGCGACTGCCACGACCGCGGCGTGCCGGTGCTCGGCATCTGCCTCGGCGCGCAATTGATCGCGCGCGCTTTCGGCGAGCGGGTCTACCGTTTTGGCGGTCTCGAGGTCGGCTATCCGCCCGTCTATCTGACCGCGGCGGCTCAGGACGACGCCTTGCTGGGCGGCATGGCAACGGAACAGCGCGTCATGCAACTGCATGAGGACAGTTTCGACCTGCCCCGGAATGCCGTGCTGCTGATGCAAAACGAGGTCTGCACCAATCAAGCCTTCAAGATCGGCGCGCGGACCTACGGCTTCCAGTTCCATCCGGAAGTGACCCTGCAGGAGGCGCGCGCTTTCCCGCGCGACTGCTGGGCGTCGATGCAGCGCAATTTCGGCGCCGAAGCGGAAGCGCGCGAGGCCCAGGCCTTGATGGAAGCGGACCGTCATTTTGCACAAGGGACGCGGTTCTGCCGCACCATGACGGACCGCTGGCTCGATCTGGTGACGACCGCCCAGCGCGAGCGGCAGCTGGCCGCCATGAGCCAGGCGGCTTTGCCGCTCAGCGCCTGATCCACCCATTGACCTGAGGCCCCTCATGCCGCGACTGCCCACCAGCACGGAAGACAAACCCTTTTGGTGGCGGGCAGCGCCGCGACCGGTTCTACCGCAAGCGACGCTACCCGCGCGCGCCGATATTGCCGTCATCGGCTCGGGTATAACCGGCCTTGTTGCCGCCATCCATCTCGCGAAAGCCGGGCGGCATGTTGCTGTCTTCGATCAGGGCGAGATCGGCAGCGGCGCTTCCTCGCGCAATGCCGGCTTCGTGGGCCGCACCCTGAAATACGGCTTCGGCGATCTGCAAAGCAAACACGGAACGGCGCATGCCGTCACCGTCTATCGCGAGATGCAGCTAGCTTTCGACAGCGTGGCGCAAACCATCGCCGCTTTCGGCATCGATTGCGACTACCAGACCCATGGCCGGCTGGTTCTGGCCAATACACCGAAACAATATGACGAGATCGTCGCCGAATACCGGCTGCGGCAGCAGCATCTCGGCAACACCTTCGAGGCGGTCGATAAAAGCGATCTGCAGCGCGAGATCGCCAGCGACCGCTATTATGGCGGCGTGGTGGTGCCGGACATGGCCGCATTGCATCCCGGCAAATATCACCAGGGCCTGTTCCAGGCCGCGCAGGCCGCCGGCGTTGCCTTTTATCCGCGGACGCAGATTGCTTCATTGCGCCGATCCGGCACGACCTGGCAGCTAGCCGCTGCCGACGGCGCCAAGATCGTGGCGCAGCAGGTGCTGCTGGCGACCAACGGCTATAGCGGCCGGCTGTTTCCCTGGCTGCAGCGCCGCCTCATTCCCTTCGACGCCTGGATGATCGCCACCGCCGAGCTCGATCCCGCTTTGATGGCGAAACTGCTGCCGGCCCATCGCACCTATATCGACAACAACATGAACATCGATTTCCTGCGCCGTTCGCCCGATGGCAAACGGGTGCTTTTCGGCGGAAAGACCGGCACGAAATCGACCCTGCCGGTGATGGCGCGGCGCCTGGCCGGTGAGCTGCGCGCCATCCTGCCCGATCTCGCCGCGACCGATATCGACGATGTCTGGACCGGACGCTGTGCGGCAACCTTCGACCTGCTGCCGCATCTGGGGCAGATCGAGGGACTGCATTACGCTGTCGGCTATTGTTTTGCCGGCGTGCCGATGGGCACCCATTTTGGCCGGCTGATCGCCAATCGCCTGCTGGGTGAAGGCGCGCAGACCTCGGTCTTTGCCGATAAGCCCTTTCCGACCATGCCGCTTTACACCGGCAATACCTGGTTCGTGCCGGCCATGATGCGCTATTACGACTGGAAGGACGGCAAACGCCACGCCGCTTGAGCCGCAAGCGGGATCGATGTCGATCCGCCTCCCGGCATCGGCGTGGCGCGCAACCGTCTTATGTCTCGACGAAGCTTATTTCTCGAGGAAGATGGTGTAGAACTTGCGCACCGTCTTCGGCATGTGCCAGGTGCCCTTGAAGCCCTTGGCGATGGTGAAGGTGTCGCCCTTCTTGAAGACTTCGGTGTTGCCGCGCTGATCGGTGATATGCACTTCGCCCTTCAGGATGTGGCAGAACTCGTCGAAGGGATAGCTCGTCAGCTTCAAGGTACCCTTCTGGCATTCCCAGACGCCAGTCATGAACTTGCCGGTCTTGTCCGTGAAGTAGTTGTGGCTCGATTCCACCGGATTGCCCGCGACGAGCTTGCCGAGTTCCGTAACGCCACCCTGCTTCAAACCTTTGCCCTCGGGTCCGTCTTTGGACATGCGGACCAATTTCTTGCTCATGATCTCTCCTTCTGGCGATGAGCGCTTTCAATAGACGCTTTGAGACGTCGGGTGGTCGATTAACCTGTTGCCATCACTTTGTCTATCACGACCGCTTGTCCGGCCGCTGTTTCAGCAAGGCAATAGGAAAGGACAGCCGATGCGTTGCATGACGATTTGGCGTGGCTGGGTCACCCGTCGACACGTGCTGCAGGCACCGTTCAAACGGTAGGATTGACGGAACTTTGGCGTTATCCTCGTGCGTCACGCTGAGAAGGAAATCATGTCCCGCTTCATTGTCCGAGCCGGCCCCATCACCGCCCTGCTTTCCGCCGCCTTGTTTGGCTTGAGTACCCCGCTCGCCAAACTGATGATCGGCGAGGTGGATCCCTGGCTCCTCGCTGCCATGCTCTATCTCGGCTCGGGAATCGGTCTGGCCGCCTTCTACGCGATATCGCATGGCGGCTTTGGCGCTTTGGCGCACGGTGGCACCGCAGTTACCCCAACGGCACGCGAGACACCATTAAGGACAGCAGACCTGCCCTGGCTCCTGGCGGTCATCGCCAGTGGCGGTATCGCCGCACCCGTTCTGCTGATGTTCGGTCTCAGCATCACGCCGGCCAGCAGTGCAGCCTTGCTGCTCAATCTGGAAAGCGTCTTCACCATGCTGCTCGCCTGGCTGGTCTTTCATGAAGGGGTGGACCGTCGCCTCGCGCTCGGTGCGGCCGCATTGATCGCCGGCGCCGTTCTGCTCGCTTTCCCAGCCGATGGCACCACGGCGGTCTTCCAGGCCTCTCTGCCCGGTTCGCTCCTCATCGCCGGCGCCTGCCTATGCTGGGCAATCGACAACAATTTCACGCGCAAGCTGTCCGCGGCCGACCCGGTGCAGATCGCCGCGGTGAAAGGCTTGGCGGCCGGCAGCGTCAATCTCGTGCTAGCATTGATGCGCCATGCCCGCCTGCCGGACCTGCCGACCCTGGTTGCGATCGGCTTCATCGGGCTGTTCTGCTACGGAATCAGCCTGGTTCTCTTCGTTCAATCGCTCCGGCAGCTCGGCGCGGCGCGGACCGGTGCCTATTTCGCAACTGCACCCTTCATCGGCGCCAGCTGTGCTTTCCTGCTTCTTGGCGAGCCACTGACCTTGCTGTTTGCGATGGCTGCCGCCTTGATGGCGCTCGGCTTATATCTGCATCTGACGGAGGCCCATGAGCATGAACATCATCATGTCCCCCTCGACCATGATCACCGCCATCGCCATGACCTGCATCATCAGCACCAGCATCAGGCGGACGACCCGGCCATCGATACCCAGGGTATGCACCGGCACGCCCACCGGCATGATTCCCTGACCCATCGTCACCGGCATTTCCCCGATATCCATCATCAGCACACGCATTAACTGTTTCGCTGATGCCTCCGCTCAATTATCTTCGGGGAACCGAGGGAGATGGGCGAGGCCGGAAACAGACAAGACGAGGGACGGATTAACGTTTACAACGGCTTAATACTTCTTCGGCACCATACGGCCATTGCCGGATCAGTTCGGAGTATGCTTATCACGATGACCGCCGCGGATAGCAGCCAGCTTAAAAAGATTCTCATTGCCGATGATCACGTGATGATCATCGACGCGCTTTGCGCCTATCTCAAACGGCATGCGCCGCAGGCGGAGATTTTTACGGCCGGCGATATCGACAAGGCTGTTGCCTATCTCACCGACAACCCGGATTGCGACATCGCCATTTTCGACTATGTCATGCCGGGCGTGCAGGGTGTCGATACCTATAAGCAGATTATCCAGCGCTTCCCTGGCGTGAAGGTGGTCATCCTATCCGGCCATGTGGAGCGGGATCTGGTGCAGGCGCTGATTGCGGCGGGCGTGCACGGCGTCTTGCCGAAAACCATGCCGAGTTCGACCTTGCTCAGCGCCGTCAATCTGATCTTGTCGGGCGAGACCTATGTTCCCTGGCAGCTGCAGCAGACGAGCAGTCCCGCGGAAGCCGTGGCTTCGACCGGCATCAGCCTGTCACGCCGCGAGCAGGAAGTGCTGGATTGCGTCAAACAGGGCATGACCAACAAGGAAATCGCGCGCTCGCTTGACCTTCAGGAAGTGACCATCAAGCTGCATATCGGCTCGCTTTGTCGCAAATTCGAAGTCACCAACCGGACCCAGCTGGCCGTCAAGTCACTCCATCAGCACCTGACCTGATTGACCGGGGTCGCCTCCGCGAGCGATTGACGGACGACCGCCAGGAGGTCATGCGGCGTGATCGGCTTCATCAAGGTGGCCGTTGCGCCAAAGCTTTCCGCCACCGGCAGATAATCGCGGCCAATCATCGGCGTGCCGCCGGAAATAGCGACGATCGGCAGGTTGGCGTTCAGCTTCCGGGCCGCACGGATAACTTCGAGCCCGTCATTCACCGGCATGAATATATCGGTGATGACAAGGTCGGGCAGCGCCTCCCGCAAACAGGCTATTCCCTGCCCGCCATCGGCAGCCTCGCGCACGAGAAACCCGGCGCGGGTAAGGACGACGGCGAGAAAGGCCCGTACATCGGCCTGGTCCTCGACGATCAGAATATTTAGCATCTAAACCTCCATGCCTCGCCGCTCGACGGTGCATCTCACGGCGATGCAGGCACCCTAGTTCGATGCGCCGCCCTGCGCAAAGATGCGTCGGTCTATTCGACCTGTACTGAGGTATAGAGCGCCGGGGCTTGCCGGGGCATCGCCCTCAGCTTTCGCCGTAATCCGGCCGGCCCGCGGCGGCGCGGTGTTCCAAGGCATGACGGACCTCGCGGACAACGTCCTCCTGGCTGAACGGCTTGGCAATCAGCCCATCTATCCCTGAGCTGCGCAGAAGCGGTTCCGACACCATCTCAGCGCGTCCCGTCACCAGGATCATGGTGCCGGCAAACCCGGCGCGGCGGCAGGCAGCCGCCAGGTCGATGCCGTTCAGTTCCGGCATCGTCATATCGGTGATGATGAGATCGAAAGCGGACGGGTCCTCCACGACCGAATTGCGCGCCGTCGTCGCATCGGGGCAAAGCGTGGCGTCACAATCGAACCGGTCGAACATCTTCTGCAGGACCGTACCCACGGCAATATCGTCATCGACAATCAGGATGCGAATCCCGGAAAGAACCAGTGAGGATACCGCCGTCTTGTCGTCGGCGGCATCCGGGGCCGCCGGCGCCACCGGAAGCAAGATATTGAACTCGCTTCCCGCGCCTAGCCTCGACTCGACGGCGATGGCGCCCCGATGCGACTTGACGATACCGATCACCGAGGCGAGACCGAGGCCGGTGCCCCTGCCCTGTGCTTTAGTCGTGAAAAATGGATCAAACATCCGTTCCATGGTGGTGAACGGAATGCCGGTACCGGTATCGGCCACGCGAATGCGCAGATACTGTCCAGGAGGAGACAGAATGCCGATCCAGGCCTTGCTTGTCTCGCTGTCGACCTGAACGACGCGGATGGGATTTTCCGCGACATGATGCGCCAGTTCGGCCAGCAGCCCCTCCGCGCAGCCGCCGTCGATCGTCACCGTGCCGATTTCCAGCGAAACATCGCCGCCATTGTCTTCCGTGGCGTCGCTCGCGTTCAAAACCAGATTCATGATGACCTGGGCGAGCTGGGTCGCATTGCCGCGGATTTGCGGCAGGGAGGGCGGTATGGAGCTGCGAAAGCGATGCCGCTGCGGCAGCGCGGAAGCCAGCATCTGGATCGTCTCCATGGCGACCTGATGAAGATCGATGATGGATTGCCGTTCCATATCAGCGCGGCTGAAGCTGAGAATGCGCTTGACCAGATCCTTTCCGCGTTCGGCGGCCCCGACAATTTGCCCGGCAAAGCCGGCCTGTTCGGGCTGCATCGCCAGATCCTCGCGGAGCAGATGGGCAAATCCGCTGACAGCAGCGAGAATATTGTTGAAATCATGGGCCACGCCACCGGCCAGCTGCCCGATGGCTTCCATTTTCTGCGATCGCAGGAATTGTTCGCGCAGCACCTCGTTCTGCCGCTGGGCTGCGCGCCGATCGGTGATATCGCGCACCAGCACGACGCTGCCGCCGTCGTTGCGCGGCGTGATGGAAAGATCCCAGTGGCGCGCATCCTTGTTACCGCGGGCGACGGCGATCTCCTGGCTGATAGCTTCGCCATTCTCCGGGCTGGGGAGCGGTACGGCACCAATTGCGGGAACATCGGACCAGGATCGGCCAAGGATGATTTCCGGCGACAGAATGCCGAGCAGACCGACAAGGGAACGATTGGCAAACTCGACCGTGCCGTCAGGCGCCACCAGCGCGATACCGTCGCGCGTTGCCTCGATGGCGCGAATGCGTGTCTCCAGCAGGGCGCGTGTCCGGATATTCTGTTCGTGAAGACGTTCCGTCCGCTTCAGCTGCGCAAGGCTCATCAAAATCAAGAACAGGCCGGCGAGAAGAGCTATGCCGAGAAGAACATTGGTCACCTCGAGATTGCCGACGAGATGCGTGCGCTCGTAGAGCAGCGGATCCTGAATGAAGACTTGCTGCATCATCCGGGCAACGACCAGGTTGAGATCTTCCGCATGTTCGATAAAGGCGACAATGCTGTCGCCGTTGCCAATTGCAGCCTTATGCAGATCCGCATCGAGCAGCGGAAGAGCTCTGTTGATCTCTGTCGAAGCGGCGGAAACAGCCGGCAGCTCGCGGACACCGACGGCCTCCGACGAGGTGTTCACGAGGCCGGCGCGGCTCCAAAATACGTCAAAGCTGGTCTGCAGCTTCTCGAGCGCCGCCTGTTCGGGACGAGCACGGAAGGCTTCCGCCGTCTGCAACGTCTTCAGATATTCGATCTGGATCTCGGCAATGATCCAGGTGCCGGTGCGGTAAGTGTGGAAAAGAGCGTTGCGCTCTTCGTTCAGGCGATAGACGGAGGCAGCCGCCGCAGTCGTGAAGAGGACCGCAGCAACAAACAGGATCATTCTGATGACTTGAGGCCGGCCCAGCAGCCCAAGCAAGGGCCTATCGGGCACGGAACAACCCTATCTTTGCCATTGGCCGCCGTCCGTTATTGGATTGTCATGGCCTTCAATTGCCAGATCATTTTCGACTGTATCTCCGGCGTATTAAGCGCCGGCCGACCGGTCAATGGATAAATGACCCAGAGCGGCCCCTTGTCACGCACCGACATCGGCTGATCGTCAAATGCGTAGGCGACGATAACGTCGTCGCTTACCGCATCGCCGACAGGAATTTCCACCATATAGTCGTTGAGCGCGACGGCCTCGATGGTTTCGCCCGAGGCGCCTACGGCTTTCAGCAGATCCGCCAACCTGACGCCTGTCAACCGGTGGACGCCATCGAACCAGGGCGTCGCCGTCTCGATCGTGGTGGCCGGCATCTTCTTCAGCATAGCCATATCGAACTGGGCATGAGCGGCGACGACCTCGCCCTGTTGAGAGGCGTCGCCCCGTAGAGGGAGGTTGCCTTGGGCGATCGCGCCCGAAATATCGAGGAGGACTTTATCGGTTGGCTGAGGCAAGCCGGAGGCGATCGCCGGAGCGGCCATGACGGCGGTGAGCCAGAAGGCCAGAAGCGACTTGCGCCAAAAATTGGGGGGCGTCATCAGCAGAGCTCCAAATGACCTTGGGTCCCCTGGTTATCGATCTCGGTGCCCGAAAAGCCAAATCGGCAGCCGTATAGCCACCCCATACTCAAGTATAGGTCTGAACAATTGATGAAGCCGCCACCCCGCGCCCCATCGGGAGCAAGGCAACGGTTGGTGGAAGGAGGGCTGCTCGCGCCGGGGAAACGGCCTAGCCGGCACGCCTCAGAGGCAAGGCGACGACCGTTGCCGGCTGCAGCATGGCCGCGGCCTCACGGACCGCCGACACGGGCAAGGTGACGCAGAGGCCCGGCTGTTCCAGGCGGATGGCTGCCGAGGGATCGCCGGGCAGCTGACCGTTGAGGTCGGTTACCGGGATGCCCTCCTCATGGCCGGGCAATCCGTGGAGGCGCAGATACCCTTCGGCGTCCCGGCGCAAATCGACTTCGAGCGAAAAATGCCGCCAGATCTCGGTCTCGCCGCGCCGCCAATCCTCGCGGCATTGGCGGATCAGATCGATCTCGATATCGACATGCACGGTTCGGCTGGCGAGCGGGGATTTTGGCGCAGGACGAAAGGGTACGACCCGATCATCGTCAATCCGCATGGCCTGTCCCTCCTCGGGGAGCTCGGCGCGGACGGACAGCGGGTCGGGCGCCGCGACCTCCGCACCGTCCCGCAAGATGCGATATGACT
>DATLIX010000185.1:0-4238 GCA_035539215.1 Dongiaceae bacterium | reverse complement strand
TGTGCGCACCCAACACGGATTGCCACGATCGGATGTGGTTATGCCGACGGTCTGTTCCGTGCGCTTAGCAGCCAAGGCGCCGTCCATGTGGGGGATCATCGCGCGCCGATCGTGGGGCGAGTTTCGATGGATTTGCTTTCGGTCGATGTCGGCGCAGTGCCGTCCGATCTCGCCCAACCTGGGATGACTGTCGATATCATCGGCCCGCATCAGGATGTCGATGCGCTTGCCCGCAATGCCGGGACGATCGGTTACGAAATTCTGACAGGTCTCGGGCCGCGCTTTCACCGCGTCTATCAGGGTCTGGCGATGCCGGCCGGCAGCACGGAGGCGCGATCTTGATCGGCTTTCTGCAGGCCATCGGCCGCACCTTCCTCAGCGGCCTGGAGGCGATCGGCCGGGTGACGCTGTTCACCGGCAAATCGGTCTTCCTGGCGGTCCAGCCGCCTTATTACCCGCGCCTCATCGGCAAGCAGATGCTCGAGATCGGCTTCTATTCGCTGCCGGTCGTGGGCATGACCGCCGTCTTCACCGGCATGGTGCTGGCGCTGCAGAGCTATACCGGCTTTTCGCGCTTCAATGCCGAGGCGGCTATCCCGAACGTCGTCGTCATCTCGCTGACCCGCGAATTGGGACCGGTTCTGGCCGGTCTGATGGTGGCCGGTCGCGTCGGCGCCGCCATGGCGGCCGAGCTTGGCACCATGCGCGTCACCGAGCAGATCGATGCCTTGAGCACGCTCAACACCAATCCCTTCAAGTATCTGGTGGCGCCGCGGCTGATCGCGGGTCTCATCATGCTGCCGGTCCTGGTGCTGATCGCCGATATCATCGGTGTTGCCGGCGGCTATCTGGTCAGCGTGCTGAAGCTCGGCTTCAATCACGGCACCTATCTCAAGAACACGGTGGATTTCCTGCGGGCGCTGGATGTCATTTCCGGCCTCGTCAAGGCAGGCGTCTTCGGCTTCATCGTTTCGCTGATGGGTTGCTATCACGGCTATCATTCCTTCGGTGGCGCCCAGGGCGTCGGCAAGGCGACAACCAATGCCGTGGTCACGGCGTCGATCCTGATCCTGATCCTGAATTATATCGTCACGGAGCTGTTCTTCGCCCGATGAGCAACGATCTCAAGATCAAGGTGCGTGGCCTCAGCAAGGCCTTCGGACGCAAGGTCGTCCTGAATGGCCTCGACCTCGATGTGCGTCGCGGCCGCTCGCTGGTGGTGATCGGCGGCTCCGGCACCGGAAAGTCCGTGCTGATCAAATGCATCCTCGGCCTGCTGACGCCGGACAAGGGCTCGATCGAGATCGACGGCGTCGAAATGGTCGGCGCCTCGTCGGATGTCCGCGAAGCGGCGATGCGCAAGTTCGGCATGCTGTTCCAGGGGTCGGCCTTGTTCGACAGTTTGCCGGTCTGGGAAAATGTCGCCTTCGGCCTGATCGAGGGACGCGGTATGAAGCGTGCCGAGGCGAAGCAGATCGCCATCCGTAAACTGGGTGCCGTGGGGCTTGGCCCGGAAGTGGGCGATCTCTATCCGGCGGAGCTGTCGGGGGGCATGCAGAAGCGCGTTTCGCTGGCCCGCGCCATCGCTGCCGAACCGGAAATCATTTTCTTCGACGAACCGACCACCGGCCTCGACCCGATCATGAGCCAAGTGATCAACGAACTGATCAAGAAGTGCGTCGGCGAATTGGGGGCGACGGCCCTTACCATCACCCATGACATGCACAGCCTGCGTGAAATCGGCGACGATGCCGCGATGATTCTGGACGGTCGGATCGTTTGGACTGGTCCTGCCGGCGACATCGACCATTCCGGCAATGGTTTCGTCGACCAGTTCGTCCATGGCCGGGCCGACGGGCCGATCAAGATGCCGATCCGGCCGCTCTGATCCGCCTTGTTGCAGGCCCGATGCAGCCTGCAGGGGTTAGCCCGTCATCGCGCACGGCCGCTGGCCTGCGACTCGCCGCCTGATCTATAAGTCACGATACGGATCGGGACCGGCTCGTTTGGACCCGCTTGGCCCCATAGCCCGGCCGACGATCACGGCGGGGCATGGCGCTGCGAAGGAGACGCCAGCTGATGGCGAAATCGACCACCCTCTATGTCTGCCAGAATTGCGGCGCCAGTTTCAGCAAATGGGCCGGCAAATGCGACGCCTGCGGCGAATGGAACACTCTGGTCGAGGAAGCCGCCACCGGCTCCGTACCGAAGGGGCTCAGCGGCAAGCGCGGCAAAGGCATCGACTTTGTCGGTCTCGACGGCGAGGTGCCGCCGGCCATTCGCCGGCCGACCGGCATTGCCGAATTCGACCGGGTGACCGGCGGCGGTCTGGTGCGCGGCTCGGCGCTGCTGGTGGGCGGGGATCCCGGCATCGGCAAATCGACCCTCCTGCTGCAGGTCGTGGCCGCCCTCGGCCGCCAGAAGCCGGCCTTGTCCTGCGCTTATATTTCCGGCGAAGAAGCGGTGGAACAGGTGCAGTTGCGGGCCCGCCGCCTGGGTCTCACCAGCGCCAGCGCCAAATTGGCCGCCGCCACCAATCTGCGCGATATCATTGCCAGCCTGGACCGCGCCGATCCGCCCGATGTGGTGGTGATCGATTCGATCCAGACCATGTATCTCGACAACCTCGATTCGGCGCCGGGCACCGTCGCCCAGGTGCGTTCCTGCGCCGCCGAACTCATTCGGGTGGCGAAGTCGCGCGGTTTCGTGGTGCTGCTGGTCGGCCATGTCACCAAGGAAGGCCAGATCGCCGGGCCGCGGGTGATGGAGCATATGGTCGATACCGTGCTCTATTTCGAAGGCGAGCGCGGGCACCAGTTCCGCATCCTGCGCTCGGTCAAGAACCGCTTCGGCCCGGCCAATGAGATCGGCGTCTTCGAAATGACCGATGGCGGCCTCCATGAGGTGCCCAATCCCTCGGCGCTGTTCCTGGCGGAACGCCGCGGCAATATCAGCGGCACGACGGTTTTTGCCGGCATCGAAGGGACCCGGCCGGTGCTGGTCGAGGTGCAGGCTCTGGTGGCGCCCTCGCCGATGTCGACGCCGCGCCGTGCCGTGGTCGGCTGGGACGGCAACCGCCTGGCCATGATCCTGGCGGTGCTGGAGACGCGCTGTGAACTGGGCTTGGCCGGCAACGAAGTCTATCTCAATATCGCCGGCGGCCTCAAAATCGGCGAGCCGGCTGCCGATCTCGCGGTAGCCCTGGCATTGACCTCGGCGCTGTCCAACCGGCCGGTGCCGGAAGACGTGATCGTGTTCGGCGAAATCGGCCTTTCCGGCGAGATCCGCATGGTGGCCCAGGCGGAATCGCGGCTGCGGGAGGCTTCGAAACTGGGTTTCCGTCGCGCCTTGGTGCCGCAGGGGCCGAAAGCCAAGGCGGGCCGGCCGGTTCCGGCCATCGAGGGGTTGCAGGTCGTTGAAATCGGCCATCTGCAGGATCTGCTGGATTGGCTCTATAACGAGTCGCGATCCCTTTCTCTCGATGGGGCCGTCAAAGGCGGCGGCAAAGCCGGGCGCCAGGTGGCGGAATGATCGTCCGGGATGTCCGATGCGCGCCGGTCATGCGACAAAGAGGAGCGGTGGCACCGCGGTAGGGCGTTGGTTATAAAAGCTGTGCTATTGTTTCCGGCAATTGCCGGCCTCTGTCAGTAACTGCGACGAGACAGCGCGTGAATTTTGTCGATATCTGTGTTCTGGCCGTCATCGGCATCTCCGCCCTGCTGGCGCTGTCGCGGGGCCTGGTCAAGGAAGTCTTGTCGATTCTGAGCTGGGTTGGCGCGGTGGTAGCGGTGATTTTCCTCATGCCGCGGCTGGAACCCATCGTCGGCCAGTACATCAAGGAACCGCTGCTGGCGCAGATAGCCAGCGGAATCGGCATTTTCATTGTCGCCCTGGTTGTCTTTGGGATCGTCAATCACTACCTTTCAGCGAATGTCCGCTCAAGCGCCCTGGGCGCCCTGGACCGGTCGCTCGGCCTGATTTTCGGCGTCGTGCGCGGCGGCGTCGTTGTCAGCGTCGCCTATATCCTCATGAGCTGGGCCATGCCGAACCCGGCCTCGCGTCCCGATGTGATTCGCGAGGCGCGCACCGAGCCGCTGGTGGCGGAAGGCGCTACCTTCTTGAAATCATTGCTGCCCGCTGACGTGGTCGATAAGGGCAGCGCAGCCCTCGATACCAGTATGCAGAAACTGGAACAGGGCAAAGCCCTCAATGACAGCTACCAGAACCTGATGAAAGGC
>DATLIX010000184.1:0-22223 GCA_035539215.1 Dongiaceae bacterium | reverse complement strand
CCGGATAGACCGCGAAGGAGATGTTCTTCAGGGCAACGATCGAGCCGAAGAACTTGCTGACATTGCGCAATTCGATCAGCGGCGTGGCGCCTTCGAGAACAACCTGGCTCATTTGCGGGCCTCCGTGGCGCGGCGTCGGATAAAATCGTTGAACAGCACGGCCAGCAGTACCATGACGCCGAGGAAGACCTTGAACCAGTCGGTATCGACACCGGTATAGAAGATGCCGATCTCCACCATGCCGAAGATCAGGGCGCCGAAGACCGCGCCGATCGCCGAACCGTAGCCGCCGCTCAGCAGGTTGCCGCCGATGACCGCGGCGATGATCGCCTCGAATTCCTTCTGGGTGCCGCGCAAGGTATCCGCCGAGCCGGTGGAGAAGACCTGCACGCAGGCGAAGACGGTGGCGACCATCGCGGTCATGATGAAGAGGCTGATCTTCACCCGCGCGACCGGCACGCCGACATTGCGCGCGGCGTTGGCATCGCCGCCCGAGGCGAAGATCCAGTTGCCGAAACGGGTGCGGACCAGGATCCAGGTGGCGACGGCGGCGAGGCCCAGCCACCACAGGATGGCGACCGGTATGCCGTCGACGAAGGGTGCGCCGTCGCTGCGCTGGGCCATGTAGCCGTGCTGCGCCAGCCAGACGAAAATGCCGTTGCCGAGATGACCGGAAAAAAGCTGAACGATGAAGTCGTTCTCGTGATCGTTGGTGATGTTGGGAATCTGGGTGCGGTTGGTCACCAGTCGCGTCAGCGCCAGGGTCAGGCCGCGCAGAATGAACATCGATGCCAGCGTCACGATGAAGGAGGGCAGCTTGGTCTTGATGACCAGCCAGCCGTTGGCCCAGCCGACGCAGATCGCCACCACGAAGGCGGCGAGCACCGCGAGCGGGATCGGCCAGCCGGCCTCCGACACCAGCATGCCGATGACGACGCCGGCAAAGCCGATCATCGAGCCGACGGAAAGATCGAACTCGCCGGCGATCATCAGCAGCGCGACCGCCGAGGCGAGGATGCCGAGCTCGGCCGAGACTTCGAGGAAATTGACGATGCCGGGCGGGCTGAACAGGCCGCTGCTGCCGGCGACGACGCCGAAGAAGACCAGCACCAGAACCGTGCCCGACAAGGCGCCAAGCTCGGGGCGCCGCAGAAGTTTCACCCACCAGTGGGCAGCCGTCAGACGCTCGTCACGGGGTGACGCGCCCTTCCTGGTGACACGCAATGTCAAATCATTCTGCATCTAGCTCGATCCGCATGGAGACGATGTGTTGCCGGATGGCCGATCATCGAGACGGGCTGCCGATGATCATGCCGGGTGATGCCGCTTCGCTGCCGCGCTTGCCCGCATCGTCTCTGCTGGTACAGGCAAAGCGTGGCCGAAGGGCACGGCGGAAGCGACGCGCGCATGGCGCCCGGCGCTTCCGCTGCTGGGTTTAGCGGGTACCCTTCTTCGCCAGGTCGACCACCATGGCGGCGTCCTGCTTGGTGATGAAGGCCGGGCCGGTATAGATCGTCGAAGTCGGCATGGTGCCGTTGACGGCGTTCAAGGTCAGATCGACGACCGGCAGGTAGCCGAGCAGATAGGGCTGGGCGTCGATGCAGAACAGCATGTCGCCCTTGGCCACCGCTTCCAGCACCTCGGTCGAGAGATCGAAGGTGCCGAACTTGATCTTGCCGAGGAGGTCGGCCTTCTTAAGCGCCGCCAGAACCGGTGCCGCCGGCGTCGGACCGAGGGTCAGAATGCCCTGCACATCGCGATGCGCCGAGAGATAGCCGGTGACCCGGGTCGCGGTTTCGGTCGGATCCATGGTCACCGAGACCACTTCCATGCTGCCGCCCAGACCTTCCTTGAAGCCGTTGCAGCGGTCATCGAGGCTGACATTGCCGACTTCGTGGTTGATGCAGATGGCCTTGGTGACGCCGGCCGCCTTCATCTTCTGGCCGGCCTGCTTGCCGGCATCGAAATCGGAGGCGCTGCCGACATAGTTGCGGGCGCCGACATTGGCCACTTCGTCCTGGCCGCTATCGATGACGATGACGGGAATGCCCGCAGCCACCGCCTTCTTGACCGAGGGATCGAGCGCCTTGGCATCGGGGATCGAAACCACCAGACCGTCCGGCTTGGAGGCGACGGCGGCGTCGATCATCTGCTGCATCTTCACGACGTCCCACACTTCCGGCGCGAAGTACTCGACTTTGGAACCCATCACCTTGGCGGCATCCGCCAGGCCGGCCTTCACCACCGACCAATAGACGTCGGATGCCTGACCGTGAGTGACGAAAACGATGCGCGTCTCGGCGGCGGTCTTGGCTTGCGCCGGCTGAGACAGCGAGAAAGCGCCCAGCGTCGTCAGCACCGCAAGACCTGCGACCGTCGCCAGGGATTGAATGCGTGAAATCATTTGAGATCCTCCCCTATATCGGCCAATCCGGGCTTCTTCTGGCGCTGTCGCCACTAGCACGAGGCCAGAGCGACCGGATGGCGGCAGGCCGCATGGCCAAACCGTCGGCAAGCTTAGATGAAAAAATTTTCCAGACAACAGAAAATTGGCATCAATTTTCTATTATCGTTCCATTGCCCGCCAACCGGAAAGTTCAAACGGGTATATCGCATTGCAATAAGTGATGAATTTTAAATTCCGCGCTGCAGGATAAATTTTTCCATATCGATATTGATAAGGAAAAAATATTCTAATAAGGTGCCAACGAAGAGAGTGGACCGATCGCCGCGCGCGCTAGAATAGGGCGGCGTGAAAGGCGATCGGCGCAAGCGGGGTAACATCATGACACGGCACATCACGGCACATCGCACCGGCTATCCGTTCGGCCTGACCTGGGTGACGGAACTCCACGAAGCGACGGATGACACCGGTATCGCCTTCGGCGTCCTGCGGCTGAAAGCCGGCGAGACCTGGACCGAGACGCTCAATGCCGAAACCGCCGCCCTGCTGATGGAGGGCGACATCACGATTCGCCTCGGCAATGACAGCCGGCACTGGCAGCGGCACTCGCTCTTCGATGAAAGTCCGCGGGCGGCCCATGCCGCAGCCGCCGTCACGCTGACGATCGAAGCGAAGGCCGACAGCGAGGTCACGCTTTATCGTTGCGCCAACAAGGCGGCCTTCGCCAGCCGCTTCTATGAGGACGTGCCGAACGAGCATCGCGGCAAGGGCCAGGTCGGCAATGCCTGCCTGCGCTTCGTGCGCACCATTTTCGACCGCCGCAACAGCCCGGCGGAGGCGCAACTGGTGCTGGGCGAAGTGGTCACCATGCCGGGCCGCTGGTCGAGCTACCCGCCGCATCATCACCCGCAGCCGGAGATCTACCATTATCGCTTCACCAAGCCGCAGGGCTATGGGCTGTGCGAGCTGGGGCCGGACGTGCTCAGGGTCAAGCAATACGACACGGTGAAGATCTTCGACGGCAACGATCATCCGCAAACCGCCGCACCCGGCTACGGCATGTATTATGCCTGGGTCATCCGCCACCTGCCGGACAACCCCTATACAGTACCGGAATTCACCGCCGAGCATGCCTGGGTCAACGAGCCCGGTGCCGCCTCGTGGTTTCCCGACGAGCTGCGGGAGAGCGAAGCCGGCGACAGCAATGGCCGCGGCAAGGCCTAAGCGATGACGGCAAAACCGCTGGATCTCATCTGCCTCGGGCGCGCGGCGGTCGATCTCTATGCCGAGCAGCCCGGCGCCCGGCTGGAAGATGTCGGCAGCTTCGCCAAATATCTCGGCGGCTGTGCCGCCAATATTGCCGTCGGCGTGGCCCGCCAGGGCCTCAAGGTCGCCATGCTGACGCGGGTCGGCGACGAGCATATGGGCCGCTTCGTGCGCGAGTCGCTTGCCGCCGAAGGGGTCGATATCAGCCGCGTCGGCATCGACAAGAACCGGCTGACCGGTCTCGTCCTGCTCGGCATCAAGAACCGCAACACCTTCCCGCTGATCTTCTACCGCGAGAACTGCGCCGACATGGCGATCGAGGCTGCGGATATCGATGCCGCTTTCGTGGCCAGCACCCAGGCGCTGCTCGTCACCGGCACCCATCTCTCGACACCCGGCACCTATGAGGCCAGCCGGCACGCCATCGATCTCGCTCGCGAGGCCGGCGGGAAGATCATCTTCGATATCGATTACCGGCCGGTCCTCTGGGGCCTTACCGGCCGCGGCGAAGGCGAGATCCGCTATATCGCCGCCGATTCGGTCAGCGCGCATCTGCAGCAGATCGTGCCGCTCTGCGACCTCATCGTCGGCACCGAGGAAGAGATCTGCATTGCCGGCGGCCGGGACACGGTAATCGACGCCTTGCGCCGCCTGCGCGAGCTGAGCCCGGCCACCTTCGTCGTCAAGCGCGGCCCTTTTGGCTGCTCGGTCTTTCCCGACCGCATCGGCGCCAGCCTCGACGACGGCATCACGGTGGAAGGGGTCGCGGTGGATGTCCTCAACGTGCTGGGTGCGGGCGACGGCTTCCTCGCCGGCTTCCTGCGCGGCTGGCTGCGGGGCGAACAGCTGGAAACCTGCTGCCGCTACGCCAATGCCTGCGGCGCCCTGGTCGTGTCGCGGCATGGCTGCTCGCCAGCCGCACCGACGCGCGCGGAGCTGGACGATTATCTCGCCCGCGCGTCGAAGATCGCCCGGCCGGACCAGGATGAACGCCTGAACCACCTACACCGCGTCACCACCCGGCACCGGCAATGGCCGGAAGTGATGGCGCTGGCCTTCGATCATCGCCTGCAGCTGGAACAGTTGGTTGGCGAATGCAAGGCCGACATCACCCGCGTGCCGGTGCTGAAGCAGCTGATCGGCGAAGCGGTGCTGCAGGTCGCCGCCGATTATCCCGGCCGCACCGGTGTCCTGACCGACGATATCTATGGTCGCGACGTGCTGGAACATCTGACCGGCCGCGGATTATGGATCGGCCGGCCGGTGGAGCTGCCGGGCTCACGCCCCTTGCGCTTCATGGCCGGCAACAATCTCGCTCTGGCGATGCGGCAATGGCCGGCCGAGCATATCGCCAAATGCCTGGTCTTTTACCATCCCGACGACACCGAGGAGATGCGGCGCGTACAGATCGACCAGTTGGCGACCCTGCAGGACGCCGCTATCGGCACCAGCCACGAATTCCTCGTCGAAGTCATTCCGCCCAAGGACATGCCGCCGGCCGCCGATGCGGTCAGCCGCGCCGTCGCGCAGATCTACGCCGCCGGCATCCGTCCCGACTGGTGGAAGCTGCCGGGCCTCGACAACGAGAGCTGGCAGGCCGTCGACGCGCTGATCGCCCGCCATGACCCGCATTGCCGCGGGGTCGTGCTGCTGGGGCTGGAGGCGCCGGAAAATGTGCTGGCGGAATCCTTTGCCATGGCGGCGCAGCATGCGATCTGCAAGGGTTTCGCCATCGGCCGCTCGATCTTCATGCAGCCCGCGCGCGACTGGCTGAACGGGCCGGGCGGCGACGCCGGCAGCGCGCAGTTCGTCGCCACGGTCGCCGAGAGCTATCGCCGGCTGATCAAGATCTGGCTGCGCTACCGCGCGCGCTAGATCACACAAGCTGGAGATCATGCGGGCCAGAGATTGCCCGGCCAACGGCAAGGCCGGCAAAGATCGGCCTATGATGGATTTATCGGAGCGGCCCGCGGTATCCGCGACATGGGCCGAGATGAAGGGGAGGATAACGTGGCGACGATCCGGCTGACCATGGCCCAGGCATTGGTCAAATATCTTGCCGCGCAACATGTCGAGATCGACGGCGGCGAGCAGCCGCTGGTCGCCGGTGTCTTCGCGATTTTCGGCCATGGCAATGTCGCCGGCCTCGGCGAGGCCCTGGCCCAGGCGGCGGACCCCGCGAGCGAAGATCACATCCCGACCTATCGCGCCCATAACGAGCAGGGCATGGCCCTGGCCGCGATCGCCTATGCCAAGGCGAAGGATCGCACGCAGATCATGGCCTGCACCACCTCGATCGGTCCCGGCGCCACCAACATGGTGACGGCGGCGGCGCTGGCCCATGTCGACCGTCTGCCTGTGTTGCTGCTGCCCGGCGATATCTTCGCCAGCCGCCGCCCCGATCCGGTGCTGCAGCAGATCGAGGATTTCGCCAATCCCACGACCAGCGTCAATGATTGCTTCCGCCCGGTCTCGCGCTTCTGGGATCGCCTGACGCGACCGGAACAAGTGCTGACCAGCCTGCCGCAGGCGATCCGGGTGCTGACCGATCCGGCCGAGTGCGGCCCGGTGACCCTATGCCTGCCGCAGGACGTGCAGGCGGAAGCCGCCGACTATCCCCTCGCCTTCTTTGCGAAACGCGTCCATCGGCTGCGCCGGCCGGCACCGGATGCCCGGGAACTGGCGGCCGCCGCAACTACCCTGCGGCAGGCCAAGTCGCCCTTCGTCATCCTCGGCGGCGGCGTGCATTACAGCCGCGCGACCGATGATGTCCGCCGCTTCCTGCAGCAGCATAATCTGCCCGCGGCGGAAACCCAGGCCGGCAAGGGTGCCCTCTCCTGGGACGATCCGCATAATCTTGGCTCGATCGGCGTCACCGGCTCCGCCGCCGCCAACGAGCTTGCCCGCAGGGCTGATGTCATCCTGGCAATCGGCACGCGGCTGCAGGATTTCACTACCGGTTCCTGGGCGCTGTTCGCAGCCGGGGCGAAGCTGATCCAGCTGAACGTCAACGGCCATGACGCCTGGAAGCATCAGGCCGAGCCCCTGATCGGCGATGTGCGGGCCGGCCTCGCGGCGCTGGCGCAGCCGCTCGAGGGTTGGCGGGCGCCCGATGCCTGGGCGGCAAGTGGCGAGAAGCTGCGCCGGTCCTGGCTCGATACCGTGACGGCGGCCACCGCCGCACCGAAAGACGATAAAACCGGCAGCAATCAACTGCCGAGCGATGCGCAGGTGCTGGGTGCGGTCAACCGCAAGGCGGCACCGACCGATGTCGTCGTCAATGCCTCCGGCGGCTTGCCGGGCGAGCTGCACAAATTGTGGAAGACCGCCGATCCCAAGGGCTACCATATGGAATACGGCTATTCCTGCATGGGCTACGAGATCGCCGGCGGCCTCGGCGTCAAGCTTGCCTTCCCGCAGCGGCGCGTCTTCGTCCTGGTGGGCGACGGCGGCTATATGATGATGAACTCCGAACTCGCCACCTCCGTCATGCTGGGCGCCAAGCTCGACGTGGTGCTGCTGGACAACCGCGGCTTCGGCTGCATCAACCGCCTGCAGCAGGCCTGCGGCGGCGCCCCGTTCAACAATCTCCTCAAGGATGCGAAGCGCGCGGAAGAGGTCGATATCGACTTCGCCGCCCATGCCCGGGCGATGGGCGCCATTGCCGAGAAGGTGGCGTCGATCGGCGAGCTGGAAGCGGCCCTCGACCGTGCCAAGAGTTCACCCCGCAGCCATGTGATCGTCATCGAGACCGATCCCGATCGCACCACGGCGGCAGGCGGCGCCTGGTGGGATGTGCCGGTGCCGCAGGTCTCGCGACGCGGCGCCGTCGCCGCCGCCTATGCCGGCTACCAGCAGAAGATCCAGGCGCGCGACGGGGAATAAGAATACCCAGCACAGGAACACCCAACCGGGGACCCAGACCATGACACCGAAACTGCGTATCGGCCTGATCGGGGCCGGCTTCATCGCCCGTTGCCATGCCTATGCCTATCGCGTCCTGCCGATGGTCTTCCCGGAGGCGCCGGCGCATCCCGAGATGACCCTGGTCTGCGACCAGACCCCGGCGCTGGCGGAAGCGGCGGCGCAGCGCTTCGGCTTTGCCCGCGCCACCGACGACTGGCGCCGCCTGGTGGCCGATCCGGAGATCGACGTCGTCGATATCTGCGTGCCATCCAATCTGCACCGGCCGATTGCGCTGGCCGCCATCGCCGCCGGCAAGCATGTCTATTGCGAGAAGCCGGTCGGCCTCGGCGTGGCGGAAGCCCAGGAGATCGCCGATGCCGCCGCCAGGGCGGGACGCCGCTCGCTGGTCGGCTTCACTTATCTGCGCCACCCGATCCTGGGACTGGCGCGGCGCCTGATCGACGCGGGCGCCATCGGCGCGGTCACGCATTTTCGCGGCCAGCACAATGAAGACTATCTTTGCGACCCGCAGAGCCCCTTCACCTGGCGCTGCGATCCGGCGATCGGCGGCGCGGCCGGGGCGCTGGGCGATCTCGGCGCCCATATCATCAGCCTGGCCCGTGCCCTGTGCGGCGAGATCACCGAGGTCAATGCCAGCCGCCGGACGATGATCAAACAGCGGCCGACCACACCGGGCGGCACGGAGATGCGCGATGTCGGCAATGACGATATCACGCAGATGATGGTGCGCTTCGCCAGCGGCGCCGGCGGCTATCTGGAGGCAAGCCGCATCGCCACCGGCAGCAAGATGAATATCGGCTTCGAGATCACCGGCACGGAAGGCGCCCTGCGCTTCGACGGCGAGCGCATCAACGAGCTGCAGGTTTTCGACCGGCGGGCAGGATTAGCGCAAGCCGGCTTCCGCACCATTCTCGCCAATCCCGACCATCCGCCTTACGGCAATTTCATCCCCGCGCCCGGCCATGGGCTCGGCTTCAACGACCTCAAGGTCATCGAGGTCAAGGAACTGATGGATGCCGTCATGACCGGACGATCCGCCGGACCCGATCTTGGCGAGGCGGCGCGCATCAGCGCGGTCATGGAGGCGGCGATCCGCAGCGCGGCAAGAAATGACTCAGAGCGCGGCGGCTGGCTCGCCGTGTGACTCCGTTTTCTGTCTTTCCGGCAGGGCTTCGACCTGTGTGCTTGCCAGCATTTCGCGCCAGCGGGCGATTTCCGCCAGCGCCGCTTCGGGCGGATCGCTGACAATGCGGCTTTCGCCGAGACTGATCTCCCCCGTCTCGCCATCGAGCGACAGCCAGTCGCCCTCGGCCACGGCCTGGCCGGCCAGCAGACATTGCCGCGCACCTTCGTCCATTTCCAGAGCCGTGCAGGCCACCAGGCAGACCTTGCCCAACTGGCGCGCGACAACCGCGGCATGCGCGGTCCTGGCACCGATCGCCGTCAGCGTGCCATCGGCGACGGCAAGCCCGGCAATATCCTCGGTCGAGATGTCGCGGCGGATGAGAATGACCGGCTTGCCATCGGCCGCCAGTTCCTTGGCGCGGCGGCTGTCGAAGACGGCGCGGCCACTCGCCATGCCGGGAGAGGCGGAGACCGCCGTCGCGACGGTGGGGCCGCGATCGAGGAAGCGGGTGAGGCCCGCCTTGGCAAGATCGATATCGCCGACGCGCCTGAGCCCGGTCGCCGCATCGATGATGCCTTCGTGCACAAGATCGATCGCGCATTGCAGCGCGGCCCGCGGCGTGCGCTTGGCGGAACGGGTCTGCAGGAAATAGAGACGGCCCTCTTCGACGGTGAATTCGATGTCCTGGAGATCGCCGCATTCCCGTTCCAGCCGCTTGGCGCCGGCCGCAAGCTCGCCGATGACGCGCGGCAGGCGCGCGGTCAACAAGGCGGCGTCGCCCGGGCTGCGACGACCGGAGACCACGTCCTCGCCCTGGGCATCGAGCAGGAAGTCGACATAGAGGCCCGGCGCGCCGGTCGCGGGATTGCGCGAGAAGGCCACACCGGCGCCGGATTTGCTGCCGGCATTGCCGAAGACCATGGCCTGGACCGTGACCGCCGTGCCGCTGAGCCCCTCCAGCGCATTGAGGCGGCGATATTCCTGGGCGCGCGGGCTTTCCCAGGACTGATAGACGGCCAGCGCCGCCGCCACGACCTGCTCCATCGGGTCGTCGGAAATGCGGGCCTTCGCGCCATGCTGGGCGATCTCGCGATAGCTCTGCGTCAGCCGCTCCAGCGCCTCGCCATCGAGCTCCGCTTCGCCGGCGACTTCCTCGGTCTGGATCATCTCGGTGAGCGCCGCCTCGAACGGTGCCGCCGGCAGGGCCAGAACCACTTCCGCATAGCTTTGAATGAAGCGCCGATAGCTGTCCCAGGCGAGGCGCGGATTGCCGGTGAGGCGGATGAGGCCCCGCAGGCTTTCGGCATTCAGCCCCACATTGAGAATCGTTTCCAGCATGCCGGGCATCGACTTCGCGGCACCCGAACGCACCGAGACGAGCAGCGGGTTGCGCCGATCGCCGAAGCGCCGGCCGGTTCGCGCTTCCAGTCGCGCAATACCCTGCCGCAGACCGTCCTTGAGCGCGCTAATCGCCGCCGTGTCGCCCCGGTTGATGGGCTGGCAAAGCGTCGTCGGCAGAACGAAGGCCGGCGGCACCGGCAGGCCGAGGCGGTTCATCACCGCCAGTTGCGCCGCTTTCGACCCAACCACTTCGGCGCCTATCGGCGTGACGGCAGTTGTGCCCGAATCGATGAAATGAACGGCGATATTGCTCATGCCGACAACTCCTCTAAAACCCGGTCCCGCAGCGTCAGGGCACCATGACTGAGATAATCGGTCGCGGTCTCGATCTGGCGCGTCATCTCGATGCCGATCGTCAGCGCCCGCGCATCGGCCGCCGGCACCGACATCAGGGCGGCAAAAGTCGCGCGCGCCGCCTGATCGGCGCGCTTCTCCGCATTGACCACCGCATCGATCGCCTGCAGGGAATCGACGGCATCCGAACGCTGCCCCAAAGGCAGCAGCGAAGCCGCCTCGATCGCCCGTACCATCTGGCCGACGCTGTCGACGGCGATATCCGCGAGATCCGCCAGCGGCGCCAAGGCCTGCATCGCGTTAGGCTCCGGCAGCAGGCTGAGCAGGAAGGCGCATTCGTCGAAGGCGTCCGCCGCGTTTTCCACTTCGTCTATTACCGGGCGCAGCTTGCCGGTCTCGCGGACCCGGGCGGCGATCTCGCGCGCCTGCACCGTCAGACGATCGGCCTTCTCTTCCAGCCGCTTCGACTGGCGGGCTAAAGCATGGCGGTCGGCCGCCGTCATCGAAGCCGGCGTTGAAATCGCCGCGGCGATCGCCCCCGCCAGCATGCGCGACAGGCCGAGATGCCGCACCAGGACGGTCAGCACGGCGCTTTCCGCCGTCTCGAAGCGCTGCGCCAGATCGGCCTGTATCTCGTCGCGGATAAGACGCGCCGTGCGGCCGGCGGAAAGCCCCGTGCTGCTCTCATGCAGCACATGGCGCAGGAATTCCTGGCATTCGAATTCACCCAGGGCTCGGTCGAGCCGCATGCCATAGGGAATGCGGCCGGCGGCGGTGCGTCCCACCGCCTCGAAGACGAGGTCGATGCCGCCCAGTTCCAGGAAGCCGCGATGGCCGTAATCATGCTGCGCGGCCCAGATCAGGAGGTCGATGGCGACACCCTTGCCGACGAAAGTCTGCAGCGCCTTGCGCGCCTTGTTCCAGTCGATCAGGAAGACGATGCGGGAACCGAGAAAGGCGAGGAAATCCTCCAGCGCCGACTGGCCCGGCGCCTCGAAGCGGCCGGTCAGCATATAGAAGACGTCCTCTTCGCCGAGGCCGGCCGAGGCCTGTTCATCAAGCTTGCTCCAGGCAACCTGACGGTCGGCGAAGAGCGTCATGAAGAACTTCGCGCGCGGGCGATGGACATCGGTATAGGTGATCGTCACGGCGGCGCCGTCGATATGGATGACCAGCACATGGGCATCGGTGGTGCCGATGTCGTTCTGGATGGTCAGTCGCTCGCCGCTGCGCACCGCCGTGGTGCCAAGGCCGGGATGGCCGAAAGCCAAGGGCGCGGTGCGGTTCAGGCCGCGCATGAAGGCGAGGATGCGGGGGCGGTCGGCCGCCTCCACGCAATAAGCGCGGGCACCGTCCAGCACCTCGCCGGCCGCTTCGACCGACAGGCGGTTGATGGCCTTATGCAGATCCATGGTCAGCAGATGAACGCTGTCGCGGCCGTTGCGCCGCGCCGAGGTAATGGCTTTGACATCATCGATCGCGAGGTGGTCGCTTTCCACCGCCGGCAGGTTCTCCACGATCGTCGCGAGGCGCTGGCGCAAGGCTGCGCCTTCTTCCGCCGCGCCGGCTTCGACCGGGGCCAGCATGGCGCCGAGATCGTCGCCGAGCTGCTGCAGCAGATGATGGACGCCCGGCATGATCAGCCGGTCCTGTCCGACATCCTGGACTCCGGCGACCAGATTGTCGTACTGCCCGTCGCCGAGACCGACCGCACGCCGTTCCGCGATCATGAGATTGGGCTTGCGACCGGGCGAATGGGCCTGCAGAACGGCTTCCTGCATCAAGGTCAGGCCAAGCTTGATGCGGTCATTTGCCGCGAGACCCGCGGCCAGCAGCGAGGGCAGGAGCACCGCTTTCTCGCCGAGGCGTTCCATAATCTCAAGCTTGGCTGTCATACCCTGTCTCCCGGCGCGAAAATGCGCTGTCTGACCGGAGACTAGCGATGATGGGCGCTGCGGTACTTGCGGTAAATCAGGTCATGAAAATGTCATCTGACAGCGCTGACAGCCGGTATGATTAACATATTCTCAATCTTGACCCACCTAGCATTTGGCCCGTTCGTTTGATAAGTGGCCATCCAAGGACCCCGCAGATGAAAGGCTGCTGCCGGGGATGGGGATCGGGCGTATCGCCGATCTCTCGGGTGAGGGGCCTGTAGCGTCATTTCTGGTTCGCCAGGGCAGTGGAAAGCGAATAGACCGCACGTGACGAGTTCCGATCGACCGCCCACCAAACGCCGGGAATCATTGCACGCCGGGCAAAGCCGGCTTCTGGAAATGATTGCGACGGGCGCGCTGCTCTGTGAAACGCTGGATCACCTCGCTGCGTTCATCGAAGCGCAAATCGCCGATACGGCCTGTGCGATCCTGCTGGCCGATCAGGAAGACCACCATCTGCGCCTCGGCGGTATCGGCAAATTACCTGCGGCCTGCCGCCGCGTTCTCGACGATACCTCCTTCAAACCGGCTTGCGGTCCGTGCTGTAGCGACATCCACCGCCGGCAGGCGGCCTGCGCCAGCGATATCGCCAATGAACCGGAACTCAAGCCGTTAGGTGCGGCGGCGCGCGCTGCGGGGCTGACCGCCTGCACCTCGACGCCCATCGTCTCGCCGCGTGGCGACAGTCTCGGCAGCCTGGTGCTCTACCATGGACCGAATCCAAACAAGCGCGCGACCAGCCGCGTCGTCAACACGGCGGCCCATATCGCCACGATCGCGATCCAGGCCGAAAGATCGCAGCAGGCTGTGCACCAGCAGCTGCATTTCATGCAACAGCTGGTCGACACGATTCCCTGCCCGATCTTTTTCAAGGACGAACAAGGCCGCTATCTCGGCGGCAATCACAGCTATGAGCAGATGATCGGCGTGGCGCGCGAGGATTTCATCGGCAGAACGGTCTATGACATCGCGCCGAAGGAACTGGCGGACCGGTATCGTGCGGCCGACAACGTTCTCTTCGCCAATCGCGGCACCCAGGTCTACGAAGCGACGGTGCAGGGCGTCGAGGGGTCGGTGCGCAACGTCGTGTTCCACAAGGCCACCTTCTCGCGCGCGAACGGCCAGCTCGGCGGCCTGGTCGGCGTGGTCCTCGACATCACCGACGCCAAGGTCGCCGAAGCGAAGTGGGCGGCGGCGGCCCGGGAGGCGGCGATCGCCAACCAGGCGAAATCCGACTTTCTGGCGCAGATGAGCCATGAACTGCGCACGCCCTTGAACGCCATTATCGGCTTTTCCGAAGCCATGAAGCTGCAGGTCTTCGGCCCGCTGAGCAACGCGTATTACGAGTCATACGCCGCCGACATCTACCAAAGCGGTCACTTGCTGCTGTCGCTCATCAACGACATTCTGGACCTGTCCAAGATCGAGGCGGGCAAATACCGGCTGCATCTGGAGAGCATCGATCTGCGCGGCCTGGTCCTGGGCGCCATTCATATGGTGGAGCAACATGCACGCGAAGCCGAGGTAAGCCTGACGGTGCATCTGCCGGAGAGCCTGCCGCCCCTCCTCGCCGACCGGCGCGCGGTCATTCGCATCATCCTCAACCTGCTCAGCAATGCCATCAAGTTCACGCCGGCCGGCGGCAGCGTGGAACTGCATTGCGTCGCGGAAGGCAGCGGGGCGATCATCACCATCGCCGATACCGGCATCGGCATGGCGCCGGCCCAGATACCGATCGCCCTCTCCACCTTCGGACAGCTCGACAACGCCTATGCCCGCAGCCATCAGGGCACCGGCCTTGGCCTGCCGATGGTGAAGGCCCTGGCTGAACAGCATGGCGGCGTGCTGCGGATCGAAAGCGCACTCGGCAAGGGAACGACCGTCACCGTCCGACTGCCGGGACGGGCCGACCGGATCCGGCAAGACTGATCGGCCGCGGCGCGAACATCGTCCAACGGCTTTTCGCCGCTGCCGATCCCGCTCTATTCAAGATGATGGCGGGCGATTCACGCGTTAGGCGATGCCGCGCAACCCCTTGGTGGCGATGCCCGCGACATAGGGCATCGGCCCAACCCGCGTCGCATCGAGGGACAGGTTGCGCTGGAACGAGCCGGTGAAATCGGCACCGCGCAGATCCGAGCGGCTGAGCTTGGCGCCGCCGAGATTGGCGCCGCTGAGATCGGTATAGAGCAGGCGGGCATCGCGGCATTTGACATTGGCGAGCAGCGCGCCGTGAAAGATGGCCGCCGACAGATTGGCGCCGCTGAAATCCGAATTGCGCAGGTCACAATTGCTGAGATCGAGCCGCACGCCGCGGCGTCCCAGGCTGTCGACCCATTCGCCATGCGCGCGGATGCGGGCCTGCAATTCCGACGAGCTGATGGGCCGCGCCGGGGTGATTTCCACCGTCAGCGGATCGAGCGCCTGCAGGCTGACGGCGTCCATGGTGCTGCCGACGAAGCGGGCGCCGCTCATCTTGGCGCCGACGAAGGCCGCATTGGCGATATCGGCGCAATCGAAACAGGCGCGGCGCATATCGGCATGACGGAACGCCGCATTGGCGATCTGCGCCCCGGAAAAGTCGACACCCGGCATGCGGGCCTCGGAAAAATCGGCATCCTTGATCCAGGCGCCGCGAAAGGCACCCGGCAAGGTATCCGGCGACAAGGTGACATAGGTGCCAGAGAGGTCGGCCCCCTCCGCCGCCACGCGGCTGAGGTCGGCATCTTCGAAACGCGCACCGCGCAGATCGGCGCGCGCCAATTGCGCCGCCGAGAGATCGGATTCGTCGAACCGGCTGCCGCGCAGATCGGCCCCTTTGAGGTTGACGCCGCGCAAGGTGGCATGGCTGAGATCGCATTCGACCAGGATGGCATTTTCGAGATTGAGCAGGCTGAGGTCGAGGGCCGAGAGGTCGCAGCGCTGCAACATGCAGCGCCGCCCTTCCCGGCGCTGACGGCGCCAGTCGACATGCAGTTCGGCGATGCGCCGCAGCGCTTCCTGCGACAGCTTTTGCCCAACAATGGTTTGTGCTTCGGGCCAGGCCCGATTCATGACTGCCTCATTTTCCGATCCAGCTCCCCCGCCGGCCGCGCCGCGCCGTCCGGTAACGGCTTCAGTTACATTTATATTATCGGGATAGCGCTTGAGTCGCCAGGGGCTCCGGGGGGGTGCCGCGACGTTCCCTTGCAGGGCGCCGGTCCACGCTGCCGCCGGTCCACGTGCCGTCCGCCCTGCCCTGGCCAGACTGCTTGCGGCGTGACCGGACTTGGCTGGAACCTCGCCTGGCTCCGACATCCGCTGCCGTCGTTTTGCCACTCCCGGAAAAAGCGAATAGCAGCCATGCGGCCGGTACCTCCGCGCGCGCCGCGTGAGAAAGCATTCCTTAACTTTCGCCGTGTTACCGCCTCGCCCGCGTTAAATTTTCCTGCTGTTCCGCTTTGGGGGTTCAAAAAATGGGTTCACCTGGCTTGTTGTCCCGCTTGCCGCTGTCCCTGAAAATTCTGCTGCCGATCGTGGCATCCGTGGCAATCGGCTACACCGCCTCAACCTGGATCTCGTCGAGCAAAAGCGGCGGCCTGATGGAGTCGATGGCGCTGGATCACGGCCAGGAAATGGCGCAGTCGCGCGCGGCCACCATGCAGGTGATGTTCAACACCAACTACCAGATCGCCTATAATCTGCGCGATACCTATCTCGGCATGCGGCAGGAGAAATCCTTGACCCGCGCGGCCATAGTGGCGGCGATGCGCGCGGCGATCAAAGCCAATCCGCAGCTTGTCGGGGTCTGGGCCGGTTTCCAGCCCGACGCATTCGATGGCGACGACAAGACCGCCGTCGGCAGCGAAGGCGCCAATCCGCAAGGCCGTTTCGTCCCCTATATCTATCCGAAAGATGGCGGCGTTCAGCTCGATCCGATGGTGGCTTTGGACAGCCCGAAGAGTGACGGTGATTTCTATCAAATCCCCTTCAAATCCGGGGAAGATACCGTCCTCGAGCCCTATATCTATCCGCTCGCCGGCAAGGACACGCTGCTGGTCAGCCTGGCGACGCCGGTCAAGGTCGACGGCAAGGTGATCGGCGTCATCGGCGTCGATATCTCGCTCAATCAGATGAACGAGGACCTGACCAAGGTGCGTCCTTACGGCACCGGTTCGGTCACCGTCATTTCCTATGGCGGCCTGTTCGCCGCCGCGATCGATCCCAAGAATCTCGGCAAGCCCTTCGCCGATGCCAGCCCGGTCTTCCCCGGCGCCATTCCGCGCATCCAGAAGGGCGAGAGCTTCAGCCTGCAGGACTACTCCACCTCCTTGCAGACCAATGTCACGCGCATCCTGGTGCCGATGCAGATCGGCAAGGCGCCGAAGCCCTGGTCGGTGATGGTGAACCTGCCGCAGAACAAGATCCTGGCGCCGGCGCGCAGCATCGTCACCACCAATCTCGTCATCGCCGCCGTCGTCGTTCTGCTGCTGGCGGTGGTGATCATGCTGCTGGTGCGCTATGTGGCGGCCAAGCCGATCACCAGGCTGACGGCAGCCGTCGAGACCCTGGCCGACGGCCAGACCAACGTCACCGTGCCGATGACCAATCGCGGCGACGAGCTGGGCGTCATGGCGAAGGCCGTCGAGTTCTTCCGCCAGAAGCTGATCGAGGTCGAGCAGCTTCGCCAGCAGCAGGAGCAGACCGAGAGGGCGGCCGCCGAAGAACGCCGCAGCGTCATGCTCGACATGGCCAATACCTTCGAAGCCAGCGTGAAGGGCATCGTGCAATCGGTATCGAGCTCGGCGACCGAGCTTGAATCCAACGCGCAATCGATGTCGTCGGTGGCCGATGCCAGTGCCCGCCAGGCGACCGCCGTTGCCGCCGCGGCAACCCAGGCTTCCGCCAATGTGACCACGGTAGCGGCGGCGGCCGAGGAGCTTTCCTCGTCGATCCGCGAAATCGCCCGCCAGGTTTCCGACAGCAATTCGGTGGCGCGCGGCGCCGTCGATGAGGTGGCGCGCACGGGCCAGACCGTCGAAACCCTGGCCGAAGCGGCCGGCAAGATCGGCGGCATCGTGCAGCTGATCAACGACATCGCCAGCCAGACCAACCTGCTGGCGCTCAACGCCACGATCGAAGCCGCCCGCGCCGGCGATGCCGGCAAGGGCTTCGCGGTGGTCGCCTCCGAGGTCAAGAATCTCGCCAATCAGACGGCCCGCGCCACGGATGAGATTTCCGGCCAGATCGCCAGCATGCAGTCGGTGACGCAGGAAGCGGTGGGGGCGATGTCGCGCATCCGCCAGACCATCGATCGGATCAACGAGATCTCCTCGGCGATCGCCGCCGCGGTGGAGGAGCAATCGGCCGCCACCCAGGAGATCTCGAACAATGCCCACCAGGCCGCCAGCGGCACGGATGAGGTCAACCAGAACATCACCGGCGTCAGCCGCGCCTCGGAAGATGCCGGCTCGGCCTCCTCGCATGTGCTGCAGGCGGCGGGCGATCTCAGCCGCCAGTCGCAGTCTCTGGCCGTCGAAGTCGACAGCTTCATCGCCAAGGTCCGCGCCGGCTAAAAGCCGCAGCCACGAGCCGCGAAAGGGCAGCCCTCACGGGCTGCCCTTTTTGCTTGGCGTGACCGTTCAATTCGCCGCGATCCAGCCCTGCTTGATGAAGATCGGCTTGAGCGCCGCGGCGATCTTGTCGCCGATATTGTCGGCGTCGTGGCTGACAGTCGTACCTTGGGTTTCGCGAATGGCCTGCGTGCCGCCGCTGACCGCCACCGTGGTCGCGGTGCTGGCGGCGCCGACGGCTGCACCGGCACCGCCCGTCGCCAGCATGCCCGGCGCCGCACCGCTGCTGCCGCTGGCCTGGAAGCCGGCGAGACGCTGCTCGGCCCGCGCCGCGGCGAGATAGGTCAACGCCACCCGAACATCGACCGTGCTGGCGCCGGCGCCGAAGCCGATCACCACGCGCTTCGCCCGGTTGCCCTCATTGATCGCGACGATATTGCCGTCGACCAGGACGGCATTGTCGCCGGCCGGGACCACGGTATCGGCGGAAATGCGCCGCGCCGTCAGGCCCATCCTGGCGATGGCATCGACCAGCGTGTTGCCGAGGGCATCGACGACGGATTGCGCCGCCGCCTGTTGCTGCTGGCTATCGCTTTCGCCGCCGATCGCACGCCGCAAGCGGGCGATGCGGCCGCTATCGAGCGCCACGTCGCCGGGCGCGACCACGAAATCGCGGACCAAGACGACCGCCGGGCGCGGCAAGGCTGCCCCCAGATAAAGCGGCTGTGTCTCGACAGTGGCATGGCTGCAGCCGGCCAGGCCGAGCGCAAGCGAGAGCCGGAGGGCGCAAACAACGGATCGCATCGAGACCTTCATGATCACCGCGCGACTGGATGAAGCTAATAGGATGTTGCCGGATTGACCGGATCGGGCGTCGCGGCTTGCGTCGGCGACCAGCCGGGAGGCATCAGGACCAGGCGCCAGCGCTCACCCCAGCCCTTCGCCCGCACCACATCACGCAGGAGATTGACGAACTCGCCATAGACGATGACCAGCGGGTTGTTCGAGGTCTGCGGATGCACCAGGCCGTATTTCAGAGTGACGCCCTCGGCTTCCTCGGTATAGGTGCCGAACAGGCGGTCGAAGATGATCAGGATGCCGCCGTAATTGCGGTCGAGATAGGCCGCGTTGCTGGCATGGTGCACGCGATGCGCCGATGGCGTGTTGAGGACATATTCCAGCGGGCCCAGCTTCGGGATCAGCGTCGAATGCAGCCAGAACTGATAGACAAGGCTGATGCCGAGCAGGCCGAAGACCAGGAGCGGATTGTAGCCGAGCCAGATGATCGGCAGGAAGAACAGCCAGCTGGCGGATAGCACCGGCGTCCAGGACAGGCGATAGGCCGAGGCCAGGGTCAATTCCTCGGGCGAATGATGCACCGCATGGGTGGCCCAGAGCAGGCGCACGCGATGGGCGCAGCGGTGATACCAGTAATAGGCAAACTCCTCGAGCAGGAAGAGCAGCGCCCAGCTCCACCAGCGATCCATCGGCATGGTCATCACGCGCAGGTCCCAGACCGCGTAACCGACCAGGCCGATGATGACGAGGTGATTGAGGATGCCGGCGAGGCTATGCCCGATCGCGACGATGAGCGACAGAAAACTCTCGCGCCAGGGATAGGCCTTGCCCTTGAACCGCCGATAGAGAAGTGCCTCGACGATGATCGCGACGGCAAAGAACGGCAGGAACCAGATTGCGGCCGACGGATGCTGGAATTGTTCCATGATCCTCCCCACGGTTGCAGCCAGGATACGCCCCGGCCGCAGGGGCGCCAAGCTTTCTGCCGGCCGTCGGCGGGTACGCCGCCGGAGAATAAACGGCGAATCCGCGAAGCCACCACCATGTTGGACGGCGGGCGGCAAATCCGACCGGCTTTTTCCTGGCGCCATGTTTCTTTATGTTGGCTTGATAACCGCGCCGTCGAGGTGGCGGAAGAGCATAGGAAATGCAGTCGTGACGGAGATCTATGTCGATGGCGATGCCTGTCCGGTCAAGGACGAGGTGCTGCGGGTGGCGGCCCGGCATGAGATCCTCACCCATCTCGTCAGCAATCGCTGGCTGCGGGTGCCGGAGACGCCGCTGGTCCGGCGCGTCGTGGTGACCGAGGGATTCGATGCCGCCGATAACTGGATCGCCGAACATGCCAAGGCCGGCGATATCGTCATCACCGCCGATATCCCGCTGGCCTCGCGCTGCCTGAAGGCCGGGGCCGAAGTCCTCGGCCCGACCGGCAAGGCCTTCACCGAGGCCAATATCGGCATGGCCCTGGCGATGCGGGAGCTGAATTCCCAGCTGCGCGATCTCGGGGAAATCCGCGGCCTGAATGCCGCCTTCTCGAAGCAGGACCGTTCCAGCTTCCTGCAGGAACTGGAACGCGTGATCCAGCGCCTGAAGCGGCGCTGACGGCAGAATTAACCTGACGGTAACCATACCGACTTGAATCACATCGCCGCGCCGAGGCGACGCCCGCCTGCGGCAGAATGACGCGACCGCCGGCCGACGAGACTGGCATGCAATCAAAGTTATGAGCCATGCGGAATTGCCCCTGGTAGATGCCGCCGGATCGGGCAATGTTGTGCGCTATCATGTCTGCCGAACCTGATTTGCCGGCCGCCACGACCAAGCGACCGCGCAATTTCCGCATCATCGCCATCGTCATCGCCAGCTCGCTCTTCATGGAACAGCTGGATGCCACCGTGCTCACCACGGCGCTGCCGACCATGGCGCATAGTTTCGGCGTCAAGCCGCTTCATATGAGCATCGCCCTGACCGCCTATCTGCTGAGCCTGGCGGTCTTCATCCCGGCCAGCGGCTGGGTCGCCGACCGCTACGGCGCCCGCAAGGTATTTTGCGCGGCGATCGGCATCTTCACCGTCGGATCGATCCTCTGCGGCCTTGCCCCGGGCCTCACCTTCCTGGTCGTCGCCCGCCTGATCCAGGGCCTGGGCGGCGCCTTGATGGTGCCGATCGCGCGGCTCATCCTGCTGCGCAATGTCGCCAAGAGCGATTTCATCTCCGCCATGTCCTGGATGCTGGTGCCGGCCCTGATCGGCCCCATTCTCGGTCCGCCGATCGGCGGGTTGATCGTCACCTATCTCGACTGGCGCTGGATCTTCTATGTGAACGTTCCCATCGGCATCGTCGGCATCGTCCTGGCGACGATCCTGGTCGCCGATACCAAGGAGCCGCCGGCCGGGCGCTTCGACTATATCGGCCTGATCCTGGCCGGCATCGCGCTCTCCTGCCTTACCTTCGGCGTGGAGATGGGGACGCGCGGCGTGCTGTCGGATCAGGGCATGGCGCTGGTCTTCGGCGCGGCCCTGATCGGTACCCTGCTTTATTTCGTCCATGCCTGGCGCCTGCAGCGCGCGGCCGTGCCGGCCGAGCCGATCCTCGACATGACCTTGATGCGGATCCCGACCTTCAGCCTGTCGGTGATCGCCGGCGGTCTTACCCGCATCACCGGCGGCGCCACACCCTTCCTGCTGCCGATGATGATGCAGCTCGGCTTCGGCATGTCCGCGGCGGAAAGCGGCTTCGTCACCTTCGTCAATGCCATCGGCTTCATGGCGATGAAAGCGGCGGCGACGCCGATGCTGCGGCGCTGGGGCTTCCGCAATACGATGATCTGGAACGCCCTCATCGCCACGGCCTGCATCGCCACCTATGCCGCCTTCCGGCCGAGCTGGCCGCTCTGGTGCATCTATATCGTGCTGCTGGCGGGGGGCTTCTTCCAGTCGCTGCAATTCGCCGCCTATAACACCGTCGCCTATGCCGATATCCCGCGCAGCCGGATGAGCCAGGCAACCAGTTTCTATGCCACCTTCCAGCAATTGATGCTGTCGCTGGGCATCTGTGTCGCCTCCGGTGCCCTGCATATTTCCGTCGCCCTCTCCGGCCATGACTCGGCCGGCCTTGGCGATTTCTCGGTCGCCTTCCTGGTGGTCACGGGAGTCTCGCTGCTGGCCTCGCCGGTCTGCCTCGCCTTCCCGCGCAATGCCGGTGACCAGATGAGGGGCAAGGCTGCGCCGGCACCGGCCAGCGCCAATCTGGCGGCCGCCGAATAAAGATCCTTCTGCCGCCGGTTTTCCTGCATTAATCAAATAGTTAACGGATTTTGGCGCAACCGGCGGCGGCGCGGCCCGGGATTGCGCGAATCCGGGTTGTCAGGCTCTTCCGTCCGGGCTACCTCAAGCGCCGATCAGCCGGCCGGCCCCTGGATGCCTGGCCCTGGCCCCATAGCATCCGTTGAAGCCCGTGACCCTTCTGACCACCGATTTCGATTTCGACCTGCCGGAGACGCAGATCGCCCAGCA
>DATLIX010000183.1:0-71146 GCA_035539215.1 Dongiaceae bacterium | reverse complement strand
GACCGTGCCGCAGGGTGTCGCCGTCATTGCCGAGAACAGCTGGGCGGCCATGCAGGGGCGCGACGCGCTGAAGGTAGAATGGGACGACAGCAAGGCGGAGAAGCGTTCGTCGGCTGCCATGATGGCGGATTACAAGGCGCTTGCTGCAAAGCCCGGCGTGGTCGCCTTCAAATCCGGCGATACAGATGCGGCTTTCGCCAAGGCGGCCAAGGTGGTTGAGGCGGAATTCGAATTCCCCTACCTCGCCCATGCGCCGATGGAGCCGCTCAACTGTGTCCTTGAGATGAAACCGGACGGGACTTGCGAAGCCTGGGCCGGCTCGCAGTTCCAGACCGTTGAGCAGGCAACGGTGGCGGCGACGCTCGGCCTCAAGCCGGAACAGGTGACGATCAACACCATCTGGGCCGGCGGCTCCTTCGGACGTCGTGCCACGCCGAATGGCGATTACTTCGGCGAAGCAGCGGCGATCCTGAAGGCGACGGGCGGCAAATATCCCGTTCATCTCCTCTACAGCCGCGAGGACGATATCCGGGGCGGCCGCTATCGGCCGATGTTCTACCACGCCATCAAGACGGCACTGGATGAGAAGGGCAAGCTGATCGCCTGGCAGCACCGCCTGGTCGGGCAGTCCTTCATGTTCGGCACCGCCTTCGAGGGCTTCGCCGTCAAGGACGGCGTCGATTCGACGGCGGTGGAAGGGGTGGCCGATATGCCCTATGCCATTCCCAATCTCATGGTGGACTGGCAGCGCACGGACTCTCCGATCACCACCTTGTGGTGGCGTTCGGTCGGGCACACCCATACCGCCCAGGCGGTCGAGGTGATGATGGACGAACTCGCCCATGCGGCGGGGCAGGATCCGGTGGCTTATCGTCTGGCGATGCTGAAGGACCACCCGCGTCATACCGCCGTCCTGAAACTGGCGGCCGAGAAGGCCGGCTGGTCGAAGGGCAAGATGCCGGCGGGGCAGGGCCGCGGCATTGCCGTGCATGAAAGCTTCGGCAGCTATGTCGCCATGGTGTCCGAGGTGTCGGTCAAGGGTGATGGTTCGGTCAAGGTCGACCGCATCGTCGCCGCGGTGGATTGCGGTGTCGCCGTCAATCCGGATGTCATCTCCGCCCAGGTTGAAGGCGGGGCCGGCTATGCTCTGGGTGCCGCCTTGCGCAACAAGATCACCTTTACCGATGGTGTTGTTGATCAGGCGAACTTCGACACCTATGAGCCGCTGCGCATGTCGGACATGCCGAAGGTCGAAGTCCATATCGTTCCTTCGGCCGAGGCCCCGACCGGCATCGGCGAACCCGGCGTGCCGCCGGTCGCCCCGGCGGTCTCCAATGCGATCTTCGCCGCGACCGGCAAGAGGCTGCGGTCGCTGCCCTTTGATTTCACCAGTTTGAAGTCAAGCTGATCGCGGGACGGTCATAACCGCATGAATACTGCGTCCCATCGACCGTCTCACGGCGGTCGATGGGACCACTGGTTTCGCCGACGATACGAGGGGGGAACATGCAATCGAAGATGATGCGTTTGGCGGCGGTCGCCCTGCCGGCTTTTGTCTTTTGCCAGATCACCGCACCGGCGCGGGCGCAGGACGCAGCGGCCGGCGAGAAGCTTTTCGTCAAATGCAAATCCAGCCATCACGTTGGCGAGGCCGCCAAGAATGCCCTGGGACCGGAGCTCAACGGGCTGTTCGGCCGCAAGGCGGGTTCGGTTGCCGGCTTTAATTATTCGCCGGCGATGAAGGCTGCCGGCTTTACCTGGGACGATACCGGCTTCGCTGCTTTCCTGCAGGACCCCAAGGCCAAGGTGCCCGGCACCAAGATGATGGCCGGACAGACCAAGGATCCTGCGCAGGTCGCCGATCTGGCCGCCTATATCAAGAGCTTCGGGCCTGACGGAAAAAAAGCGCAGTAAGCGTTTTTTTTCAGCGGCGGATACCCCGCTTCAGTGCGCGGCACCTGCCATCTTGGCCGGAGCGTCTGCGGTACCTGACGGCTGGTCGGCAACATGCTGCATGCGCTCGGCAAAGGGCTTCAGGGCATCCTTGTCGAGCGTTTCCTTCTGCAAGAGAAGCTGTGCGCCCTCCAACAGGACCTCACGATGGTTCTGCAGCAGCGCTTTTGCGCGCGTGAAAGCCTCGTCGGTGATCCGACGTACCGCCTGGTCGATCTTGTCGGCCGTGCTTTCACTGTAAGGCACGGAGTTGTCTTGCATGGGGGCGGCGACCGGCTGCAGATAAGGCGAGGTCTCGCTTTCATAGGCGACGTTGCCGAGGCTCGGCTCCATGCCATAGCGGGTGACGATGCTGCGGGCGATATCGGTCGCCTTCTTGATGTCGTCGGCGGCGCCGGTCGAAATCTCCTCGAACACGATACTTTCGGCGGCGCGGCCGGCCATGAGAACGCAAAGCTTGTTCTTCAGCTCAGCCTGGGTCATCAGGAAACGGTCCTCGATCGGACGCTGGATCGTATAGCCAAGCGAGCCGATGCCGCGCGGAATGATCGAGACCTTGTGCACGGGATCGGTCTGCGGCAGAGCCATGGCGACCAGGGCATGCCCCATTTCATGGTGGGCCACGACTTCGCGTTCATGCGGATTGAGCAGGCGATTACGTTTTTCCAGCCCGGCGATGATGCGTTCGATGCCGGATGTGAAATCCGCCAGCGAGACGGTTTTGGCACTGCGCCGCGTTGCAATCAGGGCCGCTTCGTTGACCAGATTGGCGAGATCGGCGCCAGTAAAGCCAGGCGTGAGAGCCGCGACTTCCTCCAGCTGCACGTCGCCATCCAGTTTGATCTTGCGCGTATGGACCGCGAGGATATCGCGGCGTCCCTTCTTGTCGGGCCGGTCGATCAGCACCTGACGGTCGAACCGCCCGGAACGCAGCAGGGCGGGATCGAGAATTTCCGGCCGGTTGGTGGCCGCCAGCAAAATGATGCCGGAGGTGGAATCGAAACCGTCCAGCTCCACCAGCAGCTGGTTCAGCGTCTGCTCCTTCTCGTCATGCCCGCCGAGCGAAAAGGCGCCGCGCGCCCGGCCCAGCGCATCCAGCTCATCGATGAAGATGATGGCCGGCGCCTTCTTTCGCGCCTGCTCGAAGAGATCACGTACGCGGGCGGCGCCGACGCCGACGAACATCTCGACGAATTCCGAGCCGCTGATGGAAAAGAACGGTACGCCGGCCTCGCCGGCAATCGCCCGCGCCAGCAGCGTCTTGCCGGTGCCCGGCGGACCGACCAGCAGGACGCCCTTCGGAATCTTGGCGCCGAGATAGCCATGACTGACCGGGTCCTTCAGGAAGTCGACGACCTCCTTCAATTCGTCTTTTGCCTCATCCACGCCGGCGACATCGGCAAAGGTGATCTTCACGTCGGTTTCGACGTAGACTTTCGCCCGGCTCTTGCCGATGCTCATCAGGCCGCCTTCGAAGCCCGGCTGGCCGGCGATGCGGCGGATCAGAAACATCCAGATACCGAAGAAGAACAGGGTGGGCACGACCCAGGACAGAACGGTCGACAGCAGGCTGTTATCGCTGACGCCCTGATATTTGATGCCGGCCTTGGCGAGGTCGTCGGCGATCTGCGGGTCGATGCGGACGGTCGAGAATTGCGTGCGCTGCGGATCGGTCGGTTTGCGGAAGGTGCCGGTAATGCTGTCCTTGCCGACCGTCAGGTCGTCGATCATGCCCTCCTTCAACAATGTCTGGAACTGGCTGTAGGGAATATTCTCGACCTGCGCCAGGCGCGAGAGGTAGCTCTGGATGAAGAGCACCGCGATGATGGCTGCGGCGATGTACCAGAAATTGATATGCGTCTTGCGATCCATTGATCCGCTTCCCTCAACCTCTCGCCGCGCCCCTGGAGACGGGCGGCTGGATGGATTGGTAATGTGTCATTCTTTATCCATCCGCCTCGCCCGAGCCAGACGGCTTTCTGGAACAGGGGCGGGATGATCAGCCGATCTGCGCGTGCATGCGGTCGGACGCCTTGAAATGCCTGCGGCCGGCGGCGACCAGCTCGTTGTCGCTTACCTGCTGCATCGCCTTCACACTGTCGAGCTTGGCGAGCAGTTCGCGATCATTGCCTTCGAGATAGGTCACGAACTCATTCTTCGCGGTCGACGGACCGACCACGAGAAAAAGATGCGCAGCGCGCAGCTCATTGGCGACATCGTGGAAGAAGGACTTGTCCCCGTGCTGATGCGTTCCGCTGGCGCTGCCGACCTTGGCATGCAGGTGCCGCGGCGGATGGCTCGGGTGGATGAGTTTCTCATCGGCTTCCGTCGCGTTGAAATGAATGACACGAGCCTCGTGATGATCGATCCACAGGATTGCGTGATAATGCGTCGACATAGAATTATATTTCCTCTTGTTGGTAGCTGGCGGCTCGCAGTGCATTGCCGCTGCGGGCCGCCCGTACATGGCGTGGCTTGCGGGATGGAGCAGGCCGCACCGGTAAACGACCTGTCCGTGCAACAGAAGTCGCCGGACGGGGATGTGATCAGGCGGCCTTGACGTCGATCTTGCGAACCTGACTTTGCGACGTCGGCGACTTGGGCAGAGTCAGTGTCAACACGCCATTATTGAACTCGGCCGTGATGGCATCGCGGTCAACGCCGGCCGGCAGGCTGAAGCTGCGTTCGAACGACCCATAGACGCGCTCGGACAGATGGCGATTGGCCTGCTTCTCTTCATGCTCCTGGCGTTTTTCCCCGCGCAGGGTCAGCATGTCGTCGCTGACGGAAACCGAGACATCCTCGGTTTTCAAACCGGGCAGCTCCGCCGTGATCTTATAGACCTTGTCGTCTTCCGACACATCGACCGCCGGGGCGGGCAGATTCAAGCCCGCGACCGGACGCCAGGCGGAATCGCGGTCGAAAAACGTCGGCCAGGTGGGGAAACCGCCCCGCATACCCATGCGTTCAAACATATCGTCGAATTCGCGCCGGAAATTCTGCCAGTAATCGGCGGGAGCCGGAGCCGTCTTTTTCACCTCGAGGGGTGCATTTGCCATGACATACCTCCTTGCTGGACAAGATAAGATTGGAGAGGACGAACTCTTGGCCACGAAAGGTGACCGCTTGAAACTGCCCTCAATTCTGCCAGGACCGGGCGGCGTCGCATTGATCCAGCGCAAGAAAGGCGTCCGTCCGCACTGGCAGGATCGCGTCGCAGGATGAGGAATGCTCTATAGCATCGAGGACTGAAGCATGAGAGGCAGCCGCACCATGCGCGCCATGGTTTTCAACAAATCGGCAACAAAAGGTGTTCCCCGCGATATTCCGGGCGATGCCGGGGCCGGCGAAGCCTCGCTACGTGCTGAACTCGTTCCGATCGAAAGGCCGATGCCTGAGGCCGGTCGCGGACAGGTTCTGGTGAAGGTCGCGGCCTGCGCCGTCTGCCGCACGGATCTGCATATCCTTGACGGCGATCTGGCTCATCCCAAGCCGGATCTCGTCCCCGGTCATGAGGTGGTCGGCCGCATCGTCGATATTGGTGCCGGCGTGTCGGGCCTCGATATCGGCCAGCGGGTCGGCATTCCCTGGCTGGGTGAGACCTGCGGCCAGTGTGACTATTGCCGCGCCGGCCAGGAAAATCTCTGCCCGGCAGCGCGCTTCACCGGTTATGACATCGATGGCGGCTTCGGTGAGTTCTGCGTTGCCGATGCGCGCTACTGCTTTCCCATCCCCGACAGTTACGACGATGCCGCCGCGGCGCCGCTTCTTTGCGCCGGGCTGATCGGCTATCGCGCCTATCGGCAGATCGGCGAAGCGAAGCGGCTCGGCCTTTATGGCTTCGGTGCGGCCGCCCATATCCTGATCCAGGTGGCGCGGTTCGAAGGGCGCGAGGTCTACGCCTTCACCAAGCCGGGCGACCAGGCTGCGCAGTCCTTCGCGCGCGGGCTTGGCGCCGTCTGGGCCGGCGGCTCCGATGAGGTGGCGCCGGCGGAACTCGATGCGGCGATCATCTTCGCGCCGGTCGGCGCCCTGGTGCCGACGGCACTCCGGGCCGTGCGGCCGGCCGGCGTGGTGATCTGTGCCGGCATTCATATGAGTGCCATACCGTCATTCCCTTACGAGATCTTGTGGCGCGAGCGCAGCTTGCGATCGGTGGCCAATCTGACACGGGCGGATGGCGAGGCCTTTCTGGCGCTGGCGCCGCTTGTGCCGGTGACAACCCATATCACGCGCTATTCCTTGAGCGATGCGAACCGCGCGATCGCCGACCTGCGCGCCGGGCGTCTTGATGGCGCCGCCGTGCTGTTGCCGGCCTTTTGACGGCACGGATTACGGTCCTTGCAAATGCCATTTGAGAGCTGGGTGCTGGTGCGGTTGGCGTTCCTTCACAATTTTCCGCAGCCTAGTGACAGGCTAGGCGTATGGGCCTATGATTCCTAAACAGGTTCGCATGAGGTCCCGCTTCGCCTTCGGCAAATGGGCGAAGGGCGATATTTACCCGGCCCATGTTGCGGCAGGCCGGATGCTCACTCGACAAGCAGGGCTGAGACTTGCTCTGCCGGCGCTGTGAATATAGCGCGCTCTATCTTCGTCTATTCATGCAACCAGCTAGTGGCGTTCTCGCGTACTCACTTTGTGCAGCAGCGACTGGAGGACAGACCATGGATTCCACCATCCGGAACCCCGTTGAATGGGGCTGGGACCAGATCAAGCATGCAGGCGCGGCGGTTGAATCTGCCGGCCGGTCCCTGCTCAGGGCAGAAGACAGGATGCAGGCGGAAAAGCTTGCGGCACCGATGCCGGTGGTGAGGCGGGTCGATATCGCGGATCTGCGTGACGCGATCCTACGCGGCGTCAAGGATTTCGGCGCCTATCGCACGGATGTGGTCTTTCTTTGCGTCATCTATCCGCTGGCCGGGCTGGTGCTCGCGCGGCTTGCTTTCGGCTATGACATGCTGCCTTTGATTTTTCCCCTGGCTTCCGGTTTTGCCCTGATCGGACCCTTCGCAGCGGTCGGCCTTTATGAAATGAGTCGGCAGCGGGAGCAGGGTGCGCAGATCACCTGGCTCAACGCCTTCGACGTGTTGCGGTCGCCGAATATCACGCCGATCGTCGTCCTCGGCCTTATCCTCATGGCGATCTTCCTGCTTTGGCTGGCGGCGGCCGAGGTGATCTATTTCTTCACGCTGGGGCCGGATGCGCCGGTTTCGATCGCGGCTTTCCTGCATGACATCTTCTATACACCGGCCGGCCTTGCCCTGGTCGGTTTCGGCTGCGGCGTCGGCTTCCTGTTTGCCGTCCTGGCCCTGTCGGTCAGCGTCGTCTCCTTTCCGCTGCTGCTGGATCGCGACATCGGTCTGGGAACGGCGGTCCGTACTTCCCTGCGTGCCGTAGAGCGCAATCCGCGCACCATGGCCGCCTGGGGTGCCATCGTTGCGATTGCGCTGATCCTCGGGTCGATACCGCTGTTCATCGGCCTCGTTGTCGTCATGCCGGTCCTCGGCCATGCGACATGGCACCTCTATCGCAAGATGATCCCGCGTTAAGTCGTTGCTGCAACTCTTGGCGGCTCGATCCTGTACCGTTCTCCGGAAAGATCGAACCGCCAGCCTCATCTCACCGCAGCGTTATCCGGAAACACCGAACGGCTTGGTGCGCCGGCACAACACCCAGTGCCGAGACGCAGCACTAAGACTTGGACCGCGCCGGCAGGCGAAAGGTTTCCAACATCGTCTGTTTGAAGGTGGCGATCAGGTTCCGTGCATCTTGATCGGGTAGCGTGATGGCGAGGCGCACCGTCGCGGCGATCAGATGCATGAGCAGGAATGAAGATATATCGATCTCCTTCCGGTCGGCTGCCGGATGGAGGCGCAGCAGCGTTTCCGCCAGCATTTTGCCGTGGGCGCGATTGTCTTCCGCTTCCAGCGCAAGAAGCGCCTTGTCGTTCTGGGTTCCCGACCAGATGTCGCGCATGACCGGTTCTGCGAGAAACATCGCGTAATATCCGTCGATCACCCGCTTTAGCGCCGCCTTGATGTCGCCAGCCAGCTGCACCTGCGCCAGTTCGGCGGCCACACAGGCCCGCCCTGCCGCATTGAAGCGCTCGGCCAAGCGGCGGATGACCGCCGACTTATCGGGGAAATATTGATAAAGCGAGCCGATCGAGATTTCCGCGCCGGCGGCGATCTCGCTCATGCGCAGCGCATCGCACCCGCCCGCTTCGATCAGGCCGGTGGCGATTTCCAAAATGCGTTCAACCCGGTCCCGGCTGCGCTGCTGGGTGGGCAGGCGGCCAGCCGCCGAGGGCTTCGACTGCTGCGCGCCCGCTGGTTCGACACTTTTCTTCGTCACGATCTGCCTGCGAAGTTTCTCTTGCCAGATAAAATATGAGGGTTTATCACATTGTCAATATGAGGATTACTCATGTTTTGGGCGAGCCGGAAGCGGCGCGTCGCGAGAACCAGATTCCAGCTGACGGAGGAAACATGATTGCCATTCTGTTGCCCGGCCTGATCCTGATATCCGCTGTCGGATCTGGCCTGATTGCCGGTGTGTTCTTTGCCTTCTCTTCCTTCGTGATGCAGGCGCTCGGCCGTTTACCGGCGGAGCAGGGCATTGCCGCCATGCAGTCGATCAATATCACTGTGCTCAATCCGCTTTTTCTCGGCAGCTTCATGGGAACGGCCGTCCTGTGCCTCGTGCTGATAGCGGCCGCGCTGTTTCGCTGGCACGAGCCACAGATGATCTGCGTGATTGCGGGTGGTGCGCTCTATGTCGTGGGGACCGTTCTGGTCACCATGGTCTTCAATGTGCCGCTGAATGAATCACTGGCCGACATATCTCCCGCAAGTGCCGAAGGTGCGGCGCTCTGGAGCCGATATCTCACCAGCTGGACGATGTGGAATCACCTGCGGACGGGCTGCGCCGCCCTGGCGGCGGTGGCCTTGACCGCCGGTCTTTTATGGAATTAGCGCGCAGCGCCGGCGGATATCCTCGATATGTGGTGCGCCGCCGGCTTTCCTATCTGCTTGAAGGAAGGGCTGCCGGCCGTTGATCAGGCGAAATTTTGTCTGAATGAGAGGCCAGCGGGCCCCGGGCGCTTGCCGGTTTGGCTGCAGCAACCTGAAGAAAAAGTGTCACAATCCGCTCAATCAGAGCGAGTTATTCCGTCATAGGAACTACATATTTTCTATGGGATTAGCCGCTTCTCTCACCCCAAAGCGTGCAATAATATTACCACTTTCGGTAAATTTCTCCGCGAACACACATAATGGTGTGGCGAAATCCGCGACTTTTAAGCTTTATTAAGAACAAAAGGCCTATATCCGTCCCCATGTTCATGGTGGCGTTTGAGGGTCGATGCCCAGCGCCGCCAGACCGAATGGCCGGGTATTCCCCGGTGTCATCGTTTTCCGGAGATCGAGCGTGGCGACGAATACTTCCCAAGGGACTGCAAACAATACGACCGGTACCAAGCCGGCTGATGCGGCGGCTGCTGCGGTGCTGAACGGTCAGCAGGGCGGACAGGGTGCCGCGGTCCAGGTCCAGTTTAACAACGGGCAGAATGTTGCGCGCGTTCAAGCGGCGCCGGGCGAAACGGTTACGCTTCCTTTCGACGGAGATTTTCAGGCCAAAATCGGCGAACAGGGTAATCTCGCCATCAAGCTCGGCGATCGTATCGTCATCCTGCAGGGCTATACCGAGGCCAACCAGCAGGAGAGCGTGACGGTCAAGGATGACAAAGGCCACACCATCGACGTCGCCTCGGTCATTGCCGCCACCGATCCCAATCTCGACATTCAGACCGCTGCCGGTCCTGCGGCCGGGCCGGCCGGGGCTACCGGTTCCGGTATCTTCCTCAGTTTCAACAATGGCGGCGGCCTCGGCGGCCTCGGCGAGATGGGGCTCATCGGCGCCACTGAACTGCAATATCAGCAGATCGCGCCGGACGAGGCCAATCTTGTGCGCGGCGATGCTCTGGCGTCGCTGACGGTGCCGGTTCTCGGCAGTGCCGGGACGGAAGTCGATGAGGCCGGCCTGCCCCAGGGCTCGGCGCACGGCAACAATTCCAACATCACCAGCGGCGTCATCGCCGTTACGGCGCCGGACGGCGTTGCCAGCGTCACCGTCAACGGCGTGGTCGTGACGGCTTCCGAACTCGGCAATCTGTCGGCCAATCCCATCACCATCCCGACGGCGGACGGCAATCTGACACTGACCGGCTGGAACGGAGCGCAGCTCAGCTACACCTATACGCTCACCCATAACACCAGCGGCGACACGACGACGGACAGCGTTTCCGTCGTCGTCACCGATACCGATGGTGACCAGGGAAGCGGCACGCTCGTGATCGGCATCCATGACGACGTGCCGACGGCCCAGAACGATTCGCTCAGCATCGCGCCCGGCGACTATAGCGGCCATCAGGGCAATGTCGTCACGGCGGCCGGCGAGGACAGCGCCGCCGATGCCGACGTCAAGGGCGCCGACGGCGCTACCGTTACGCATATCACCGGTGCCAACGGCAACAGCGACGTCTCCAGCAGTGGCGCAACCACGATCCTCGGCGAATATGGCGTGCTGACCATCGCCGCCGACGGCTCCTACACCTATACCCGCAGTGCCGGCACCGCGGGTGGTGTCGATGACAGTTTCACCTATACCCTGACCGATGGCGACGGCGATACGACCTCGGCGACCCTCACCGTGCATATCGACGATGCGACACCGACAGTCACGATCGGCAATTGCGGGGGTGACACGGTCTATGAAGCCGGCCTGCCCAACGGCTCCGCCGCCTGGTCGCTGGCGAAATACACTGCCGGCAGCTTCACCTACAGCCAGGGCGACGGCCCGGCTTCCGTGACCATCAACGGCGTCGCGGTCGTTGCCGGTGCGCAGATCCACGGGCAGGACGGCACACTGACCATTCTCGCGGTGAAGAACGGCGTCGTCACCTATGTCTACGAACTCACCCACAATACCCAGGGCGACCATACCCAGGACGACTTCAGCATCGTCGTCACCGATAAGGATGGCGACAGCGCGAACGGCAGCCTTGCCATCCATATCGTCGACGACATGCCGGCCGCCCGCAATGACGTCGATTACGTGACGGCGGGCAGCCATCAGGCGGAAAGCGGCAATGTCATCACCGGTGCCGGCACCGCCACCTGGATTCTCGGCGCCGATACCAAGGGCGCGGACGGCGCCAGCGTCACCCATGTCAGCGGCTATGGCGGCAGCGCTGCCGCCGTCGCCGCTTCCGGCGATACGGTGATCAACGGCCATTATGGTGTCCTCACCATCCATGCCGACGGTTCCTACAGCTATCAGCGCAATGCCGGAACGCCGGGCGGCGTGGATGACGTCTTCACCTATACCCTGACGGATGGCGACGGCGACAGTTCCAGCGCCTCGCTGACGATCAAGATCGGCGATGCGCATCCGGACGCGCATGTGCCGAACGAAGGCGGCAGCGGCGCCAAGGTTTTCGAAGCCGGCCTCGCCGACGGCTCGCATCACGGGAACGGTTCGAACGTAACATCCGGCGCCATCACTTACACTCAGGGCGACGGCCCCGCCACGGTGACCATCGGCGGCGTCGCCGTGACGGGCGTCGGCCAGACCATCAGCGGCCAGTTCGGCACGCTGACCATCACCTCGGTCGGCAACGGAACGATCGGCTACAGCTATACGCTGGCGGACAACAGCAGCGGCGACCATACCCATGACACCTTCAGCGTCGTGGTAACGGATGTCGACGGCGACAAGTCCTCCGCCAATCTGACGATCGATATCGTCGACGATACGCCGACGGCGCACAACGACAGCGGCGAGGTCGCCACCGGCACCTATAGCGTCGCCGGCAGCGTCATCACCAACGACACCAAGGGAGCCGACGGCGCCACGGTCAGCAAGATCACCGGCGCCGGTGGCGCGGATTCGAGCTTCGACCCGCATGGTCATCTGGTGATCGCCGGCCAGTACGGCACGCTCACCATCTCGGCCGACGGCAGCTACACCTATGACCGCGCGCCGGGCAGCAAGGGCGGCGTCACCGACACCTTCACCTATGTGCTGAAGGATGGCGACGGCGATACCTCCAGCGCCACGCTTACCATCAACATCGACGATGCGAAGCCGACCTTGCATGTGCCGGACGCCCATGACGCCGGCACCGCAGTGGACGAAGCGGGGCTCGCCAGCGGCTCGCATCGTGGTGACGGTTCCAATGTCACCTCTGGCGTGATGACCTATAGCGAGGGCGATGGCCCGGCAGCCATCACCATCAACAACCAGACCGTCCATGCCGGCGACACCGTCACCACGGCGGCGGGGACGCTGCATATCGATGCCATCGCCAACGGCGAGATCCACTACACCTACACGTTGACCCACAATACCAGCGGCGACGCGACCACCGACACCTTCAACGTCGTGGTGCAGGACAAGGACAGTGACAAGGCATCGGCCACGCTGACCATTGGCATCGTCGACGACCGGCCGACGGCGGTGGTGGATACCGGCAGCACCGGTTCCGGCGGCACCATCACCAAGGATGCCGCCTCCGGTATCGAGGCCAACGACACTTTCGGCGCCGACGGCAGGAGCGGCGGCGGCGTGGTCGGCGTCTCCCATGGCGCCACGACCGGGGCGATCGGCGATCCGACCGGTATCCACGGCGATTACGGCACGCTCTATCTCAACAGCGATGGCAGCTACGTCTACAAGGCCAACGCCGATGTCGGCGGCGACGACGTCTTCACCTATACGATCAAGGACGGCGATGGCGATACCACGACGGCGACGCTGACCATCCATGTCGACAAGGTGACGCCGGGCACGCTGGTCAGCAGCATCATCGTCGATGAGGCCAACCAGCCGACGGTCGGCAGCAACCATGTGACGCAGCCCAATGCCGTCACCGGCTATCTCGATCTGGGCGGCGCCTCGATCCAGGCCGGCATCTATTTCACCGCGCATGGCATTCTCGATCTCAATGCCAGCGGCAAATACACCTATACGCTGTTCGCCCCCTATAACGATGGCAAGGCCGACGACACCGCCGGTATCAGCACCGGCGACGTCTTCACCGTCCAGACCTCGGACGGCCACGGCAACCATGGCACGGCGGTCATTACCATCAATATCAAGGACGACGTGCCGCATGCCGTCCTCGATACCGGCGAGATCGGCTCGGGTGCTACCCTGAAGGCCGATGCCGCGCATGGCGTTTCCAGCAATGACGGCACCGGTGCCGATTGGGCCGGCGCCGCCGTTACCGGCGTGTCGCATAACGGCACTTCCGGCGCGATCGGCGATCCGGCCGGCATCCGCGGCGATCACGGTACGCTCTATCTCAACGCCGATGGCAGCTACACCTACAAGGCCGATGCCGATGCCTCCGGCGACGATGTCTTCACCTATATGATGAAGGATGGCGACGGCGACGCGTCATCGACCACGCTCACCATCCATGTCGACCAGGTGACGCCGCCGACCATCACCGGCGCGGTGACCGTGGACGAAGCCAACCTGCCTGCGGGCGGCAGCAATCACCACGCGACGCCGGACACGGTGACGGGCGATCTCGCCCTCAACGGCCTGGCGATTTCCGCCGGCACCTACGCCACCGCTCACGGCGTCCTCACCATCGACGCCGCCGGCCACTACAGCTACACGCTGACCTCGCCGTATAACGACGGCAAAGCCGACAGCCAGGCCGGCACCGCCACGGGCGATACCTTCACCCTGCCGACCACCGATGCCAACGGCAATCATGGCACGGCGACCGTCACCATCACCGTCAAGGACGACGTGCCGCAGGCCGTCCTCGACACGGCGGAGATCGGCGCCGGCAAGACACTGACCGTCGACGCGATCCATGGCGTTTCCGGCAACGACACCGCCGGTGCCGACGGCGCCACGATCAGCGGCGTGTCGCATGGTGCGGCCAGCGCGACGATCGGCGATCCGGCCGGCATCCGCGGCGACCACGGCACGCTCTATCTCAATGCCGATGGCAGCTACACCTACAAGGCTGACGCAAACGCGTCCGGCGATGACGTCTTCACCTATTCGCTGAAGGACGGCGACGGCGATATCTCCATCGCCACCTTGACCGTGCATATCGACGCGATCCCGACCCTGCATGTGCCCGGTACCGGCGATGCCGGAACCTCCGTGAACGAGGCGGGTCTGACGAGCGGCTCGCATGCCGGTAACGGCTCCAACGTCACCACCGGCACCTTCACCTATACCGAGGGCGACGGGCCGGCGACGATCACCGTCAACAACCAGGTGATCCATGTCGGCGACACGGTGACGACGGCCACCGGCAGCCTGCACGTCGATTCGATCGGCAACGGCACGGTCGGCTACACCTACACGCTGACCCACAATACCAGCGGCGACAGCACCGCCGACGCTTTCAACGTGGTTGTCCAGGACAAGGACGGCGACCAGGCCACCGGCACCCTGACGATCGGTATCGTCGACGATGTGCCGCTTGCCGCCTCCGGCAATGCGACCGTCGATGAGGATGCCATTGCCGCGGGTCACCTGGGTTCACCCGGCATCGAGGGCGGCAGCGGCGATATCGGCGTGGTCGCCAATACCGCGCATCTCAGCCTGACCAACCTGACCTTCGGTGCCGATGGCGGCCATGTCTCCTTCGATACCGCGGCCCAGCCGGCCAATCTCACCTCGGACGGCCTGACGGTTCAGTACCGGACTGAAAGTGCGACGGTGAACGGCCATGCGGTCCAGACGCTGGTCGGCTACATCGAGTATCATTCGGCCGACAATAACAGCACGACCGATGTCAGCATCTTCACGCTGACGGTTGATCCGACGGCAAAGACCGCCGATTTCACGCTGTTGCAGCCCTTGGATCATCCGAATGCCACGACCGAGGACAATCTCGACCTCGGCCTGAAATATACCGTGACCGATGGCGACGGCGACAAGGCTGTCGGCACCATCACGGTGACCGTCAATGACGACAGCCCGACCGCCGGCACCGTCAGCAGCCCCGCCGTCACCGAGCCCGGCATCGCCGGTGCGACCGGGGCCGCCAGCTACGAGGTCGATGCCGGCAATTACGGCAACAATGCCCATATCGCTGTCAGTGCCGGCTTCATCGACGGCAACGGCAATCTGCTGACCATCAATGGCGATACGCCGAGCATCAATACCAACGGTGCCGCCGATGGCACGACCGGCCTCGGCGTCACTTCCGGCACGGATGGCAGCGGCGCCGCGCGCTTTGACGAGGTGAACTATCTCGGCAACGGCTCGCAGAATTATTACTCCGAGACCATGATCTTCAGCCTGAAGGACACCGACAAGGTCGCGACCACGGCGACCGTCAACCTGTCGGAATTCTATTCCAATGAAGGCGGCGTCGGTGACGAGAAGGGCGCCTATATCCTCTATAAGGACGGGGTTGCCGTTTCCGGCTGGGTCGAGTTCGAGGCCAGCAGCACCAGCGGCAAAATGGCGCTGACCATCACCGGCCCGGCCGGCGGCTTCGACGAGATCCGCTTCGTCGCGGTGCAGGGCTCGGCCAATCCCAACGGCAATGCCGGTTCCGACAGCAGCGATTTCAGCGTCCATGACGTGACCTTCAATGTCGTCGACACGCCGCATGTCAGTTCGGTAACCGGCTCGCTGCCGGCCGCGTTCGGCGCCGACGGTCCGGGCTCGGTTGCCCTGGCCGACGGTCCGACCGGCCTCACCTATAACGGTATCGCCATCGTCAACACGCTGGTGAACGGCATCCTGGTCGGCAAGGCCGGCGATACCGTGGTCTACAGCCTGGCGCTGAGTTCGGACGGCCACGGCGGCTACGGCTACGAGTTCGACCTCGCAAAGCCGATCGACGGGACCCAGAACGGTCATCCGCTGGCTTTCAACTACAATGTGACGGACAATGACGGCGACACCGCCCACGGCACCATCAACGTCAACGTGACGGATGCGGTGGCAGCCTCGCTCGGCGGCGATGTCATCCTGACCAACAGCCTCGACGGCGGTTTCAACGTCAGCGATTTCGCCCTGCTGCGCAATGACAGCGGTGCCGGCCTCTCGGTCACCGGCGTCAGCATCAAGGGATCGGATAGCGGCACGGCAAGCCATAGCGGCACCACCGGCACGACCTATCAGTTCAGCGGCGGGGCCAATGATTTCACCGGCTCCGGCACGCAGAACGAGAGCAACGGCAATGCCGACAAATGGGGTGACAACCAGAACAACGCAACGGCGATTGCCCGCAGCTATTTCGCGCAGTCCGGCACGGCCTTGGATACGGGCACGCTGCAGTTGACGGGGGCCATCAACAGCGCCACCGACAATGACGTCTTCAAGCTGCATCTGCAGGCCGGCGAAGTGCTCTACGGCTCGATCCTCGGCGCCGGCGGCCAGAAGGCCAATGTCGATGTGGAGATCTACGACGCGCATGGCAATCTGGTGGCCCAGTCAGGCTACCAGACGGCCACTCATGGCTGGGGCTACTACAACGTCCCCAGCGACGGCGATTACTACATCGTCATCGACGGTCAGAGCGGCAACGGCAACGCCACCTCCGGCGGCCAGGGCAATTACGAGCTTGACCTGAATGTCCTGTCGCAGGCGACCACTGGCGGCTCTTTCCACTACCAGGCCGGCGGCAGCGAAACCACGGTCACCGTCGATGGCGTCAGCGGCGGCCATTATTACGGCAACGATCAGCATATCGTTCAGGGCACCGGCGCCAATGAGATCCTGGTCGGCGATTCGCATCAGCACAACTACCTGAATGGCGGTGGCGGTGACGATACGATCATGTACCAGGTCGGCGATACTGTTGACGGCGGCGGCAACAGCCATGCCGGCCAGAATGGCGATCTCGGCGGCAGCTATCTCGGCGATGTGCTGGATGTTTCGGGATTGACCGGCGCGGTCGACGTTCATGGTGCCGTCGCCGATGGCCATATCAAGAATATCGACACGATCAGCATGACGGGCGGCGCCAGCGAGTCGGTCGAGCTGAACATCGGCGATGTTCTGCAGATCGGCAACGGTACCTTCCACCCGACCAGCGATGCGATCAGCGGTCTGCAGGTGAAGGACACGGTCAAGGTCGAAGGCAGCGCCGGCGACACGCTGACGCTCGACCATGGCAGCGGCAATGGTCAGTGGGTCAATATCACCGATCATGTCAACAACGCGCCGAGCGATCATCAGGTCTTTGCCTATGATCAGAATGGCGGCTCGTTCAGTGCCAATGATGTGCAGGGCTATGTGGTCGTCAGCAACAACGTGACGGTGCTGGACGAGCATCACCAGATTATCCCGCAGATCTGATATCTAGCTTGCTGGAGGATAGCCCTCTGGCCAGGTCAGTCGCCGGAAGAGCCCGCCATAGGCGGGCTCTTTCTGCATGCGCAGTGTTGCCGAGGCAATTTGCTTTGCCGCGGTAAGGATTGACGCCACAAGGATCCTCTTGCCTTCATCAAGGCGTCATAGCCAATATGCTTTGTTCCACGACCGATCGGTCGATGCCGACTGCGCCGGCAGGTTCGATTCCATTCATATAAAGACTCCGTTCATATAAAAGGTGATCTGATGGGAAGCTTCATCCAAATTCCTGCTGCCAATACCGGCGAGACCATGGCCGCCTATCTCGCGGAACCGTCGCAGAAGGCCAAGACCGGCATCGTCGTCATCCAGGAAATCCTTGGCGTCAATGCGGGTATTCAGGCGATGACCGATGCCTGGACGGCGCAGGGCTATGCCGCCATCGCCCCGGATCTTTTCTGGCGTCTGAAGCCGCGCGTCGAACTCGACGCCGATATTCCCGAGCAATTCCAGGAAGGCCTTGCTTTGATGCAGCGTTTCGACGGCGATCTCGGCGTCAAGGATATCGCTGCCGCGATCAAGGCCTTGCGCGCCCGCGGCTGTGAAAAGGTCGGCGTGGTCGGCTACTGCCTCGGCGGCCGTCTGGCTTTTCTCACCGCCGCGCGTACCGATAGCGATGCGACGGTCGCCTATTATGGTGTCGGCCTCGACGGCCTGCTTGGTGAGAGCGGCAATATCAAGAAGCCCCTGCTGGTGCATATCGCCACCCGTGACAAATTCGTCCCGGCCGAAGCGCAGGCCAAGATCCATGCCGGCCTGAAAGGCAATCCGCTGGTGACCCTTCATGACTACGATGCCGATCACGCCTTTGCCCGCCACAAGGGCGAATCCCGCGTGCCGGCTCTGGCCGATCAGGCGGATGAGCGCAGTCGCGCTTTCTTCGCAACATCGCTGAAGTAAAGCACGCGCATTCGCTCCGGCGCGCATCCGTGGGCGGTCATGCCGTCGCCGGATGCGCTCCCTGCGCTGCCGTTTCCGCCGGGCTGATCCCACGCCGCGGCCTCGCCCTGTTTCATATGCTTCCGCCGCATCCGGGCCGCCCGCCTGGGCTGCATCGCCGATGCTTGACTCGGGTCCTCTATCAATTCTAGGGTTGTTCGATATTCAACCTAGTTGTTCGATAATCGAACATTACGAGGAATGTCGATGCCGCAAAAGATCTATGCTGACCCGGCGAGCGCCCTGGCAGGCGTGCTGTTCGACGGCATGACCATCATGTCGGGCGGGTTCGGCCTGTCCGGCAATCCGGAGAACCTCATTCCCGCCATTCGCACGGCCGGCGTCACCGGCCTCACCGTTATCTCCAACAATTGCGGGGCCGACGGCTTCGGCCTCTGGATGCTGCTGAACAACGGGCAGATCCGCAAGATGATCAGCTCCTATGTCGGCGAGAACAAGCTGTTTGAGCAGCTTTATCTCGACGGCAAATTGGAACTGGAGCTCAATCCGCAGGGCACCTTGGCCGAACGCATCCGCGCCGGCGGTGCGGGCATTCCCGCCTTCTATACCCGGACCGGCGTCGGCACGGTGGTGGCCGAAGGCAAGCCGGTCGAGGAATTCGACGGCATTCGCTATGTGCGCGAAACCTGGCTCAAGGCCGATCTCGCCGTGATCAAGGCCTGGAAGGCCGATCCGGCCGGCAATCTCGTCTATCGCAAGACGGCGCGGAACTTCAATCCGGTGATGGCGACGGCGGCCAAGGTGACCGTGGTTGAGGTCGAGGAACTGGTTCCGGCGGGTGCGATCGATCCCGATCAGGTCCATACGCCGGGCATCTATGTCGACCGCATCATCAAGGGTGCGCATTACGATAAGCGGGTCGAGAAGGTGACGACGCGCGCGCGGGAGGTGGCATGATGGCCTGGACACGCGAACAGATGGCGGCGCGGGCCGCGGCGGAACTGCGCGACGGCTACTACGTCAATCTCGGCATCGGCATTCCGACGCTCGTCGCCAACTACATCCCCGCTGGCGTGGAAGTCACGCTGCAAAGCGAGAACGGCATGCTCGGCATGGGGCCGTTTCCCTATCCGGACGAGGTCGATCCCGATCTCATCAACGCCGGCAAGCAGACCATCACCCAGCTGCCGACCTCGAGCTTCTTTTCCTCGGCAGACAGCTTCGCCATGATCCGGGGCGGTCACATCGATATCGCCATCCTCGGCGCCATGGAAGTGGCGGCGAACGGCGATATCGCCAACTGGACCATTCCCGGCAAGATGGTGAAGGGCATGGGCGGCGCCATGGATCTCGTGGCGGGGGTGAAGCGCATCGTCGTGCTGATGGAGCATGTCAGCAAGAATGGGGCGCCGAAGATTCTCGGCCGCTGCACCTTGCCGCTGACCGGCGCCGGCGTGGTGGATTTGATCATCAGCGATCTTGCCGTCTTCACCTGTGACAAGGTGAATAGCGGCCTGGCCCTGGTCGAACTGGCGCCCGGGATATCGCTGGATGAGGTCAAGGCCAAGACCGGCACTGGTTTTGCCGTGGAGCTTGCATCATGACGGCTGCCTTTATTTGCGAAGCCCTGCGCACGCCGATCGGTCGTTTCGGCGGGGCGCTGGCACAGCTCCGCACCGACGATCTCGCCGCCGCCCCCATCCGCGCCCTGATCGCCGGTCAAAGCGGGCTCGATCCGGCGGCGATCGATGATGTCTTCCTCGGCTGCGCCAATCAGGCGGGCGAGGACAACCGCAATGTCGCCCGCATGGCGGCACTCCTGGCGGGATTGCCGGAAACGGTGCCGGGCACCACGATCAACCGCCTCTGCGCCAGCGGTGCCGATGCCCTCGGCACGGCGGCTCGCGCCATCTTGGCGGGGGAGATCGATCTGGCGATTGCCGGCGGCGTCGAAAGCATGACGCGGGCACCCTTTGTGATGGCGAAGCCGGATCAGGCCTGGTCACGCAGCGCCGCATTGGAAGACACGACGATCGGCTGGCGCTTCGTCAATCCGCTGATGAAGCGGCGATACGGTACGGATTCGATGCCGGAGACCGCGGAGAACGTCGCCGCCGAGCATGGAGTCAGCCGCTCGGATCAGGATGCCTTCGCCTATCGCAGCCAGCAGCTTTGCGCGCGGGCGCAGAACAGCGGCTATTTCGCCGCGGAAATCATCCCCGTCACGATCGAGGGCCGCAAAGGCAATGTCACGGTCGACCGCGACGAACATCCGCGCGCGGATACGACCCCCGAAGCGCTGGCGAAATTGCGCCCGATCGTGCGCGCCGATGGCAGTGTCACGGCCGGCAACGCTTCCGGCGTCAATGACGGGGCGGCGGCGATGTTCATTGCCTCCGAAGCTGCCGCAAAGCGTCACGGCCTGACGCCGCGTGCGCGCCTCCTCGGCATGGCGACGGCCGGCGTTGCGCCCCGCGTCATGGGGATCGGCCCGGTCCCCGCCAGCAAAAAGCTGATGGAGCGGCTGGGCCTCGCAATCGACGATTTCGACGTGATCGAAATCAACGAAGCCTTCGCAGCCCAGGTCATCGCCTCCTTGCGCGCACTGGGGCTCGGTGCCGCGGAGGACCGCGTCAACCCAAATGGCGGCGCCATCGCGCTCGGTCATCCGCTCGGCATGTCCGGGGCCAGGCTGGCGATGACGGCGGTGCATGAGCTGGAACGGCGCGGCGGTCGCCGCGCGCTGGTCACCATGTGCATCGGCGTCGGCCAGGGCCTCTCTCTGGCCCTGGAGCGCGTTTAATCAATCCACCTCTCTTCAATAAGATCGAGGGCGATTCACGTTTCAGGCGGAAGCCTGCAGGCTTCCGCCTGAAACGATCCCGCTCTAGCCGGCCAGGCGCTGCAGGTTCTCCGCCACGGCGCGCAGCTCCGGCAGGACGCGCGCCTTCAGGTCCTTGACGGAGAGGCGCATGGCATTGGTCCCGAGATTGAGGGCCGCCACCACGCGGCCATTGCGGTCGCGGACCGGGACGGCGACCGATCGCAGGCCCAGTTCCAATTCCTGGTCGACCACCGCATAGCCCTGATTGGCGACGGCCATGATCGCCTGCTGCAACTCGGCCCGATCGGTGATGCTGTGCGGTGTGCGCTGTATCGGCGTCACGCGGTCCAGCGCTGCCTGCAGCTTGTCGGGCGGCAGCGCCGCCAGCAGGATACGCCCCATCGAGGTGCAATAGGCCGGCAGCCGGCTGCCGACATGCAGCGACACCGCCATGATGCGGGTTGTCGAGGCGCGCGCGACATAGACGATCTCGTCGCCGTCGAGCACGCCCAGCGAGCAGGACTCGCCCAGCGAATCCCGCAGGTCCTCCAGCAGGGGCTGCGCCAATATCGGCAGGGAGCGCGCAGAGAGATAGGCGCCGGCCAGGCGCAACACATGCGGGCAGATCGAATAGTGGCGCTCATGCTCTTCGACATAGCCCAGCGCCACCAAGGTGTGCAGGCAGCGGGTCACGACGGCGCGGGCGAGACCCGTTTCCTTCGCCAATTGGGGAATTGTCACGCTCGGCGGCAGACCGGTGAAGGCCTCGAGAACCTGCAGGCCGCGCGCCAGCGACTGCATGAATTGGGGGTCGCTTTCCGATTGGGATCGCTTCCGTTGCGCCGCCGACAATCCCATCACTGATACCTTCTATTCGCCTGTCGCATGTTGAGGCCATCCGTTTGGCTGACGGAAGCGCTTTCTTGATAACTAGCCTCGCCGGCGGAACCCCGGCAAGCTTTGCAAAACTGCGTTGTCCGTTGTGTGCTTCGTTGCGCCGGTGGACGGTGTGTCCCGCGTGGTAGGCGTCATCGTGGGCCTGTTGCCATCCCGGCGCCGCCTCTTGGCTACGTGAGGCTTTGCGGATGGGGGTGATGAGAAGCCGGGCACGTCGCTGTGGCGAGGAGCGGAGGGTGGGCCTGCGGGCGGTGGAAGCGTTATGCGGCGAGTTGGCGGGGGGTATTCTCGCGAATGAAAAATAACACAAATAAAACAGTGAGTTGAAATGATTTTCATTTTCCGTTAATAAAATTGTTGACAATAAACTGAAGACATAAGAATGTTCACAAATGGAACGCGATGACAAAATCATGCCGACCGTGGCCGCCTTGCGGGAGCATTCGCTTACCGGCGTGGTGCAGCACGAGATCGAAAAAATGATCCTCAGCGGCGAACTGCCGCCCGGCGAAAGGCTGAACGAAAAAGCCGTCGCCGATAAGCTGTCGGTCAGCCGCGGGCCGGTACGGGAAGCCTGCCGGGCGCTCGCGGAACTTGGTTTCGTGCAGCTCATTCCCAATCGCGGCGTTTTCATCAAGCGCTTGAGCAAGGCCGATGCGATCGAGGTCTATGATCTGCGGGCGGGCCTGACCGGGCTTGCCGCGTCATTGCTGGCGCCGTTCATCACGGCGGAACACATCTCCAACCTGCAGCATTTCGTTGCCGAGATGGAACTGGCGGCCGAGAGCGGCGACTTCGCCAAATTCTATCCGATCAATATCGAATTCCATGACTACATCGTGCGGGCGACCGGCAATGGACGACTGGTCAAACTCTATCGCGGCCTGGTCAAGGAGTTCCACCTGTTTCGTACCCATGGTCTCGTGCAGCGCGATGCCCTGCTGGAATCGAACCGCGAGCATCGCGACATTCTTGCGGCCCTGCAGGCGCAGGATGCCTTGCGCAGTTATGAGGTCAGCCAGCGACATGTCAGCAACGGCAAGCAGCGCATGTTGACCGCGTTATCGGATCTGGCGGAAGAAGCAACGCCCGCTCATCGCCGACCGGCCTTGGCCGGGGCCATTGAATAGCGGCGTCTTCCGCGCCGTATTGAGTACAGTTTCTCGATAGTGCCGGCCGGGCTGGTGCTATGGAGAAGATATCACCCACTGCCAGAATGATTGCCGGCCATCCCGCAAGATGGCTGACGAGACGTTGCGTCGCCCGTGCAAACCAATGCGGATGCATCGGCGGCCGCTCCGACAATGCCTGATGGCTCCGCTGTGCAACGCGCCCGCGAAAGGCGTGAAGGACGGCGGCTTGCAAAAACCGAGTGCATCATGACCTTGGAACTCTCCCTTGCCTGCCAGAACACCGATCGCACCCGCGCCCTGTTTGATGGCCGCGTGACGATCGAAGGTTGCCGGGTCAACCTGATCACGGCGCCGGCGGAGGAGATTTTCCAGCGTGCCTTCCGGCATCAGGAATTCGATATCTCGGAACTGTCTTTCAGCACCCATCTGCTGACTACTGCTCGCGGCCAGGGGCGCTATATCGGCCTGCCCGCTTTCGTCTCGCGCTCGTTCCGGCATTCCGCCATCTATGTGCGTGCCGATCGCGATATCGACTCGCCCGAGGCATTGCGCGGCCGCCGCGTCGGCGTGCCTGATTTCCAGCAGACGGCCGGCGTCTGGGTGCGCGGCCTGCTGGCGGAACAATACGGCGTGCGGCGCCAGGATATCCATTGGCTGACGGGCGGTCTCGAACAACCGGGCCGCACGTCGCGCATGCCGCTCGATCTGCCGCGCGATATCAAGGTTGAGGCGATCGGCCAGGCGCAAACGCTGTCGGGCCTGCTGCTGGCGGGCGAGATCGATGCGCTGATCGCGCCGCGCGCACCCTCGTGCTTCGCGCCGGACGGTGTCGTGCGCCGCCTCTTCGCCGATTACCGCGCCGCAGAGGAAGACTATTTCCAAACCACGCGCCTCTTTCCCATCATGCATCTCATGGGCATCCGCCGCGAGCTAGCGGAAAGGCATCCCTGGCTGCCGGTCAATGTCTATACCGCCTTCCTCAAGGCGCGCGCCCTGGCGATCAGCGAGTTGGACATACTCGATACGCTGCGCGTGACCCATCCGTGGATTGTCGAGGAAGTCGGCCGGGTCAAGGCCCTGATGGGCAACGGCTACTGGACCTATGGCGTCGAAGAAAACAAGGGCGAGCTTAACGCCCTGCTTCGATATGCCGAGGCGGACGGCCTTATTCGGGGCCCGGTGCCGATGGAGGAGCTGTTCGCCGTCGCGACTTTTGACGGCTTCAATTTCTGAAGAAACGACCAAGCCGGGGAGGAACCACATGTCGATCTTGAAGAGACGCCTCAGTATAGCCTTGTTTACCAGCGTGGCGCTGCTCGCCGGCCAGGCCGGCACGGCAGCGGCCGCCGACTGGAAGCCGCGCCGGCCGATCGAGGAAGTGGTGCCCAGCGCGCCGGGCGGCGGCCAGGATCTCGCGGCGCGCACCCTGCAGGGCATCGTCGAGCAGCTCAAGCTTTCCGGCAAGCCGTTCACCGTGCTGAACAAGCCGGGCGGCGGCGGCACCGTCGCCATCGCCTATATCAACAGCCATGCCGGCGACGGCCACTACGTCACGGTCCAGGCCCTGCCGCTGATCACCAACCGCCTGACCGGGCAGAGCGAACTCGGCCTCGATGACGTGACGCCGCTGGCACAGCTGCTGACCGAGCCGGTGGTCTTCTCCGTGCCCACGGATTCGCCGATCAAGGACGGCAAGGACCTGGTAGAATTGCTGAAGAAGGATCCGTCCGCCGTCAGCGTCGGTGTTTCCAGTTCGCCGGGTGGACAGAGCCACATCGCCGCGGCTCTGGTCCTGAAAGCCATCGGCCTCGATCCCGCCAAGCTGAAGATCGTCTTCTTCGATTCCGGCGGCGAGGCGGCCACCGCGCTGATGGGCGGACATATCACCGTCTCCGCCACGCCGGCGCCGGTGGTGATCGGACCCAGCCAGGGCGGCAAGCTGCGCATGATCGCGGTGCCGGCCGCCCAGCGCGAAAAGGGCCCGCTCGCCGATGTTCCGACCTGGAGGGAGCAGGGGGTCGATGTCGAGTTCTCGACCTGGCGTGTGCTCGTCGGGCCGAAAGGCATGACCCCGGAGGAGATCGCCTGGTGGGATGACATCCTCGCCAAAGCGATCCAGTCCCCGGAATGGATCAAGGCTGCGCAAACCAACATGTGGTCTGTCGACTACAAGAACAGCAAGGATCTCAAGGCGTTTCTGGACTCCCAGCAAACCCAGCTGACGGCCTTGCTGACCGATCTTGGCCTTGCCAAGCAGAATTGAATTTGGACGCTAACTACCGACTGGAGGTCACTATGTCACGCGTCGTCCACATCGCCCTGAAAGTCACCAATCTCGAAGAGGCGACAAAGTTCTATACCGAGGTCTTCGGTTTCAAGGAAACCAAGACCGGCCGCAGCCGCGGTCATATCTCGCGGCATCTGACCGATGGGCATGTCGATATCGCCCTGATGGTCTATGACGACGAGAACTCGGAAGAGGCGCAACTCGCGGGGCCGGGTCCGCGCATTCATCACTGGGGCATCTCCGTCGATGACCAGGATGTCGCGGCGGAAAAGATCCGCGCCTATGGCGGCGAGGTATTCCCGCATCTCGGCAAGGGTGCCCTGAAATTCCGGGCGCCGGACGGAACTCTGGCCGAAGTCGTGAAGGAAGACCGTTACGCGACGAAGTAACGCGTATCCGCACCATATCGTAACAGCGCGGCCGGCATTTCTTTCGCGGAACGCATCGTTTCCGAATGCCGGCCGCCGCTCCGCGTGCCAGCGCACGCTTGCCGCCAAGCTCAGAATAAGGACGGCCAACGTCCAGGATTGAGCCTGATCGGGTTCCCTGCGAACCCGACGTCGGGGAGGAATCATGAAAGCAGCCATGCCGGATGTGGTGCTTGCGATCTGTGTCATCGCAGGTGCGCTCATTTATCTCTATGCCGATGCCTCGTTGCCGCTGATGCGGATCGGCGATCCCTTGGGGCCAAAGGCCTTTCCCGCTCTGGTGGGCGGCGGGCTGCTGATATCGGCGCTGCTGCTCCTCTATGAAGCCAGGCAGAAGCATCGGGCCGCGCATTCCGTTGCCAGCGCGCGGCAGCCGGTGGACTTCAAGCGGCTCGGCATTCTCTGCGCCATGGTCGTATGGGCGGCCCTCTATTACAGCGTCTTCGAATATCTCGGCTATATCATCGCCACCCTGATCTTCCTCTTCGGGCTGCTGAGTTTTTTCCATCGCGGCCATTACCGCGCCAATATCGCCATCGCCATCGGCTTCACCGCCTTTGTCGATCTGCTGTTCTCTCAGGCCCTCGGCGTGCCGCTGCCGACCGGCCTGCTGCCGATATAGGAGAGCGACCATGGATAGCTTACACGGAATTCTCCACGGGCTGTCGGTGGCGGTACAGCCGTCGCATCTGCTCTATACGCTGATCGGCACCTTCATCGGCACGATGATCAGCCATCTGCCGGGCATCGGTCCCTCTGCCGGCATCGCCCTTCTCATCCCCGTCACCTTCGGCATGGATCCCGCCACGGCGCTGATGATGCTCGCCGGCATCTATTACGGCTGCATGTATGGCGGCGCGGTCACCGCCATTCTGCTCAATACGCCGGGCGATGCCGCCGCGGTGATGACCGTGCTCGACGGCTATCCCTTGGCGCGAAAAGGCAGGGCCGCTTCGACGCTGGCGATCGCCGCGGTGAGCTCCTTCATCGCCGGCACCATGGGCGTCACGGCGCTGGCTTTCGTCGCCGTGCCCCTGGCGGCGATCGCGCTCCATTTCGGGCCGACCGAATATTTCGGCCTGATCTTCTTCGCGCTGTCGACCGTCAGCGCCCTGACCGGTGACTCGCTGGCAAAGGGCATGCTGGCGACCTTTCTCGGCCTGCTGCTGGCGACCGTCGGCATCGACCTGCAGAGCGGCGTGCCGCGCTTCACCCTGGGCCTGGTCGAGCTGCAGGACCGCGTCAACTTCCTCGTCGTGGTGGTCGGCCTCTTCGCCATCGCCGAGGTCAGCCGCATGGTGGAGGGGACGCTGGAAGGAACGCTGCATACGGTGAAGGTCCAGGGCAAGCTGTGGTTCACCCGCGAGGAATGGCGGCGGGCGCGCCCGGCCATCTTCCGCGGTTCCGCGGTCGGCTTCTTCTGCGGCGCGGCACCGGGCCTCGGCGGCACCATCGCCGCGATGCTTTCCTATATCCTGGAGAAAAAGGTCTCCAAGCATCCGGAAGAGTTCGGCCACGGCGCCATCGAAGGGGTCGCGGCACCGGAAGCCGCCACCAATGCCGATACCTGCGGTGCTTTCGTGCATCTCCTGGCCCTGGGCGTTCCGGGTTCGGGTGCAACCGCCGTCATCATGGGCGCCTTCATCATGTACGGAATCCAGCCGGGGCCGATGCTGTTCAGCAGCCATCCCGACCTCGTCTGGGGCCTGATCGCCAGCATGTATATCGGCAATGCCATGCTGCTGGTCCTCAACCTGCCGCTGGTCGGCGTCCTCGCGCGCATCCTCTATGTGCCGCCCGGAGTTCTGCTTTGCATCATCCTCGGCATCGCCTCGGCCGGCGTCTATTCCTTCAACTACGATACCTTCGACCTCTTCATGGCGCTTGGTTTCGGCGTGCTGGGTTACGCTTTCCGCAAGCTGGATATTCCCAAGGCGCCCCTGCTGTTCGGACTCATCCTCGGCCATACGCTGGAGCAATCCTTCCGCCAGGCGATGACCATCTCGAACGGTGACGTGACGGTGTTTCTGCGCAGCCCGATCGCCGCAGGGCTATTGTTCTGCGCCGCCGTCTCGATCATCATGTCCGCCTGGGCCAAGCGGAAACCCCGCGAGGTATTGGGGGTGGCAAAGGAGCAATCCGCTGAAGGCTGAACGTCTTTCTTCCCGACAGCTTTCCATGACGTCGACAGGCCGGGCTCTTCGCTTTCCGCGAGGGGCCCGGCTTCGTGCCGGACGCGCGTCGTGACCGATCGGCAGGAGACGGCCGATTCCGTGGCCGACGCGCCACTTGTCCCGCTGTCGCAGATCATCCTGCTGTTTGCGCGGATCGGCCTCACCAGTTTCGGCGGCGGCCTGTCGGCCTGGATCTATCGCGAGGTGGTCGATCGTCATCGCTGGCTGGGCGAAGAGGAATTCCTCGGCGGCCTGACCATGGCGCAGATCCTGCCCGGTCCCAATGTCATCAACCTTTCCATCTATATCGGCCAGCGCCTGCGCGGCGGCATCGGCAGTGCTGCCGCCGTCGGCGCGCTGCTGTTCCCGCCGATGGTGCTGGTCGTTGTCCTGCTGGCGATCTTCCATCGCTTTGGCGATCTGGTCTGGGTGCATGACCTGCTGGAAGGCGTGGCCGCCGCGGCGATCGGGCTTACCTTTTCGGTCGGTGTGCGCACCGCGCGCCGCGCCGTTGCCCGCAGCCGCTGGCCCTTGCTGATGATCCTGGTGATCTTCGTGGCGATCGGCGTGTTCCGCTGGCCGATGCTGCCGGTGGTGCTCTGTCTCGCACCGGTCGGCCTCTGGGCTGCCTGGCGGGAGCGCTGAGATGCGCAACAATATCTATTGGCAGCTGATCGCCGTTTTCGCGCCGCTTTCGCTGATCTCGCTGGGCGGCGGGCAGAGCGTGATCGCCGATATGAACAAGCAGGTGGTGGATTTCCATGGCTGGATGAGCCAGGCGGATTTCGTCGATCTCTTCGCCATCTCGCGCGCGGCACCCGGCCCCGGCTCGCTGCTCGTCACCTTGATCGGCTGGAAGGTCGCCGGCCTTCCGGGCGCCGTGGTCGCCTCGCTGGCGCTTTTCCTGCCCGCCGCCGTTCTGGCCTTCTTCGCCGCCCGGCTCTGGAACCGGCATCAGGGGCACACATGGCACCGGGCCTGCCAGCGAGGCCTGGCGCCCATCGCCACGGGTCTCCTGCTGGCGAGCGCCTTCGCCGTCCTGCGCTCGACATCCGGAGAGGTTTCGCTCTGGGTCATCGCCCTGGCCGCCGCGGCGATTTTCATTCTGCGGCCCGGTCTCAATCCGCTGCTGGTCCTGGGATCGGCGGGTGTCGTGGAAATGTCGCTGCAGGCCTTCCTGCGATGAAGCTGCATATCAGGCATGAGGAGCGATCGAGGGCTTGAGTTGCGGCGGGAGCTGGGCTAAACCCTGCGCCCCGCATTCCAGCAAATCCGCTCGGCCCGCTCTGCCGGCATGAAGGTCCTTGAAGATCTCATGCGCCGGCATGCCGGCGCGGTTTGCGGGTCGGCCGGGGCCGGATTATCGACGACAAGATCGGATCGGATGGGATTGGGACATGTCTCGGCAATATTGCGGACTGGATTTCGGTACCTCTAACTCGACACTCGGCATCAGCCTCAACGGGCGCGAACTGCTTTGTCCCTTGGAGGAATCCTCCGTCACCCTGCCCAGCGCGGTGTTCTTCGACTATGAGGAACACCTGGTCCGCTATGGCCGCGATGCCATCACCGCCTATATCGAGGGCGCCGAAGGCCGTTTGCTTCGCTCGCTGAAGAGCGTTCTCGGCAGCCAGCTCATCAACGAGACGACGCTCATACAGCGCAAGCACGTGTCCATGCGCAACATCATCGGCATGTTCGTGCGGCATGTGAAGGCGACGGCGCAACGCTATCTGGCGGGGCAGGGCGTCAATGGCGAGATCGACAGCGTTGTGCTCGGCCGCCCGGTGCGCTTCGTCGATGAGGATGACGAGGCCGACCGGCGGGCCGAGGCCGAATTGATCGAGATCGCCAAGGCCCAGGGCTTCCGGCATGTCGAGACCCAGCTGGAGCCGATCGCCGCCGCGCTCGCCTACGAGCAATCGCTGGCACGCGAAGAACTGTCGCTGATCGTCGATCTCGGCGGCGGCACCTCCGACTTCGTCATCGCCCGCCTGTCGCCGGAACGGGCGCGCCATACCGACCGCAGCGGGGACATTCTCGGCCGCAGCGGCGTCCATGTCGGCGGTACCGATTTCGATCGCAGCTTCAGCATCGCCCAGGCGATGCCGTCACTGGGATATAAGGTGCTGATCGGCGAGAAGAAGCTGCCGATGCCGCTGCATCTCTTTCACGATCTCGCCACCTGGCACAAGATCCCCTTCCTCTACACGCCGCAGAACCTCTCTTATCTGCGCCAGGTCGTGCATTCGGCCGATCATCCCGAACTGATCCGTCGCCTCATCAATGTCCTCTCGCATCGCAAGGGGCATCAGATCGCCGGCGAAGTCGAGGCGGCCAAGATCGCCCTCTCCGACGTCACCGAAACGCATCTCCATCTGCGGACCGAACCGGTCGTCGACCTGCCGGTCAGCCGCGACGATCTCGAACGCGCCGTCTATGGCGATACCTCGCGCATTCTGGCTGCCATCGATGCTTGCGCCGCGGCGGCAGGGATCGCCCTGGCGCAGGTCCAGTCGGTCTTCCTGACGGGCGGCTCGACCGGCATCCCGGCCGTCCGGCAACGCATCCTGGCCCATGTGCCGAATGCCAAGCCGGTCACCGGCGACATGTTCGGCAGTGTCGGCCTCGGCCTCACCATCGATGCGGCGCGCCGCTTTACCTGAGCGCGTAAAGCGGCAATTCGCGAAACTACGGCCTAATCGTTTGATGTAGATATATATTTTTCGATCTCACGCAACACAGTGCGTGGTCATCCACAGTTTTTTGCATGAAGTGTTGACACTTTGCAGTTTTCAGATGACATTTGAGCCATGAGCAATGATCTGGAAATCCTGAAGTCGCAGTCGCTGACCAGCGTGCTGCAGCATGAGATCGAACGGCTGGTGCTGTCCGGTTCCTTTCGGGGTGGCCAGCGGCTCAACGAAAAGGCCCTGGCGGAGCGGTTCAATGTCAGCCGCGGTCCGGTGCGCGAGGCCTGCCGGGCGCTGACCAAGATGGGCCTGCTGGAACTGGTGCCCAATCGCGGCGTGCTGGTGCGGCAGGTCAGCCGGCGCCAGGCGGAGGATCTCTACGACGTGCGCGCCACCTTGTTCGGCTTGGCGGCGCGATTGCTGGCGGAGCGCATGACGCCGCAGCAATTGGCGACCCTGGATGATCTGCTGGACCAGATGGAAGCGGCCGCCGCGACGCGTTCGCTCGACAGCTATTATCCGCTCAACCTGAAATTCCATCAGTCGATCCTCGAATTCGCCGGCAATCAGCGGCTGATCGAGGAGTATCTGGGGCTGATCAAGGAACTGCATCTCTTCCGCGCCCAGGGCCTGCTGCAGGGCGGCGGCTTGACGGTTTCCAACGCGGAACATCGCAAGATCGTGGACGCGCTCCGTTCGCGCGCTCCGGTCGTCGCTTTCGAGGCGGCTTTTGAACATGTTCAGAACGGCAAGAGCAGAATGCTGGCGGTACCGGAAGCCAGTTGAGGGACGGCGCAACCGGTGGCGGCGATGTCATCGGCCGGCGAATCCCTTGGATTGAGCACGAACGGCACGGCGAAGGTCGGCTCTCGCGCGAAAGCGCTACGGTCGGCCGGCGCCATGCCGGGATGACGCGAGAGTGGCAGCAGCATAAACCGGCAGAGATCGGAACGCTGTTGCATCAGAAAAAACAAAACCAAAGGAAACGACCATGAAGTGGAGGCTCACCCATCTGGCTGCCGGCTTTGCCGCGGCCGTAATTTCCGTGACGGCGCCTGTCTTCGATAGCGAAGCGGCGACAGCCTATCCGGCGTCGGTCATCAAGCTGGTCACCCATTCAAGCCCTGGCGGCGGCAGCGACGTTTATCTGCGCGAACTGCTGCCCTACCTGCAGCCTTATCTCGGCGCGACCCTCGTCGTGGAGAACGTGACGGGCGGCAGCGGTGCCAAGGCCATGTCCTTCGTCGCCTCGGCCAAACCGGATGGCGGCACCTTCTACGCGACGACGCCGACCTATGTGTATACCTCGCTGCTCAGCACGCCCCAGGCGACCTATCACGACCTGATGCCGCTGGTGAATCTGTTCTACGATCCGGAAGTGATCTACACGGCCGCCGATTCCAGCTTCAATTCGCTGCCGGACGTGATCGCCGCCGCCAAGGCCAGCCGCGGCAAATGGGGCGCCGCCAATCCGGCTTCGCTCGAACGCCAGGTGCTGGAGCAGATCAAGCAGAAGACGGGTGTCAATGCCTCGGTCGTTACCTTCGAAGGCGGCGGCGACATGCAGATCAACGTGCTCAACCACACGCTCGATATCGGCGTCGGCGAAATCGGCGAGATCCGCCCGCAGCTGGAAGCCAAGAAGCTCAAGATCCTCGCCGTCGTCGGCGACAGCCATCTGACGCTCTTCCCCGATGTCAAGACGGCGAAGGAGCAGGGTATTGACGTCTCGGTGGTGAAGTTCCGCGGCCTCGCCGGTCCGAAGAACACCCCGCCGGAGGTCATCGCCGCCTGGGAGGCCGCGATCCCCAAATTGCTCGATGATCCCAAGTACAAGCAGATCTATATCGAGAACGGGCTGCAGCCGAACTTCATGAAGCATGACGACTATGTCGCCTTCATCGACAAGTTCGGCGGCGATACCGAGGCCTTCCTGAAGCAATCAGGGGTGATCAAGTAAGCCGGCACCCGCGCGGGCATGGGGCTTCCCCGTGCCTGCGCCCTCTTCTCAGAAAATCGGTCCGATCATGACACGCGATCTCGTTTCCGGTTGTATCCTCTTCGTCTTCTCCATCGTCTACTACACTATGGCCTCGGCTATCCCGGTCAGCGTGCTGGCGGATTCGGTCGGTGCCCAGGGCTTGCCGAAAAGCTACGGCATCGCCCTTGGCATCCTGTCGCTGCTGCTGATCGTACAGGCGCTCTATGCCAGGCGCCGGGCTGCCGCGACCGTCGATCTGGCGAGGGCGACCGCGACCAACCAGCATGACAAGACGGCGGCCTTGCGCGCGGTCGGCATGCTGGCGATCGGCGTCGTCTATGTGCTGTTGCTGCCCTGGCTCGGCTATGTCGTCAGCCTGGCGTTGTTGATCGTGACCACGGTCTGGTACCAGGAGCGCCACTACCGGCACAAGCTCTGGCCGGTCGCCATCATCGGCGCCGTGGTCTTCTGGCTCATCTTTGTCGAGCTGCTGGAAATCGCCGAGCCCGCGGGCTTCTGGCCGTCGCTGATCTGACCGGAAGGCTCCCATGTACGACCTTCTTGCCTCTCTCTCTTCTCTTGTCACCACGCCGATCGTCCCGGCCGCCTTTGCCGGCGTGGCGTGGGGCATCATCGGCGGCGCCCTGCCGGGCATCTCGCCGTCGATCACCATGGCGCTGCTGCTGCCGTTCACCTATGGCATGCATCCGGCCAGCGCGGTCGTGCTCCTGGCTTCGACCTATTTCGGTGCCGAATATGGCGGCTCGATCCCGGCCATTCTAATCCGCACACCCGGCACCAATTCGGCGGCGGCGACGGTGCTCGACGGCTATGCAATGAAGCAGCAGGGAAAGGCCGGCGAAGCGCTCGGCATCTCGCTCTATTCCGGCATCATCGGCGGCATTTTCGGCTTCCTGATGCTGGTCCTGTTGACCGAACCCTTGTCGCGTGTCGCGCTTTCCTTCCATCCGACATCCTATTTTGCGCTTGGCATCCTCGGCCTCAGCGTGATCGGCTCGCTGGCCGGCGAAAGCCTGGTGAAGGGCCTCATTGCCGGCGTCCTTGGCTTGATGATCGCCGCGATCGGCACCGATCCCGTTACCGGCCTCAATCGCTTTACGTTCGGCAGCCCGGATCTGCTCTCGGGCATTCCGCCAATCCTGGTGCTTGTCGGTCTCTATGCGGTCAGCGAATTGATGACCAGCGCCTCGGAAGCGCCCTGGGAAAAGGCCGAGGCCGGCACCGCACGAATCAAGTTTCCCAGCCTTGCCACCTGGAAGCGGATCTGGCCGGCCCAGGCGATCGGCGCCGTCGTCGGCATGATCGAAGGCGTCACGCCGGGTGCCGGCGGTACCGTCGCCGCCTTCCTCTCCTATAACGAAGCAAGGCGCTGGTCGCGGCATAAGGAGGAGTTCGGCCGCGGCTCGCCGGAAGGCATCGCCGCACCGGAGACCGCCAACACGACCGTCTCCAAGACGGCTCTCATTCCCATGCTCAGCCTCGGCATTCCCGGCACCAATTCGACTGCTGTGCTGCTGGGCGGTTTTCTCATCCAGAACCTGATTCCGGGGCCGATGCTGTTCGTCCAGCATGCCGATATCGTGCGCGATCTCTATCTCGGTCTGGCGGTCAGCATCGTCGCCTTGCTGGTGGCCGGCTATGTCTTCATGCCGCCCTGTATCTGGCTGGTGAACCGGCCGAAATCCTACCTGATGGCCTTCATCTTCGCGCTCATCATGTCAGGCGTCTATGCCATTGAGACCAGTCTGTACCAGGTCGGGGTGGCACTTGCCTTTGGCGCGCTCGGCTACGCCATGAAGTATTTTCGCTTTCCCTTCCTGCCGATGGTGCTCGGCGTCGTTCTTGGCTTCCTGGTCGAATCCAATTTCCGGCGCGCACTGGTTCTCTCCGGAGATGATTACATGACCTTCCTGCAAGATCCGATTGCCGTCGGCCTGCTGGCGGTTGCGGCGCTGTTCATCATCGGATCGCTGCTCCGCCATGTCACATCCTTTCGGCCGCATCGGCCCGCATCCAAGGTGATTCAATGAATACGATGACAAATGAACGCACGATCGCCGAGCAGATTGCCGGCCGCGCCACGGTGCTGAAGCCGGCCGACCTGCCGCCAGCAACGGTGGAAATGGCGCGCAAGCTGCTGCTGGATGTGACCGGGCTGGCGATTGCCGCCAGGGGCGAGGACTATATCGCTGCCGTGCTTTCCGCCGTGGATGCCGGCCAGGCGGCGACCGCCTTCGGCCATAAAGGCAGCTATGACGCTTTCGGCGCCGCTTTGGTGAACGGTACCGCCGCCCATGGCGAAGACTATGACGACACGTTTGAAGGCGGCCCGGTGCATTCCGGCGCCGTCATCGTGCCGGCGGTGCTGGCGGCCTGCGAACGGGAGGGCCTCGGTGGTGACCGCCTGTTGCTTGGCATCGCCGTGGGCGCCGAGCTGATGTGCCGCCTGGCGCTGGCGGCGCCAAAGGCGATCCATACGGCGGGCTTCCATCCCACGGCGGTGCTGGGTACCGTCGCGGCGGCCGGCGGCGTCGCCGTGGCACTTGGCCTCGAACCGGCACAGGTCGTCTCCGCCCTCGGCATCGCCGGCAGCATGGCGGCCGGCATCATCGAATATCTGGCGGAAGGTACCTGGACCAAGCGTATGCATGCCGGTAACGCGGCGCAATCCGGCATCCGCGCCGCGCTGATGGCGCGCGGCGGCTTCCTCGGTCCGCGCACCGTCTTCGAAGGCAGCCACGGCTTCTTCAAGGCCTTCGCCCCGTCGCGCAAGCCGGATTTCGCGCCGGTGATGGAGAATCTCGGCGCGCAATGGCTGATCGACCAGATCGCCTTCAAGCCCTATGCCTGCGGAACCATGACACAGCCCTTCATCGACTGCGCGATCCGGCTGGCCGAAAGCGGCGTGAAAGCAGATGCGATCACCGATATCCTCTGCGAGGTCGGTGAAGGAACCGTGCATCGCCTGTGGGAGCCGCTGGCGGTCAAGCACGCGCCGCAGACACCCTATGCGGCGAAGTTCTCGACACCGGTCTGCGTGGCATTGGGATTTCTCGACGGCAAGGCGGGCCTCGCGCAATTCACAGAGCAGCGCCTGGCCGATCCGGCCGTCACGGCGCTGGCGCGCAAGATCCGCTATGTGATCAATCCGGATGACGAGTATCCGCGCAATTTCACCGGCCATCTCCGCGCCACCCTTGCCGATGGTTCGGTGAAGGAGTTCCGCCAGCCGCATATGCGTGGTGGCGCACACGAGCCGCTGCCGATCGCGGAGCTGGAAACGAAGTTTCTCGACAATGCCGTCTATGGTGGGTGGAGCAGGGCGACGGCATCCCGTTTCCTCGACCTGTCGCGCACGCTCTTCGGCGCGCCCGACCTGGCGGCCCTCAGGGAGTACCGTCAATGAGCGAAGGCGGCGAACTGGCCGGGCGGGTCTGCATCGTCACCGGCAGCGCGCGCAATATCGGCCGTTCCATTGCGCTCGCTCTGGCGGCGGAAGGGGCTGCCGTCGTCGTCAATGCCAATCGTTCCCAGGCCGAGGCGCAGGCGGTGGCGGATGGGATCAAGGCAGCCGGCGGCCGTGCCGTGGCGCAGCTCGCGGATGTGACCGATCCGGCGGGTCCGGCAAGCCTGGTTCAGGCGGCGATCGGCGCCTTCGGTCGCCTCGATTGCATCGTCAACAATGCCGCCATCCGCCGCGAGACGGCTTTCGCCGATATGACTTTTGCCGAATGGCGCGAGGTCGTCTCCATCATCCTCGACGGGGCCTTCCTGATGTCACAGGCGGCGCTGCCGCATCTCGCCGAATCGGATGCCGCCTCGATCATCAATATCGGCGGCATGTCGGCCCATACCGGTGCCGCCCACCGCGCCCATGTCGTTGCCGCCAAGGCGGGACTGGTCGGCCTGACGCGGGCGCTCGCCCATGACCTGGCCCCATCGCACATCACCGTCAACTGCGTGGTGCCGGGCATGATCGACACGGTGCGCGGCGGCAGCGCCGCGGCGAAGCCCAATCACCATGCCCAGCATCAGCCCCTGATCGGCCGTCGCGGCCGGCCGGAGGAAATCGCTGATCTGGTGGCCTTCCTGGCCGGGCCGAAGGCGCGCTACATCACTGGCCAGACAATTCACGCAAATGGCGGCGTGTTCATGCCATGAGCCGCCATCGCCCTCCCTTATTGCCTTGCTGAGAAGGAAAATTTCATGACTGAAGTTACGCGTATCCTGGCGCGCTATGTGGTTCAATCGCGCCTGGCGGACATTCCCCCTGCCGTCCAGCAGGAGGCCGTGCGCTCATTCCTCAACTGGCTCGGCTGTGCCGTCGGCGGCTCGATCCATCCGACGGTCGATCGCGCGCTTGCCGCCCTGCGGCCCTTCGCCGGCGCAGCCCAGGCCAGCGTGCTCGGACGCAAGGACCGCCTGGATATCCTGCATGCGGCCCTGATCAACGGCATTTCCAGCCATGTCTTCGATTTCGACGATACCCATTTGAAGACCATCATCCACCCGGCGGGCCCGGTCGCCTCGGCCATTCTGGCGCTCGCCGAGCACCAGCCGGTCACCGGTGCCGAGCTGCTGCATGCCTTCATCCTCGGCGTCGAAGTCGAATGCCGCATCGGCAATGCCGTCTATCCGGAGCATTACGATATCGGCTGGCACATCACCGGCACAGCCGGTGTCTTCGGTGCCGCCGCCGCAGCCGGCAAATTGCTCGGCCTCAATGAGCAGCAGATGGTTTGGGCGCTCGGCATTGCCGGCACGCAGTCTTCCGGCTTCCGCGAGATGTTCGGCACCATGTGCAAGAGCTTCCATCCGGGTCGCGCCGCGCAGAACGGCCTCACGGCCGCGATGCTGGCGAAGCAGGATTTCACCAGCTCCGACCGCGTGCTGGAAGCGCCCCGCGGCTTCGCCCATGTCATGTCGACCAAGCGCGATTTTTCGGAAATCACCGAGGGTCTCGGCAAGAGCTTCGAAATCGCCCTCAATACCTACAAGCCTTTTGCCTGCGGCATCGTCATCCATCCCACCATCGATGGCTGCGCACAGCTGCGCGACGAGCATGGCCTGAAGCCCGAAGACATCGCCGCGGTCAGCCTGCGCGTGCATCCGCTGGTGCTGGAACTGACCGGCAAGAAGACGCCGAAGACCGGCCTCGAGGGCAAGTTCAGCGTCTATCACTCGGCGGCGGTCGCCATCATCTATGGGGCAGGGGGCGAGACGGAATATGCCGATGCAGTCGTCCAGGATCCGCGCGTGATCGCCTTGCGCGACCGCGTCACGGCGACGGCAGAAAAGGGCATTCGCGAGGACGAGGCCTATGTCAGCGTAACCCTCACCAACGGAAGCAAGCTGGAAAAGCATGTCGATCATGCGGTGGGCAGCCTTGAGCACCCACTCAGCAATGCCGGGCTGGAAGCGAAGTTCCGGGGCCTGACCGAGACGGTGATCGGCCGGCCGGCCACCGACCGCTTGCTGCAGCTGGCCTGGAGCATCAGCGATCTCACGGATGCCGGCGAGATCGCCCGCGCCGCCGTGGCCGGGCGCCGCCTGCAATCGGCGGAGTGACACGATGCTGTCGATTGGCATTCTGAACGGTGACGATATCGGCCACGAGATCGTCCCGGAGACCATCCGCGTGATGAAGGCAGCCGCGGGCCTGACGGGGCTCGCGATCGACTGGCACGAGCTGCCGATCGGTCGCAAGGCCTTCGATGAGCTCGGCACGACGATGCCGGACGATACGCTGCCGCGGCTCGAGGCGCTGGACGGCTGGGTGCTGGGGCCGATCGGCCACCAGGCCTATCCGAAGGATCCGCGGGCGATCAATCCGCACCCAATCCTGCGCAAGCATTTCGATCTCTACGCCAATATCCGGCCGGCGCGTTCCTATCCGACCTTGCCCAGCGTGCATCAGAATGTCGATCTGGTGATCGTGCGGGAGAATAACGAGGGGTTCCAGCCGGACCGCAACGTGGTCGCCGGCTCCGGCGAATTCCGGCCGAGCCACGACATGACCATCTCGGTGCGGGTCATCACCCGCCAGGGTTCTTCCAAGGTGGCGCGCGCCGCCTTCGAACTGGCGCGCAGCCGGCGCAAGAAGCTGACGGCCGTCCACAAGGACACCGTCTTCAAGCTCGGCTGCGGCATGTTTGCTGAGGAATGCCGCAAGGTGGCGGCGGAATTTCCCGATGTCGCCTATCAGGAGTCGATGGTGGATACCTTCGCCATGCGCCTCGTCATGCGGCCGCAGGACTATGATGTCGTCGTCACCACCAATATGTTCGGCGATATCCTGTCAGACGAGGCGGCCGGCCTCGTTGGCGGGCTGGGCCTGGCGCCGGGGCTCTGCGTCGGACCGCGCTGGGCCATGGCCCAGGCGACGCACGGCTCGGCGCCCGACATCGCCGGGCGCGGCATTGCCAATCCCTATGCCATGATCATGTCGGGACAGATGCTGCTGGCCTGGCTCGGTCGCGCGAAGGGAGAACCGAAGGCGCAGAAGGCGGCGGAGCTGATCGCCGCCGCCGTTGACGAGGTCATCGCCGCCAAGACCGATTTGACGCCGGATCTCGGCGGCCAGGGTTCGACGGCGAAAATGGGTGCGGCGATCTGCGCGGCGATCGGCAGGGCTGCCTGAGGGAAGGCGGTCGATCCGGAGGCGACACGGGGCGAAGGCCTCGTGTCAGGCCGGCTTGGCCATGGGATGCCGCTCGTAGAACTGGGCCAGGAGATCGCGATAGGCCTCCGGCGTATCGCAGTCCTGGAAGAATTGCGGTTCCGCCGTTTTCAGCGGCGACACCAGTTCCGGATAGTTGATGAGCAGGTTGCGGCAACCGAAATTGATGCCGCGCCGATACATCTCCGTCCGGCTCCAGCCCGGAATGACGATGGGATTGCCGCGCTCGCTCTCGTCGAAGGGAACGATGGCCTTTTCGCCGCCGAATTCCTCGAAACGCGCGATCAGGCGGTCGAAATCGGCTGCCGTCAGCAAGGGCATGTCGCCGGGGATGACGAGATAGCCCTTGGCCTCGGGTGCGGCCAGCACGCCGGCGCGGACCGAGGTCATCTGGCTTTCGGTATAATCCGGGTTCTCGACCAGCGTCACGGCAATATCGGCGATCGCCTTGCGGACGTTCCAGCGGTCATGGCCGACCACCACGTAGGTCTGCCGCACCTTGCTGGCCAGCACCTCGCGCGCCAGCCGGCGAATCAGCGGCTCGCCGCCGAAATCAAGTAGCAGCTTGTTCTGCGGCGCCATGCGGCTGGAAAGACCCGCCGCCAGGATAACGGCGATGATGCCGTCCTCGGTCATGCTCATTCTGCGGCCTCCATCCGTCGCTTGCTGCCTGCCATGCGCCGTGCCTGGACGATATCCGCCAGGATCGACAGGGCGATCTCCTCGGGTGTCACGGCGCCAATCGGCAGGCCCGCCGGCCCGTGCAATTGCGCCAGTCGCTCGGCCGAGATATTGCGCCCGGCCAGCCTTTCCTTCAGCGTCGTGACCTTCGCCTTGCTGCCGACGAAGGCGACATAGTGTGCCGCGGAGCGCAAGGCCGTGCTCAGCGCCTCCTCGTCACCGCCGCCCTGCGTGGCAACGACGATGAAGGCGTCGGCCGTGGCGGCCTCCACCGCGGCGAAACCCTCCCGTACATCGAGGGCGGCGGGCAGCGTATCGCGTTGCGGCGAAGCGGCGTGCAACGCAGCCCTGAGACCGATGCGCGGCGCCAGTTCGGCGAGGGCGACGGCAACCGGTGTGGCGCCGCAGACGATGACCTGGGGCTGCGGCAGGACCGGTTCGACGAAGACATCCATGACACCGCGCGAGGGACACATGTTTTTGGCAAATTCAACACCGTCGCGCCGGTCGCCGGGTTTCAAGCCCTGCGCCTGCAACTGGTCGATCGGCATGACGCTGATGAGGCGGGCCTCGCCATCCGCCAGGCATTCCTTGGCGGCGCGCTTGACGGCGCCCAGGGCGCAGCCGCCGCCGACCCATCCCGCCATGCGGCCATCGGCGGTGAGGATCGCCTTGGCGCCGGGCTTGGCAGCGACCGAAGCCAAGGTGCGGACCACGGTGGCCACCACATAGGGCTCGCCGCATGCACTTAATTTCTCGATCAGCCGAGTCATATCATCGCTGCTGGACATGACCGTTCCTTTCAGGCCTTCGGTAGATGTGGTGCCCCAGTTGTGAGCCGAGTGCCGCCAGGCTGGCGAGATTGTGGGCCGGCGCGAATACATCGACATGGGGCAGGGCCGCGGCCATGCCGCCGGCGATCGGCTCATAGCCGTTCCAGCCGAGAAGCGGATTGAGCCAGACGATCCGCCGCGCGCGCCTGGCCAGTGCGGCCATCGCCTTGCCGAGGACCGCCGGCTCGCCGGTGTCGTAGCCGTCGGAGAGAATGAAGAGGATGCTGCGGCCGCGCAACGCCCGGTTTGCATGATGCTTGACGAAAGTGCTGAGGCAGTCGCCGATGCGCGTACCGCCACCCCATCCTTCGGCCAGCAGCGAGAGCCGTTCCAAAGCCTTGACGCGGCGCCGCTCGCGCAGCACCGGACCGATCTCGATCAGCCTTGTGTGAAAGAGATAGCCCTCGCCCTCCGGCAGCCGCTTCAGCAAGGCCAGCATGAAGCGCAGGAAGATGGCGCTATATTGCGACATCGAGCCGGAGGCATCGAGCAGCAGGACCGGACGCATTGGCCGATGCGGCGCGCGGCGGCGGAAGATATCGAGCGGCTCGCCGCCATGGGCGATGCTGGCATGCAGCATGCGCCTGAGATCGAGCTGTTCGCCGCGTCGCGCGGCTCTGCGCTGCCGCTGCAGGCGCCGGCGCAGCGACAAAGCCAGTACCTCGACCAGTGCGTCGAGCTGCGCCAGCTCGTCGGGCTGGTCGAGATGCCGGAAATCGGTCCGCGCCAGGGCCTCTGCCGCGGATGCGCCGCCGCGGCGCAGGGTCGTACTGCTGCCCGCATCAGGGTGATCGTTGGCGGCGCGCGAAACGCTGTCGGCCAGGCCCGCCATCCGCTCCGGCAGCGTGCCCGACATGGGCCGCGGGCCTGTCGTCGCGGCCGTCGATCCCGTCGCCGCCGGCCGGCCGCCGCGCTTGACGCCGCGGCGCAGCCAATAGGCATCGAACAGCGTGTCGAAGCGCTGCGCATCGTCGCGGCGCTGAGCCAGCAGCGGCCGCAGGGCGCCACGCAGCTGCCCGGGGCGGGAGAGATCGATCGCGCTGGCGATCCGCAAGGCATCGCGGCCCTCGCTGGGGCCGATAACGAAGCCGTTCTCCCGCAGATTGTGCAGGAAGGCGACCAGGCGTCGCGTGAACGCGGTTCCTGCCAGCAAAACCGATTGCAGCATCGTTTCGAGATCGTCTGCGGTGTCGCCGGCGGCCATGGTCATGCCACCTTGCCGATCAGGCGCTCGGCAACCTCGCGGCTGAAATTGCCCTGGTCTTCGCGGGTCTTGATCAGGCACATGAGGGAATCGAGCAATGTCTCCGACCCGGCTTCGATCCGCGCCACGCCCATGCCGAGGAGCGACGCCGCCCAGTCTATCGTCTCGGCGACACCGGGCGTCTTCTTCAGATCCTCCTTGCGGACCAGGGCGACGAAGCGGGCGATCTGGGTCGCCAGGACGGCGGTGATGCCGGGCAGGCGGGCCAGCAGGATGCGGGCTTCCTGGTCCTCGCTGGGATAATCGACATAGTGATAGAGGCAGCGCCGCCGCAGCGCGTCCGAGAGTTCCCGTGTGCCGTTGGAGGTCAGGATCACGCGCGGGATGGAGCGTGCCGTCACCGTGCCGAATTCCGGGATCGAGACCTGGAAATCCGCCAGCAACTCCAGTAGCAGCGCCTCGAATTCTTCATCTGCCCGGTCGACCTCGTCGATCAGCAGCACCGGCGGCGTTTCCTGGCGGATCGCCGCCAGCAGCGGGCGCTCCAGCAGATAATCTTCCGAGAAGATCGAGCGCTCGATTTCCTTCGGGTCCTGCTGCGAGGCCTCGCGGGCCTTGATCGACAGCAACTGCCGCTGATAGTTCCATTCATAGAGGGCGGCGCTGGCATCCAGCCCCTCATAGCATTGCAGGCGGATGAGCTTGCTGCCATGGACGGCGGCCAGCGCCTTGGCGGTCTCGGTCTTGCCGACCCCAGCCTCGCCCTCGAGCAGCAGGGGACGCGCCAGCAGATCCATCAGCCACAGCGCCATCGCCAGATCCGGTCCGGCGATATAGCCCTGCGCTGCCAGGCCCGCGGCGATCTCGTCCCGGTTCATGACGCCTCTAGCCGACCAATCCCAGTTTCTCCGCCGCCTTCCAGACGCGCCAGGCATCATGCGGCATCTGCAAATGGGTGACGCCGAGATGCGCGAAGGCATCGATGACGGCATTGGAGAAAGCGGGCACGCCGCCGACATTGGGACTTTCGCCGACGCCCTTGGCGCCGATCGGATGATGCGGCGACGGCGTCACGGTGTGATCGGTCTCCCAGAACGGGGTTTCCACCGCCGTCGGCAGGAAGTAGTCCATCAAGGTGACACCCAGCACATTGCCGGTCTCGTCATATTTGATCTCCTGGCCCATGGCGATGCCGAAGGCCTCGGTCAGGCCGCCATGCACCTGCCCCTCGATGATCATGGGATTGATGCGGGTGCCGCAATCGTCCAGCGCATAGAAGCGCCGGATCTTGCTGGCGCCGGTATCAATATCGATGTCGAGCACGCAGATATAGGCGCCGAAGGGATAGGTCATGTTGGGCGGGTCGTAGTAATCCACCGCCTCCAGCCCAGGCTCCATGCCCGGCGGCACGTTGTAATAGGCGGCCCAGCAGATCTCCTTCATGGTCTTCGACTTTTCCGGCAGGCCCTTGACCTGGAAGCGGTCGATGTCGAATTCGACATCGTTCTCGCCGACCTCCAGCAGATGCGCGGCGATCTTCTTCGCCTTTGCCTGGATCTTGCGTGCCGCCCGCGCGCAGGCGGCACCCGCGACCGGGGTCGAGCGCGAGCCATAGGTGCCGAGACCATAAGGGGCGGTGCTGGTATCGCCTTCCTCGATGGCGATCATATCCGCGGGGATGCCGGTCTCCGTGGCGATGATCTGGGCATAGGTGGTCTCATGCCCCTGGCCCTGGGTCTTGGTGCCGAAGCGGGCGATGGCAGCGCCCGTCGGATGGATGCGGATCTCGGCGGAATCGAACATGGCGATGCCGAGGATGTCGCAATTGCGCGACGGGCCGGCGCCGACGATCTCGGTGAAGAAGGCGACACCGATGCCCATCAATTCGCGGGTCTCGCCGCGCTCGAAGGCCTCGCGCTTCTGCTGCTGCTCTCTGCGCAAGGCCTTGTAGCCGACCGTTTCCATCGCCTTGTTGAGGGCGGTCGCGTAGTCGCCGGAATCGTATTCCCAGCCGAGTGCCGATTTATAGGGGAATTGCTGCGGCTCGATCAGGTTCCTCAAGCGGATTTCCGCCGGATCCAGGTTGAGCTTGCGCGCCAGCACATCGACGATGCGCTCGATGCAATAGGCGGCCTCGGTCACCCGGAAGGAGCAGCGATAGGCAACGCCGCCCGGCGCCTTGTTGGTATAGACGCCGTCGACCGCGAGATACGCCGTCGGAATGTCATAGGAACCGGTGACGATATTGAAGAAGCCGGCCGGATATTTGCTGGGATCGGCGCAGGCATCGAAGGCGCCGTGGTCCGCCAGCACTTGGCAGCGCAGGGCGAGGATCTTGCCGTCTTGTGTCGCCGCCAGTTCCGCCGTCATGTGATAATCGCGGGCGAAGGCGGTGGCGGAGAGATTTTCGATCCGGTCCTCGACCCATTTCACCGGCACGCCCAAGACGATCGAGGCGACGATCGAGCAGACATAGCCGGGATAGACGCCGACCTTGTTGCCGAAGCCGCCGCCGATATCCGGGGCGATGACGCGGATCTTGTGTTCGGGAATGCCGGAGAGGATCGCTGCCACCGTGCGCACCACATGCGGCGCCTGGAAGGTGCCCCAGAGGGTGAGTTCGCCGCGGATCTTGTCCATCGAGGCGACGCAGGCGCAGGTCTCCAGGGGCGCGGGATGGACGCGCTGATAGGAGATCAGCTCCTTCACCGTCACCGGCGCTCCTGCGAAGACGTGATCGGTCGCCGCCTTGTCGCCGACCGTCCATTCGAAGATGTGATTGGGATGCTTGCGCCTGCCATGCGCGCCTTCCAGCTTGTCCCGGATGTCCTCGCGCAGGATCGGCGCATCGGCGGCCATCGCCTTGAATGGATCGACCAGCGGGGGCAGAGGATCGTATTCGACCTCGACCAGTTCCACCGCATCGGCGGCGATATAGCGGTCTTCGGCGATGACGAAGGCGACCTCCTGATTGGCGAACAGGACCTTCTCGTCGGCCAGCACCGCCTGCACGTCGCCCGCCAAAGTCGGCATGTAATGCAGTTTCAGCGGCTTCAGGTCGTTGGCGGTCAGCACCGCCTTGACACCGGGCAAGGCCAGGGCCTTGGCAACATCGATCTTCTTGATCCGCGCATGGCCATAGGGCGAGCGCACGAAATCGCCGTGCAGCATGCCGGGCAACTTCACGTCGTCGACGTAATTGCCCTTGCCCTGGATGAAGCGGGCGTCTTCGGTGCGGCGGCGGGCGAAGCCCATGCCCTTGAGGGCGAGCTCGCGCTCTTCGCGGGTGGGAGTGGGGGCGTTCATTCTGCGGCCTCCTTGCGCTGCGGGTTCGCCAGCATGTCGGCGGCGGCGCGGATCGCCTTGACGATGTTCTGATAGCCGGTACAGCGGCAGAGATTGCCGGAGATGCCGAGGCGGATCTCGTCTTCCGTGGGCTGCGGATTCTCCTGCAGCAGGCGATGCGCCCGCATGATCATGCCCGGCGTGCAGAAGCCGCATTGCAGACCGTGATGCTCGTGAAAGGTCTGCTGCAGCGCATGCAGGCTGCCATCGGCCGCCGCCATGCCTTCGATGGTGGTGACCGCGCCTCCCGCGGCCTGGACGGCGAAGACGGTGCAGGATTTGACCGACTTGCCGTCGAGATCGACGGTGCAGGCACCGCAATGACTGGTATCGCAGCCGATATGCGCGCCGGTCAGGTTCAGGTTTTCGCGCAGGAAATGCACCAGCAAGGTGCGCGGTTCGACCTCGGCGGCATAGGGACGGCCATTGACCGTCATGGAGACCCTGGTCTTGGCGATATCGCTTGGCATGTCTCGGCTCCTGACAGGTTTAGCGGGCGCGGGCTTTGGCGCGGTCGATGGCGCGGCGCACCATCACGCCGAGAACGGCGCGGCGGTATTCCACCGGTCCCCTCGTATCCGTGCTGGGATCGGCGATCGCCATGGCGGCCTTGGCGGCGGCATCGATGGCGCTTGCGTCGACAGGGCTGCCGACCAGTGCCTTCGCGGCATCGGCGGCCAGCAGCGGGGTCTGCCCGACATTGGTAAGGGCGATCGCGGCCTGGGTGCATTTCCCGGCGGACATGCTCAGCATGACAGCGGCGGCGGCCACGGCATAGTCGCCGATCTTGCGTTTCAGCTTCTCATAGGCCCAGCCGTGACCGGCGGCCGGAACAGCGAAGCGCAGTTCGGTCAGGATTTCCCCGGCTTCCAGCTTGGTAAAGTAAGCGGCTTCGTAGAAGTCGCGCGCCGCCACCTGCCGTGTCCCCGACGGTCCGGTGAGACCGTACCGGGCATCGAGACACTGCATCAAGCCCGGCATGTCATTGCCGGGATCGCCATTGGCGACATTGCCGCCGATCGTGCCGGCATAGCGCACCTGGGGATCGGCAATCACCCTGGCCGCCTCGATCAGGATCGGCGCCTTTTCGGCCAGCAGCGGCGCGGCGATGATCTCGGCCTGGGTGGTCATGGCGCCGATGACGATCTCGCCAGCTTCCTGCCGGATGCCTTTCAGGTCAGGGATCTTGCCGAGATCGATCAGATGCTCCGGCTGCGCCATGCGGAGCTTCATCATGGGAATGAGACTATGGCCGCCCGCCAGAGGCCGCGCGTCTTCGCCGAGGCTGGCCAGCAGGCCGACCGCTTCCGTGACGGAAGCCGGACAGTGATAGGTGAAGCGACCCGGAATCATGATTGGACCTCCCCGACAATGGCGGCGCCTGACTGCGCTCTTCTCGAAGGCAAATATTAAGGGCAGTGGCGAAAGGCCGCAGGATTCCGGGAACGAAGCGGGTCTGAACGGCACGAAAAGCGGCGAACGCGCAATGAATTACGACAGAGATGTTGTCTCTAGCGGGCTTGCGGAAGCCGCATCGGAGAGACCCAGGCGCGCCTTCAACTTCGGCAGGGCAGTGCGGCTGACAGGGATGATCGTTTCCGCGCGACTGCCCAGGGTCAGCACCGCGCCATCGCCCTTGCGGCGCAGCGATTTGACATATCGCACTTGCACAATATGCGATCGGTGGACGCGGAGGAAATGCGTCGGGTCCAATCGCCCCGCAAGATCAGTGATCGACAGATTGCAGAAATAGTCGCGGCCCGCATCCTGCAGATGGGTGTAGCGCCCATCAGCGCGAATAGCCTGGATCGACAGCGGATCGAGCAGCACGGTGGTGCCCCCAGCCCGCGCCGGAATCCGGGCAAGATCCGCCGGCGCGGGATCTGCGCCAACAGCCGACGCGGCGGATGCCGTTTGCGCTGCAGCATGTTCCCAGGCGGCGCCGTCGACCACCTGGCCGTCATGATTGCGACCCGGCGTGGTTGCGCGGTTGGGAATCAGCAGCAGCATCGAGGTCGCGCAGATGATGAAGGCGACGACGGCAACGACGATGGCGAGCAGCGTACGGTCCAGGGCATGGGACAGCATGCCGCTTCCCTGATCGGCCGCCATGACATCGGTGCCGTACATTGCTGAATAATGCATGCCCGAAATGGCGAGCCCCATGGCGACCGCGCCGAGGGCGGCACGCGCCTGCAGCTTGGTGCCGAAGGCGAGATGCAGGCTGATGCCCGCCGCCACCACGCCGATCAGCACGCTGACGACGACCCATGTACCGTGATAGCCGAGATCGACCGGTCCGCTGAGGGCCGTCATGCCGATATAATGCATGCCGGCGATGCCGCCGCCGGTGAAGATCGCTGCGGCGATGTCGCGCCAGGCGCTGTCGGCGAAGACCGTGGTGATGCCGTAGCCGATGCCGACAGCGAGAACCGCGATCAGGAAAGACAGCAATGTCAGGAACAGGTCATAGGTGACGGCGGCCGGCATGTGATAGGCCAGCATGCCGATGAAATGCATCGCCCAGATCGACGAGCCGAGCGTCACCGCCGACATGGCGAGGATGAGGCGCCGCCAGGCGCCTTCGAAGCGCCCCGTCTCACGCGCCAGCACCAGGGAGACAAAGCTACCCTGGATCGCAATCAGGATGGACAATCCCATCAGGACGGGGTCGTGACCGCTATGCACGTGCGCCTCTGATCTGCGGCAGGTTCACAGGACGCGGAATTATAGCGTTTGATCAAAAGGCCGAAGGAAAAAATCTCATTATATTCAAATGTATATAACGCTGCGACGGCGCCTCGTTATTTTGCGGTCGAAACGCCCGCGCGACGACCGGAGGAGGGGGTCAGCGCCTCACCAAATCGTGTCGGCGCCCGGTTGAACCGCATGCGACGGGCTGCCGTTCGTTTCCCGGGTTCTTCTGGAGAGCGATAGCGATGGCCAATCCGCCCGCAGCGGACTCCCTGCCGATTACTGCGACGGCCATTCCGGCCCGTCTCGATCGCCTGCCTTGGGGTGCCTTTCACAGCCTGGTGGTCGTGGCGCTCGGCATCACCTGGATTCTCGATGGCCTCGAGGTGACGCTGGCAGGGGCTGTGGCCGGCGCCTTGAAGCAAAGCCCGCAGCTGCATTTCGACAACAGCAATGTGGGCCTCGCCAGCAGCGCCTATCTCGCCGGCGCGGTGTTCGGCGCGGTTCTGTTCGGCTGGCTGACTGATCGCTTGGGTCGGCGGAAGCTCTTCTTCATTACGCTCTTCGTCTATATCATTGCCACGCTGGCCACCGGCTTCTCCTGGAATCTGCCGAGCTTCGTGCTGTTCCGCTTCCTGACGGGGGCGGGGATCGGCGGCGAATACACGGCGATCAATTCGACCATCCAGGAGCTGATCCCGGCGCGCTACCGCGGCTGGACCGATCTCGTCATCAACGGCAGTTTCTGGGTCGGTGCGGCACTGGGCGGGGCGGGTTCCGTCTTCCTGCTCAATCCGGCCTTGTTCGCAATCGACTTCGGCTGGCGGCTTTGCTTCCTCATCGGCGGCCTGCTCGGCGGCGTCATCCTGGTGATGCGCCTGTGGATTCCCGAAAGCCCGCGCTGGCTCATCACCCATGGCCATGAGGCGGCGGCGGAAGATGTCATTGCCGGCATCGAGCGACGCTTCCCGGCGCATCTTCTCGATCGCGGCGAAAAGCTTTCCAAGCTGCGTCTGCAGCCGCGCGCGCATACCGAGATGCGCCATGTCGTCGACGTCCTCTTCAATCGCCACCGCCGCCGCGCGCTGGTCGGGCTCAGCCTGATGACGGCGCAAGCTTTCTTCTACAACGCCATCTTCTTCACCTATGCGTTGGTGCTGACCGATTTCTACCAGATACCGGCCGATGCGGTCGGCTGGTACATCCTGCCCTTCGCCGTGGGGAATTTCACCGGACCGGTACTGCTCGGCCGGTTCTTCGACAGCTGGGGGCGTCGGCCCATGATCGCCCTCACCTATGGATTGTCCGGTATCCTGCTGCTGATCAGCGGCTATCTCTTCGAACAGGGCGTCTTGACCGCGCTCACCCAGACGCTGTGCTGGATGGTCGTCTTCTTCTTTGCCTCGGCGGCGGCCAGCTCGGCCTACCTGACGGTCAGCGAGACCTTTCCTTTGGAAATGCGGGCGCTGGCGATCGCGATCTTCTTTGCCATCGGCACCGGCCTCGGCGGTGTTGTTGCGCCGTCCTTTTTCGGCAGGCTGATTGATACCGGCTCGCGGCAGGATGTCTTCATCGGCTATGTGGTGGGGGCCGTGCTGATGCTCGCGGCGGCCGTCATTCAGGCCCTTTGGGGCGTGGCCGCAGAGCGCAAGCAGCTGGAGCATATCGCCCGGCCGCTGACGGCAATCGACGACTGACGCTGACCAGCCGTCCTTGACCACCCGCTTCCAAGATGAACAAAACTTCATGAAGCGTCGATGGCGGTTTAATCGACCTCTACCTATCTTTGTCAGGCCTGCAATGGATCGACCGGGTCTCTACGCCGATCGTATTGCCGGCAACCCGGAATAGAGCTGCTTTTTCGCTCACGGCCTCCATTAGTGAGGCCGGCGATAGTCCGTACAAAGATGGGCCGATAAAAATGAACTATAAAACACTGATCCCGCTGGTTGTTCTTGGCGCCGCCGGCTTTGCCGGATGGCATTGGTGGGTCAACCAGCCGGCCATGGCGACCCTGCCACCGACGCAACCGGCCGCGATACCGGTCGATACGGCGTCAGCCAGCCGTCAGGATGTGCCGGTCTATCTGACGGGCCTCGGTACGGTCCAGGCCTTGAACACGGTGACCGTCACGGCGCGCGTCGACGGTCAGGTGCAGAAGATCGGATTCACGGAAGGGGAGGACGTCAAGACCGGCGACCTCCTGGCGCAGATCGATCCGCGGCCTTTCCAGGCGGCGCTCGACCAGGCGGTCGCCAAAAAAGCGCAGGACATGGCCCAGCTGGCTAATGCCAAGCTTGACCTGCAACGTTTTCTCGCCCTGTCGAAGAAGGATTTCGCCAGCCAGCAACAGCTCGATACCGAGCGCGCCCAGGTCGATCAGCTGCAGGCGCAGGTGCAGGGCGACCAGGGAGCGATCGACAATGCCCGTACACAGCTCGATTACACCAGCATCAGGGCGCCGCTCGACGGCCGCACGGGCTTTCGGCTGATCGACCAGGGCAATAACGTCCGCGCGGCCGATACCGCCGGCATCGTGGTCATCACGCAACTCCATCCGATCTCGGTCGTCTTCACCTTGCCGGAAGAGAATCTGCCGGCGGTGATGAAGGCCATGTCGGCAGGCACGGTCAGCGCCACCGCCTTTGCCAGCGACGGCAAGACGGTGCTCGCCCAAGGCAAGGTCGTCCTGGTCGACAACCAGATCGATCAGGCCACCGGCACGGCCCGCTTCAAGGCGCAATTCGCGAACAACGACAATGCGCTGTGGCCCGGCGAATTCGTCAACATCAAGGTTCTACAGGCGACCCAGCGTAATGTTCTGACGGTGCCTTCGACCGCGGTACAGCGGGGGCCCGACGGCCTGTTCACCTATATCGTCAAGCCGGACAACACCGTCACGACGACGCCGTTGCAGGTCGGCTACGACACCGGCCAGGTCGCCGTGGTGACGAACGGTCTTCAGCCAGGGGACCAGGTGGTCACGGGCGGGCAGTATCGCCTGCAGGTCGGCACCTTGGTGAAAGCCAACAAGCCGACTTCTCAAGCACCGGCGGGCGACAAGGCGGCGCAGAACAACGCTGTGCCCGATCAGACAACCCTGGCAACGCGATGAAGGGGTGATGCGATGAATATCTCGACGCCCTTCATCAAGCGCCCGATCGCGACCTCCCTGCTCATGCTGGGCGTCGTTCTGGTCGGCGCCGTAACCTATCCCTTGCTGCCGGTCGCACCTCTGCCGCAGATCGATTTCCCGACCATCTCGGTTTCCGCGAACCTGCCGGGCGCCAGCCCGGAAACCATGGCCTCGACCGTGGCGACGCCGCTGGAACAACAGTTCTCCGACATTCCCGGCGTGTCGCAGATGACGTCGACCAGTCAGTTGGGCAACACCCAGGTGACGGTGCAGTTCGATCTCGACCGCGACATCGACGCCGCCGCCCAGGACGTTCAATCGGCTATTGATGCGGCCGCCGGACAATTGCCGAAAGATCTGCCCAGCCCGCCCTCCTATCGCAAGGTCAACCCGGCGGATTCGCCGATCGTGGTCTATGCCGTGCATTCCGATGTCCTGCCGTTGACCGCGGTCGATGACTATGCGGAGACGCAAATCGCCCAGCAGCTGTCGCAGATCCCCGGCATTTCCCAGGTGGTCATCGGCGGGCAGCAGAAGCCGGCGGTGCGGGTTCAGATCGATCCCGCCAAGCTGGCGTCGCTCGGCCTGCAGATGGAAGACGTGGCGGGGATGATTTCCACCGTCACGGTCGATGCCGCCAAGGGATCGATCGACGGTGCCACCCATAATTTCACCATTTATGACAATGACCAGCTGACGGCGGCGAAGCCCTGGAATGACGTCATTGTCGCCTATAAGAACGGTGCGCCGATCCGCATTCGCGATATCGGCACGGCCGTCGACGGGCCGGAGAACACCAAGCTCGCTGCCTGGGAAAACGGCCGGCGCAGCGTTCTGCTCATCATCTATAAGCAACCGGGCGCGAATGTCATCGATGCGGTGTCGAATATCGAAGCAAAGATGCCGCATATTCTGCTGTCGGTTCCGCCCTCCCTCAAGGTCGACAAGATGATCGACCGGACGCAGACGATTCGCGCCTCGGTCCATGATGTGAACTTCACCTTGATGCTGACCATCGCACTGGTGGTCATGGTGATCTTCCTCTTCCTGCGTAACTTCTGGGCGACGATCATTCCCGGCATCACCGTGCCGCTCGCGCTGATCGGCACCTGCGGCCTGATGTATGTGGTCGGCTACAGCCTGGACAATCTCTCCCTGATGGCGTTGACCATCGCTGTCGGCTTTGTCGTCGATGACGCGATCGTCATGCTGGAAAACATCTATCGGCATATGGAAGAGGGGATGACGCCCTATGAGGCCGCCCTCAAGGGAGCGGGCGAGATCGGCTTCACCATCATCTCCATCAGCGTCTCGCTGGTCGCCGTTTTCATCCCGCTGCTGCTGATGGGCGGCATCATCGGCCGCCTGTTCCGTGAGTTCGCCGTGACCGTTACCATGACGATCGCGGTTTCGGCCGTCGTCTCCTTGACCCTGACGCCGATGATGTGCTCGCTCTTCCTGCGCGATGAGAAGCACCGGCGCCACGGCAAGCTCTATATGATCGTCGAGGGTTTCTTTGACGGCTTGCTGGCGCTCTATACGCGCGGCCTCGATCTGGTCATGCGCTATCGCCTCATCACCCTGGGCGTCTTCTTCCTGACGCTCGGCATCACCGGCTATCTCTATACCCAGGTGCCGAAGGGCTTCTTCCCGCAGCAGGATACCGGGCTCATCACCGGCTTTTCCGAGGCGGCGCAGGACGTGTCCTTTGCGGAAATGTCGCGCCTGCAGCAGTCCCTGACGGATGTCGTGGCCAAGGACCCCGATATCGCGGCCTGGGGCTCGGTGATCGGCGGCGCGCGCGCCGAAAATACCGGGCTGGTCCTGTTGAGCCTCAAGCCACGGGACCAGCGGACGGCCTCCGCCGACCAGATCATCGCCCGCTTACGCCCGCAGCTGGCCAAGGTCCAGGGCATCGCCCTCTTCATGCAGGCGGCTCAGGATCTCAATGTCGGTGGACGCCTGTCGCGGACCCAGTATCAATACACGCTGCAGGATGCGGATATCGACGAACTCAATACCTGGGCACCCCGCGTCGTCGCCAAGTTGAAGACGCTGCCGCAGCTGCGCGATATCGCCACCGACCAGCAGACCAGCGGCGGCACCCTGTCGCTCAGCATCGACCGCGATCAGGCGTCCCGCTTCGGCATCCAGCCGCAGGTCATCGACGAGACGCTCGACGACGCTTTCGGCCAGCGCCAGGTGACGCAATACTTCACCCAGCGCAGCACCTATCATGTGGTCCTCGAGGTCGATCCCAAGGTACAGGGAGACGCCGATACGTTGAACCGCATCTATGTCAAATCGCCGCTGACCGGCCAGGAGGTCCCGCTCTCCACCTTTGCCAAGTTCGACACCAACAAGGTCAGCTATCTCTCGATCAACCACCAGGGACAGTTTCCCGCGATCACCCTGTCATTCAATCTGGCGCCCGGTGTCGCCTTGGGCGATGCGGTCAATGTCATCAACCAGGCGACGACGGAAATCGGCCTGCCGCCGGCAATCCAGGGTACCTTCCAGGGCAATGCCCAGGCGTTCCAGGATTCATTGAAGAGCACGCCGCTTCTGATCCTGGCGGCGATCGTCACCGTCTACATCATTCTCGGCATCCTCTATGAGAGCTATATCTATCCGCTGACCATTCTCTCGACGCTGCCCTCGGCCGGCATGGGGGCGCTGCTGATCCTGATGATCTCGCATATCGATCTATCGGTGATCGCCTTGGTCGGCATCATCCTGCTGATCGGCATCGTGAAGAAAAACGGCATCATGATGGTAGACTTCGCCATCCAGGCCGAGCGCAATCATGGGATGACGCCGGAGCAGTCGATCCGCCAGGCCTGCATCCTGCGGTTCCGCCCGATCATGATGACCACCATGGCCGCCTTGCTGGGCGCCCTGCCGCTGATGCTCGAACACGGTACCGGCTCGGAATTGCGCCAGCCGCTCGGCTATACCATGGTCGGCGGGCTGGTGGTGAGCCAGGCGCTGACCCTCTTCACGACCCCTGTGGTCTATCTGTATCTCGACCGGGTCAATCATTGGTTGAGCCGCAAGCGGCATGTTAAAGTAGAAGCCGCGAAACCCGCACTCGTTGCGGGAGAATAAGTGCCGGTAGTTTGTTATGATGGGGAGGCACGGTTGCTCGGTCCCGTCCTCGGAGCCGGTCGAGCCGTAATAGGTAGAACATGAAGATTCTGTTGGTAGAGGACAACGAGCGCGTCATCCGCTTTCTGAAGAAAGGCTTGGCCGAATCCGGCCATACGGTTGACCATGCCGATAATGGCCGCAGCGGCATGTTCCTGGCTGCCAGCGAGCGCTACGACGTCATCATCATGGACCGTCTCCTGCCGGGCGGCATCGACGGGCTCAGCATCATCGAGGCGTTGCGCATGGGCGGCAATACGACGCCGATCCTGATCCTGTCGGCCCTGTCGGACGTCGATGAGCGCATTCGTGGCCTCAAAAGCGGCGGCGACGACTATCTCACCAAGCCCTTTGCCTTCGGTGAATTGCTGGCGCGCCTCGACGTATTGGCCAAGCGCGGCCAAAGCACCAGCGTGGAAACGCTGCTGATGGTAGATGGCCTGCGCATGGACCTGCTGTCGCGCAAGGTGACGCGGGAAGGGCGGCCGATAACGCTGCAGCCGCGTGAATTCAAGCTGCTGGAATATCTGATGCGCCATAAGGACCAGGTGGTCACGCGCACCATGCTGTTGGAGAATGTCTGGGATTATCATTTCGATCCGCAGAGCAATATCGTCGACGTGCATGTCAGCAAATTGCGCCAGAAGATCGATGCCGGCTTTGCCCGTTCGCTGCTGCGTACCATCCGAAGCGCCGGATACATGATCTCCGCCGATGCTTAGGTTGGCGCGTTCCTCGGCTGCCGCCCTGGCCGCCGGCTATGTCGTGCTCAGCATCATCACGCTCATCCTGTTTGCGGCGCCGCTCTGGTATGGCTGGCGGCAGACCATGGATGCCGGGCGCGCGGAAATCCTGCAGGAAGATTCCCAGCATATGGCCGAACTCTATCGCAGCGAGGGCGTCGAGAAGCTGGTCGCCTGGATAGACGCCCGCATCAATATGCAGTTCATGAGCGGCCGGATTATCATGCTGACCGATGCGGCAAGGAAGCCGCTCGCGGGGAACCTGCCTTCCTGGCCGCCGGAGGTTCCGGAGACGGCTGGTCGTTATAACGTCGATATGCAGCTTAATGGCGTCCGGGCGCGGACGTTTTTCGTCCATACCCTCCTTCCCGGCGGCTATCATCTGCTGGTCGGCAGGGACATCTCCCGTTTGGTACCGCTGGAAATCCGCTTTTGGTATGGCCTGGCAATAGCCATCGGCGCCCTCGTCGTGGTCGGGGCCATTGGCGCGCTGCTGATCCGGCGGGTGATGCTGTCGCCGATCCAAAGCATCAGCCAGGCAAGTGCGGCGCTGGTCGCCGGCGATCTCAAACGTCGCCTGCCGGTGCCGGGCGCCACGGCGGAGTTGGATGCCCTGTCGCATACCATCAACAGCCTGCTGGATCAGATCGAGAAGCTGGTTCACGGCATTCGCAATGTATCGAATTCGATCGCGCATGATTTGCGGACGCCGCTCACCGAACTGCGTTCGCGATTGGAAGAAGTCTCGCTGACCAAGCCGCCGGTCGACGAAACTTTCGGCGAGATCGAGGGCGCTGTTGCCGATGTTGATCGCGTGATCCGGGTGTTCGATGCCCTGCTGCGGCTGGCGGAAATCGACACCGGTGCGCGCCGCGCCGGCTTTGTCGAGGTCGACCTTGCCGAATTGGCGAGCGAGGCGGTCGACTTTTATTCGCCGGCGGCGGAATTACGCAATATCTCGCTCGTGCTGGCGCGGTGCGATGCGGTGACAATCCGCGGCGACACGTTGCTCCTGGCCCAGGCCATCGGCAACCTGATCGACAACGCCCTCAAATTCGCTCCCAATAACGGCCATATAACGGTCTCCGCCATCAAGGGCGGCGATGGGGTCATCGGCATATCCATCGCCGATGACGGCCCCGGCATTCCGGATCATGAAAAGCCGAAAGTGACCGAGCGTTTCTATCGGGGCGATGTCAGTCGCGGCACGCCGGGAACGGGTCTGGGACTGAGCCTGGTCGAAGCCGTTGCCATCCTGCATGGCGGTCGCCTCGACCTCAGCGATAATTCCCCCGGTCTGCGTGCCACAATGATTCTGGGAAGCGTGGAATAAAATGCGCGCTCGGGGAGTCTGGGCGGTTTATCCCGTTTGGAGTGTTAAATTGTCACAGCCTCCTTTCCCTTTTGTCACAGCCCGACTCGCGGCGCTATCGCCATACTCCGCCGCCGGGTGATGATCGATATTGCTTCGGTGCTGCGCGATCACGCGATGTTGCGTTCGTTAGTGGCCGGGCATCGCGGCAAGGGAATCATCAGGCTTCGCGGAGCCAAAGCCAGGCACTGCACAGGTGCGGCTTGCCCCGACATTTTTATCCGATCGTCGCAACTTCGGATGCATGACGGCGTCTTCTTGTTGCGATCGGGCTCGGTGCGGGATATGTAATGCCCACCTGTGATGACGGCGATGCGGCGGGGACATCAGAGTTCCGTCTCGTCGAATAATGGTGGGGATTTCGCGGCCGGCTGCCTGGGCCTCTATCCAATCCGGGCTTCTATCTAAGTCGAGCGATTTGCGTGACCATCGTCACAAGAAGGGGAGCCGCATGTTGACCGGTTCAATACTCGACAGCATTTCCAAAGTAGGGACCAGTAAAACGGGGAGACCCATGCTTCGTCACACAGCTACGACCCTATCTGTCGAACAATATCGGCAAAGATTTCATCGCGGCCAAAATGATTGTCCTGCAATTGATAGCCATGAGCAAGACATGAATAATGACGAAAACACTCAGCCAGCACGCATTCTCGTTGTCGACGACGACATCTCCTTGCAGCGCATGGTAGTCAACTATCTCGAAGAACATAATATGCACGCGACGTCCGTCAGCGGTCAGGAGGAAATGACGCGGCACTTCGCCAATAGCGAGCCTAGCCTTGTGCTTCTCGATCTGCGGCTCGGACAGGAGGACGGTCTTGATCTCCTGCGCGAGATCCGCTCGCATTCCGACGTTCCGGTTATCATTACCACGGGTCATCGTCGTGATGAGATTGACCGTGTCGTCGGGTTGGAGCTCGGCGCCGACGACTATCTCACTAAGCCGTTCGGTTTGCGCGAGCTCCTGGCACGGATCCGGGCAGTCTTGCGGCGCCGGGAGCTCGGCCGCACAGCACCGCAACGCGACCCGGCGCGTGGTCGCTTTCGCTTCGGTGGTTGGCAGTTGGACCGCCTGGCGCGGCGCCTGACCAATCCCGACGGGGAGCCGGTCCCTCTGACCAAAGGTGAATATTCATTGTTGACGGCTTTCCTCGACGCACCGCAACGACCGCTCAGCCGCGAATATCTGCTGCAGGCAACCCGCGTTCACGAAGACATTTTCGACCGCAGCATCGATGTGCAGATTCTTCGGCTGCGGCGTAAACTGGAAATCGATCCCAATGCGCCGCGCATTATTCAAACCGAGCGCGGTGTCGGCTACGTCTTCACCCTGCCTGTTCAGTCACTATAAATTCCGCCTTTATCTTCTTCATATTTGTTTGCCTTCATAGACGCGGCCTGGGGCGATACTTGAGACCAGGATTGCGTGTCATATAACTTTCATAATTCCTCCCGTTACGGTCGTCTCCCGGCAATTCGTCTTTGAGATTTTCGTCTCTGACGTTCTTGCTGGTCGACGGCCGCTTTTGCAGCCACCGGTCGCGACATGCGATCGCCTAGGCAGCCAGCCAAAACTCGCCCAGTTTCAGGCGCCCCCACGCTTCGGTTACGGTTTCGTTGCCGTAGTCCAAACCATGCGGCGCGCCCACATGTCATTGAAAAATACGCATGTGGATGCGGGGTTTCCGTGATGCGGTTGTCCAATACGGCGCATTACAACCGTAGCTTCTTTTCCGGATCAGGAGACGATCCGGTAACATGCAGACGCCACGTTATCTTCGTCATAAAACGCTACGGAGATATCGATGCAGACGCAAAAGCATTCCACCTTCAGTTCCGTCGCTAAACATAACGACAGCCAGCAGAGCTCTCGCCGGAGCGAAGGCGGCAGAAGCGAAGGGGCGATCAGCAATCGCTTTCCGCTGCAGCGCCCTTTCCCGGGAGAGCGGATTCCGGAACGTACCGGTACCGTCGATCGGGTGACCGTTCTGCCGGCGGCAAAGCAGAAATTTTTCGCGGGATATGTCTCCCGGATGGTGGAGCAGCTGGTGAACGATTTCGCCTTGGCGGCCGCGGCAACCCATCCCGAGGCCTTTCTAATGATGAGCAGCGACAGCGAGTATGACGACGCCCGCTATGATCGCCCGGCGAAATCTCGCGAAGACAATTGGAGCAATCTCCACCGCCAAAGCGAGAATTCCGCCAAGCAGGGCAGCCGTTATCGGCACGAAATGAGGACGCAGAGCAAGCTTCCGGCGCGGATTGCCGATGGCCGGAAAGTGGCCGCACCGGCTCCGGCAGATTCGGACGCGGGCTGGGGCGGATGGGTCATGTCACTGGCATCCTCCCTGCAGTCGAAATTTCAGGATGCTCGTCAAATGCGGCGCGACTTGGCAGCCTTGCAGTCGCTCGACGACCGCATGCTGAAGGATATCGGGGTCTCCCGTTACGACGTCGAGCGGGTCGTGCGGCATGGGCGGTCGAAGGATTAGCTTGGGATGGAAATACGCGAAGTTCGGCAAAGGCGGCACCCGGCGCAATCTCGCCGGGTGTCACTTCGCCGACGGCACCGGGAACCGGGGCACCGCGAACGGGGGTACCGGGATCATACGACTGGAATACGATCTGCTGGATAAAGGCGATGCTGCAGCAACACGGTCTTGTCACGTCGAGCGGTAGGGAAATTCGTCTGCCGTCTTCGGCTGGGCGGGAAGATCGGCGGCCGGCTGCCGCGGGTGGGAGACGGCCATACAAACGTGGCGGATGGGCGATTGTCCGGGGCGGGATCGCCCTTGCCGCGCGAGATAACGGCTGGACGCCCCGCCTCGGGACACCTATTTCTAACACTTGCGCAGCTCAAAAAGTTGGCCATGCCCCGCACTCTTGGCAGATTATCAGCATTATTATGTCGCCCCGACCCGGCTGTTCTATGCCGGCGGCTGCGCTATGTTTTGCTTCCCGCCGCCTTGTTGGCGCCGTTCATTGTGAGCGGTGCGCTGACACGGGCGGCCGATCCGACATTGCCGACGCCGAAGCCCTTCACCGCGACGGAGCCGATCACGCCGATCCCGTCGGCACCGGAGATGGATCCCCTCAAAGTGGCGCTCGGTGAGCGGCTTTTCACCGATACGAGGCTGTCGCGCGGCAACGTATATGCCTGCTCGTCCTGCCACGATGTGCGCACCAATGGCGCGGATGCCAGCAGCCATGACAAAGATGCCGACGGATTGCTGATCCCGCTGAACACCACCACCGTCTTCAACGCGGCGCTCAATTTCCGCCTCAACTGGGAAGGAAATATCCGCACCCTGGAGGCGCAGGCGGCGGCGGCGTTTGAAAACCCGGGATTCATGGGAACGAGCATCGACGAAGTCGTCGGCAAACTGCGGTCCGATGCTGAGATGAACGAACTCTTCAAGCGTATCTATGGCCACGGCCCCGACCGAGACAGCCTGCTGGATGCCATCGCCAGCTATGAGCGGTCGCTGATCACGCCCGGCAGCCGATTTGACCTGTGGCTCCGCGGCGACGCGACGGCCCTTACCGCCGACGAGCAGAACGGATACAGGTTGTTCAAGTCGTTCGGCTGCATCTCCTGCCATCAGGGCGTCAATGTCGGCGGCAATCTGTTCGCTCGTCACGGCATTTTCCGTCCGCTTGCCGCGCCCAAGCCGGAAATTCTGCGGGTGCCCAGTCTGCGCAACGTGGCGACGACCCCGCCTTATTTCCACGACGGCAGCGCTCCCACCCTCAATGACGCCGTGCGCCGGATGGCCGCGGCCCAGCTCAATCGCACACTGACGGATCAGCAGGTCGATTCGATCGTCGCCTTTCTCCGCAGCTTGACCGGGACGTATCGCGGTGTTCCCGTGATTGCGCCGACGCCATGAAACTGATGCCCACCGTGGCCGCCATACCGTTGCTGCTCCTCATGCTGACCTGGCTGCTGATCAAGGGCATGAACGTCAACTCGCAGCAATTCGAGCAGGCGATCGGCGTGCTCGACAAATTTCAAAGAACCGAAAGCGCGCTGCACCGGGATATCCTGGCCGCGCGGTCGGGCATGTTGCGGAACTACGATCCGCTCGTGCGGGAAGTCAATGTCCTGAGGGATGCGCTGGCACAATTGGAGGATATTGCGTCAGGCGATCTGAAGGAGGAAACGGAGGTCGATCGGCTCTCCAGCCTGGTTGATCGGCAGGAGGATCTGACCGAGCAGTTCAAGAGCAACAATGCCCTGCTGCAGAATTCGCTGGCGTATTTTTCGCTCTTCAGCGCCCGTCTTGGCACGTCGGGCAAGGACGGCGTGCTGGTGCCCGCTGTCAGTGCGCTGGCCGCGGCGATGCTGAATTTCACCTTGAATACGTCACCCTCGGTGGCGCAAGAGGTCCAGGACCGGCTCGACGACCTGGCGCGGCAGCCCGTGCAGGCAGGGGATGCCGATTCCGTCGAAACGCTGCTGGCGCATGGCCGCCTGCTGCACGATCTTCTGCCGGCGACGGATGACCTGGTGAAAGCGCTGTTCGTCATCCCCAGCAAGCAGGCGGAGGAGCGCGTCCGAAGCCTCATCGTGGCGCGGCATGACGATGCGCGTCGCGTCGCGCGGCGCTATCGATTGCTGCTCTATGTCACCTCGCTGCTGCTGATGGCAACGCTCGTGCATCTCGGCTTGCGGCTGCGGGCGCGTGCCCAGGCATTGCGTCGCCGGGCCGCGCTGGAGCATGTCATCGCTGCCATTTCGACCGGTTTCATCAATTGCCGCCCGCATGAAATCGACGCCTATGTCGATGCCGCCCTCGACCAACTGGCCGAGCATATCGATGCGGATCGCGCCTATTACGTCATTCCCGGAAAGATGCCGCGCGTCTATCTCTGGTGCCGCGAGGGAGCGCCTTTTCCGAGCGACTGGCCGGAAAATGCGCCGGCGGTCGCCGCCGGGCTTGATGCCACGATGGAGGGAATCATCTACATTCCCGCAGTCGCCACGCTGCCGCCGGATGTCGACCGGGAACCGCTGAATATCGCCGGCCTGTCGAGTTGGATCTGTGTGCCGCGTCTGGGCGAAAGCGAGATCCATAGCCTGCTCGGCTTCGACTTTCTCGCACCGCGCGGCGTGCGGCAGGTGGACGAACTCGGCCTGTTGCGCATGGCGCTCGATGCCATCTCCAATGCGGTTGAGCGGACCTCCCTCGAGCAGGAGCGCGCGCGTCTGGAAACGCGGCTGCAGCAGGCCCGCCGGATGGAGACGGTCGGTACCTTCGCTTCCGGCATTGCCCATAACTTCAACAATATCGTCGCGGCGATCCTGGGCTATACGGAGATCGCCGAGGCCCAGGTTGCGTCGAGCGGCCAGGCGGTCGCCAGCCTCGAGGAGATCCGCAAGGCTGGCGAGCGCGCGCGGGACCTTGTCGATCAGATCCTTGCCTTCGGCCGCCATCGGGAGGGCCATCGCCGCCCGGTCGATATCGGTTCCCTGATCGCCGAAGTCGCCTCGCTGTTGCAGGCATCGCTGCCGCCGACCACCGAACTTGTCATCGGCAGGTTGCCGGAGACCGCCAATATCCTCGGCGAGCCGGGCCAATTGCAGCAGGTGATTCTCAATCTCTGCAACAACGCCGCACAGGCGATGGAAGGGGTCGGGCGCATTGAGATCGATGTGCAGATCCATGACATACCCTGGGCCCAGCCGCTGACGCATGGCGAACTGACCCAGGGCCGCTATGTGAGCATCGGTATCAGCGATACCGGACGCGGCATGCAGGAAGCCGTGCTCGAGCGGCTCTTCGAGCCCTTCTTCACCACGCGTCCCACCGGCAACGGCTTGGGATTGGCGTCGGCGCGCGAGATCGTCCGCCAGCATGGCGGGGCGATGAATGTCCGCAGTTCGCCCGGCGCCGGCAGTCGCTTTGAAGCTTGGCTACCTTGTATTGGAGGCGCCGAAATCATGCCCAAAGTGAACGCGCCGGCGCTCCCCTTCGGGCGCGGCGAGGCCCTGCTTGTGGTTGGTGACGATCGCAACCGGCTGCTTGCCGATGAAGAAGTATTGGCCGCACTCGGTTACGAGCCGATCGGATTTACCAGTACTGCCGACGTCCTGGCGGCGTATCGCGCCGATCCCGGCCGTTTCGATTGCCTTGTCCTGGGGCATTTCAGTTCGATCGCCCTGGCGCTCGATCTTGCCGCCAAGGTGCATGAGATCACGCCGACCTTGCCGATCCTGCTGACCACGACATCAATTCAGGAAATCGATGCGAGCCTGTTGATCTCGGCCGGCATTTCCGAAGCGGTCAGGCGGCCGCTCATCTCCACGGAGCTTGCGGCGGCACTGAAGCGCTGCTTCAGGAGCGTCTCTGACGCACCCCGGACCATACCGACCTAGCGCTCTACCACGCAGCACGCCCTCTCGCCGCTTGCGCCCGACGTCGCCTTGATATGGTCCGGCGCAGGCGCCGATGGCTGCCGGATTGCGGCAAGCGGGGCGGTTGAACGCTTGGCGCCATTTTCCCATTACAGCGGTAACGTTTTTTCCCGGCCCTGAAATGCGGTCGTAACGGCCTGTTCCCAACTTATCAGCATCGCGAGTCAGCGGGCAGAAATGTCCGGCAGTGGGGACGATCGACAGCCCCGGCGCGCTGGCCTTCAGCCAGCCAAGCCCGGCCGTGCTGCGAAGCGCAAGCTGACCTTCAACGGGAGTGGGAGAGCATCATGTGGGACCTGATTGCAACAGCCGGACTGGCCGCGGCGAGACAGCTGCGCGGGCAGATGCAGGGCAGCGTCATATCGCCGGAAGACAGCGGCTATGCGGCTGCTCGGCGCATTTGGAATGGTGCCGTCGATCACCGGCCGGCGCTGTTCGCGCGCTGCGAGACGTCGCGCGATGTCCAATTGGCAGTCCAGGCCGCGCGCCAGTACGGTGTCGCTCTTTCGGTCCGTGGCGGCGGACATGATTGGGCCGGCCGGGCGCTGCGTCCCGATGGGCTGGTGATCGATCTCTCCGGCATGCGCGGGGTGGAAATCGATACCAAAGCGCGAACTGCCAGGGTTGAGGGCGGCGCTCTTGCCGCCGACCTGATCGAGGCCGCTGCTCCACACGGTCTCGTTGCGGTCACCGGCGCGGTCGGCACTGTCGGCCTCGCCGGCCTCACGCTGGGGGGCGGCTACGGACCGCTTTGCGCCAAATACGGTCTGGCCCTCGATAACACGATCGGCGCCGAGGTGGTGCTGGCCGATGGACGGCTGGTCACCGCCGATGCCATGAAGAACACCGATCTGTTCTGGGCGCTGCGTGGCGGCGGCGGTAATCTCGGCGTCGTCACGGCCCTGCATCTTCGATTGCACGAACTGCCCCAGGTGATCGCCGGCATCATCCTGTTTCCCTGGTTCGAGGCGGAGATGGTCCTGCGCGGCTATGCTGAGGCGGCGGGCTGGGCGCCCGACGAACTGTCGGTCATCAGCGGCGTCGTGTCCGGCCCCGCAGGCAATCCGCTGCTGTTCCTCGCCCCTTGCTGGAGCGGCGAGCGCAGCCGCGGCGAGCAGATCATGGCCGGCTTGTGCCGGCTGGGCACGCCGGTCGCGGTCGACATCGCGCCACGGAGCTACGCTTCCCTGCTGGGCCTGTTCGATGCCCAGGTTGTTGCCGGCCGCCACTATGCTGCACAGTCGCGCTGGCTTCCCGCACTGACATCGCAGGCCATCTCCTCGATCGTCGCGGCGGGCAGTACCAGGACGTCACCGCATACGGCCATCGTCCTGCATCACTTTCATGGCGCAGCGGCCCGCGTGCCCCTCGGCAACACGGCCTTCGGCTTGCGCCAGGAACACTTCCTGTTCGAAGTCATAGCCTGCTGGGAGCCGACGGAGGGCGATGACGGCAGCATTCATCGCAACTGGGCGAAGACCATTTCGCAAAGCCTGGCTGCTTCGGCGTTGCCGGGCGGCTATCCCAACATGCTGGGACCGGACCATCACGAGCAGATTGCCCGCGCCTATGGCAGCAATCTCGTCCGGCTGCTGGATATCAAGCGGCGCGTCGATCCCGACGGCATGTTCTGCGCGACGCCTTTGCCCCGCCTGACGCCCGACAACATGCCGCTGCCGGCGCGCACCGCGCGCGTTGCCCGCAAGACGGTTCTTCCGGAGCACGGATGATGACGTCCGCTTTTGACCGCCTGATCACAACTTTGTTGGAGAGCAAGATGGTGACGACACCTTTGGCTGCATTGATCGGTCATGCGCAGGCGCGCCCCGATGCGGTTGCTTTCATCCAGGATCGAGAGGGCTGGACCTATAGTCGCCTGGCGGCGGAAAGTGCGCGCCTTGCCCGCGGAATGCTGGCGCGGGGCATCAAGAAGGGCGACCGGGTTGTCCTGCATATGGCCAATGTGCCGGAGCTGGTCCTCGCCTACTATGCCTGCTTCCGCATCGGCGCCATTGCGGTCCCCTTGAATACCCGGTTGCAATCCACCGAGCTGGCGGCGCTCCTGCGACGCCTTAAACCGGCGCTCTATATCGGCCAGCTTGATTTTTATGGCCGGGTCGCCAATTTCGACGCCGCCGTTCTGCCTTATGAAGGCCGCTTCGTCGTCGGCGGGCCGATCCGGGCGGTAACTGATCGCATGGCTCAGCGTTGGACCGCCTTATTTGGCGATGCGACCAGTGATCCGATTGCCGTCAAACCGGATCCGCAGGCGCCCGCGGTTCTGCTCTCTACCGCCGGCGCGACTGGTGAGGCCAAACTCGTCGTCCATACGCAGGAGAGTCTGGCTACCGCCGCCGCGACCTTCCGTGAACTGGGTTTCGATGCCGACCAGATCGGCATCGCGGCCCTGCCAATGGTTCATGCCAGCGGCCTTTTCATCTTTCTCGCGGCGATCCATTGCGGCATGCCGCTCGTTCTGTTCGAGCGTTTCAAGGCGGATCCGGTGCTGGACGCGATCGAGCATTATCATTGCAGCACCTTGCCGCTGCTGCCGTGGATGTTCGCCGCCCTGCTGGAGCGCCAGCAGGCGCAGCCGCGCAAGATGAGTTCGCTGCGGACCTGCCTGAGCGGCGGCGATATCTGTCCTGCTCATTTGCAGAACCTGTTCCCCCACTATTTCGGCGTTCCCTTGCGTTCCTTCTGGCAGGCCACGGAGGCCGCTGGCTCGACACTCTATGGTCTGCAGTCCGGGCCGGTCTGCCGCATCCGGCAAGAGGCGGAATTCCGCCTTGTCGACGACAGCGGCGCGCCGGTGGTCCGTGGCGCGGTCGGCGAATTGCTGCTCCGCGGCGCGCATGTGGCGTCGGGTTATTGGGCGGGACCGGAGGACCTGGTGCCGGTCGACAACGATGGCTGGTTCCATACCGGCGATCTCATGCGCCAGGGCGAGGCCGATGAGTTGTGGTTCGTCGGGCGCAAGAAGGACATCATCGTCCGGGATGGCGCCAAGATCGCGCCCGTCGAGGTCGAACATGCCCTGATTGCTCATCCCGCCGTCCAAGAGGCGGCTGTCGTCGGCGTGCCGGATATGATCCTCGGCCAGCGCGTGGTCGGTTTCGTCAAGCTGATGCCCGATACCGACGACATCGGCCTTGAAGCCATTCGCACCAGCCTGCTCGCGCGGGTAGCCGACTACAAGACGCCCGAGGCCCTGCTGATCATTGACGAGATTCCGCGAAACGCCCATGGCAAAGTCGACCGGCAACGGTTGATCGCGATGGCGGCGGGATATGACGAGGTCGAGCTTGTCGCCGCGTCGCGATAGCTGCGCTCTATATATGTAAGAAGAATCGCCACGGCTTGCGGCGACATCGCGGCATGAAGAGGGCACCGCGCCCCATGTCCTCTTCATGCCGTCCCCATGAGCGTGCGAAAGCTGCATGCATCTTGCGTCTTTGTTCGAGCCGGCGGGCTCCGCCGCCGCACTCCGCCGCCGCACATGGCGCATTACCTGGCCAGCTGATAGCCGGCCGCCAAATTTGTCGCACATTTGGCTCAATTTCGACTGGCGCCGGCCGCCGTTCGCTCGGCATTTTCTCCATACCCAATTTGCAGATCCGGCATGTAGAGACGTCCTGTCTCGCCCCTCAGCAGGACAGAAGTCGCTAATAACTTGTTCACGCTTTAAAACCTAGAATACCGCTGCATTCACACCTGAGTGTAGAAGTAGCAGGAAATATGGAAGACTTGGCGCAAGCTTCGAGCGGTTCCGTTCTCGACCTTCCGGCATCTGTCACGCTCCGTTCCGCGGCCGATTTTCGCGGCCAAATGCTCAGCCATCTGCGGCCGGGCCAATCTCTCGTGATCAAATGCGATGCCCTGGCAGAGGCCGATCTCAGCCTGCTGCAACTGGTCGTCGCCTGCCGCAAAAGCGCCGCACAGCTCGGGATGAACGTATCGCTCGACCGCCCCGCCAGTGGCGCCCTTCTGCAGCTGCTGATGCGCAGCGGTTTCCTGTCCGGCGCGGCCGACGACCCCGACAATGACGATCTCTTCTGGATCCAAGGAACCACCCATCATGAGTAAGACCATTCTTAGCGTCGACGATTCCGCCAGCGTGCGGCAGATGGTCAAACTGACTCTCACCGGCGCCGGCTATCAGGTGATTCAGGCGAATGACGGGTCGGAAGGCCTTGCCAAAGCGCGCGCCTCCCAGGTCGACATGGTGATGACCGATCTCAACATGCCGGTGATGAACGGCCTCGCCCTGATCAAGGAATTGCGCCAGCTGCCGGCCTATAAAGGCGTGCCGATCCTGTTCCTGACGACGGAATCCGATGCGCAGCTCAAGGCCGAGGCAAAGGCGGCGGGTGCCACAGGCTGGATCACCAAGCCCTTCCAGCAGGAACAACTGATCGCCGTCGTCAAGAAAGTGCTGGGCGCATGAGCGGACAGGACCCATCGGAATTATTCCGCCAGGAGGCCCAGGAACTGCTGGACCACCTCGAGCAGGCATTGCTCGATTTGTCGGACCGCCAGCAGGACCAGGATCTGATCGACAGCACGTTTCGCGCGCTGCATACGATCAAGGGATCCGGCTCCATGTTCGGCTTCGATGCCGTTGCCGCCTTCACGCATTATGTGGAGACGGCCTTTGATCTCGTGCGCAAAGGCACGGTGCCGCTGACGGCGGACATGGTCACCGTCGCCCTCGCGGCCAAGGACCATATCCGCAACCTGATCGAAAATCCCGGCAACGCCACCGAGGCCCAGGGCGGGGAGCTTCTCAGCCGCCTTGAACGCGCGGTCGATGCCGCGTCCAACGGAACAGCCCCGGGTGGCGACAGTCAACCCGCTTCCGTCGATCCTGCCGCCGCGCCGCTGCCGGCGACGGATGGCAAGGAAAGCGATGTCGCGCCGACTGCCTGGCGCATCCGCCTGCGCCTGCCGAAGGATTGCATGGCGACCGGCACCAATCCCCTGCTGCTGCTCGACGAACTGGCGGCCCTGGGCGAGGCGCGCATCATCGCCCTCACGGATCGGGTGCCGCCGCTGGAAGAACTGGATCCCTTCGACTGCCATATCGGCTGGGAGGTGCGTCTCGTCACCAGCAAGGCGAAAGCGGCGATCGAGGATGTCTTTCTCTTCGTCCTCGACGACATGGAATTGTCGATCGAGCAGGTGACGGGCGACGCCGCCGTCGCTGACAGCCTGCCCGCGTCCCGGCCGACTGACGCTGTTGCGGCCGCCGGGGCCATGCCGGTTGCGGAAGCGCCGACAACCGCCCAAGCCGCGGTCTCCGCCCCGGCGAAAGCTGTCGCGCCGCCGCCGCGCCGTGAGGGTGCGGGCGCCAAATCGGAAGGCGCCCAGACCAAGGGCGGCGCCGGCGGCAGCATTCGCGTTCCCGCCGAGCGACTGGACGAATTGATGGACCGCGTCGGCGAGCTGGTCATCGCCCAGTCGCGGCTGAAGCAGGTTGCGGCCTCCACCACCGACGTGCAGGTCAAGGCGATCGCCGAGGAAATCGAGCGCCTCGCCTTGGAACTGCGCGACACCACGATGGGCGTCCGCATGATGCCGATCGCCTCGCTCTTCGGCCGCTTCCGCCGCCTTGTCCATGACCTTGCCACTGAACTCGGCAAGGAGATCACCCTGACCACCAGCGGCGAGGAAACCGAACTCGACAAGACAGTCATCGAACGTCTCAACGATCCGCTGATCCATCTCATCCGCAATTCCATCGATCACGGTCTGGAAGCGGCGCAGCAGCGTCTGGAAGCCGGAAAGCAGCCGCAGGGTAACATCCATCTTTCGGCGCGCCATAGCGGCGACCGGGTCTTCATCTCGATCACCGATGACGGGCGCGGCCTCGACCGTCAGCGTATCCAGACCAAGGCCGAAGAAAACGGCCTGCTGGTGCCCGGGACGAAGCTTTCCGATGCCGAACTCTTCCAGCTGATCTTCCAGCCGGGATTCTCGACCGCCAGCCAGGTGACCAATCTCTCGGGGCGCGGCGTCGGCATGGACGTGGTGAAGAAGACCGTCGAAGGCCTGCGCGGCAGCATCGATATCGCCAGCACGCCGGGCCAGGGGACGGTTATCACCTTGAGCCTGCCGCTGACCCTGGCGATCATCGACGGCCTGCTGGTACGAGTCGGCGCCGGCCGCTATGTCATCCCGCTGTCGGCGGTGGAAGAATGCGTGGAACTGCCGCCGGTCGAAGAACAACGCTCGCGCGGCCGCAATTTCCTCAACATCCGCGGCGATCTGGTGCCGTTTTTACGCCTGCGCGAGATGTTCGCCACGCAACAACCGCCCGATCCGTTCCAGAAGGTGGTGATCGTCTCTTCCGGTGACATGCGGGTCGGCCTGGTGGTCGACCAGGTCATCGGCGACCATCAGACCGTCATCAAGTCTCTGTCCAAGCTGCATGCGCAGGTCGGCACTTTCTCCGGCGCCACCATTCTTGGCGACGGTACGGTCGCGCTGATCCTGGAAGTCGCCCATCTGGTGGCACGGGGACAGCATCGCGACGAGCGGCTGCGGGCCGTCGGCTAGGAAAAATGGGGGAAGCGATGGCTGCGATCGAAAAAGGCGCAATGGAAGTCCTGACCTTGGAGCTGCAGGGCGAGATGTTCGCGCTCGAGGCGACCCAGGTTTACGAAATTCTCGACCAGACACAGGTCACTGAAGTACCGGGCAGTCATCCCTTCATCAACGGTCTGGTGAATGTCCGGGGCAAGGTCGTGCCGCTGGCGGACCTGCGCCTGAAATTCGGCATGCCGCAGACGCCGCCGACGATCGATACCCGCATCGTGGTGATCGACGTCATGCTGGAGGGAGAGAAGGTCACGGTCGGCATCCTTGCCGACAAGGTGAATGAGGTGACGGAACTGACCGCCGCCGTGCTGCAGGATACGCCCAAGCTCGGCATGAAATGGCGGCCGGAATTCGTCCGCTGTATCGGCAAGCGGGGGGCGGAGTTTGTCGCCATTTTGGATATCGATCGCATTTTTGCGGATAACGAGGAAGCCGGGGGCGGCTTCGGCGCGTCGGGTCTGGATCAAAGCGCCGCATGATGCGGCCGATCGGCTCGATGCGAACGGGAGGAGGGGAACATGCGTCTTACAATCAAGGCTAAGCTCGGCATTACATTTGCCGTCGTCATCACCCTGTCGGCCGTGATGGCCGGCTTCGGCATCAGTGGTCTCTCGACCTTGCGTGACTCGGTCGACGATCTCGTCGACGGCCCGGCGCAGGAGGTCGAACTGGCGCAGGACATCGCGATCAAGCTGGGGGCTCTGATCAGGGTCGAGAAGAACATGATCATGGCCGACAACGAGCAGCAGGTCGCCGATTTCAGCGGCCAGTTGCCGAAGCTGCGGCAGGACCTGTTGGCGCAGGAAGACAAGCTGCACGATCTCTCATCGGGCGAAGGCAAGCAGAAGCTTACCAGCTTCATGAACCTCTGGCAGCAATGGGTCCCGGTCCAGGACAAGATGCGCGACCTCATGGCCAGCGGCGTCAATAACCGCGAAACGGCGGAGCCGATCTCCGAAGGCCAGGGTCGCGACCTGGTAAAACAGCTGGATGCCGTTCTGGCCGATATCGTCGAATTCAACCGCAGCCAGATGGTTCAGGCAAAATCGGACGCCGAAGACGATTATGCGCAGCAGCGCATGCTGTTGATAACCGCCGTTGTGCTCTCGCTTCTGGTGGCGCTCGTCGCCGGGATCTGGATCAGCCTCCTGATCAGCCGGGGCCTCGGCAAGGCGATTTCGCTCGCCAATGCCGTGGCGATCGGCGATCTCGGACAGAATATCGAGGTCCGCAGCAATGACGAGATCAGGGACCTGGTCGATGCGCTGAACGGCATGACCGCCAATCTGCGCGCCACGGCCGAAGTCGCCGATTCGATCGCGGCCGGCGATCTGACCGTCGACATTCACCGCCTGTCGGAAAAGGACACGCTGGGCATCGCCCTGGAGCGCATGCTGGAAAAGCTGCGCGGCGTTGTTTCCGAGGCGCTGAGCGCGGCGGACAACGTGTCGGCGGGCAGCCAGGAGCTGTCGTCGAGCGCCGAGGAGCTGTCGCAGGGTGCGACGGAGCAGGCTTCGTCGGCGGAGGAAGCCTCGTCCTCGATGGAGGAGATGGCCTCGAACATCAAGCAGAATGCGGAGAACGCCACGCAGACG
>DATLIX010000182.1:0-21590 GCA_035539215.1 Dongiaceae bacterium | reverse complement strand
CTGGAAGCCTATGACAGCTTCGTCAAATCATGCCTGCAGAATATCGATCATATCGCCTCGATCGATACATCTTTCGCGCTGCATGCGGTGAAGTAGCGAAGCTCAATCCGGCATCTGCGGATCGCGCTGCATGGGCGGCGTGCCGACGGAAAGGCTGACCTTGATGCCGCTCGCGGCCGCCGGCTTCAGGCCCATGCGCCGGCAGATGCCGAGGATGAGGTCGGCGCGATTGAGCGTATAGAAATGGAACTGGTCGATCCCTTCGGCCATCAGGGCCCGGCATTGTTCGGTCGCCACCATGGCGGCGATCAGTTTGCGGGTTTCTGGATCGTCATCGAGGCCGCCGAAGAGGTCGTGCAGCCAGTCGGGGACGGTCGCCCCGCACATGCGGGAGAATTTCACCGTCTGGGCATAACCCGTCACCGGCAGGATGCCGGGAATGATGGCCCCGTCGATACCGGCACGCCGCGCCCGATCGACAAAGGTGAGGAAGACATGGTTGTTGAAGAAATACTGCGTCAGCGCCCGGTCGGCCCCGGCATCGAATTTTCGCTTCAGATTATCGAGGTCGGCATCGCTTGAGAGCGCGTGCGGATGGGTTTCCGGATAGGCGGCGACGCTGATTTCAAAATCGGCGACGCGCTTGATGCCGGCAATGAGGTCGGCGGCATAAGCATAGCCCTGGGGATGCGGCTGATAGATCTCGCCGTTAGGGGCGTCGCCGCGCAAGGCGACGATGTGGCGGATGCCGGCATCCCAATAGAGCCGCAGCAGGTCGTCGATCTCGCCCCGGCTATGGCCGACGCAGGTAAGATGCGCCGCAGGATGCAGTGAGGTCTCTTGGACGATGCGGCGCACGGTGGCGAAGGTGCTGTCGCGCGTGGTCCCGCCGGCACCATAGGTCACCGACACAAATTGCGGGTGCAGCGGTTCCAAAGCCCGCACGGTGGCCCAGAGCTGTTCGCTCATTGCCGGTGATTTCGGAGGGAAAAATTCGAAGCTGACCCGGGGCAGATTACTGATACGCGCGCTCATCGGATTTCCATTCCGGCCCAGACCCTTTTCCTAAAAACGGCGCGAATAGACGGAGAATCACCGCTTTCACGCTAACACCACGGTACCTGGGCCGCGAGCGGCAAATCGCTGGTTTCGATGATTATTTTCAACGCAGCTGTGAGCGCTTCTTACCTGTTGCCGGTTGCTGATCCTGGCCGGCTTTTCTTCTTCTTGAACGAGTGTTAAATAGTCCGCGCCGAACGATTGCCTCCGCTGCCAGGAGGTGGATCGGATAACAGATCGAGAAAAAGGGGAGCGAGGATGACGAAATCAGTGGAACGTATTGCCCTGGCGGGCGCCAGCCTGGGCACCGCGCGGCATCTGCTGGTACATCGCTATCGGCCGGGCAAACCGGCGACCGAACCGCGGAAGGTCTATATTCAGGCCTCGCTGCATGCTGATGAACTGCCCGGCATGATGGCGGTTCATCATCTGTTGCAGCAATTGGACGCTGCCGATCGCGCAGACGGCATTCGCCAAGAAATCGTCGTCGTACCCGTTGCCAATCCGGTCGGTCTTGCTCAGGTGATCAATGGCTATCATGCCGGCCGCGCCGATCTTTCCGGCAACGGCAATTTCAATCGTAATTGGCCCGATCTTTTTGCCGGCCTGGAGGACCGCGTCGCCGGCAGGCTCGGCGCTGACGCAGCGGCTAACAAAGCGGCGATCCGTGCTGCCATCGCGGAGGATCTGGCGGAACGCAATATCCTTGGCGAAGCGGATCAGTTGAAGTTGACGCTGACGCGCCTCGCCGGCGACGCCGATATGGTGCTCGACGTGCATTGCGACGATGACTCGCTGATGCACCTCTATATGCCGGCGGACAACTGGGCCGACTATCAGGACCTCGCCGCGGAACTGGGCGCCGTCGCCTGCATGACCTCCAGCGATTCCGGCAGCTTCTGTTTCGACGAGACCTTTGCGCTGCCCTGGAACAAGCTGCGGTCTGCCGTCGGTGATAAATTCCCGATTCCCGCTGCACCCTTCGTCACCACCCTCGAGCTGCGCGGCCAACCCGATGTCTTCGATGACCTGGGGACCGCCGATGCCAAGGCGATTTACCGCTTCCTGCAGCGTCATGGCGTGCTCGCCGGCGATCCTGGGCCGGCGCCGCGGCTGCTCTGCACGGCAACGCCGCTCAATGCCGCCGATGTGCCGCTCTCGCCGGGCTCAGGCCTTCTTGCCTATAAGCGCAATCTTGGTGAGGTCGTGAAGAAGGGAGATCTGCTGGCGGAGCTGATCGATCCGCTCGCTGAGGACCTGTCCAAGGCACGCCAGCCGATTTTCGCCGCCAATGACGGGCTGATCCTGTCGCGCCGCCAGCACAAGCTGGTCAAGGCCGGCGACTACATCAACATGATTGTCGGCACCGAAGTGCTGGCGCATCGCAGCGCGAAGCTGATGACGGATTGAACGGGGAGGTTGCGCTTCGTCAGCCGAGACACTGGGCGAAGCGCCGCACTTCCGCCAGCGGATCGGCGGCCAGCCAGACCGTGGCGGGGGCGGCGATGAAGTCCGCGCCGGCTTGGACGGCGGCCTGCGCGCGCTCGGGGGTTGCGGCGAAGACGACGCTGGGCACCGTCATCATCTCGCTCCACCACTGAATGAGCGGCTGGACCAGCGCTTCGTCGGCGTCGGTGGGCTCGAAGGCGACATAATCGGCGCCGAGTTCGGCGGCGATCATGGCGTCATGGCGCTCAAGCGGGCAGCTGACGCCGATCGAGAGATCGGCGAATTTGCCGCGCAGTTTCTTGAGGGCGGCGGCATCGCTGAGATGGATGCCGTCGGCACCGATGGTGGTGACCAGCTCGGTCTGATCCTTGACGATCAGGGCGAAATCGCGGTCGCCAAGACGCGGCAGCAGGTCATGCTGCAGCCAGGCGCGTGCCGCGGCGTCGCTGCCGGGATCGAGTAGCAGAGCGGCAGCCCCGCTTTTCCCCATCGCCTGAGCCAGGAGATCGCCGAAGCCAGCAGCGGAAACGCCGCCCGGAATGAGACCGGGCGGCGTTGTCAGATAAAGCTGAGCCGCGGTCGGCTCGGCGAGCGTATTGGTGGCGATCTCGGTTACTCCTTGCCCTGATAGATCTTGACGATCTGATCGAGCATGGCGAGGGCCTCGGCGCGCGGCCGCTGGAAGGTATTGCGGCCGATGATGGAGCCGTTGCCACCGCCATCGCGGATGCCGCGAGCTTCGTCATAGATGCCGTTGAGATCCTTGGCGGCGCCACCGGAGAAGACGACGATGCGGCGGCCGTTGAAGCAGGCCTGCGTCACATGGCGGATGCGGGCTGCCAGGGATGAGATGTCGATCTTTTCTTTTTCATAGACCTTCTTGGCTTCGGGCTGTTCCAGGAAGGCTGTGGGCGGCTTCACCTTGATGATATGGGCGCCGAGCAGGGCGGCCATATGGGCGGCATAGGCGCAGATATCCATCGCCGTCTCGCCGTCCTTGGAGATGCCGTCACCGCGCGGATAGGACCAGACCACGACGGCGAGGCCGGCGGCCTTGGCTTCCTCGGCCAGTTCGCGAATTTCTTCCATCATCTCGAAGGCGTAATCGCTGCCGGGATAGATCGTGAAGCCGATCGCCGCACAGCCGAGGCGCAGCGCATCGTTGACGGTGCCGGTGACGGCCTGGTCCTTGGATGTTGCCAGGCTGTTCGAGCTGTTGACCTTGAGGATGGTGGGAATGGCGCCGGCGAATGTATCAGCGCCGGCTTCCAGCATACCGAGCGGCGCTGCGTAGGCGCTGAGCCCCGCATCGATCGCCAGCTCATAATGGTAATGCGGGTCATAGGCATCGGGATTGGGCGCAAAGCTGCGCGCCGGGCCGTGTTCGAAGCCCTGGTCGACGGGCAGAATCACCAGCTTGCCGCTGCCGCCCAATTTGCCTTCCATCAGGATGCGGGCGAGATTGGTCTTGGTGCCGGGATTGTCGCTTTCGTAATTCGCCAGGATCTTGCGAACCTTCTGGGTAATCTTCATGCCGCGGGGCTCCCCTCTGGGGTGAAAAATGAATGCCGGGTTCTTAGCCAAGAATGCCGGTCATTTCAATGACAGGCGGCATAATTCAACGAATTGTTGATGCGGGAACTTGGCGTTAGCGCTGTCAGTTCATGTAGATCGGCTGGTTCACCCAAGAAGTGGAACCTCAACATGCTCTAGTCGAGCCGTGTCGGATGCCGCGTCTCAATGCAGGCGCCGAGGCTATCGGCAATGGCGCGGAGCTTCGCCAGCATCCCGGGACTGCCGCGAAAACAAATGGCTAGCAGTCCTTCATGCAGCGCCGCATGGGCGAAATCGGCGCGATCGCCGCAATCCAGGACGACGACGGGCCGCCATTCGGGGAAGCGCTCGGCAGCCAGCTGCTGCAGGCCGACGAACCAGAGGACCCCATGAATGCTGGCGGCATCGGGCGGCGACCAGAATCGGGCCGCCGTCGGATTCGCCGAAGCGGCATAGACGGCCGCGATATCGCCGATATTCTCGACCACATGGCAATCGGGAACTGCGGGCTGTATCCAGTTGTTTTCAAAACCTACTTTCATGGCCGCAGTTTGCGCGGATACGGCGCTTTGGCAAGCCGCAAGCTTTCGGCCTGGCGATTCGGGCATTTTGCCAGCCGACCGCGACGCCAGGAATGGTTAAGGAACTCACGCAGTATTCATCGTCGAGGAGCAATCGGCGCTTCTGCCGGAGGATGAAACAGGGGTAGCATGGACTATTCGGCAATGTCGCAAAGGAGAAAACCGGCATGCGTCATGATAGACGGCTGACGGGTGTGGGGTTTGGTGTCCTGACCGCGGGTTTGATGGCCATCACTTCCTGCGTGGCCTTGGCGACGGCTGCATCCGCCGAGCAGGTTGTGGTCAAAATGAATGCGATCTCCGCCAGTGGCATCGGCGAGCCGATCGGCACGATCACCCTGTCGGATTCGCCTGAAGGGATGAAGCTGGCCTTCAACCTGCGCCATATGCCGCCCGGTGATCACGGCGCGCATGTTCACGAAAATCCATCCTGCATGCCGGCTGAGAAAGATGGGCAGATGGTTGCCGGCCTTGCCGCGGGCGCCCACTATGATCCCGCTCAAACGGGCCATCATATGGGGCCGAACGGCACCGGCCATATGGGGGATCTGGAAGTGGTCAGCATTGATCCCAGCGGCCTGGATACGGAAATCACCACGGCAAAGCGCTTGCACGTCCACGATGTGCGCGGTCGCGCCTTGATGATCCACGCCGGGGCAGACAACTACACCGATACGCCGCCCAATGGCGGCGGCGGCGACCGCATCGCCTGCGGCGTGATTCCGAAATAAGTTACGGGATTTCGATTCTGGAAAAAGGCACCCGCGGTGGTGCCTTTTTCGATTGCTGCGGTTCTCTCTATGCCGGCCGGGTCACTCGCCGGGCGGGCAAGAATCAGGGTACGACTTCAAACGAGGCGGCGGCCAGCGTCTCGTAGCAATCATCCTTCATGAGGCGCAGTTCATATTTTCCCGGATCCAGGTCGCTGCCGAGGGCATCCTTGTCGATGGCCTTGCTGCCTTCGACGGTTGCATCGGTATAAACATAGCCAACATAGTTTTCCGGATCGCTTTCACCGGATTTGTAGACGGCAACCCAGTCATATTTCAAGCCGGGAGCATTGCGCCACTGGGCTTGGATCGCTGTTCCGTGTTTGAGCTTGCCTTGTTTCAGGCTGATCTCCGGTACGGCCTCCTGCGCGAGGAGCCAGAAGGCGGAGCGAGCGGCTTCCTTGCCGCTTCCGTCGACCAGGACGACGTCATAGGCGCCAGGTCTCAGGAGCCGCGTGCCGAACTTCATCGACGGACGATCGCTGGCATCGCCTGGGGCCTTGCTGAGAACTGGCGTTTTATCCGCCGCGGCGCCATGCTTGACAACGACCACCATCCCTTTGTCATCGTCCGGCAGGTTGAAACGGACGAGGAGCGGGTCGCCCGATCGCAGAACGCGGCGATCGGTCGTCACCAAGGGGCCAGCGGCCAGTGGCGTCACATCGAAGGTGGAAACGACGGCGCGGTGATCGGACGGCCAGGGCTGCAGGCCGACACCGACATCCGGTCCCCCTTTCTCGCCGACGACCTGACTATCCAACGTCTTCGAAGGGCCGGCCGTCCAGACGAAGTCGATGCGGTCGAACGTCTCGCCGGGCTTGATACGCGGGTTGGGATAGCCGGCCGTCCAGGTGAAGCCTTTCACGGTGGCCGGATCGGCATGCGCCTCGCGGTAGCTGTCCCGTAAGCCTGCATCGGCCACGGCCTTGCTGGCCGGCCAGGACAAGGCGAACTTGATTTCCGGCCGCACCTTCAAGACCGCCTCGGTCCAGTCGAGATAGGAGGGCGAATTGAAGTCGCCCGTCAGAAAGACCGGCACGCCGTTCGCGGCCAGCGGCGGCAGCGCTTTGATGGCGTCTTGGACGGCTGGCAGCCGTGTATCCTCTTCCAGCTTCATGACCTCGTCATGGCTTTTGCCGTCCCGGACCTCTTCCGGTCCATAGGGCGTGGCGGGCAGATGGACGTTGGCGATGGCCACGACCCGGCCGGGCTGGACCTGCACGAGCGTGTAGGGCGTCTTGATATCTTGCGGGCTGAAGATGGGATAGCGCGACAATACCATGCGGCGCTCATCCACATAGGGCCAGCCGAGCGCGTCGGCGATGGCCCGTTCATTGCCATCGGCCTCTTGCATGCCGACGATGTCGGCGCCGGCTTCTTTGATCGCTTCGACGACCTGGGCGCGGCTGACCTGCTCGCCGCCGTACCAAATGTTAAAGGTCATGACCTTGATCGTTGCGGGAGGGTAGGTACCTCGCGCTTCGTCGGCAAAAGCCGGCATCGCCAGCAGGCCCCCGAGAATGGCGGCCACGCTGAAAATGCGTTCGGTCCCAATTGCGCGCAAGCCCATGGCAATCCCCCATCGCTGATCATTTTTGAATCTGAAACCAAATGTCAGCTAGCCGGCGCCGGGGTGTCAAGGGCGCCAGCCGATGAAGAAATTGTTGCAACGCGGCGACAGGGCCGTGTCCGTAACGGATGAAACGGCCTCAAAGCGGGTGCGATCGCTGCCCGGCCTCACTCCATGACGGCTGAATGATCCACAGCTGCAGGCACGGCCGGTCTGCGCAGCAGGATCACCAGCGGCATGGATAACAGCGCCATGATCATCAACAGCTTGAAATCGTCCATATAGGCGATGATGGTCGCCTGCTGCGTGATGGAGTTGTCGAGGGCCGCGCGCCCTGCGGCCTCCAGCGGGTTCATGAACCTGAGGACATCCGGCTGTTGCAGTGCGTTGTTGAAAGGGTTGATGTAGTGGGCGATATCGGCATGATTGGCCTGGGTGTTTTCGGTAATCAGTGCGGTCACCACAGAGATGCCGGCACTGGAGCCGATATTGCGGGAGAGGTTGTAGAGGCCGGCCCCTTCGCCGCGCATATGCGCGGGTAGCGTCGCAAATGCGATCGTGGTGAGTGGCACAAAGAGAAAGCCGAGGCCGGAGCCCTGAACGAAGCCGACCGAGATGATCGTCCATTGCGATACGTTCGGCGTCCAACTGGTCATGTCATACATCGCCCAGGCGGTCAGTGCGAGGCCGATCGCCAGCAGGATCCGCGTATCCACCTTGCCGATCAGGCGCCCGACCACAAACATGCAAAGCATGGTGCCCATCCCGCGTGGCCCCATGACGATGCCGGCTGTTGTCACCGGGTAACCCATCAGCGTTTGCAGATAGGGCGTCATCAGCGCCAGGGACGCCAGATAGGTGACGCCGATGATGAAAATGAAAAACATGCTGACGGCGAAATTCTGGTCCAGGAACAGCCGTGGATTGACGAAGGATCGCTCGGCCGTGAAGGTATGGGCAAGGAACAGATAGAAAGCGGAAGCGGCGACGATCGCCTCGATGATGATCTCGCCGGATGAGAGCCAATCCAGCTGTTCGCCGCGATCGAGGAAGAGCTGAAGGGCGGCGATTGCCAGGCTGAGCGTGCCGAAACCGATCCAGTCAAGCTTGGCCTTGGCATCGCGTCCGGTCTCGACGACGAAGATGACGATGCCGGCGAAGGCCAGGAGACCGATCGGCAGGTTGATATAGAAGACCCAGCGCCAGCTGATGTTGTCCGTCAGCCAGCCGCCGATGACGGGACCGAGGACCGGCCCGACCATAACGGAGACGCCGAACAACGCCATGGCGGAACCGCGTTCCTCGGCGCTGTAGATGTCAAGCAGAATGCCCTGCGACAACGGCACGAGAGCGGCGCCGAACAGGCCTTGCAGCAGGCGGAATCCGACGATCTGCACCAGCGATTGCGACAGACCGCACAGGATGGAAGCGACGACGAAACCGGCGATCGCGACCAGCAGGATGCGCTTGCGGCCAAATTTCAAAGAAAGAAACCCGGAAGGCGGCGTCATGATCGCCGCCGCCACGATATAGGATGTCAGCACCCAGTTGATCTGGTCCGAACTCGCCGAGACGCTGCCTTCAATATAGGGCAGGGCGACATTGGCGATGGTCGTGTCGAGCGCCTGCATGATCACCGCCAGAATGACGCAGGCGGTGATGGCGCCCCGGTTCGCGACGACTTCCGTCGCAGCGGCTTTCACCTCAGCCATTGGTCTTGTCCGGCCGCTTGAAAAGATCGGTGATCATCTTGGGCAGGCCGCGCGGATGTCCCGTATCGATCTCGACGACGACACTCATGCCGACGCGCAGCTGCGGCTTGCCGGAAAGGTCGACCAGATTGACGATCATCGGTATGCGTTGCACCACCTTGACCCAGTTCCCGGTGGTGTTCTGGGCCGGCAGCATGGAGAAGCTGGAGCCGGATGCAGGGCTGATGCTGCCGACCACCCCCTTCCAGACGACATCGGGATACATATCGACTGTCACGCTCACGGCCTGGCCTGGCCTCACATGGGTCAGTTCGGTTTCCTTGGGGCTGGCGGAGATCCAGACATTGGTCGTGGATACCAGGCTGAAGGCCTGTTGCGCCGCCTTCAGGTAGGACCCCACCTGGAGCGAGGGGACGTTGGTGACGATGCCGTCAAAGGGCGCCCGCACGACCGTGTCGTTTACCTGGCGTTGAGCATCATCGACCACGGATTGCGCCTGCAGATAGAAGGGATTCTGCTCGACCGGCTGATCCGCGTCATTGCCGAGCTGGGCGAGGGCCGCGGCCGCCTGCGCCTTGGCCACCTTGACCTTTTGCTGCGCGGCGTTGAGATCCTGCTGCGCTTTGTCATAGGCGACCTGCGACAGAGCGGAGCTGCCGATCAGATTCTGCTGCCGTTTGAACTGCCTCTCGAAATAGGGCAGGTCGGCTTCGGCCTGGGCGATCTGGGCCTGGGCCTGCGTATAACTCGCTTTCAAGGTCAGGATCTGGTTGCGAACCGTGCCCAGCTGAGCCTGCGCGCCCTCTAGCGCGATGCGGAACGAATTCTGCCGCAGACGGAAAAGCACCTGCCCCTGGTGGACGAACTCGTTATCGTGCACGTCGATCTCGGCCACGGTGCCCGAAACGTCGGTGGATATACCGACGGTATCGGCCTCGACATAGGCATTGTCGGTCGAGAGGACCTGCCCGCCGGTGAAATACAAATAGCCGCCGCCGATCAGCGCGACCGGCAACAAGGCAAACAGGGCATAGCGGATCATGCGCCGCCCACGCCGCCCTCTTGTCGCCTTGCTGCTCAGCAGCGGCGGAGGCGGTGTCTCGGTCAATCGCGGGGCCTCGTCCGCCGCCGGCCGATCGTTCGTTTCGCCAAAGTCTTCGGAAAAATCGTCGCTGCGATCCGCGGTTCTGCCGTCAGCCATGATATGCCTTCAATTCATCGCTTGCCGGCACCTCTTCCGAGACGGGTTTCAGGCAAGCTTCGATCAGATTTGTCTTCATTTGCGTGAGCGCTTCGAGAAGAAGCTCGCGCTTGTCGGCACTGAGACCGGCCAGCGCTTCGGCGCGGGTGGTATTGCCCATGGTCCGCAATTCCTCGATCAGCGGCCGCGCGGCATCGCAGAGAAAAAGCGATCGGATGCGGCGGTCGGTCGGATGCGGCCGGCGTTCGATCAAGCCTCGGGCTTCGAGCTTGTCGAGGATACGCACCAGGGTAATGGCCTCGATTTCCAAGATTTCCGCGAGACCGCCCTGATGAATGCCTTCGTTGACATTGAGATAGACCAGGGTCTGCCACTGCGACCGGGTGAGGCCGAGCCCCCGCGCACGCTGTTCGAAGCGCTTGCGCAGCAGCCGCGCCACATCATGCAGGATGAAACCGAGTGTTGGGGTATTGCTGGCCGTCGGCATGTGACAGGGATGTTTCGATCGTGAGGCAAATAGGTGGTGCAACAAGGCGATTGCCCAATTTCATTGGGTAGGCGTATTATAAGCATACTTATTACATCGTTGTACATGAAAAGCATGCTGAGATATCACCCCTCCTGCCCGAAACATGGCATTTTTTCGCTCAAACCGGGAAAATTATCCTATTACAGACGGATAGTTCGGATAATCGCGCCTCTTGCGTTGCTGGCACTATCGAAAGCTGCCTGGGCCAGCCCCGTCGCAAGCTGTGCCGGTGCGGTGATGATGGGGGCTGCCGCTCTTTTGTGTAATCACACCAACCCCGAGGCGCCGGCGCAGATCTGCACCTATAGCTGGGCGTTGATGACGACCGACGGCGTGACCAAAGTCGTCGACGGCTCGTTTCTGATTTCGCCTGGAACAGCCAATATGCAGGTTTATTCGGCGAACGGTTACAGCACCCAGCTTACCGGGCCGATCGTCATGTGCCGCGCAAACGCGACCGAGAAGGATCCGGTGAAATAGGCGCGGGAAGTGCACCCGTCTTGACGGAGTCCGTCGCCGCGGGTCGCTATCAGGCCGCGCCGGCTTTTCCCCGGCCAGTCTTTTCCTGGCCAGGTTTTCCCGCCCCAGGTTTTCCCGATGATATTTTTCCTTGCGACATCAATCCCGGTCGGATCATCGCCCAGACGGCATCGAAGTCCGCGCCGACATCCGGCTGCGACCAGTTGGCGGCAAAAGCCGGATGATGGAACGGGGCTGTCGCCATCAGCACGGCCCGCGCCATCTGTCGGGGATCTCCTTCCCTGAATTCACCGCGCGTGATGCCATCCGCGATGATGGCGCTGACCTGATCGATGAGATGTTCCACATGCGCGGTGACGACGTCGCGGGCTTCCTGCGCCAAGGTCATATAGGTGGCGAAGAGTTCGGGGTCGCTATTGACCTTGTGATGCTTCGCCGCCATGAGCGCCCGGCACCAGCGATAGAGCCGCTCATCGGCAGGTGCGTCCTCGGCGACGATTCCTTCCAGCGGGCGAGAGACGCGTTCGAGCAGGCGCTCGACAACGGCCTCGCGCAAGGCGGCCTTGCTGGGGAAGTGGCGATAGACGCTGCCATGGCTGACATCCAGAGCACGCGCCACATCGACCACGGTGGCCTTGGCCGGCCCGTAACGGCGCAGAACATCCTCCGCCGTTTCCAGGATTTTCTCGCGGGTTAGAACCGCGTCATTCATCTTCCGGCCAACTCCTTCCCGGCATTCAGCGTTCGCTATCGAGCGTCGCCATGCCATGCGCAGGATAGCGCTCGCCGACAGCGGCATTGCGTGGCACGGCTTGTTCGATGGCAGCCAGATCGGCTTTGGTCAAGGTGAATTCCAAGGCGCCCAAAGCCTCGCTCAACCGCTCGCGGCGGCGCGCACCGATCAGCGGAACGATGAGGGGATCACGGCCCAACACCCAGGCAATGGCGATCTGGGCCACGGTGACGCCTTTGTCGACGGCGATCCGCCGTAAAGCTTCGACGAGTGCGAGGTTCTGATCGATGTTGCCTTGCTGGAAGCGCGGGCTGAGGCTGCGGAAGTCACCTTTTTCCAGCCTTCTGTCCTTGTTCCAATGACCGCTAATGAGACCGCGCGACAAGACGCCATAGGCGGTGATGGCAATGCCGAGTTCGCGGCAGGCGGGGAGGATCTTGTCTTCCATGCCGCGGGAAATCAGCGAATATTCGATCTGCAGATCGGCGATCGGATGGACCGCCTGGGCGCGGCGAATGGTTTCGGCGCCGACCTCCGACAGGCCGATATGCTTGACGTAGCCGGCCTTGACCAGATCGGCGATGGCGCCCACCGTCTCTTCGATCGGCACATTGGGATCAAGACGGGCCGGCCGGTAGATATCGATATAATCGGTGCCGAGGCGGCGCAGGCTGTAGGTCACGAAGTTCCGGAGCGCCGCGGGCCGTGTATCGATACCGAGGTTTGTACCGTCCGGGCCGCGCAGGGCGCCGAATTTCACGCTTATCTGGACCTGATCGCGCGGCACATTGGTCAGGGCTTCGCGTAGCAGCAGTTCGTTATGGCCCATGCCGTAGAAGTCGCCGGTATCGAGCAGAGTCATTTCCGCGTCGAGCGCCATGCGAATTGTCGCCAGGGCTTCGCTGCGATCGCTGGGACCGTACATGTCCGACATGCCCATGCAGCCGAGGCCGAGGGGAAAGGTTTTCGGGCCGGTGATGCCGAGTTGCCGCTGCTGCATTTCAATCTCCTGGAAAAGATCATGATCCGGGCTCGCTGATGCGGGTCCGAGAAGGAGATTAGCTGCGGAATAACAAAAAACAATATCTGTCAGTTGAAATTTATTTAATTGACGGGCCCGATGACCGTAAAGGGGTAATAGGTATTCGGTCCGCTATCCCGATTGAGTGAATGAATGACGGTGGCCTCGGCGAACTGATGCCCGCCAAAGAGCTCGAAACAGGTGCCATCCTTCCACCAGTCTGAACTCTTCAGGCAGAGAAGGCCGGACGGATCGATCCACCAACGCCCGTCGGTCACCTTGACCTGGTTGGCCACACCGGCCGTGACATTGTGATCATGGCTGAGATTGACCCAGAAAGGCCCATCTTCATCCGTCACCTGAATGCGATGGCCGCGGACTTGCGTTTCGACCAGGACCAGGCGCGCTCCGCTGGCGATTGCCGGTTTGGCGAAGCGCGACTGGGCCCCGGCATAGGGCTTGGGCGGAGGTGCCTTGGCCGTCGGGCTAGGCGGATAGGCCGGAAGGGAGCAGGCACCGACGGCGAGGCAGGCGATGATGGCAAGGCTGCGGCGCAAGCCGCTTGACCCGCTCCGAACCGTCGAGGAGCCGCCAATGGGACGCGAAGTAGCCCCCGGCATCGCAAGACAGCTGGCGCAACGGCTGTGTAAGCGTGTGAGACGCGGCATAAGGCCCTTCATCATGATCGTTCTTGGGGCGCGGGCCTGACGAGAATGGCCGCAAATTCGCCCGTCGCCAAACACAAAACCCCTGCCGCTGGTTCCATTCGGAGCCGACGACAGGGGTTTTATCCGCACGCTGCTGGGGTCGCTGCCAGCCTGTCGCCGGGCTGCCGAGCGGCCAGCCGCTGCTGTTTCAGCCGAGCTTCGCCATGGCGACCGCCGTGTCGCTCATCCGGTTGGAGAAGCCCCATTCGTTGTCGTACCAGGACATGACGCGCACGAAAGTGCCGTCGATCACCGTGGTCTGCGACAGATCGAAGGTCGAGCTGTGGGGATTGTGGTTGAAGTCGGTGGAAACCAGTTTCTCGCTATTGGTGCCGAGAATACCCTTCAGCGGGCCCTCCGCAGCCTTGATGATGGCGGCGTTGACCTTCTCCTTGGTGGTCGCTTTCTGGGCGACGAATTTGAAATCGACCAGTGAGACATTGGGCGTCGGCACGCGGATCGCCGTGCCGTCGAGCTTGCCCGCCAGCTCCGGCAGCACCAGGCCGACGGCCTTGGCCGCGCCGGTGGTGGTCGGGATCATGTTGAGGGCAGCGGCGCGCGCGCGATAGAGATCCTTATGCATGGTGTCCAGGGTCGGCTGGTCACCGGTATAGGAATGGATCGTCGTCATATAGCCGTGCTCGATGCCGATCGCCTTGTGCAAGACGGCGGCGACCGGCGCCAGGCAATTGGTGGTGCAGGAGGCATTGGAGACGATCTTGTGCGCCTTCTTCAGCTTGGCGTGGTTGATGCCATAGACCACGGTCAGATCGGCGTCGGACGAAGGGGCGGAGATCAGGACGCGTTTGGCACCCGCTTCGAGATGCTTCCCGGCCTTGGCCTTATCGGTGAAGATGCCGGTGCATTCCATGACGACATCGACGCCAAGCTTGCCCCAGGGCAGGTTGGCGGGGTCGCGTTCGGCAGTGACCTGCATCCAGCCCTGGCCGACATCCATCGCCCCATCCTTGGTCTTTACGGTGCCCTTATAAGCGCCATGGATGGTGTCATAGCGAAAGAGATGGGCGTTGGTTTCCACCGGACCGAGATCATTGATCCCGACCACCTGGATATCCTTGCGGCCGCTTTCCATGATGCCGCGCAAAACCAGTCGACCGATCCGTCCGAAGCCGTTGATCGCAACCTTCACTGCCATTTTCTTTTTTCCTCTGTCTGGGAGTCGTTTTGGGGACGCAAGAGCCCTTTCGTTGTCACCCTCGGGCGTGGCCCGAGGGTCCATCTGTCAGCAGCGCGGAGGCTGCCGTCATGGATTGCCCGCCGGCTTGTGTCGGCTTACGCCGACGGATCAAGTCCGGCAATGACAACGGAAGGAGGTTACCCATTCCCGCAAATCTAGCCGTTCTATGGTTTCTTACAACCGCGCCTTGGCCGCGGCAACCGCGGCATCGGCGGTAATGCCGAAATGCTTGTAGAGATCGGCGATCGGGGCCGAGGCGCCGAAGCCCTTCATGCCGACAAAGGCTCCCTTGTCGCCGAGATACCTTTCCCAGCCGAAACCGCCGGCGGCCTCGATAGCGATGCGGACACCCCCCTGAGAAGCATCGGCGCCGAGCACTTCCTTGCGATAGCTTTCCGGCTGCTGGTCGAACAGCTCCCAGCAGGGCAGGGAGACGACGGCGGTGCCGATGCCCTCGGCCTGCAGTTTGTCGCGGGCGGCGACGGCGATCTCGACTTCCGAGCCGCTGGCCATGATCGTCACCTTGCGGGTGCCTTCGGCCGGACGGATCACGTAGCCGCCACGGGCGCAGTGATTGGCAACCGCCGCATCGGCCCGCAGCAGCGGCAACGGCTGGCGGGTCAAAGCGAGGACCGAGGGATGGTCCTTGGTGCTCAGCGCCAGGGCCCAGCATTCCGCCGTTTCCATCGTATCGCAGGGACGGAAGACCAGCAGATTGGGAATCGCGCGCAGGGCAGCCAGATGCTCGACCGGCTGATGGGTCGGGCCGTCCTCGCCAAGGCCGATGGAATCATGCGTCATCACATAGACGACGCGCTGATGCATCAAAGCCGAGAGGCGGATCGACGGGCGGCAATAATCGGTGAAAACCAGGAAGGTGCCGCCGAAGGGAATGACGCCGCCATGCAAGGCGAGGCCGTTCATGGCCGCCGCCATGCCGTGCTCGCGGATGCCGTAATACACATAGTTGCCGTTATAGTCGTCGGGCTTCACCACCTTGGCGGTCTTGCCCTTGGTGTTGTTGGAGCCCGTCAAATCGGCGGAGCCGCCGACCAGTTCCGGCATCACCGGCAGCAGAGCCTCGATGACCTGCTGCGAGGACTGGCGGGTCGCCTGCTTCTTGGCTTCGCCGGCGATGGTGTTCTTCAGGTCATTGACGGTCTGGGCGAAATTGGCCGGCAATTCGCCCGCCATGACGCGGTCGAATTCCGCCTTCTGGGCTTCGGCATCATGGCGCTTGGTCCAGGCGGCGAAGTCGGCGGCGCCACGGGCGCCGGCGGCGGACCAGGCGGCACGGATATCGGCCGGAATTTCGAAAGGCGGATAATCCCAGCCAAGGGTCTTGCGCGCGGCGGCGACTTCATCCTTGCCGAGCGGCGAGCCATGGGTGGCGGCGGTGCCCTGTTTGTTGGGGGCGCCGAAGCCGATCACCGTCTTGCAGGCGATCATGGTCGGCTTGTCGTTTTTCTGGGCGGCGGCGATCGCCTTGGCGACCGCTTCCGGGTCGTGACCGTCAACTTCGTCCGTCGCCCAGCCGCTGGCCCGGAAACGCGCCAGCTGATCATCGGAGGTCGACAGGGTGGTCGAACCGTCGATGGTGATGCTGTTGTGGTCCCACAGCACGATCAGCTTGCTGAGCTTGAGATGGCCGGCCAGCGAGATCGCTTCCTGGCTGATGCCTTCCATCAGGCAGCCGTCGCCGGCGATCACATAGGTACGGTGATCCACCAGGCCGTTGCCGAAACGGGCATTGAGGATGCGCTCGGCCAAAGCGAAGCCAACCGAATTGGCAATGCCCTGACCCAGCGGGCCGGTCGTCGTTTCGATGCCTTCGGCATGGCCATATTCCGGATGGCCGGCAGTCTTACTGCCCCACTGCCGGAAATTCTTCAGCTCATCCAGCGTCATGTCGGCATAGCCGGTCAGGTGCAGCAGCGAATAGAGCAGCATCGAGCCGTGGCCGGCCGACAGAATGAAGCGATCGCGATCGGGCCAATGCGGATGCTTGGGATCGAATTTCAGGAAGCGGGTAAACAGAACCGTGGCGACATCGGCCATGCCCATGGGCATGCCGGGATGGCCGGAATTGGCCTTCTCGACCGCATCCATGCTGAGGGCGCGGATGGCATTGGCCATATCGCGCGGCGAAACCTGGGTAGCGGCAGTCTGCCGGGCGGCTTCCATCGTGAGTCCTTAGGCTGGAAAGTTGCAGTAAAATCGGTGCGGAACATGCAGCTTGCGCCGTCGCGGGTCAACCACCTAATCCCGCGTCAGCGCTCACAAAAATAACGGATAAACAGCTTTTGATGTCGCGCGGACCTGTCCTGACGCGTTCAACGCCGAGGATTCGTGTTTCTTTTGTAATGTATGCGAATTGTGATGAACCTGCCTAATGGCATGCGGCATTTGGTCGGTCATCTTATGGTGAACAAATCTCTTTCAATGGCAGTAACCTGTGGCGACTTGTTGACGTAATGCTGTGAGACAGCTTTAATCGGCCCTCAGCTTACCAGTCGAACGCGGCCCGAGAAACCGATCGAGGTCCATGCCGTGCGACAGGGTGGGGGAAATAAAGGCAGGGCATGTCTAAACTTGATCTGGCGATCAGCCGGCTTGATGCCGCGATGGCGCGACTTGATGCGGCAATAGAAGAGAGCACTCAACGCGGCGCCGACGACCGTGATGTTCTTGCCAACGAACTGGCGGTCTTGCGTCAGACCTATGCCTTGCTGCAGCAGGAGGCACTGCTGGTATCCGACCGTTTGGATTCGGTGATCGGCCGGCTGCAGCAGGTAACGGAAAAGGAATAATCTTCGGAGAAACTCAGCCGATGGGGCGATCGGCCGATGGGGCAGCAGAACGGAAAATCGGATCGTGCCCCTGTCGACCTTGTTCTGTCGACGTTGTTCTATCGATGATCTAACGGCGCATGGCGCCAAGAGGAGCGGCAATGCCAACAGTCTCAGTCCTGCTGAATGGACGCAGCTATGATGTGGCTTGCGGTGTCGGGGAAGAGGACCGGGTTCGCGAACTGGCCGACAAGCTGCGTAGCCGGATGGAGCAGCTGGCAAAATCAGTCGGCGCCGTGCCGGAAAACCTGCTCTTTGCCCTGACGGCTCTGCTGCTTGCCGATGAACTCGATCAGCGGGAGCGGGAGGTCGCCCAGCTGCAGACCGAGCAGCGCGATCTCGCCGGCGGCCGCGAAGCGCAGCTCGCCAGCTCGCTGGAAACTTTGGCCAGCAAAATTGAAGCTATTGCAGCGAGGCTCCAGGCAGCCTAAATCTATAGCGGGCGGTCTGCTGCGGGGCACGATCGGTCATAGCAATCCCTGGGGCCAATAAGGATCTCTCGGGAGCTGTCTCTGCCGGGGCCGTGGTCTCGGTATATGGCGCCCACCTGCTTTAGCAGGCCACATGAGGATCTCTGAGCCACCGGCCCAGGCGGCGCCGCCCACTTTACCCTTTTCTTTCCGTGCTATACAGGTTCCTGACCGTCAGAAGGGGACCGCCGTGGAAGAGCTTCCTGGAATCGATTTTGCCAAGGGTGCCCGCTGGCACCGTCTGCCGCTCGCCCTCGGGAATCGACATGGCCTGATCGCCGGAGCGACCGGAACCGGCAAGACCGTCACTTTGAAGGTGCTGGCAGAGGGCTTTTCTCAGGCCGGCGTGCCGGTTTTCGTCGCCGATGTGAAAGGCGACATTGCCGGCCTCGGCCAGGCGGGTGCCGCCAATCCCAGGCTAACCGAACGTCTCCGCCAGCTCGCACTCCCCGAGCCGCGTTTTGCGGCCTGTCCTACGGTGTTTTGGGATCTTTACGGCCAGCAGGGTTATCCGGTCCGCACCGTCATCGCCGAGATGGGGCCGGTGCTGCTCTCCCGGCTGCTGCAGCTCAACGACACCCAGGAAGGTGTGCTCAATATTGCTTTCAAGGCCGCCGACGAGGAGGGCCTGCTGCTGCTCGATCTGAAGGATCTGCAGGCGTTGCTGGCCTTTATGGCGGAGAACGCGTCGCGCTTCACCGGCACCTATGGCACCGTATCCAAAGCGTCGGTCGGCGCCATCCAGCGGCAGTTGTTGATCCTTGAACAACAAGGTGCGGAAGAATTCTTAGGCGAGCCCGCGCTTGATCTCAGGGATTTCATGCGCACGACGACGGATGGCCGTGGCGTCGTCAATGTGCTCGCCGCCGACAAGCTGATCCAGTCGCCGCGGCTTTACGCGACTTTTCTGCTCTGGATGCTCTCGGAACTGTTCGAGGTGCTGCCGGAGATTGGCGACCCGGACAAGCCGCGGCTGGTTTTCTTCTTCGACGAAGCGCACCTGCTCTTCGATGACGCTCCTAAGGCCTTGATTGAAAAGATTGAACAGGTCGTGCGACTGATCCGCTCCAAGGGTGTAGGCGTCTATTTCGTGACCCAGAATCCGATCGATATTCCAGATCGCGTATTGGGCCAGCTCGGGCATCGGGTGCAGCATGCCTTGCGGGCGTTTACCCCCCGCGACCAGAAGGCGCTCAAGGCCTGCGCCGAAACCTTCCGCTCGGACAAGGGGTTCGACGTGGCGGCAGCGCTGCAGGAGCTGGCTACCGGCGAGGCATTGGTTTCGGTGCTGGATGAAAAGGGCGCTCCCGAGGTGGTGGAGCGCGCTTTCATCTATCCGCCGGCCTCGCGCTTCGGTCCGATCAGTGCCGAGGAGCGACGCGCGGCCATCGCCGCCGGCGGCCTCGACCTGAAATATGCCACTGCCGTCGATCGTGAATCCGCTTATGAGAAGCTCGCGGCTCGGGCGGCGGACCGTCAGCAGGCGGCTCCAGCGACCGCCCCCGGGCAGGGCGGCCCGTGGGGCACTTCGTCTCAACAGACCATACCCCGCGGCCGGCCCGGTGATAGCATCGGCGTCTCGGTATTCAAGAGCGTGGCCCGCAGCACCGGCAGTTCCCTTGGCACCCAGCTGGGCCGCAGCCTAGGCAAAGGCTTGGCCGGATCGGCCGGGGCTACGTTCGGCAGTTCGATCGGCCGGGCCGTCATGCGCGGCATTCTCGGGTCGATCCTGGGCGGCCGCTGACACTCTGATGTGTTGGAAAAATGATGTAAGTATTTTATTTTAAAAGAAAAATTTTCATCTGAGAAGTGTAATCATGTCCCTTCCCGAATAATAATTGACTTAGTCAAATAATAGATTGAATCTGGCTAGTAACTTTTGAGCTGGGTTTGGAAGGATGAGATGTCGGAACTGGATTTCGATCGGCGGATTGCGGCGATGCGGCAGTTCAACCGGTTCTACACAAAACAGATCGGTGTCTTGCATGAAGGCCTGCTGGACAGCCCGTTTTCGCTGACCGAAAGCCGGGTTCTCTATGAACTTGCCCACCGCGACCAGCTGACAGCAACGGAACTGGGGAGCGAACTCAATCTCGACCCTGGTTATCTCAGCCGCATCCTGCGCAAATTCGAGCAGCAGGGGCTGATCGAGAAACTGCCCAGCGAGAGCGACGCCCGGCAGACGCTGTTGCATCTGACTGCAGCCGGCCATCAGGCCTTTGCGCCGCTCGATGAGCGATCGCGGGGCGAAATAGGGGATCTGCTGGCGCGGCTGTCGCTGGACGACCAGCGACGCCTGATCGCCGCCATGCAGACGATGACATCACTGCTGTCCGATCGGGCGGCGGATCAATCGGCGCCCTATATCCTGCGGCCGCACCGGCCGGGCGATATGGGCTGGGTGGTGCATCGCCAGGCCCTGCTTTATGCCCAGGAATATGGCTGGGATGGGACTTTCGAGGCGTTAGTGGCCGAGATTGCCGCCAAATTCGTGCAGAATTTCGATGCTAGACGCGAGCGCTGCTGGATCGCCGAACGCGACGGCGACATCATTGGCTCGATTTTCCTCGTCAAAGAGAGCGACGAGGTTGCCAAACTGCGCCTGCTCTATGTGGAGAAAAAGGCGCGCGGCCTCGGTCTCGGGCGGCACTTGGTGCGTGAATGCATCGCCTTCGCGCGATCGGTCGGGTATCGAAAAATAACCTTATGGACCAATGACATCCTGACCGCCGCTCGGCATCTTTATGAGGAGGCCGGCTTCCGTCTGGTGAGCAAGGAATACCACCACAGCTTCGGCAAGGACCTAGTCGGCCAATACTGGGAGCTGGATCTGCGGAACGGCGAAGAAGGGTTCGCGGTCATCCTCTAGGCTGACTTGGAAATCGCGGTGCACCCAGGTGATGTCGCGGAGGTGATGTCGCGGACAGGCTTGCCGCGGGGTCCTGGCTGGGCTTTTCTGCGAGCCAGCCAACACGAGTCACCGGACCAAGCCTATGGAAAGTCAGGAAACCGCCGACCTCAAAAGCGCCTTGCGCGAGACCGCGACCCGGCGGCGGGAGGCAGCATATGCCACCGATCCACAAGCCGGCGAGAAGCTTGCCGACCAGTTCCAGCATGTGATCACGGTGTCGCCGGGGCTGGCGATCTCCGGCTACTGGCCGCTGGAGGGCGAGTTGGATGTACGACCGCTGCTGCGGCACCTGCGCGATCTCGGCCATGAGATCGGCTTGCCGGTCGTCATCAAGCGCCATGAACCGCTCTTGTTCCGGGCCTGGCGCGAGCATGACGACATGGTGCAGGGCAAATTCAAGGTCATGACCCCGCCGGATCATGCTCCGGAAGTGACGCCTGAGGTGCTGCTGGTGCCGCTCCTGGCTTTCGATCCCTACGGCTACCGGCTCGGCTATGGCGGCGGCTTCTATGACCGGACGCTGGACAAGCTGCGGCGGCAGGCGAAGGATAGGGGACACCACGCCCCAATGGCGGTGGGGGTCGCCTATGCGGCGCAAGAGGTTCCCGATGTGCCGCGCGGGCCCTATGATCAGCCCCTTGACTGGATCGTGACAGAGCGGTCTGTATTCAAGTTCACCTGAGGAAAGACATACAATCATATGAATTTATTGTTCTGTGGCGATCTGGTTGGCCGCGCCGGCCGGGATGTGGTGATCGAGAAACTACCGGGCCTGCGCCGCGATCTGGCGCTGGAT
>DATLIX010000181.1:0-13972 GCA_035539215.1 Dongiaceae bacterium | reverse complement strand
GAGCCAAGGATGCCATTCGGGAACGTCGTAATGCTGCATGCGCCGGGTCATGCCCTCGAGACCCAGGACATAAAGCGGCATGAAGGCGACATAGAAACCGATGGTCCAAAGCCAGAAGGCTGCCTTGCCGAGACGTTCGTCCAGCCGGAAGCCGAAAGCCTTGGGGAACCAATAGCTATATCCGGCGAAAGCACCGAACAGCACCCCACCGATCACGACATTATGGAAGTGGGCGACCAAGAAGAGCGAATTGTGCAGTACGAAATCGGCTGGCGGCACCGCCAGCAGAACGCCGGTCATGCCGCCGATCACAAAGGTGACCATGAAGGCGATCGACCACAGCATCGGCACCTCGAAACGGACCCGGCCACCCCACATGGTAAAAAGCCAGTTGAAGATTTTTACCCCCGTAGGCACCGCGATGATCATCGTGGTGATGCCGAAGAAGCCGTTGACGTCGGCGCCTGCTCCCATGGTGAAGAAATGGTGCAGCCAGACCAGGAAAGAGAGAATGCAGATCGCCATTGTCGCGATGATCATCGAGCGATAGCCAAATAGCGGCTTGCCGGAGAAAGTCGAGATCACCTCGGAGAAAACGCCGAAAGCCGGCAGGATCAGAATATAGACCTCCGGATGCCCCCATGCCCAGATGAGGTTGATGTACATCATGGGGTTGCCGCCGAAGTCGACGGTGAAGAAATGGAATCCGAGATAGCGGTCAAGCAGCAGCATTCCCAATGTTGCGGTCAAGATGGGAAAGGCCGCGACAATCAGCAGACTTGCCGCCAGCGCGGTCCAGCAGAAGATTGGCATGCGTGTCAAGGTCATGCCGGGCGTCCGGATTTTCAGAATCGTGGTGACGAAATTGACGCCGGTCAGGAGCGTGCCGATACCGGATATCTGGATTGCCCAGAGATAATAGTCGACGCCGACACCCGGCGAGAACTTGAGTTCGGAGAGCGGCGGATAAACGAGCCAACCGGTCTGGGCGAACTCGCCGATGAAAAGCGATAGGTTGACAAGCAAGACCGCGGAAGCGGTCAGCCACAGGCTGACCGAGTTGAAGGTCGGGAAAGCCACGTCCCGGATGCCGAGCTGCAGCGGCACGACGAGGTTCATCAGCCCGATCATGAAGGTCATCGCCACGAAGAAGATCATGATGGTGCCGTGCGCCGAGAAGATCTGGTCGAAATGCTCCGGCAGCAGATAACCTTGGGAATGATAGGCCAAGGCCTGCTGGCCACGCATCATGATGGCATCGGCAAAGCCGCGCAGCAGCATCAGCAGCGCCAGAAGGCAGTACATGATGCCGATCCGCTTATGGTCGACCGAGGTGATCCAGTCGCGCCACAGATATGGCCAATATCCCTTGCTCGTGACCCAGCCCAGGATCGCCAAAACGGCGACGATCACGACAATCGAGGTGACCAGTGGAATGGGCTGATCAAACGGAATGGCGGACCAGTTCAGCTTGCCGAGCATTACATCCCCTTTTTCGGCGACGACTGGTCCTGACCATCAGGACTGCCGCCGGAACCGCCGTGAGGACCGGCAGCCGCTCCCACGGTTTCATTCACGATTGTGTCGAACAGGCCCGGCACGACCGCTCTGTAGCTCGTCGGCGCGACGCTCTTGCTGGGTTCCGTCAAGGCAACATAGCCGTCCTGATCGAGCATCGGCCCGTTCGCCTTGGTATCGCTGATCCATTTCGCATAGGCTTCGCTCGAGACGGCGCTGACAGTGAAGCTCATATCGGCAAAGCCCTCGCCACTGAATTGTGCTGAAATCCCCTGATAAATGCCGGGATGGTCCGCCTGCAGGCTGAGCTGCGACGTCATCCCCGCCATCGTATAGATCTGGCTGCCAAGCTGTGGCACGAAGAAGCTGTTCATGACCCCCGAGGAGGTGAGCCGGAAATGCGCGGGTGTCCCGACGGGAAGCACTAGTTGATTGACCGTCGCCACACCCTCAGCCGGATAGATGAATAGCCATTTCCAATCGAGCGAAACGACCTCGACCTCGACGGGTTTCGTCGTCGCCGGAAGTGCCTTATAGGGATCGAGCGCATGCGATCCAAACCACGCGATACCGCCGAGGAAAGTGATGACGAGCATGGGGATCGCCCAGACGATCAGCTCGAGATGACCGGAGAAGCTCCAGTTAGGCAAATAGGTTGCCCGTGAATTGGAGGCACGAAACCACCAGGCAAAACCGATCGTGGCGAGGATCACCGGCACGACGATCGCCAGCATGATCGCCAGCGAATCAATGAGAATAAGCTTCTCGGCCGCGCCGACCGGCCCATGCGGATCGAGCACGCCGCCGCAACTTGTCAGAGGCCATACCAAAAGAGTTGCTATGATGATGGTTCTGTTCGGGCGCGCCATCGACCACCAACCTCAAGGTGAATTGGGGTGCCGACGAAATTGCAACGGAATCAGCGACAAGCGCCGCCGCCGCTTAAGGTGACGCGGCGCGCTGCAAACAATGGTCGCCTCTCCGATCGTACAATTTCGATCGACGTTTATTACGCCATTAACATATGCACTTGATACGCGAGATAGCCGACAATCTTGATGGTTCCCCGCCTCGATGGATCCGCGGGTATCCACCCCCGTCAACCAGCCTAAAGGACACGCGGCCAACCAAGAAATCACAAGGCCTTGAACAACCGCGCCTCTAAGCCGCCTCGTAAGGCCTCGGCGTGACCTTTTTTTGATGCCGTTACCCAGTCTGACGATTGCAATCCATCCGTCCCGCCTGTGTCCGACCGTTTTGACAGGATTTCGACACGGGCCGGTGGGGCCAATTTGGCCGGCGCTGCCCATATCAGAGGTCGTATGAAGGTTATCGCCTAGTACCGCAGATTCCTTAGCTTCTCTAATCCCGGTCGCTGGCTTTCGTGAGCAGCGTGACCGCCTCGGAATCGAGCTGCAGCCGCGCCGCTGCGGTCAGGGTCTCCAACTGCGCCAGAGAGGTTGCGCTGGCGATCGGCGCAACGATCCCCGGACGGGTCAACAGCCAGGCCAGGGCGATCTGGGCCGGCTTGGCGTCATAGCGCGCGGCCACCTGGTCCAATGCCGCCAAAATCCGCCGCCCACGACTGTCCAGATATTTCTCGATATCCTCGCCGCGCGGACTTTGCGCCAGATCTTCCTTGCCGCGGTATTTGCCGGTGAGAAAACCGCTGGCGAGCGAGAAATAGCTGATGACGCCGACCTCTTCCTTGACGCAGAAGTCCTGCAGGGCACCTTCGTATTCCCAGCGATCATAGAGATTGTAGCAGGGCTGCAGGCTTTCGTAACGGGGCAGATGTTTGGCTGCGCTGGCCTGCTGAGCACTGGCCAGGCGCGCCGCCGAGAAATTGGAAGCGCCGATCACCCGTACCTTGCCCGCCTGAATGAGGTCGGCATAGGCCTGCATGGTATCGCCTTGCGTCGTCACCTCGTCGTCGCGATGCGATTGATAGAGATCGATGTAATCGGTCTGCAATCGCCGCAGGGAATCTTCCACAGCCCGTTTGATATAGGCCGGCGCGAGGCCTTTCTTCCCTTCGCCCATCGCCGAACCCACCTTGGTGGCGATGACGACCTTGTCACGCTGCCCCCGCTGCTTCAGCCAGCGACCGATAATCGCCTCGGATTCGCCGCCCTGGTGGCCGGGCACCCAGGTCGAATAGACATCCGCCGTATCGATGGCGTTGAAACCGGCGGCGACAAAGGCGTCGAGGAGTCGATGCGAGGTGGCTTCGTCAGCGGTCCAGCCAAAGACGTTTCCACCGAACACCAGCGGGGCAAAGCGCAAATCCGAACGACCCAGGCGACGCAATTCCATTTCATCCTCCACGGCATCTGTCTTCTTCCCGCGCAGGCTAATCCTTCAAGTTAAATGGTGTCAAAATTGTTCCGAAGGGAACCAGCCATGCATGAATTAAAGTCTTTCATTTCTGGACATTCCATATATCGGCCGTTACGCTTGCAGATGAAGCCAATATATAATTGGTATCAGATCATGACCCGTCGCGAAACCGCGGCCGCTAAATTGCGCCGCCTCTTGGACAGCAACCAATACCCGCAGCAGAGCCGTCTGCCGGCGGAACGGCAGCTTTGCGGGACGCTCGATCTCAGCCGTAGCGCGCTGCGCGAAGGACTGGAAGTCCTGGAAGCGGAAGGGCGATTGTGGCGCCATGTCGGCAAAGGCACCTTTGTTGGCAGTAAGCCGGCACTGCCGGCCGGCGAATTGGCGGTGATTACGGCGCAGACCAGCCCCGTCGAGGTGATGGCGACACGGGTCGTGATCGAGCCGGCCTTGGCGCGCCTCGCCGCCTTGCATGCGACCGAAGGCGATATTGCCAATATGTGGCACCTTATCGAGAAGAGTGAGGCGGCAAGGGACGCCCGGACCTGGGAATCCTGGGACGGCACCCTGCACCGGGCCATCGCCGCCGCCGCCCATAACAACCTGCTGCTGGCAATCTTCGACGGATTCAATGCCATTCGCCGACAGGAGGGGTGGCGCCGGTTGCGGGCGGTGGCGCAGACTGATGCAAGATTGCAGCACTACCGGGAACAGCATCGGCTGATCGTCGACGCCATTGCCGGGCGCGAGGCCGAACGCGCGGAAGCCGCCATGCGGCGACATCTGCAATCGGTCAGGGATAACCTGCTGGGCCAGTCGCATGGCTGAAGCGGTGACGAGACAAGCAAACAGCGCCGCCGCGTTTCCGGCGGTATAGCAAGGCGATGCAGCGGCCTGCGGCAGTGGGTCGGCGACGCGTGATCATAGAGGAGACCATCTTGCGCGATTTTCAATTCCCCGGCCGCTCGCCGGTCCGCACCACCGAAGCCATGGCGGCGACCTCGCATCCATTGGCGAGTGCGGCGGCGCTGCAGCTGCTGCGCAATGGCGGCAATGCCGTGGACGCCGCCATCTGTGCCGCCGCCGTGTTGGCCGTGGTTGAGCCGCAATCCACCGGTATCGGCGGTGATTGCTTCGCGCTCTATGTGCCGAAGGGCGCCAGCAAGCCCCTCGCCTTCAATGGCTCCGGGCGTTCCCCGGCCGCAGCCAAGCTCGACTGGTATCTGGAGCATGGCTTCACTGCCGTCCCCACCTATGGGCCGCATGCGGTGACCGTGCCGGGCGCCATCGACGCCTGGTGCCAGTTACACGCCGATCATGGAAGCAAGGACTTCGCCGAGATCCTGGCACCCGCTATTCACTATGCCGAGAACGGTTATGTGGTGCACGACCGTGTCTCGGCCGACTGGCACGAGACCGCCGCACAGCTTGCCGTCGATCCGCATGCCAAGCGCATCCTGCTGCCCGGCGGCGTCGCACCACGCGCCGGCGACGTGCATCGCCAGCCGGAACTGGCCGCGACCCTCAGGCTGATCGCCAAAGAAGGCCGGCGCGGCTTCTATGAAGGCACCGTCGCCGCCGACATGGTCGATTACCTGCGCAGCCTGGGCGGACTGCACCAGCTCAGCGATTTCGCCGCCACCAAAGGCGACTACGTGACGCCGGTCACCAGTTCTTATCGCGGCGTCGATCTCTTCCAGCTGCCGCCCAATAATCAGGGCCTCACGGCGCTTCTGATGCTGAACATCCTCTCCGGTTTCGATCTCGGCGCCCTCGACCCGCTGGGCGCCGAACGGCTGCACCTCGAAGTCGAAGCCGGACGCCTCGCCTATCGCGACCGCGATGCCTTCATCGCCGATCCGACCCATGAACCCGTGCCGGTCGAAAAGCTGCTTTCCCAGGATTATGCCGCGCGGCTCATCCAGCGCATCGACCGGCAGCGTGCGGCGACCGATCTGCCGCCGCCCCTGATGGAGGCATCGGATACGGTCTATCTCTCGATGGTCGACCGGGACCGCAATGCCATCAGCTTCATCAACTCCACCTACTATTCCTTCGGCAGCGGCCTGGTCAGCCCGAAGAGCGGTGTCGTGCTGCAAAATCGTGGCTCCAGCTTCAAACTCGACCCCAGGCATCCGAATTGCATCGCCCCTAATAAACGACCGATGCATACCATCATGCCGGGTTTTGCCATGAAGGATGGCAAGGCCTTGATGCCTTACGGCGTCATGGGCGGCGATTACCAGCCCTTCGGCCATGTGCATTTCCTGACCAATGTGCTGGATTTCGGCCTCGACCCACAGGCGGCCCTTGATCTGTCGCGGGTGTTCTATAGCGGCGGCCGTGTGCAGGTCGAGCGCAGCCTGCCGGCAGCCAGCATCGCCGGGCTGCAGGATCGCGGTCATGCGGTCGAGATTTCCCCCGAACCGCTGGGCGGCGGCCAGGCCATCCGCATCGATTGGCAGAAGGGCACGCTGACCGGTGGCTCCGATCCCCGCAAGGATGGCTGCGCCATCGGTTACTGACCGAGATGCTCCCACAAGATAAAGCAGTTTGATCTCATGAAACGCTCCCTCTTCCAGCGCCTGCGCATCGACCCCTATATTGTCGCCATCGTCATGATGGTGGTACTCGCCTCGATCCTCCCATGCAGGGGTCAAGCCGCGGTCGTCATGAACGGCGTTACCTATGCGGCCATCGCCTTGCTGTTCTTTCTCTATGGCGCGCGCCTGCCGGTCGAGACCATCATCCAGGGTTTGACCAATTGGCGGCTGCAGATCACCGTGCTGCTGAGCACCTTCCTGCTGTTTCCCTTGCTCGGCCTCGCCTTCAGTCATCTGTTCCAGGGACTGCTCGGCCCGTCCTTGTCGCTGGGGCTGCTGTTTCTCTGCCTGCTGCCGTCGACGGTGCAATCCTCGATCGCCTTCACCTCAATCGCCCGCGGCAATGTCGCCGCCGCCCTGTGCAGCGCTTCCATCTCCAATCTGCTCGGCATCTTCATCTCGCCGCTCCTCGTCGCCCTGCTGCTGGCGCGGCACGATGCCGGCATCTCGGCTTCGTCCATCAAGGACATCGTGCTGCAGTTGCTGGTCCCGTTTCTCGCCGGACAGATTTTGCGGCCCTGGCTTAAGAATTTCGTCGGCAAGCATAAATTCTTGCTGAGCCTGGTCGATCGCGGCTCGATCCTGCTTGTCGTCTATACCGCTTTCAGCGAGGGCGTGGTCAACGGCATCTGGTCGCAGATCGATATCCAGAGTCTGCTGCTGTTGCTGGGGGCCAATCTGATTCTTCTCGCCATCGTTCTGGTGCTGACTACGATCATCAGCCGCCGCATGGGTTTCTCCAAGGAAGACGAGATCGCCATCGTCTTCTGCGGCTCCAAGAAAAGCCTCGCCAGCGGCATTCCGATCGCCAATGTTTTGTTTCCGGCGCAGACGGTCGGCCTGATGGTGCTGCCCCTGATGCTGTTCCATCAGGTCCAGCTGATGGCCTGTGCCGCCATCGCCCGGCGTTATGCGCGCCGCCCGGTACAGGAAACGCATTGAGGCAGCTGTTTTCGGCTGCCGATGCCTATTCGACTGCCTGTAACAAGCGTGATCGGCGTGAGATATCAACTCTCACGCCGATCGAATGCGTCTTCTTTCCCTCCGGCCCGTTTCTTTCCCTCAGGCCGTCTCACCTGCTGTCCCTTGCCTGGCTCCTGCCGCTGGCGTCTCCTTCAGGGGCGAACCGGCAAGTCGCACTTCAAAAGGTAACTTTCCAGCTGCCGTCCTGCGCCTGGCAGTAGGGCACTTCATAGATTGCCTTGCTGCCTTTGCTGAAGCGCTGTTCCAGCTCGACACAATGGCCGCTTTCGCCGTCCCAGGCGCGCAAGACCCGCACCTGCCCCGCCCTGCCGCTTTCGGCAGATTTCCAGACGACGACGGTGCCCGGCTTGGCTGCTTCCAGCGCCTGCTCGAAGGCGGCACTGATCTGGCTGATCTCATCCTGGCTGAGATGATCCGCCTCGGGAAACGGGTTTGGGAGACTGGCGGCCTCCGCTGCAACACTGACGAAAGCCGACGCGGCAAAAACCGGCAGAGCCATGATGGCAGTCCGCCAGGTCTTCCGGAAAGATCGAGCAAGATACCCGTATAGAAAGATTTTCATGTTCTTCTCCAAACGTAATGATTGAACATCGCCACTATAGGAATTTTGGAGAACAAATCAAGAAATGATGTAGTAGATTAAAATTATGTAATCTTTAGTTGTATAGATGGAAATGATCCTACGCGGCTGCAAGCGCCCCTAAGGGCAGCACCCGGGCATCACGCGAGACGGGAGATCTGACTGACGATATCGGCGACGATATCTGCCGGCGCAGGTGTCACTGAAATTGTGATCACGCGTTCATCGTCAGCCGGCTCTTCAAGGGCAGCGAACTGGCTGTCCAACAGATGGGCCGGCATGAAATGGCCGAGGCGTTTCGCCAAGCGCGACCGAATCAAATCCGGCGTCCCTCGGAGATAGATGAACCAGGCATCTTTGCAATCGGCAAGCAGCCGCTCGCGATAGCGCCGTTTCAGCGCCGAACAGGTGACGACGCCGGCACCTCCGGCGGCGCGCCATTGCGCCAGGTGTTCGGCAATCGCATCCAGCCAAGGCTGTCGGTCGCCATCGTTCAGGGGAATGCCGTCACGCATCTTGGCGATATTGGCGAGGGAGTGGAATTCATCCCCTTCCAGTAGCGGCCAGCCCAGCTTGTCCGCCAGCAGATGAGCGACTGTCGATTTGCCGCAACCTGAAACGCCCATCAGGATGAGGATCTGCGCCTTCGACGTATCGCTCATGACACGGCGTGCATCGTTGTATCAGCCATGACGTTGCGACTCGTGACCCGTCACCTGTAATCCCCCAAAGGTCAGCTTAGCCGGCCAGTTTTTCGAGGCCAGTTTTATATTTGCCCGTCCCGGCTACGCTAGCGCATCGCGGTCACTGCCTATACTGTCATCGCTATCATCGCCGGTGATAATCGGCGCGATAGGCTTCCAGTCTTCTGAGTGCCCGTCTTGTTTGCTTAGCCGCAGTGTTATCGGTAACATCACTGGCTGTAAAGGTCCTTTTCCTTGTATGCCTGGGAAATCGTTTCCCTTGTGAGGCAGATCATGCGTTCGAGAAAGCCGAGATCCTCCAGCACCGGCCGCGTCACGATGGCGGATATCGCGAAACTGGCAGGCGTCAGCACAATTACCGTTTCGCGCGCCTTCAAGAAGCCCGATCTCGTTACGGAAGATCTGCGTAAGCGCATTTTCACCCATGCCCAGGAACTCGGCTATGTGCCGAACCGGGTCGCCAGCGCCCTGGCCGGCGCGCCATCAATGAATGTGGTCGTGCTGATCCCCTCGATGACGAATATGGTCTTCGTGGAGATGCTGGCCGGCATCCATGAAGTGCTCTATCCGCGCGGCTATCAGATGCTGATCGGCGTGACGCGCTATTCGCCGCTTGAGGAGGAGCGCCTGCTGCAGACCTATCTGGAGTTCCTGCCCGATGGTCTCTTGTTGACGGGTACCGATCATCTGCCGACGACCTGGGCTCGGCTGGAAAGCCTTGGGCGGCCGACCGTGCATATGATGGAGAACGAGAGCCGCGAGGGATATCCCTGCGTCGGCTTCTCGCAGTTCGACGGCGGTTACGCCATGGCGAAGCATCTGATCGATCGCGGCTATAAGCATATCGGTTTCGTGGCGGCACAGCTCGATCCGCGCACCCTCGCCCGCGCCGAAGGCTATCGCCAGGCATTGCGCGATGCCGGCCTCTATGACCCGAAGCGCGAGCTGATGGTGCCGGACCCGTCATCCATCAGCATGGGCGCCAATCTTCTCGACCGGTTGCTGACCGATGTGCCCGATTGCGATGCCGTCTTCTTCTGCAACGACGATTTGGCGCAGGGCGCCTTGTTCCAATGCCATCGGCGCAAGATCGATGTACCGAAACAGTTGGCGATTGCCGGTTTCAACGACCTACCGGCCTCTGCTTGGACCTCGCCGACCTTGTCGACGATCGCGACCCCGCGCTATCAGATCGGCCGCCACGCAGCGACGACCTTGCTCACGCTGCTGGAAGGGGAAGAGCCGGAAACGCCGGTGATGGATCTCGGCTTCACCTTGATGGCGCGCGAGAGCACTTAAGTCGAACCCGTCTTCCGGGATCAGGGCAGCTGATAGCGCATCGCCGGAAAATACATCAGCCCGGATTGCAGGCTTGCCGGATTGGCAATGCCCTGGGATTGCAGGTCGGCGAAATCGCTGCGGATAACGACTGAGCCGCCGCCCTCGATACCCCGAAGGCGGCCTGTCCCATCGATCAATTCGATCTTGCCGCTGCATCCCACCTGAAAGACGCCGTGGCAGCTGATCTTGCCTTGCACGGTCGCGCCGTCCTTGACGGTGATGATGCAATCCGCCTCGCCCTGTTGGGTTTTATCGGCGTCCTTGATCATCAGTTTGGCCTTGCAGGAGATCGCGCCGGAATTGACCGGACCCTTCTCCGTATCGACATAGAAGGGACCACTGACCGTCCCGGTGAAGCCATGGGTTCCGGCCTCGCCTGCAGCCAGCTGGCTATCCGCATGCCAAACGGAAAAAGCGCGAATCGTCTGGTCGACCTTGGCCCCTGCCTCGCTTGAAAAAACGGACGCATTGATTAGCAGAAGACCAGCCGCAATGCCTAAGAGGCGGATGTAGAGCATGGCTCGCTTCCTCACGGGATCAATCCAGGTCGATGTAAACGGCATCACCGCCGAGCGATAGCGCGAGGCCCTGCCGCTTGGTCTTCAGCAGCATCTCGACCCCACTGGGATTCTTCAGCCACAACTCGCCGCTGCCGGCACCGCCGACAGCAACGCCATAGCGGCCCTGAACATAAGCGCCGGGAAAATCCGCCAGGCGTTTCAGACTGTAGACCGAGCCGATGGCCTGCATCTTGGAAATGCCGATGCCGCCGATGCCCAGCCCGCCGACGGTGAAGGGATAAGTCTTTCCCTGGAAGTGCAGCTTGCCGCCGCCGAGATTACCGCTGCCGATGAAAGCGATCTGCACTTGTTCGATGTCGACTGTTGCATCCGGTTTCTCTTCATCGGCCGCGGCCGGCAAACTGCGCGAGATGATGAAGGCGGCACCGCCTATGATCGCGTGACGTCGCGAGACGCGGCGCAGCAATGGAAATGCGAATTTTACGGGTCCGGCTCCGGCTGACATGCGACTCTCCCAGTCAGGTCAGGCACCGCCTCATTCAATCAGATGTCCGCACAATCGCAAAGCGTTCACGTAAAGGCATGTCACGCACCGGAAGATGCGGCAGGTGACCTACCCTAGTTTGACGGCCTTGAAGCCGCGAAAGACCGCGAAGTCCGGCGCCTCATGCCGCCAGGCGTTGCGGCAAACCGCCCGCCTTGACGATGAAACGCGCAACTTCAGTAACGCCATCGCCGGCCTTAAGATTGGTAAAGATAAACGGCCGCGACCCGCGCATGCGCGTGGCATCGCGATCCATCACCTCGAGACTGGCACCGACCAGCGGCGCGAGATCGGTCTTGTTGATGACCAGGAGATCGGAGCGGGTGATGCCGGGGCCGCCCTTGCGGGGAATCTTGTCGCCGGCGGCAACGTCGATCACATAGATGGTGATATCGGCAAGCTCCGGCGAGAAAGTGGCGGAGAGATTGTCGCCACCGGATTCCACCAGGATGATCTCCAAAGTCGGGAAGCGCGCCGACATGTCGGCGACGGCGGCGAGATTGATCGATGCGTCTTCGCGGATCGCCGTATGCGGGCAGCCGCCGGTCTCGACCCCCATAATGCGCTCCGGCACGAGCGCGCCGGACCTCGTCAGGAATTCAGCATCCTCCCGCGTATAGATATCGTTGGTGATGGCGGCGATGTCGTAGTGGTCGCGCAGATATTTGCACAAGCGATCCATCAGCGCCGTTTTTCCAGAGCCGACGGGACCACCGATACCGACACGAAGGGGCGAGCTCATGAGCGGAATAACCTCGTATATTGGGTTTCATGTTGGGCACTGGTCCAATCGACCGTCAGGGCGGAGCTACCGAGATCATCGAGGGCTGTACCGCGCGCACAGCTGACGATATCACCGATCTCTGCAGTCAAGGCCGCGAGAATGCGCTGTCCATCCGTTTGGCCGAGAGGCACGAGGCGTTGGGCGGCACTGATAAGATTGCCGGCGAAGGACTGCAGATAGGCTGCCAGGGCAATATCTTCGGCGATGTCGTTCGTCGCCGCGGCAATGGCCACGGCGATCGGATAGACGGGCGCCACCTTCAGCCTTTCGAACCAATTTGCCGCCCGTGGCAGATCCCAGCCTGCACGCAAGGTGGCGACGAAGGCCGCTCCCTGCGCTGCCGATTCCAGCGCCGTCTCGGAAGTTCCGCGCCAGGCGTTCCCCAGGATCGCAGCCGCCTGCAGTGCCGCTTCATCCGCGGCAACGACGGCACGGTGGGCGGCCAGGAACAAGCCGGCATCGATCCAGCCGGTACCGAAGCGCAGGATGCCGCCGATCCAATCGGCCGTCGTGGCGCGATCATGGACCAACCCGCGTTCCACCGCCTGTTCGATGCCATGGGAATAGCTGAAAGCGCCAACTGGAAAAGCCGGCGACAGCCAGGCCAGCAGATGCAGCATCTGCCGCGCCGGCAAGCTGGCCAAGACACCGGCGCCGTTGCGGCCGTCAGCCATGGTGATGAGCATGGCCATGATGATGGGGGTCGTGGCCGTGATCATCATGGCCGTGATCATCATGATGGTGATCATCCGCATGGCCATGTCCGTGATCATGACCATGCGCGATGGGGCCACCTTTGCCGGTGGCATAGGCGCCGGCCTCAGGCTGGAAGGGCGCCTGCTTCTGCAGGACAGCGCCGCCGAGACCGCGGATCATTTCTTCCAGTACGTGATCCTGCGGCAGGCGCAGGGCACCGGCGGAGAGAATCTGCACCGGCTTATGACGATTGCCGATATGCCAGGCGAGGCGCGCCAGGGCTGCGGCATCGCGTGCGGTTACATCCATCACCGCTTCGTCGGCGGCACGCACCTCGATCCAGCCGCCCGCATCCAGCTGCAGTCCGTCGCCGTCGCTGAGATGCAGGGCGTGCGGCAGGTCGAGAAGAAATTCACCGCCGGCATCATCGGTCAGCAGCACACGGCGGCGATGGCGGTCACCCCAATCCAGCGTGATGGTGCCGCTCTGCTCGGCCCTGGGCCAGGAACCTGCAGGCGCATGGATGGATGCACGACGCATGATGAGGTCACCTCAGAACAGAAAATAGCGTTGTGCCAGCGGCAGTTCAGCGGCCGGCTCACAGGTCAGCAATTCGCCATCGGCCCGCACCTGATAGGTTTCGGCATCGACTTCGATATGCGGGCAGGCGTCATTGAGCTTCATCGCCGCCTTGGTCAGGCCACGGGTGCCGCTGACCGGCAAGGTCTCGCGCTGCAATCCCAGCTGGCCGGCAACGCCGTTCTCCTGCGCCGCCTGACTGACGAAGGTGACGGCGCTGGCGGTCATCGCGCGGCCAAAGGCACCGAACATCGGGCGATAATGAATCGGCTGCGGCGTCGGGATCGAGGCGTTCGGATCACCCATCGCCGCCGCGGCGATGCTGCCGCATTTCAGAACCAATTCAGGCTTCACGCCAAAGAAAGCCGGTTTCCAGAGAACCAGATCGGCGAGCTTGCCGACCTCGACCGAGCCGACCCATTGGCCGATGCCATGGGTGATCGCCGGGTTGATGGTGTACTTGGCGATGTAGCGCTTGACCCGCAGATTGTCATTGCTGACCTCGCCCGGCAACGCACCGCGCTGGGTCTTCATCTTGTGCGCCGTCTGCCAGGTGCGGATGATGACCTCGCCGATGCGGCCCATGGCCTGGCTGTCTGATGACATCATGCTCATGGCGCCGATATCATGCAGGATATCCTCGGCGGCGATGGTCTCGCGGCGGATACGGCTCTCGGCGAAGGCGATATCCTCGGGGATACGCTTATCGAGGTGGTGACAGACCATCAGCATGTCGAGATGCTCGTCCACGGTATTGACCGTGAAGGGGCGCGTCGGG
>DATLIX010000180.1:0-18066 GCA_035539215.1 Dongiaceae bacterium | reverse complement strand
AGGATGACGTCGCATTCGTCCCAGCCAAGCTCGTCCATCTCGGCGCGCGACATCGGCAGGAACGGCGCCGTGCCGAAACGATGCGCCCAGTATTTGCGATAGGAGAAGAGTTGCTTCGCGGTTTCCATCTTGCGACCAGTTGCATCGAGCTTAGGCGCGCATCGTTGCTTTGCGCGCCGAATAAGAGTGACGATCTTGGTTTTTCACCTTCAGGCGCCGAACACGGCACCGCCGCCAATGACAACTCTTGCCGAGGCAGCCTTTGCCGGTGCAGCCAATCCCGGGCAGAGATTAACACAGGCCGGGGCAGTACGCAGGCGGCGCTATACCTAATCGATTTTACATGAAAATCAATAGGTTATTTGATCAGGACCAGCCACTCAGGCGGCCGGGAGACAATTGAATCAAGGACTTACTGTTTTGGTCGAGGGAATTTTCCGGCCCCGGATGCCCGCTTCCATCCCTCCCCCGCCAGGTGGGAGGGATGGAATGGCGGTTCCTCAACTCGACATCAGCGCGGATTTTCGCGGTTCGCCCGCGCCCGGGCGCGGCGGAATCCGCCCCAGAAAGCCTTCCAGGCAGCAGCGAAACCGCCCTCACGCAGCATCGCCCAGGGCCGGAAGCCCGGCGCCCGCAATCCCGGCTCGCCCGCCAGCCGCATCCCGGCATTGCGACCGGGGAAGCCGAGCTTGCGATCGAGGTGATCGCTGTGCATCTGATGGAGCTCGTCCCGGGTGAAGGGCGCCGTCTCCACCGCGCCGGCGGCGATGGCCGCCTGCAGCAAGGCGGCCCCGGCAGGCGTCCGGGCAATTGCGATATTCATGCCCGGCGCCTCGCGATGCAGCGGCTTGCCGTTTTCCATCACCCAGCCGTCGGGGCAGGAGATATCCGCCAATTCGCCGATCGCGTCGGGGCAGATCTTGCAGCGGAACTGCATGTCATAGGTCCAGGGCACGGAAGGATCGTACCAGGCCTGGTCGTAGGTGATATCGGCGCGGCGGCCATCCTTGGTCTCGAGATGGGTCGGCCCCGGCCAGCCTTCGCCACGCCAGCGCAGCACAGACAGCTCTTCCGGTTCGAAACCGACATAGCGTGAGATCTTCTCCGCCATCTTGGTGCTCGGCACGCCGCCGCAAAAAAGGCTGAGGCAGTATTTGATCTGCTGCCTTGCCCTGGGGTCGATCCGCATCAGGTTGCGGATGGCGGCGATATCGCAGGGCTTGGCGATGACGGCGAAGCTGACGCCCTCATCCAATAATTGCTCGACATGCACCAGGGGGGCAGCCGGGCCGTAGCGCGATTGCGACCCGGCGATCACTTCGGCGCGGCTGCGGCTGATATGGGCGTCGGTCAGGATCGGCTGGCTGGCCGAGGCTTTGACATGCAGGATCGCCTCGACGGCGCCGCTTTCCAGCAGGTAGCAGCCAAGCGCGGTCAGCATGCCGCCGGCCGCAGCCCGGAAGCGGATGGCCGGATCGCCGGCCCAGGCGCGATCCAGCGAGATGATCGGTCCCCAGACGGGATCGAGGGTGCCGGCGCCTTCAAGCACCGCTGCGCTGGGGCCGCGGATGATGGCGCCGGGACAAACGTCGAGAACACGCCCCAGCCTGGCCGGGTCGATCGGCGCCTTGATCTGCGGCCGCAGGTAGCCGTCGCTGCTGATCTTCATTTCGACCGTGTCGCGCCCCAGCATGCTTTCGCAGAGGCCGCAGCCCGTGCACAGGCCGCGCGTCACCACCGTTTGCAAATCCCTTACGCGTGTCATCGTCTCTCCCCGATTGGCGGCGCACTATAGCATCGCCATTTTGCGCCGCCGCTGCCGCATCTCTGCTTTCGCTGCAGCACAGCCTTGCAGTGACGCCGCTACGGACCGAACACGGTCGCGCCGCGACCGGCTCTGCTGCTATGCTGCTGACCTACCAAGCTTGGGCCTGTAGGGGCAATAACGCGGATGATGGGGAGCGACATGGCGGGTGAGAAAGATCCGGCATCGGGTTCCGGCGGCAGCAACCGCTGGCGGCGTTTTGCCGAATGGGACGCCCGTCCCCTGCGTCTCGACAAGTTTGCCGTCGAGGATCCCGCCAATGGCTTCGCGGCCTTCAAAGGTGCGAAGGACCCTGCCCCAGGCCTTGGCGTCGAGGAGGGCCGCATCATCTCCATGGACGGCGTGGCGGTCGCCGATTTCGACATGATCGACACCTTCATCGCCCAGCACCACCTCGACCTGTCGATCGCGCCGGCGGTGATGGCGCTGCCCGCGACCGAGATCGCAAGACGCCTGGTCGATATCAATGTGCCGCGCGGGGAACTGGTACGGCTTGCCCATGGCATGACTCCGGCCAAGCTCGCCGAGGTGGTGGCGCAGCTTTCGGCGATCGAGATCGCCTTCGCCTTTTCCAAGATGCGGGCACGGCAGACGCCGGGCAACCAGGCCCATGTCACCAACGCCAAGGACGATCCCCTGCAACTGGCGGCCGACGCCGCCACCGCCGTCGCCTTCGGTTTCGACGAGGTGGAGACCACCATGCGGGTCGCCCGCAACGCCTGGTCGAATGCCCTTGCGGGCGCCGTCGGCGCCGCGGTCGGGCGCTGGGGCACGCTCTTCCAATGCGCCAGCGAAGAGGCAGAAGAGCTGCAGATCGCCATGGCCGGCTTCACCTCCTATGCCGAGACCGTCTCGGTCTACGGCACCGAGCGCGCCTTCGTGGATGGCGACGACACGCCCTGGTCGAAGGCTTTCCTCGCCGCCGCCTATGCCTCGCGCGGCGTCAAGATGCGCTGCACGTCGGGGGCCGCCTCGGAATTGCTGATGGGCTTCCATGAAGCGAAATCGCTGCTCTATCTCGAGGCGCGCTGCCTCTGCCTGCAACGCGCCATGGGCGTCCAGGGCACGCAGAACGGCGGCATCGACGGCGCGCCGCTTGCCGCCACCATGCCGGGCGGGGTACGCGAATTGATGGCGGAGAACCTGATCGCCGTCTGGCTCGACCTCGAATGCGCCACCGGCAATGACGCGCGGCATTCGGAATCGGAGATCCGCGTCGGCGCCAAGATCGCGCCCACCCTGCTGGCCGGCTCGGATCTCATCTGTTCGGGCTTCGGCTCCGTCCTCGCCTATGACAATTCCTTCAACCCCTCTTCCTTCAATGGCGAGGAGATGGAGGATTTCCTGGTCCTGCAGCGCGATTTCGAGGCCGATGGCGGATTGACCTCGATCGAGGAAAGCCGCGCCCTGGAGGTGCGCCGACGCGCCGTCGACGCGCTCGGCGCCGTCCTGCAGGAACTGGGGCTCGGCGAACCGACGGCGGCGATGAAGGCCAGCGTCGCCGTTGCCTCCGGCTCGCACGACACGGCAAGCTATCTGCCGGGCCAGGTCGCCGAGATCAGCGAAGCAATCAAGGCCCGCGGCATCACCGTGCTCGACGTCATTGGTGCCCTGGCCAGGCGCGGCTATCGCGACGAGGCTGAAAATCTGCTCAATCTGCTGCGGCTGCGCGTCTCCGGCGACTATCTGCAAACGGCGGCCGTGATCCGCAAGGGCCGGATCATCAGCGCCGTCAACGATCCCAACGCCTATGCCGGGCCCGGCAGCGGCTATCGTCTCAACGCCGAGCGGCGCCGCGAACTGGCGGCGATCCGCGACGTGCTGGACCGCGAAGAAGTCTTGCGCACCGAAGCAACCTTCGCGCCGCTCGAAGCAACGCGCATCCGCTATCGCGATCTCGGCAGTGCCGAACGCGGGGCAGCGGCGGACGAGGTGGTCATCGGCCTGAGCCCGGCCTTCGGACGCCAGTTGTTTCGCAGCCTGGCCGGCCATCCGCTCTCCGCCATCCTGCGGGAGCTTGAGGCCGGCATTGCCGGTAGCGGCGGGACGGCGCGCTTCGTGCGCATGCAACATACCGCCGATACCTCCTTCCTCGGCCTCAGTGCCGCGCGCCTGTCGGGCTCCGGCATCGGCATCGGCCTGCAAGCCAAGGGCACAGCCGTCATCCATCAGGCCGGCCGCCTGCCGCATCACAACCTGGAGCTTTTTTCCAATGCGCCGGTCACCTCGCTTGACCACTATCGCCGCCTCGGCGCGAATGCCGCCGCCTATGCCGCCGGGAAAATGCCGGAGCCGGTGGTCGTCCCGACAGCCGGCGAGGCCATGGGGGCGCGCTATCACGCGCAGGTGGCGCTGATCTATGCGATCGAGACCGGCCTGACGCGCGAGGGCGCGACCCCCGAAGAAATCGGCGTGGATTTCCTGGAGCAGAAGCCATGAAAGAACGGGCGGCCGATGATCCCGTTTTGACAGCCGCGGATTATCCGCTGGCCGAGAAGCGGCCGGATCTGGTCCGGACGGCATCCGGCAGGAGGCTCGCGGAATTGACCCTCGCCGCCGTCGAAGCGGGCGACGTCTCGATGGCCGATCTGCGCATCACGGCGGTCGCCTTGCGGCAGCAGGCGGCGATTGCCCGGGACGCCGGCCGGGCGACGCTGGCGCATAATTTCGCGCGTGCCGCCGAATTGGTCGATGTGCCGCAGGAGACCCTGCTGCGCATCTATGAGCTGCTGCGTCCCGGCCGCGCCAAGGACAAGGCGGAGCTGCTTGCCGCCGCCGATCTGCTGCGGCGCGATTTCGGCGCGACGGTCATGGCCGACTTCATCACCGCGGCGGCCGAGGTCTATCAACGGCGCGGCCTCTTCACCTATCGCTTCTGACGGCGGGGGAGCCGCTCACTTCTTCTGGTCCGGCGGCTGGATCACCACGGTCGCGGTCTGGCCGGCGATCAGCTTCACGCCGTCCGGCACGCGGTCGAGATCGATGCGGACGGGGATGCGCTGCGCGAGGCGCACCCAGTTGAAGGTCGGATTGATATTGGCGAGCAGGTTGGGACTGGTCATCCGCTCGTGGTCGACGATGCCGCTGGCGATGCCGGAGACATGGCCGTCGATCGGCTGCTCGACGCCGAGCAGGCGCACCGAGGCGCGATCGCCGATTTGGATGCGCGGCAGTTTGGTTTCCTCGAAATAGCCGGCCACGTAATAGGAATTGCGATCCACCAGGGCCAGTACCGCCGTGCCGCTGGTTACATAATCGCCCTGGCGCAGCAGCAGATTGGTGACATAGCCGTCGACCGAGGCGTGGACTTCCGTGCGCACGAGATTGAGCTTGGCGATATCCAGCGAAGCCAGCCCCTCGCGGACATTGGCCTGGGCGACATCGACAGCCGATTGATACTGCTCGCGCTGGGCGACCGAGATCGAGACCGTACTGAGCTGCGTCACGCGCGCGAGATCGCGCTGCGCCTGCGCCAGGGTCGCCTTGCGGCTTTCAAGGCTGGCCTGCGCCTGATTGAGCGCCAGCTGATAGCGGTCGCGATCGATGACGAACAGCACATCGCCGGTCTTGACCGTCTGGTTGTCGATGACATTGACGCTGGTCACCAGGCCGGAAACATCCGGCGCCACCTGGATGATATCGACACGCACCCGGCTGTCCCGTGTCCAGGGCGCGTCCATGTAATAATCCCAGAGATACCAGCCGCAGAATCCCGCCACCGCGACCACCGCCAACGTGATGCATAGACGAAGCAGAAGAAGCAGGCCTTTCATTTTTTATTCCCGTGACTCATTTTATTCCCGTGACATGGCGAAAGTGATTGCGGTGAAGAGAATGACGAAGACGGCAGCGTCAAAAAGGTGGCGGTGCCAGATCAGCCGATAGAAGCCGATCCGCGTGAAAAAACGGCCCAGGATGGAATTGATGATGAGCGCGATCACCGCCCAGGCGAGAAAGGGCGTGATATAGACGCCGCCGATATCGATTTCCTTGATCATGTTGCCGCCTCCGCGTCGTCGGGTGCCACGGGCATGTAAGTGGATTGCGCATAAGGTTCGCGACAGAAGAACTCCGCATGTCCGAGCAGCAGCAGGCGGATGGCGCCCAGCGCCAGGACCGCCTGCTTGGTGCCGGGCGTGAGCGCGTCCAGCGAGATGTCGGCAATGGCCGCTTCGAGCAGCTTACAGGCCCGATCCAGCTGCGACCGATCCGCCAGGCGGCGGTGAAAGAGCCGCGCCAGTTCGGCCCGCGCCAGACGGCTGGATTTGCGCGCCAGGGGCGAGAGCTCGCCTTCGACCGACTGGAAGAGCAGGAGATTGAGGCCGATCCGCAAGGCGGCGAGGCTGCCGCGGATGATGCCGGTACGGGCATGGTCCGGCCGGCGCCGCGCCAACAGCCCGTTGAGCCGGTCGAACATGCGGCTTTCGAAGCTGCCGCGGTCGAGCGCGCGGTCCGCCACCGCGACCCGCGCGAGATCGCGCCGGATGGCGCCTATCAGGCGCTCGATGATCCAGTCGCCACCGATATTGCGAAACAGCCGCAGGATGATGGCGGCGGCGGCAACGCCGATGATGCTGGCGGCACCGCTGTTGAGGTAGCTGTCGAATGTCATGCTGTAATTGTTCTGGATGCCGACCCCGGTGGTGAACCCCAGGATGACGGGCAGGGCCCGGGGCGCCTGCGACGGGATGGCGAGCAGCAGGCCATAAGGCAGATAGAAGAAGGCAAGCACGATGACGAGCGAGACCGGGCCGGTCGCCGGCGGCAGGAGAAACAGGACATAGACGGCACCGATCAGCGTGCCGATGATGGTCCCCTTCAGAAAGCCGATCGTGAGCGCAGCGGGATCGTCGGAGGCCGCGAAGATCGAGCAGACGACGCCGGCCTGGATGACCGCGCCGGAACCGCTGGGCCAGGCGCTGTAGACCCACAGCATGTTGCAGATCAGGATCGCCAGGGCCGCGGCACCGCCCCCCAGCAGGGCCATGAAATGGTCGCGGTGCAGCGCCAAAGGCACCGCTGCCATCGGCGCGCGCCGATGCTCCGCGATCTTGCGCTGCATGTCGCGGCATTCATCCCAGTGCACCATCAGGTCCTTGAGCCGGGCGATGATCGTCGTCAGCAGGAGCAGATGGCTGTCCTGGACGATCTGATGGTCGGCCGGCGAGGCCGCATCAATGTCGCTCATCAGCGCATCGCGCAGATCTGCGGATTGGGCCTCGCTGCCTTCCTGGGCCCTGATATAGGCGGCGGTGCGATTGAGCAGAGATGTATGCGCCTGCAGAAGATCGGGACGCTCGCGTTGCAGCAGCATCAGCCGGTCCTCGATCGACCCGACGATCGCCATCAGGCTGTGCATGCGGCGTTGCAGCTCATATATCCAGGCGCGCGCGTCGCGCAGGGCCGGCGTGTCGAACAGGGCATGTTCCTGCAGCGTGTTGATGACAATCGAATCGCTCAACAGGCGCGCCTGCGCCGACAGGGCCGCGTCCCCCTGGTTGCGCAGATGCATCACGTTGAAGATCAGCCGCGACGCATCGCGCATCCAGGTTTCAATGCGCCGCTGCAAGGCTGCGCCGGCGCGCTGCGGAAAGATCAGCTGGTTGGCGATGACGGCGCAGATGATGCCGATGATGATCTCTTCGCAGCGGGCGACGGCGGTGTCGAAGATGACGCCGGGCGTATCGACGGTGGGAAAGGCGATGATCGAGGCCGTATAGCCGGCCAGCATGAAGCTGTAGCTGCGCGCCGTCCGATCAAGCAGCGAAAGATAGACGCAGACGCCGAGCCACGACGCCAGAATGAGGGCCAGGAGGGTCGGGGCCGAAGAGACATTGCCAAGCGCGATGACGGCGAGGGCGCCGCCCGCCAGGGTGCCGACGACACGGTAGAGCGCTTTCGACTGCACCATGCCGGCGAAAGGCTGGGCGACGATATAGGCCGTCAGCATCGCCCAGGACGGCTTCTCAAGGTCAAGCTCGAAGGAAATGAACATCGCCAGGATTGCCCCGGCAAAAGTCTTCAGCGTGAAAATAACGTTCCTCAGGCCGACCTGCATGGTGCCGATACGTCTGCCGCCGGGCATAGCCCCCCCGAATTCCCGCCTGAGATGATGTCAGTTTGCCTATATCCTAACACGCATCCCGCGCGTGCCTATCGCGCAAACGCCGCTTATCGGGAAATCGCCCGCCGCAAATCGCCCGACCCCGGGCCGCAGCTTTTCGGGAACCTCCGGCGGCATGGGCAGTTTAATGCCCAGCGCCCCTCTCAGGCTGATTTCCATGCAGGCATTGACCGTCCAGCCGGGCCAGGCCCAATCGCTGGCCCTCATCTCAATCGATCCACCGGCGCCCCATCCCGGCAAACTTCTTGTCAGGTGCCTGCAGATCGGCATCTGCGGCACCGATTCCGATATCGTTGCCGGCCATTATGGCGAAGCGCCGGCCGGGCAGGATCGCCTGGTGATCGGCCACGAATGCCTGGGCGAAGTCCTGCAAGCCGGCCCGGACTCGGGCTTCCGCCGCGGCGATCTGGTGGTCGGTTTCGTGCGCCGCCCCGACCCCGTCCCTTGCGAGAATTGCGCCGCCGGCGAATGGGATATGTGCCGCAACGGCCGCTATACCGAGCGCGGCATCAAGGCCGCCGACGGCTATGCCGCCGAGCGCTTTCTGCTGTCGCCGGACTTTGCCATCAAGCTGGTGCCCGCCTTGCACCATGTCGGCGTCTTGTTGGAGCCGACCAGCATCGTCGCCAAAGCCTGGGATCATATCTTCAAGATCGGCGGCCGGAGCAATTGGCGGCCGCGGCATGCCCTGATCACCGGCGCCGGTCCGGTCGGGCTGCTGGCGGCCTTGCTGGGCCGGCAGCGGGGCTTCGACATTCACGTCTTCGATCGCAATACGGACGGACCCAAGCCGGAGCTGGTGCGCGCGCTTGGCGCCACCTATCACAGCGGCGATCTGTCGACGCTGGCCTTGCGGCCCGACATCATCATCGAATGCACCGGGGCCGCCCCCGTCATCATCGACAGCTTCACGCGGCTGGCGCCCAACGGCATCCTGTGCCTGGCGGGACTGTCCAGCGGCCGCCACGATGTCGATCTCGATCTCGCCGCCCTCGGCACCCGCCTCGTTCTGGAAAACGATCTCGTCTTCGGCTCCGTCAATGCCAACCGTCGACATTACGAACAGGCGGCAAAGGCGCTCGAGCAGGCGCCGATCGCGTGGCTCGAGAGACTGATCACGCGACGCGTGGCCCTGTCGCGATGGCGGGAGGCTTTCGAACGCCGTCCCGGCGACATCAAAACCGTGATCGATTTTGCCGTCGATGAGGCGCATGGCCCAGCGCATTGAGGATTATGCCCTGATCGGTGACCTGCATACGGCCGCGCTGGTGGGCAAGGACGGATCGATCGATTGGCTGTGCTGGCCGCGCTTCGATTCTTCCGCCTGCTTCGCCGCCTTGCTGGGGAATGCGGAGCATGGCCGCTGGCTGATCGCACCTTGCGCGGAACCGGCGGAGATCAAGCGTCACTATGTCGGCCCCAGCCTGATCCTGGAAACGCGGTTCGAAACCGCAGCGGGCGCCGTCTCGGTCATCGATTTCATGCCGTTGCGCAACGGTCTTGCCGATATCGTCCGCCTGGTCGTCGGCCATAGCGGCACTGTCGAGATGCGGATGGATCTGGTGCTGCGCTTCGACTACGGCGTCACCATGCCCTGGGTGGAGCAACTGGAGGACGGCAGCGGATTGACCGCCATCGCCGGCCCGCATCGCGTCGTGCTGCGCAGCCCGGTGCCGACCGAAGGCAAGGATTTTCATACCCTTTCCCGCTTTCAGGTGGCGGCCGGCGACCGTCTTGCCTTTACCCTGACCTACAACCAGTCGCATCTGCCGGCGCCGGAGGCGACCGATGTCGAGGCGGCGCTCGCCGCCACGGCGTCCTTCTGGGACGACTGGGCCGGGCGCAGCAGCTATCGCGGTCCCTGGCGCGACATCGTCACGCGTTCGCTGATTACCTTGAAGGCGCTGACCTATCTGCCGACCGGCGGCATCGTCGCGGCGCCGACCACCTCGCTCCCGGAAAGGCTGGGCGGCATCCGCAACTGGGATTATCGCCATTGCTGGATCCGCGACGCCACCCTGACGCTGCTGGCGCTGATGCATACCGGCTATTATGAGGAAGCGGATGCCTGGCGCGGCTGGATGCTGCGCGCCATCGCCGGCGATCCGGGGCAGATCCAGATCATGTATGGCATCGCGGGCGAACGCTGGCTGCCCGAACTGGAACTCGCCTGGCTGCCGGGCTATCACGATTCGTCGCCGGTGCGGATCGGCAATGCGGCGGCCGAGCAGCGGCAGCTCGACATTTTCGGCGAGATGATGGATGCGCTCTATCAGGGGCGGCAGGGCAAGCTTGCCGCCAGCGATACGGCCTGGGCGCTGCAGCGGGCCCTGATCGATCACCTGGAGAAGATCTGGCAGGAGCCGGATGACGGCATCTGGGAATCCCGCGGGGGAAGGCAGCATTACACCTTTTCGAAAATGATGGTCTGGGTGGCGCTGGATCGCGCCATCCGGACGGCGCAGGAAGCCAAGACCACCTGCCCGCTCGACCGCTGGATCGCCTGGCGCGATCGCGTCCATGAGGAGGTCTGCCGGCGGGGATTCAATGCGGCGCTGAACAGCTTCGTCCGCGTCTATGACACCGCGGAACTGGATGCGGCATTGCTGCTGCTGCCGCTGGTCGGTTTCCTGCCCGCGGAGGATCCGCGGGTGGTCGGCACGGTCGACGCCATCCAGCGCCATCTCATGCGCGACGGATTCGTCCTGCGTTACCATACGAAACTTGGCCAGGACGGCTTGCCTCCGGGCGAAGGCGTCTTTCTCGCCTGCAGCTTCTGGCTCGCCGACAATCTGATCCTGCAAGGCAAAGTGCAGGAGGCGCGCGACTTGTTTGAACGTCTTCTGGCGCTCTGCAACGATGTCGGCCTCCTGTCGGAGGAATACGATCCGCTCGCGGGGCGATTGCTGGGCAATTTCCCGCAGGCTTTCTCGCACATCGCCCTCATCAACACGGCGCTCAACCTGACCCGCGCCATCGGGCCGGCCAAGCAGCGGTCGGGCAGCGACGGGGACGGGCGCTCCTAGCCCCGGCCGCTTCGCTGCGCTGAGCATTTCGCGGGGCGGACCGCATTCAAATAAGCGTGAAGCACGGGCCAAAAGCGCCACCCATTTCGTTGGTGTCGGATCGACCGGCGTGTTTCTGCCGGATTCAGCCAAGAGGGAAAATCCATGTTTGCTCGTCCCGCCTCGCTCCGGCTGGTTCCAGCCGGTCTGGCCGCTCTTGTGGCGGGCCTTGTCCTCAGCGCCTGCACCACCATCCGCAGCACCGACCCGCAGCGCACGGCGGTCGAGCAGCTTTTGATCTCCACCGCCGCCGATCACGCGGCGCAATTACTTTCGCTCAATATTCCCAAGAACAACCTGGTGTTTGTCGATGCGGCGAATTTCGAGGGCTATGACAGCAAATACGCTATCGGCGCGATCCGCGATCACATCCTGCAGCAGGGCTTTCGGCTGACCGATGACAAGGGCAAGGCCGACACCATCGTCGAGATCAGCGCCGGCGCCCTGTCGGTCGATGACCGCTCTTTCCTGATCGGTATCCCGCAAATGAACGTGCCCATTCCGCTCGCGGGGCAATTTTCGCTGCCGGAACTGGCCCTTTACAAACGCCAGACCCAGCAGGGCATTGCGAAGTTCGCCGCCACCGCCTTCGATGCCAAACAAGGCAGCTTCGTTGCGTCCTCCCGTCCGGATCCGGCCTCGTCCTACCGCAAGACCACCACGGTGCTGTTTATCATTTCCTGGGGCAAGGATGACCTCCGCCGGCCCGACGATTGATGCGCGAGGGTCGCCCCAGGACAGGGGTCGGCGCGCAGAAGGGCTGCCGGGCGAGACCGTACCGCCCAATGTGTCAAAATGTTTCGCCCGGATCGGCGCGCTGCGCCGTACCAGAACAGGACGGCACGAAGCCGGCCGGTCGCGCGGACGCGGGCCGTGCCGCGCCATGCGGTCACCGGTCGGCGGGCGTTTCCGCTGAGGTCAACCAGGAACCGACCGCACCGATGGCGGCTGCGGCGAGGAGGAATTCATGCTGATCAATACCGGGGCATCCGGCCTCGCCTCCCTTCTCGGCCAGCAAGGCACCGGCGGCAGTGCCGCCAACCGCCAGCGAAATATCGCGGCGTCCGCCGATGGCGCGCAACAGGCTACGTCCAACGCGTCCGCCGGTTATTGGACCAAGGCAATCACCGACAGCCCGGCGGTCAAGAATTTCCAGGACTACATGAAGAAGACGCCGGAGCAGCGGATGCGGGATGCCTGGCTTGCCGCCCATCATCTGTCGGAAGCGGATCTCGATGCCATGCCGGCGGACAAACGGCAGGCGATCGAAAACCAGATGGCCAACGACATCAAGAACCGCATACAGAATGCCGCCCAGAGCAAGGCGGCCGGCGATTCGACCACGGGTCTCGCCAAGCTGCTCAGCAGCTCGATCTGAGACGCGCCGCCGGAGCGCGCCGGTCAGTCACGACCCTCGTCCGGTCAGCGAGAAGCGCCAGCGCTGATAGAATGGCAGCGCCGCTTCGTCCTGCACGAAGAGCGTGACGTCGTTGACCTCGAAGGGCATGCCGATCGCGGGCGCGAAGAGCGTCGCCAGCAGCGGCTGCAGCCGGTCAGCCTCGGCCGGGTCAAGCCGGCCGGTCAGCGTGACATGAAAGCGGAAATCCTCGAAGACGTAAGGATAGCCCCAGCGCAGCAGGTTGTCGTCCTGGCGCCGGCTGAGCCCTGACGCGCGGCGGCGTGCCAGTTCCGCCGCCGGGGCCGGACGGCGGAAGCCGTCGAAATCGGCCACACAGCGTGCCGCCAGATCATCGAGCGCCGGACAGGGTGCCGCCGGCACCAGCGCCAGAAAGCCGTCGAGCAGCCGCAATTGCAGCGGCGGCATCATGAAGGGCGCGATCTGGCGCGCCGCCGCGTCGATCGCCGCACCGAGCTGCGCTTCGTCGCTTCCCTCCGCCAGGCTGAACGGCGGCTTCAGGGTGGCATGCAGACCGTAATGCCGCGGCGCCTCGGTCAATTGCACGAGGCGTTCGGCATCGAATCCCTGCAGGACAGGCCGGTCGCCGAGCCGGGCTCCCGTGGTGTCGCGACCGAGCCAGGCGGCGCCGATGGTTGCCAGGGCCGAGCCGACAGGCGGCGCCCAGTAGAGCGCCAGGCGATGGGCGGATTGCGCGTGGTGGCGATACTGAATTGTCATTGGATCATCATCTTTATGAAATACCCAGATAGCGCGTGCTGCCCAGAGTCTGATCGCCTTACACGGAACCGCCTCTGATAGAGATATAGAGCGCGATCAAAGGATCAGCTGCTATGTGTGGTGTCGATAGCGGCGCGCGGATGCGCGCGTCACCTTGGCTGTCAATGCGTTCAGCGATGCGGCGTGCCGTCCTCGTCCGGCTGCACGATCATCTGTACCCGGTCGCCGGCAAAGACCGCGACGCTGTGATGGGTCGGCCGGCCTTCGGCATCGACGTTGACGGCTTCCGATTGCAGCACCGGCTGGCCGATGCTCTGGGCGAGATGCAGGGCTTCCTTCTCGGTCGGCATGCGCGCGATGAGACGCGTCACCCGACGGGTATAATCGGCGACGCCGAATTCCAGCAGGGCGTCGGTCAGCGATCCCAAGCGCCGATAGGCCTCGTCGAAGCCGGCAAAGCGCGGCAGCGGAAATTCATGAATGCTGTAAGTGAGCGGCGTGCCATCGGCAACGCTCAGCGTCTCGATGCAGATCACCGGGGCGCCTTCCGGCAGATCGAGATCGGCGGCCACATGGCTGGAGGCGATATCCTGGCGGGCCGCCAGCAGTTGGTGGCTGGGTCCGCGCCCCTGGGCGTAAAGATTGGCGCTGAACCGGGTACGCCGGCCCAGCATATAAGGGATAGTCGTCTGGCGGACGAAGGTGCCGCGTCCCTGCTCGATTTCCAGCAGGCCGCGCTCGGCGAGAACGGCCAGCGCCCGCCGCACCGTATGGCGATTGACCTTGAAGCGCTCCGCCAGTTCCGGCTCGATCGGCAATTGGTCGCCCGGCTTCAGCCGGCCGGCCTCGATATCGGCCCGCAGGCTGTCGACGATCTGCCGCCACAGAGTCACCCCGCGTCCGCGGGCAATATTGCTGTTCACATCCACACCAGAAGCCGTTCAAGCAGAAGCCGTTTGACGCCAGCCCTATCACGAAGCCGCTTTTAAGAAAAATTCGTGACCGCGCGTTTGGTCGTTGACTCATCTAGATGTATAGATGACTATGCGACCCATGACAAGAGACGATATTCCTGGATCCAGCAAAATTGCACCGACGCAACGCGCGCGGTGGATTTCCAGCCTGAGCCTCGCGCAGCCGGAAATGCTGGAAGCCTGTTGGACAGAACTCGCTCCGAAACCCGCCTTCCGCTGGCTGCGGCCGGCGGAATCCGGATTGGTGATGCTGCGCGGCCGGGCTGGTGGCAACGGCCAGGCCTTCAATCTCGGCGAGATGACCACCACCCGGGCCGTTGCCGTGGTCGAGGCGACCGCCCCGTTGACCGGTTTCGGCTATGTCACCGGACGGGCGAAACGGCATGCCGAATTGGCTGCCCTGTTCGATGCCTTGCTGCAGGATGAGACACGCCGGTCCAGCCTGTGGTGCGATCTCATCGAGCCGATCGAGGCCGAACGGGCGGCGGCCCGCGCGGCGCGTGCCGCCGCCGTCGGCGCCACCAAGGTCGATTTCACCACCATGGTGCGTGGCGATGTTTGACATGACCGCCGTCTCGCAGCCGGGCTTGGGCGATCCGGTACACCAGTCGCAGGAAATCTTCCGCGCCGTGCTCACCGCCTTGTCGGAGCCGGGCCGGATCATGCAGGTCGCCGGCGGGCCGCCGGCCAGCGCCACAACCGCTTTGGGCGTGAGCGAAGCTGCGCTCGCGGTGCTGTTGTCGCTGGCCGATGGCGACACGCCGCTCTGGCTCGGGCAGCAGTCGCCCCGCCTTGCCGCCTATCTGCGCTTTCATACGGGAGCACCCATCGTCGCCGATCCCGCCGCCGCGCAATTCGCGCTGATCGCCGCCGAGCCGGATCACCGCCTGTTCGACCGCTTCGATACCGGCAGCGAGGATTACCCTGACCGCTCCGCGACGCTCATCATCGAAGTGGCGGCGTTGGCAGAAAGCGGGCCCATCGTCCTGCGCGGTCCCGGCATTCCGCAGCATCGGCATATCACGATCGCGGGCCTGCCGGCGGCCTTTCCCCGGCAATGGACCGCGAACCGGGCACTCTTCCCCTGCGGGGTCGATGTCATTCTCACCTGCGGCACCGGGCTGATGGGGTTGCCGCGTACGGTTTCGTTCGAGCCGAATTCGGCGGAGTCATCATGTATGTAGCGGTCAAAGGCGGCGAGAAGGCGATCGACGCGGCCCATGAACTGGTGTCCAAGGACCGGCGGGGCGACGCGGCAGTGCCCGTCCTTTCGGTCGACCAGATCGAGCATCAGCTCGGCCTCGCAGTCGATCGCGTGATGGCCGAAGGCGCCCTCTATGACCGGCGGCTGGCGGCACTGGCGATCAAGCAGGCGGCCGGCGATCTCATCGAAGCCATCTTCCTGCTGCGCGCCTATCGCACCACCCTGCCGCGCTTCGGGTCGAGCGAGCCGGTCGATACCGCCGCCATGGCGATCGCGCGGCGCATCTCGGCGATCTTCAAGGACATACCCGGCGGCCAATTCCTCGGCCCGACCTTCGACTACAGCCATCGCCTGCTGGACTTCGCGCTTGAGGACGAGGCGGCACAGAATACCGCGATGGATGATACCGCGGGAGAGGACCATGCGACCGAAGCCGGACCGGGCGCGCTGAAGCCGGTCACGGCTATCCTCGAGCGCGACGGGCTGATCGAAGGAGAGGCCGCGCATGCCGACCGGCCGGTCGGCGATATCACGCGGGTGCCGCCGACTTATCCCGCCGCGCGCGACGCGCGGCTGCAGGCCCTGGCGCGCGGCGACGAGGGCTTTCTGCTCAGCCTCGCTTATTCGACCCAGCGTGGCTATGGGCGCAACCATCCCTTCGCCGGCGAGATCCGCAGCGGCCATGTCGCCGTGGAGATCGTGCCGCCGGAGCTGGGCTTTGCCATCACCATCGGCGAGATCGAATTGACCGAATGCCAGATGGTCAACCAGTTCAAGGGCTCGGCCGACAAGCCGCCGCAATTCAGCCGCGGCTACGGCCTCGCCTTCGGCCGCAGCGAGCGCAAGGCCATGGCCATGGCGCTGGTCGATCGCGCCTTGCGGGCGGCGGAATTTGCCGAGGAAATCACCGCGCCGGCCCAGGATGAGGAATTCGTGCTGAGCCATGCCGACAATGTCGAGGCATCCGGCTTCGTCCAGCATCTGAAGCTGCCGCATTACGTGGATTTCCAGGCCGAGCTCGATGTGCTGCGCCGGCTGCGCGACGAACTCAGCCTGCGGGAGGCCGCCGAATGAACGCGCCGACGACCAAGACAGCAGCATCCGCCGCCAGCTGCACCAACGGCTACAACTTCGCCTATCTCGACGAGCAGTCGAAGCGCATGATCCGCCGCGCCATCCTGAAGGCGGTGGCGATCCCCGGCTATCAGGTGCCCTTCGCCGGGCGAGAGATGCCGCTGCCCTATGGCTGGGGAACTGGCGGTATTCAGGTGACCGCCTCGATCATCGGCCGTGACGACGTGCTGAAAGTGATCGACCAGGGTGCCGACGATACGACCAATGCCGTCAGCATCCGCAAATTCTTCGCCAAGACCGCGGGAGTGCGCACCACCACGAAGACGGCGGAAGCGAGCCTCATCCAGACCCGCCACCGGATTCCGGAAACGCCGTTGCAGGCCGGTCAGGTCATCGTTTTCCAGGTGCCGATCCCCGAGCCGCTGCGCTGGCTGGAGCCGCGCGAGACGGCGACGCGCCGCATGCATGCCCTGGGCGATTACGGCCCCATGTATCTGAAGCTCTATGAGGACATCGCCCGTTTCGGCCGCGTCACCACCGCCTATGATTTCCCGACAGTGGTCAATGGCCGCTACCTGATGTCGCCCTCGCCGATTCCACGCCTCGACAATCCCAAGCTCGACCGCTCGCCGGCCCTGCAGCTGTTCGGCGCCGGCCGCGAGAAGCGGATCTATGCCATCCCGCCGCATACCACGGTGAAGAGCCTGGATTTCGAGGACCATCCCTTCAGCACGGAACGCTGGTCGCACAAATGCGCCCGTTGCGGTGCCGGCGACAGCTATCTCGACGAGCTGGTGATGGATGACCACGGCACCCGCCGCTATGTCTGCTCCGACACGGATTATTGCGACAGCCGCCTCTCCGCGGGAGGCCGCCGGTGAATCTCGACCAGCCTCATCCCCTGCTCGAGGTCCGCAATCTCGGCAAATCTTTCGGCGACCGCCGGGTCCTCAGCGATATCGACCTGGCGCTCTGGCCGGGGGAAGTCCTGGCCATCGTCGGCGAATCCGGGTCGGGCAAGACAACGCTGTTGCGCTGCATCGACGGCCAGGTGGCGCCGGATGCCGGCGAAGTCGGTTTCCGCTCGCGCAGCCATGGCACGGTCGACCTCGCCGGATTAAGCGAATCACAGCGCCGCCGCGTGATCGGCAGCGATCTTGGCTATGTGCATCAGAATCCGCGCGACGGCCTGCGCCTCGATTTGAGCGCCGGCGCCAATATCGGCGAACCCCTGCTGCAGGCGGGCCTGCGCCATTACGGCCGCATCCGCGAGATCGCCAGTGACTGGCTGGCCAAAGTGGAGATTGATCCCGGCCGCATCGACGAGCCGCCGGCGCGCTTCTCCGGCGGCATGCAACAGCGCCTGCAGATCGCCCGCAACCTGGTGACCGGGCCGCGGCTGGTATTGATGGACGAGCCGACCGGCGGCCTCGACGTCTCGGTCCAGGCGCGGCTGCTGGACCTGCTGCGCCGTCTGGCGGCCGATCTCGACCTCGCGGTCATCCTGGTCACCCACGATCTTGGCGTCGCCCGCCTGCTGGCCGACCGGCTGATGGTGATGCAGGCCGGGCGCATCATCGAATCCGGCCTGACCGACCAGGTGCTCGACGATCCGCATCAACCCTATACCCAGCTTCTGGTTTCCTCGGTGCTGCAGCTATGA
>DATLIX010000179.1:0-52284 GCA_035539215.1 Dongiaceae bacterium | reverse complement strand
TTCACCCTCTTTGCCGCCGTCGAACAGCTGCAGGGGCCCAGCCGGCATGATCGTCGAGATCGCATGCTTGTAAACCAGCTGGGAATGCGCATCACGCCGCAAGAGAACGGAAAAATTATCAAACCAGGTTACGATTCCCTGCAGCTTGACACCGTTCACCAGGAAGATCGTGACCGGCATCTTGCTCTTGCGGATGCTGTTCAAGAAGACGTCCTGGACGCTTTGAGATTTTTCGCTAGCCATTTTTCTCTTCCTTGTTTTTGGGGCCATTTTGCGGCCCGGTGCGCCGGTCGACCGGCACCTGTCGTTGTGCGGGTTTGGGACATTATAGATGTGCCCCAGCAACGAGTAACACAAGTTCCAGGGACTGAAAACCCGCGGAGACCCGCTTAAAGGCTCTGCAGATATGCCAGGAGGGATTGGCAATCAGGGTGATAGAGGGCTGGCGGATGCGGGTCGAATTCACCGGCTGCCGGCGCGGTCGTGCGGATTAGGACCGGCGTGCAGCCAGCGAGATGTGCACAGCGCAAATCGATATCGGTATCGCCGATGAACCAGACATCCGCACCGGCGACCAGGCCCGAGGGACCGCCAAGCGCCAATTCCACGTGATCGCGGGCCGGCTTGTCCCGCGCGGCATCGCCCGCCCCGGCCAGCACGGCGAAATACCGGTCCCAGCCGAGATGGCTGGCTTCCTTGCGCAGGAAGACGCCACGCTTGTTACTGACCACGGCAAGGTAGATCGGCAGGCCGGCGAGGTATTCCAGGAGTTCCGTGACGCCCGGCAGGGGCGCCAGGTAGCTGAGATGGATGGCGCTGAAATGATCGTAAAAGAGCTTCTCCGCCTGCTGCCAGTCGTCACCGAACAGGGTAGGAAAACTATCTCGCAGCGAGGCCCTGGCCCGCATTTCGGTTTCGGCACGGCTCCAGGTCTCATGTCCCATGGCAGCCAGCGTGTGATTAAGCGCGGCATGGATCACCGCCCAGCTATCGACCAAAGTATTATCCCAGTCGAACAGCACCGCCCTGGGCAGCGTCTTTGGTTCAGTGAAGGCCACGGCTTCCGCGAAACTCATGCGGCACTCGTTCCGACAGCATGTTGCAGATAGATCTGCCGCAAACGCCGGCTGCAGGGCCCGGGCTTACCGGTCCCCACCGGACGGCCGTCAATCTGCGTCACCGGCAGAACAAAGGCGCTGCTGCTGGTCAGAAAAGCCTCATCGGCGCTCTGTGCTTCGGCCACGGAAAAGGCCCGTTCGACCAAGCGCAGGTTCTGCTCCCGAGCAAGGGCAATGACGCCAAGCCGGGTGATGCCGCTGAGAATATCGTGGCTGCGCGGCCGGGTGACGATTTCGCCCGGCTCGCCGTTCTTTCCGCCGACGACGATCCAGGCATTGGTCGAACTGCCTTCGGTGATCAGGCCTGCCTCGTCGACCAGCCAAGCCTCATAGCCCCCCTGCTCGACCGCCGCCTGCTTGGCCAGGATATTGGGCAACAGCGAGATCGACTTAATATCGCGACGCTGCCAGCGGATATCGGGCTGGGTGACGACGTTCACCCCCTGCTCGATCAGGTTCGCTGCGATCGGCTTCGTCTGTTTGGTGGTAATCACCAAAGCGCTGGGGACCGATTTCGGGAACTTGTGATCGCGCGGCGCGACGCCGCGGGTAATCTGCAGATAAACCAATCCATTGGTCAGACCGTTACGCTCGATCAACTGGCGGATGACGATCTCCAGCGGCCGGCGTGCCATCGGCGGGTCGATGCGCAATTCCCCCAGCGAATAGTCGAGCCGGTCGAGGTGCGGTCCGGCATCGATCATCCGGCCCTGGTAAACCGGGATTACTTCGTAAACACCGTCGGCAAACTGATAACCGCGATCCTCGATATGAACGGCACCGTTACGATGCGGCAGATAGCGGCCATTGACGTAGCAGAAGCGTGGCATGGAATTCACCGGTATTCGTCAAACAATTGATTTGGCAACCGTCGCACGGGGCCGGCGACCGAGGGACTTCCCCTTGGCATCATCCTTCCGGCTTATCGCGTTCCGAGGTGGTGATGCCCAAAGACCGTAATTTTCGATGCAAGGCGGAACGCTCCATACCGACGAAGCTCGCCGTGCGCGAGATATTGCCGCCAAAGCGGGTAACCTGGGATTCCAGATAGCGCCGCTCGAAGATTTCGCGCGCTTCGCGCAGCGGCAGCGACATGACCTCGTTGCTGTCATGGAGGGCCATCGGCGCCAGGGAAACCGCGCCGATATCCGGCGGCAGCATATCGCTGCGGATCGGCTCGCTGGGGTCGCCGGGCGCCATGATCAGCAGCCAGTCGATGACATTCCGCAATTGCCGGACATTGCCCGGCCAATCATAGGCCTGCAGCAACGCGCGCGCATCGTCGCCGAGCTGGCGCGGCGGCAGACCCGAAACCTCGGCGGCGCGCGCCATGAAATGTTCGAGCAGATCGACGATATCGTCCCGCCGTTCCTTCAACGGCGGCAGCCGCATCGGCACGACATTCAGCCGGTAGAAGAGATCCTGTCGGAAGCGTCCCGCCGCCATCTCGCTCTGCAAATCCTTGCTGGTCGAGGCAATGACACGGACATCCACTTCGACGCGGGTTTTGCCGCCGACCCGCTCGAAGGTCTGATCCTGCAGGGCGCGAACGATTTTTCCCTGTGTCTCCAAGGGCATGTCGGCGACCTCGTCGAGCAGGAGGGTGCCGCCATGAGCCTGTTCGAGGAAACCGATCTTGCCGCCCTCAAAGCCTTCCGCGCCTTTTTCAACACCAAACAATTCGATTTCCAGCCGATCTGGATGCATCGTCGCACAATTCACGACAACGAAGGGCGCGGTGGCCCGTTTGGATCGACGGTGCAAAGCCCGGGCGGCGACTTCCTTGCCGCTGCCCGGCGGCCCGGAAAACAGTACCCGGCTGCCGGTGGGCGCCACGCGATCAATGGCCTGACGCAATTGCTGAATCGCCGCGGAATTGCCGATCAGCTCAAGATCGCCGCCGACACGAACCCGCAATTCCTGATTTTCACGACGCAGCCGGGCCGATTCCAAGGCACGTTCGAGAATCAGCAACAATCTGTCGGCTTTGAACGGCTTTTCGATAAAATCGTAGGCACCGTGCCGGATCGCATTCACAGCCGTCTCGATATTACCGTGGCCGCTGATCATGATGACCGGCACATCCGGCCAATCCGCCTTGATGACGGGCAACAGCTCCATGCCGTCGAGGGCGCTGTTTTGCAGCCAGATATCGAGCACGATGAGGCTCGGCTGGCGCTGGTGCAGCAGAGCCAGCGCCATGTCGCTATCGGCCGCTTCGCGCGTCTGATAGCCCTCGTCACCCAGGATGCCGGCGATCAGTAAACGGATATCGGCTTCGTCATCGACAATCAGGATGTCGCGCGCCATGCAGCTTGATTATCCCAATCTACGTGTCACTGAAATTTACTCGGCCGAGGCGAGCCCGCCGGCGGGCACGTCCTTCGACCAGCCCGGTAACGTCCGGCCCGCCGTTACGGCTTCAACGGGAAACAGCAATTGAACCGAGGCGCCGCCACCGTCGCGATCGGCCAGGATCAACTTGCCGCCGTGATCTTCCATGATCTTCTTGACGATTGCCAATCCTAAACCCGTTCCTTTGCTGCGCGTCGTCACATAAGGCTCAGTCAACCGATCGCGGCCCTGCTTCGGCAGGCCGCGCCCGTTATCGTCGACGCCGACAGCAATACCATTCTCACCTGTCTGTATCCAGAGATGGATATGGCCGGCGGCCGGCTCCTCGTCCGCAGAAGCGGATTGCCGCTGCTCCTCTAAACGCCCTTCAATCGAATCTGCTGCATTTTGCAGCAGATTGGTCAATGCTCGATTAAGCTGCGCGCTGTCACAATTCAGCATAATTTGATGTGGCGGAAGCTCGCTGGTATAGGCGATAGCAATATGCGCATTCTGCTGCAAGAAGAGAGCCTGCTTCGCCAGTTCAACGACATTCTCGATGCGCAGTACCGGGGCCGGCATCCGCGCAAAGGCTGAGAATTCGTCGACCATCCGCCCGATATCGCCGACCTGGCGGATAATCGTGTCGGTGCAGACGGTGAAGGTCTCAGGATCCTGGGTGATCTGCTTGAGATACTTGCGTTTCAGGCGTTCGGCCGAGAGCTGGATCGGCGTCAGCGGGTTTTTGATCTCATGCGCAATGCGGCGGGCGATATCCGCCCAGGCAGCCTTGCGCTGCGCGGACAGCAGCTCCGAGACGTCATCGAAGGTCACCACCAGGCGCATGTGGCCGTCTTCTCCGCTCTCGGAAATGACCCGGACATGCAAGGTGCGGGCGACTTCGTTCGCGACGAGGTTGATCTGTCCCTCGGCGGCGCCGCTCTGCCGGCTGCGCGCCAGATCGACGATCTCCGCCATTTCCGGGGAAATGCCATGAAGATTCTGGCCACGGTGTTCAAGCAGGTTGACGCCAAGAAGTTCCGACGCCGACCGGTTCGGGAGATCGATTTCACCTTCTTCATTCATGCCGATGACGCCGGCGGAAACGCCGGACAGCACCAACTCGGTAAACCGGCGCCGATCGTCCAGCTGGCGATTGGCGGCAATCAGCGCCTGTTGCTGGGTCTGCAGTTGGATCGCCATGACATTGAACGTCCGGCTCAGCGAATTCAGCTCATCGTCGCGGCGACCGACCTTGACGCGGGCCGTCAAGTCGCCATCGCCGATTTTCTGGGCCGCGACAACCAGACGCGTGATCGGCTTCGCCATCTGGCCCGCCAGGACCAGAGCCACCCAGATCGCGCCGCTGAGCAGTAGCATCGCCATGATGCCGAAGATCAAGGGAACAGTGATGCGCCATTGCGTCTTGGCGGATTCCATTTGCCGGTAGAGTTCGACCGCATCCTCGTTCTGGCGAACGCTGGCGAGCGTCTGCGCATCGATCGGCCGGCTGGTATATAGGAACAAATCCGTACCGGGATCGATCATCACCAGCCCCCGGATGCGATCGCCCTCTGGTGACGGCAAGACCACTGCCTTGCCGTCCCGCGCCTTCAGGAAGGCGGAATCCGGAATTCCCAGATTGAAGTCCATCAGCAGGCTGAGGCTGCTGCGGGCGACGATCTGGTGCGAGCTGCTGATGATGGCGGATTCAGAGAGATTGCGGAGGTCGTTCTCGTGATCCAGGAAAATCCGGCCGCGATCGGGATCAACGATATCCAGGTAATTCTGCTGACGGGCTTCGGATGCCATTGACAGGGAATCGTTGCCGATGCGCTGCTGCTCCTCCTGCAGATAGGAGCTGGCCACATTGAGCGAGCTCTCGATGGCGCTCTTGACCCGGTCGCCGAACCAGGTATCCAGCCCATAGTTCAGGAAGATCACGAAAAAGCCGAAGACCGCCATCATGGGGAACAGCGCCACCAGCCCGAACAGCACCATGAGGCGGGAATGCAGCTTGGCGCCAACCATCCCGCGCCGATGCGACAGCCATAGCTGGATGACGCGGCGCGCAATGATCCCGCTGATACAGAGCAGAACGATGATGTCGCCCGTCAGCAGGTAGCTGATGGCTTTGACCGGATTTCCCACATGCCAGAAATTGGTCATGATGAGATAGGTCGAAACGCCGAAGGCGACCCCCAGCGCCATCAGGGAATAGGCTGTATTGCGCTCCAGATTGACCCGGTCGGCCCATTGGCCGAGCCGTTTGAAGAGGCCCTGCTTCGGCCGTTGCTTGCCGGCGGCGCCGGCTGTGAAAGATGTATCGGACATCTTCTGCGTCACTTGCCCCGGCCAGGCTGGATATCGAGCTCGCGCAATTTCTTGCGCAAGGTATTGCGATTCAACCCCAGGAGATCAGCAGCCTTCATCTGGTTGCCGCGGGTTGCCTCAAGCGACAATGTGATGAGCGGCCGTTCGATCTCGTGCAGGACCCGGTCATAGAGCCCGGCCGCCGGCAGCCTGCCCTCATGGGCCTGGAAATAGGCCCGTAAATGGCGATCGACCGATTGCCCCAGCGTCTCTTCCCCCGCGGGAAGATTTGGCTGCGTCTCGATCTCTTCAGCGACCGTCACGCCAAGATCCTGGTCGGTCAGCGCCGCGGCGATGATGCGGCCGTCGATCACGCTTTCCGTGTAGAGAACGGCAACGCGCCGCATCAGGTTTTCCAGCTCGCGCACATTGCCGGGCCAGGCATAACGTTTCAGCTCGGCAAAGGCGCTGGGGTCGAGATGCTTGGCGGCCATCCCCTCCTGCTCCGCCTGGCGCAGGAAATGCCGCGCGAGATCGCCGATATCCTCCAGCCGTTCGCGCAGCGGCGGCAATTTCAGCGGAACGACATTCAACCGGTAAAACAGATCTTCGCGAAAGCTGCCCTGCCGGATCATCAGCCGCAGGTCGCGGTGGGTAGCGGCAATGATGCGCACATCCGCCTTCATGGTCTGGCGGCCGCCGACCGGGGTGAATTCGCCGGTCTGTAAAACGCGCAGCAAGCGCGTCTGCGCCTCCAGCGGCATGTCGCCGATCTCGTCCAGAAACAGCGACCCGCCATTGGCCTGCTCGAAACGGCCGCTGCCGCGCGAGATCGCGCCGGTGAAGGCACCCTTTTCGTGGCCGAACAACTCGCTCTCGATCAAGTCGCGCGGGATCGCCGCCATGTTGATGGCGACGAAAGGCATGGATTTGCGGCGGCCGAAATCATGCAGCACCCGCGCCACCAGCTCCTTGCCGGTGCCGGACTCGCCGTGGATGAGTGTCGTCATATCGGTATTTACGAGGCGCGCCAGTACCCGGTAAATCTCCTGCATCGCTGGGGATCGCCCGATCAGGGGCAGGGCTTCGCCATCGCGTGGGCTGGCATCAGGTTCCGGCTGTTCCGCCTGGCTGAGCGCCCGTTCGACCGCACCGATCAGCGCCCGCAGGTCGAAAGGCTTCGGCAGATATTCGAAGGCGCCGCGTTCGGTGGCGCGGATCGCCGTCAGCAGGGTGTTCTGCGCGCTCATGACAATGATCGGCAGATCCGGCCTTTGCGTCTTGATCCGTGGAATGAGGTCGAGGCCGTTTTCATCCGGCATGACCACATCGGTAATGACGACGTCACCTTCGCCCCGCTCCACCCAGCTCCATAAGGTCGCCGCATCGCCGGCAGCGCGGACATTGTGACCGAGCTGGCCCAAGGCCTGGCTCAACACCAGCCGGATGGCGCGATCGTCATCGGCAACGAGTATCGTCGCGTTCATGGAGCCACCTCGCCGGCGGATCGATGATCGTCGCCGGGGCGATCCATGCTTGCCTCATAAAGTGGCAGCATGATGGCAAATTGCGTATGGCCAAGCTCGCTGGTGAATTCGATGATGCCGGCGTGGTCCTGAATGATTTTCGCCACCAGGGCCAGGCCAAGCCCCTTGCCGCCCGGCTTTTCGCTGACGAACGGATCGAAGAGGCTGGCCTGCAGATGGGCCGGCACACCGCAGCCGTTGTCTTCCACCGTTACGCAGATGCAGCGCTTATGGCGCCAGGTGCGGTTGCGCTCGCCGAGCCGCAAGCCGGTGTGATAGCTGGTGCTGAGCGTGATGACACCGCCTTCGGTCGGGCAGGCTTCGGCGGCATTGCGCACCAGGTTGAAAAAGGCCTGGATGAGCATGTCGCGATTGCCGCTGACCGGCGGCAAGGACGGATCGAACCGCAGCTGGAATTCGACCTGCGCGCCGACGCCGTGCTGCGCCAATCGGCGCACCCGGTCCAATATCTCATGAATGTTCACGGCCTCGAGGCGCGGCGGCCGGTCATCGGTGAACATCTCCATCCGGTTGATCAGGGCGACGATGCGGTCGGTCTCTTCACGGATCAGTTCGGCAAGCTGGAGATCCGCACCGACCAGCTTGGCTTCCAGCAGCTGCGCCGCTCCCCGGATACCCGAAAGCGGATTCTTCACCTCATGGGCCAGCATCCCCGCCATGGCGCGCACGGAACGCGTCGCGTCGCGTCCCATCTGCTGCTGCGAAATCCGCCGCTCGATGCCGCGATTGAGCATGGCGATGACGACATGGCCCGGCCGCTCGGCCATGGGGGCTATTTCCACGGCCATATGAGCCGCTTCAAGCCGCGGGCCGCCGAGAGATAGGTCATATTCCGTCACCGAAATATGCTGAGAACGCGCCGCCGAGATCAGGGCAAACAGCGGATTGTCCGCGGCGATGACGTCGCGCAGCGGCATGGCGCGCAACAGCGCCCGGCTTTGTCCCAGCAAGACTTCCGCGGCGGCATTGGCGTCGGTGACATGGTTCAATTCGTCGACCGCGATAACGGCAATCGGCAAGGTTTCCAGGACCGCGCTGCGATCTATCGCAACCGCTTCGCCGGCTGCCTCATGATGCGTCTCGGTCGTTGAGCCCGCGGCACCTGTGGAAACGGCTGGCTTGCTGTCAGTCGGGAAGACGCGCAGGTTGCGGCTGCGGCTGCTCATCTTCAAGCAGCCAGGCGCTCTATTTGCGGCTCATAAAAGTCGCGGATGGCGATCGTCACCTGCTTCGGGTCGTCAATCTGATTGATGCGGGTGCGGAATTCGGCGGAACCGAAAAGCCCCTTCGAATACCAGGACACATGCTTGCGCGCGATCTTCAGGCCGCCGCTCGTGCCGTAATGCTCCAGCATTGCTTCATAGTGCTCCAGCAGCATACTCAGTTGCTCCTGCAAAGGCGGCTCGGGACGCCGCTCGCCGGTCTTCAGATAGGCAATGACCTGGGAAATGAACCACGGCCTCCCATAGGCGCCGCGCCCGATCATGACACCATCCGCACCGGAATGCTCAAGTGCCATCGCCGCATTCTCCAAAGTGACAATATCGCCGTTGACGATCACCGGAATGGAAACAGCTTCCTTGACCTTGCGCACGAAGGCCCAGTCGGCGGTACCGTTATAAAGCTGGCAGCGCGTGCGGCCATGGATGGTGATCATCCGGATGCCGACCGATTCCGCGATGCGCGCAAGATTGGGCGCGTTGAGATTGCTATGATCCCATCCCATGCGCATCTTCAGCGTCACGGGCAGGTCGACCGCCTTGACCGTCGCCTCCAGGATCTTTGCCGCGGTGACCTCATCGCGCATCAGGGCCGAGCCGGCATGCCCATTGACCACCTTCTTCACCGGACAGCCGAAATTGATGTCGATGATGGCGGCGCCACGGTCCTGATTGAGCTTGGCCGCTTCCGCCATGACATGCGGCTCGCAGCCGGCCAGTTGAACCGACATGGGAAACTCCTCGGCACAACTGGTCGACATCTTCATGGATTGGCGGTTCTGCCGGATCATCGCTTCGCTGGCGATCATCTCCGACACCACCAGCCCGGCCCCGCACCGCTTTACCAGCCGGCGAAACGGCATGTCGGTGACGCCCGACATGGGCGCCAGGATGACCGGGTCTTCGACAGCGATGGGGCCAATGTGAATGCTCATTTTTTCAGCGATATCCGGAATTGCTTATTTTCTAGGCGATTTCTACGCGGACCCGGCGGAAAAGCAACACCTTTCCGCTCTTCCGCTCGCGTAAGAATTGCTATTCAGAAAATTCTAACGATATATTTCGCGTAAAAGGCGAATTCCTACCCCAGCAGGACATCGCGAACGAATTTCACCCCGGGATAGGCCAGCGTCAGAAGAAGATAGCCGGTCATCAGCCAGCGGGCCGCGAGACGGCCGCGCAGGCCGGTCGCCTGGTGCAGAACCAGAAAGACAAGAATGACGAGAAAGGCCAAGACGGAAAGCAGGATCTTATGAGCCATCTGATGGGGAACAAGGGTCAGGCTGCCGGTATCCATGAACTCATTGGCGGCACCGCTGGCCAGGGCCAGTCCCATGGCGATGGCAGCCAGCCAAAGCAGGCGCAGCTGCAACTGCTCGCTGGCGGAGACCGGCGGCAGATGGCGCATCGCCCAGCCTTGGCGGCGTCGCTTCATCGCCCTTTCCTGCAGGACGATGGCCAGGGCGGCAACGGCGGTGATCGTCATCAGCGCATAGCTGCCGACCGCCAACAGGATATGAATGGTAAACCATGGGATGGAGGCCGCAGCACTGCTTTCCGGTGCCGCCACCCAGCCGGCCAATCCCGCCAGACAAGCGAGTACCAGCAGATAAGGTATCAGCAAGGCGCCCAGTGCTACCGCCGATCGGTCAAAAGCGACAATCAGGGCATAAATCAGCAGGGTGGCCGCGACCACCACCCATAGGTTGGCGACCAGTCCTGCCTGCCAGCCGCCGGCCGTCAGATGCCAGACGACAGCGCTGGCGCAAATGGCGGCGACAAGCCACAGCAGCCAGAAGATACCGGGGCGGTCGAGCTGTCCCCGGATGGCAGCCAGACTGAAGGGAATGAGGCCGATGACGGCGGCGCTTTCGAGAAGCTGAATGGTCGACATGGCGCGCATTATGTTTAAACTGCGCCGCCTTGGCAAACGATGCGGCGCGACGGCCGGTGGACGATCAGACCGGCCCTTGCCGTTCCGTCGCCTCGACCGAACAATGGCTGACTTGAACATGAACTTGAAAGACGCAGGCGCATCGATGCGTCAATTGAACGGACTATAAATGACAAAGGCGATTGCCCTCATCGTCGCCGCGGGCAGCGGCCTGCGCATCGGCGGCGAGATACCCAAACAGTTTCTGCATCTCGGCGGAAAGCCTCTGCTCCGCTATTGCCTGGAGACGTTCTTATCCCATCCACGGATCAGCAATGTCTGCGTGGTGATCAATCCCAGCTATCGCCCCTTCTACGAAACGGCGGCGGCGGGTCTCCCCCTAATGCCGGCGGTGGATGGCGGCACCACACGCCAGGAATCGGTCCGGCTTGGCTTGGAAAGCCTGGTTTCTGCGCGGCCTGACCTGGTGCTGATCCATGATGCCGCGCGTCCCTTCCTCGATGGCGCGACGATTGACCGCACCTTGGATGCCCTCGATCAGCATGAGGCTGCCTTGGTTGCCGTGCCGGTGGTCGACACCTTGAAGCGGGCCGAGGACGGATTCAGCGGCCAGACCGTCGATCGCAAGGATCTGTGGCGTGCCCAGACGCCGCAGGGCTTTCATTTCAATGCCATTCTCGCCGCCCACCGCGCCGTCGCCGGCAATGGCCGGGAGATGACGGATGATGCCGCCGTTGCCGAAGCGGCCGGACAGCGCGTCATCCTCGTCGAAGGCCGCGAGGATAATTTCAAAGTCACAACCCCGGCCGATCTCGCCCGGGCCGAAAGGATGCTGCAAGCGACCATGGCACCAGCGACAACCCCAGATCATCGCGTCTATGAATATCGTACCGGCAATGGCTTTGACGTCCACCGCCTGCTTGCCGGCGACGGCGTTCATCTTTGCGGCGTGAAGATTCCCTGCGAGTGGCGGCTGGAAGGTCATTCCGATGCCGACGTGGCGCTGCACGCGCTGACCGATGCCATTCTTGGCGCCATTGCCGCGAAAGATATCGGCGCACATTTTCCGCCGAGCGACCCGCAATGGCGGGGCGCCGAATCCTGGAAATTTCTCGACCATGCCAACAAGCTCGTGCATCAGCGCAACGGCAAGATCACCCATTGCGACGTGACGATCATCTGCGAGAAGCCGAAGGTCGGGCCGCATCGCGACGCGATGGTCGCCCGCATTGCCGCCATTCTCGGTATCGATCCGGACCGTGTCAGCGTTAAGGCGACCACCACGGAGAAACTCGGCTTTACCGGTCGCGGCGAAGGCATCGCAGCCCAGGCCACGGCCACGGTAGCCCTGCCCACCGGCTGACCTGCCGAACGCGACCGGCGACATGAGGAGTTGTTTATATGGACGTCCCCGCTCTTCTTGATCTCTATCGGCGTCGCGGTTGGATGATCGCCACGGCGGAATCCTGTACCGGCGGGTTGATTGCTGCCACCTTGACCGAGATAGCCGGCTCGTCGGATGTGGTCGATCGCGGTTTCGTCACCTATTCCAATGAAGCGAAGACCGACCTCCTTGGCGTGCCCGCGGCCCTGGTCGCAGCACAGGGCGCGGTCAGTGCGGAAGTGGCGGCGGCAATGGCACGCGGCGCGCTTGAACATTCCCGCGCCGCCGTCAGCGTCGCCGTGACCGGCATTGCCGGGCCCGGCGGCGGTACGCCGGAGAAGCCTGTCGGCCTGGTCTTCATCGGGCTTGCTAAACGTGATCCGGCGAAGGGTGACATCGCCGAACCGCTGGTCGAGCGACATGTCTTCGACGGGCGTCGCCATGAGGTGCGGTTACAGACTGTGGTCCGGGCGATCGATCTCCTGACCGAAGCCGCCCGCTAGACCTTGCCTCGGCGCGCGCTATCCCTCAACCACCGGCGCATTCTCGGCGTCGATTTCAGCGGTGGCAGCGATGCCGGCCGTAACATCTGGATCGCTGAAGCGGTCCAGGATGTCCACGACCGCCATCGACCGCTGAAAATCGATACCTGCCTGCCGGCGATCGACCTGCCCCGGTCCGGCAGCATGCCATCGCTCGCCATCCCCGCTCTGGCCCGTCATATCCTGCGCGAGCCGTCGACCATCGCCGGCTGCGACTTCCCCTTCAGCCTGCCGGCCGAGTTGATGGGCGCCGCGAGGTGGGAAGATTTCATCGCGGCATTCCCAGCGCGCTTTGCCGATCACGAAGCCTACCGGGCGGATTGCCGCGCCCAGGCGCAAGGCCGGGAAATCAAGCGCCGCACGGACCAGACCGCGCGTACGCCGTTTTGCTCATACAACCTGCGGATTTATCGCCAAGCCTGGTGGGGCATGGCGAAATTCCTCAGCCCACTGATTGCCGCCGGCGAGATTGTCGTCGCGCCGCAGATGCCGGTTACGGACCAAAAGCCGATCCTGATCGAAATCTGCCCTGCTTCCAGTCTGCAGCACCTGCGTTGCCGTCCCGTCTATAAGGGAAAGGCGCCCGCCCATCGCCAGGCACGGCAAACTATTCTCGACTGCCTGATCGGACATCGCTTGCTGGAAGTGCCGACGGCCGCGTTAACGCGTTTGCTCCTGGATAACACCGGTGGCGATGCCCTGGACGCCGTGATCGCCGCCGCCGCGACGGCCCATGCCGACCTGGCCGATACGGGCGATCCGCATGACCGGCTCGAAGGGCGGGTCTTTTTCGAGCTGCTGAGCTAGCCCGGAGGATCGGGGGGGTGGACTTATTGGGCGGGGTTGGGCCGTTTACAGGCGTGAATTCGCCGGATTTTTAATAGCGTTAAAACTTTCGACACTTTATTCTGATTATTCTAATTCTCATGCGACTTTCGTTTGAATCCGAAAGCCGGGCTATAAAAGACCTTGGCGCGGAGCATCTGATTGTCCGTGAAGCTTGGATGCGAAAGGGCCGGCGTGGGGAGGCGTCGCATTAGTGGTTCTGGGGAATAATGACACAACTGCAACAGGCGGCACGCTCGATGTCCATCGATCTGATGGACCAATTGCAGCGTCGATGGAATGCCGTCATTCTCAGTGGCAAGCCCAACGGTCTTGCGGAGAAGCCTGATCTCCTCGCATCGCTGACCCAGGTTGGCGAGGAATTCGGCCGTCTGCGCGCCGAACTGCTCGATGCTTTGGGCGATGCCATCAACCATGAAGCCAGTATCGATCTCGGGACACGCGCCCAGATCGCCGTCGATATCCTGAACCGCAACCTCTTCGAACGCACCGCCGATGTCGGCTTCCTGGCCGAGGATGGCGCCATCATCGACAGCCTGAAGCGCCGGGGCAGCGATGAGGCCGCAACGCTGCGCCCCCGCCTCGAGGCCTACGTAGCGAAATACTCCGTCTATGACGATATCGCCATCTATCGGCCGGATGGTGAATTGCATGTCACCTTGCTGGCGCAGAGCAGCCGCTTCATACCGCACGATGCAATTGTCGGCGCGGCGCTCGCGGAGCCGGGGCGCTTCCATGAGGTTTTCCGCGAAGACGTCGACGGGCATCCCCAGCTCCTTTACGTCCAGGCGATCAAGGCAATCGGCGGCAATGGTTCGGCATCGTCGGTCGGTGTCCTGGCCCTTTCGTTTCGCTTTGCCGATGAAATGGAGAGTATCTTCGCCGACCTCATGGCCGGTACCACTGCTGAACTGGCTCTCGGCATTCTCGATGCTCAGGGGCGTCTCATCGCCAGCAGCGCGCCGCAAGTTCTGCCTGTCGGGCAGGCTCTGCATCTTCAGGAAGGCCAACTGCAGGAGATTGCCGTCGGCAATCAGCAATGGCGCGGCCTGAGGCTGCCGACCCGGGGCTATCAAGGCTTTCATGGCCTGGGCTGGAGCGGCGTCGCGCTGCAGCCCGCGGCGCATCGCCGAGAAGAAAGCACCACTGAAATGGGCGAGGTCGCCGACGAGGCGATCGAAAAGGAGATCGCCCGCTCGACCGTCGTCTCGCCCAGCCTGCGGCGCATCTCCGGCCGCGCCTATGCCATCGATACCGATCTACATCTGATCGGCCTCAACGGCAAGATCGCCGCCGACCGGGAGAATAATCGCGTGCTGCCCGCCGTCCTTGCCAGCATCCGCGAGGTCGGTGAAAGCATCCGTAACGCCGTCTATAACGTCGTCGGCGACCTTTACCGCCAATCGCAGCGCCACCTCCGCCAGAAGGTGGCGCAGATGGCGGCACTCGGCGTCAACATCATGGATCGCAATCTCTATGAGCGCGCCAATGATTGCCGCTGGTGGGCGTTGACGCCGCTTTTCCGCGAGACCCTAGCGGTGCATCAAGGCGATGGCGCCGCGATCGGTGCCGAAAAACGGGCGGAGATCGCCCGCACGCTCGCCTATATCAACGGCCTCTACACGGTTTACAGCAACTTGCTGGTTTTCGATCGCCAGGGCCGCGTGATCGCCGAATCCCAGCCCAGCGGTGCGGCCGGCCAGCAACTGACGGGCAGCTACGTTGCCGCCGCTTTGCGTAATCTCGATCCGCAGTCCTATACCGTCTCACCTTTCGAAACGACGCCGCTCTATAATGACCGGCCGACCTACATCTATTGCGGCACGATCCTGTCACCCGACGGGCTGGCCGCAGTCGGCGGTATCGCCGTGGTGTTCGACGGCGAACCCCAGTTCAAGCAAATGCTGATAGATGTGATGCCGCTGCGGGAAGACGGCTCGCGCTATCCCGACAGCGTTGCCGCCTTCATCAACGAGGCCGGAATCTTCATTTCCTCGACCGATGACCGGCACCGCCCCGGCACCGCCATGACGAGCGACCATGTGTTGCCCCATGCCATCCGGCACAAAGCAGTATCGCCGGGCTATCGTGAGTTCAAACGCAGCGACGGTTATCGCGACGCCGTGCATTGCCGGATCGCCGTTTCGACATGATGCGATTGGCGCTAGCCGTACAGCTGCTTGGCCCGGCTTTCGAAAGCTGAAACCATGCGGCGCACGGCTTCATGGAACAGCACGCCGATCAGCTTCTGCAACACGACCGAGCGGAATTCGAACTCCAGATAGAAATCGACCCGACACCAGCCGCCCTCGATATCGACAAACTGCCAATGGTTCTTCAGGAATTTGAAGGGCCCGTCGATATATTCGACATCGATCCGCAGATCTGGCCGATCCACATGGACGCGGCTGGTGAAACGCTCACGCACCATTTTGAAGCCGATCATCAGATCGGCGACAATCAGATCCTCATGCCTTTCGCGTACCCGTGCACCGGTGCACCAGGGCAGAAACTCCGGGTAACGACCCACGTCGACAACCAGATCGAACATCTGCACTGCGCGGTAAGGCAGGACGCGCTGTTCCGAATGAACCTTCATCAGGCAACCGAACGGGCTTTCTGCTGAGCCGCGCGCGCGGCCTGCAATTGCTTGAAATCCTCGCCCGCATGGTGGGACGAGCGGGTCAGCGGCGATGCCGCCACCAGCAGGAAGCCCCGCCCCTGCCCCTGGCTCTTCAATTGTTCGAACTCATCCGGCGGCACAAAACGGTCGACCGCGTGATGCTTGCGGGTCGGCTGCAGATACTGGCCGATGGTAAGGAAGTCGACATCGGCGGCGCGCAGATCGTCCATTACCTGGCAGACTTCCTCAAAGCTCTCGCCCAGGCCGACCATCATGCCGGATTTGGTGAAAACCCGCGGATCGACCTCTTTGGCCATTTGCAGCAAGCGCAGCGAGGCGAAATAGCGCGCCCCCGGCCGCACCGAACGATAAAGTCGCGGCACCGTCTCGAGATTGTGGTTGAAGACGTCCGGACGCGCGGCGAGTACCGTTTCCAGCGCTCGAGGCTTTTTCTGGAAATCCGGCGTCAGCACTTCGATCGTCGTAGCCGGCGAAGCATCGCGGATGCGGGTGATCGTCTCGGCGAAATGCGCGGCGCCGCCATCTTCGAGATCATCCCTGTCGACCGACGTGATGACGATGTGGTTGAGGCCGAGCTGGCCGACCGCTTCTGCGACGTGAGCCGGCTCATGCGGATCGAGAAGATCCGGCCGGCCGGTGGCGACATTGCAGAAGGCGCAGGCACGCGTGCAGACGGAGCCCAGAATCATCACCGTCGCATGCTTCTGTTTCCAGCATTCGCCGATATTGGGACAGGCCGCTTCTTCGCAAACGGTATTGAGGTTGAGGCGACGCATCAGGTTCCGGGTCTCGGCATATTCGATGCTGACCGGCGCCTTGACCCGAATCCAATCCGGCTTGCGCTGAATCGGATTGTCCGGCCGGTGGGCCTTTTCCGGATGCCGCAGGACTGCCTTGTCGCTCATGTTCCGGACCCTCTCAGTCCCAGTAACCAATGGCCTCGAACCGATGGCCTAATAGTGAATCGCCCGGCCATAGGCCGCCAGGACCGATTCATGCATCATTTCCGACAAGGTCGGATGCGGGAAGACCGTATGTATCAACTCTGCCTCGGTCGTCTCCATGGTCTTGGCGATTGTATAGCCCTGAATCAGTTCCGTCACCTCGGCGCCGACCATATGTGCCCCCAGCAATTCGCCGGTCTTGGCATCAAAAACCGTCTTGACCAGGCCTTCCGGCTCGCCCAGGGCGATCGCCTTGCCGTTGCCGATGAAGGGGAAGCGGCCGACCTTGACGTCATATCCCTTGGCCTTCGCCGCCGCTTCGGACAGGCCGACGCTGGCGATCTGCGGCGTGCAATAGGTACAGCCGGGGATATTGGTGACGTTCAACGGATGCACATCTTTCACGCCCGCGATCTTCTCGACGCAGATCACACCCTCATGGCTCGCCTTATGCGCCAACCAGGGCGGGCCGGCGAGATCGCCGATCGCATAGACGCCGGGCTCGCCAGTGCGGCAATATTCGTCGATCACCACATGGGTCTTCTCGACCTTAACCTTGGTGCCCTCGAGGCCGATATTCTCGACATTGCCGACGATGCCGACGGCGAGAATGACCCGGTCGACGGTGATATCCTGTGACTTGCCGCCGCTTTCGATGGTCGCCGTCACATTATTGGCCGACTTCTTCAGGCCCTTCACGGCAGCGCCGGTGATGATTTTCATCCCCTGCTTCTCGAAGGACTTGTGGGCAAAGGCGGAAATCTCCGCATCCTCCACCGGCAGAATGCGGTCGACCACTTCTACCACCGTCACCTCGACGCCGAGGCTGCGATAGAAGCTGGCGAACTCGATACCGATGGCGCCGCTGCCGACCACCAGCAGGGACTTCGGCATTTCCTTCGGCACCATCGCTTCCTTGTAGGTCCAGACCAGCTTGCCATCCGGCTCCAACCCTGGCAACGCACGAGCGCGGGCGCCGGTCGCCAGAATGATGTGCTTGGCGGTGAGATCGGCAACCTTGGCGCCGTCCTTTTCCACCAGCAGCTTGCCGCTGCCGTTGAGCTTGCCCTGACCGTCGAAGACGGTGACCTTGTTCTTTTTCAGCAGATGCTTGACGCCACCGGAGAGCTGCGCCGCGACTTTGCGGGAACGCTCGACGATCTTTGGCAGGTCGATGCCGAAGCCGCTGACCGACAGACCGAAATCGCCGGCATGGCGGATCAGGTTCGCCACTTCGGCCGTGCGCAGCAGCGCCTTGGTCGGGATGCATCCCCAATTGAGGCAGATACCCCCGAGATGCTCGCGCTCGACCAGCGCGGTATTGAGGCCAAGCTGCGCAGCGCGAATAGCCGCCACGTAACCACCGGGCCCGCCCCCGACAATGATCAGGTCAAAAGATGTATCAGACATCCTGGTCACCTATTGTTTGAAATTCTCTTTGTAGCATTGCTGCATGATGGGCCTGATGCGATTGGCAACGGCGGGATCCGCATTTTGGCCCGACAACGACATCAGCTCCGACGCAGTAAACTGATCTTTGATATGGGCCAGTGCACAGTCGCAATAACCATTCACCTTCTTCTGGAATGCTGCATCAGCCTTGACGCCATTCGTTTCAACACTGGCGACCGCACTGCTGACGCAACTCCGGTGAAAACCCGAGGTGAAATCCTCTGCTGCGCCAGCCTGCACACCTAGAATCATCACCGCCAGAACGCCGCCGAGACAAATGCTTGTCATCTTTGCTGAAAACATTCCGGTCTCCGTTCGCTCCACCTCAAGGCGCCGACGGCGTCGCCTGGCAGGCATCCATCACCCGTTGAAACTTGGCGCTGACACCTTCAACGAAAACCATATGCATCAGCCCGCCAAGGCCCGTATCAGCCAAATCCTCCCGCAGATCGTCGGTGCTGCAGCGACACAGATCAACGACGTTGTCATTGGGCGCCTCGGATGATTCCGTCTCTTGTCCGTGCTGGCCCGCTGCAACGCACCTATCGACAACCTCTTCACTAAACCACGCACTGGCCCGGCTGGTCGGATCACCCAGTTGATGCAAGCAGATCGACGCGAGACCAACCGCCAGCACCAAGATCAAGAGCGCGCCGCCTGAGACGATCCATACAACCTTTCGCATCAGCTGTTGCGCCCCATCAGGGATTTGTCGCCGGCATGACGGTTGCCGTCGCACAACTTTGCATGATGCCTTTGATCCGCTCCAGCATCGCTCCGTCATTGGGATTGGCTTGGAAAGCGGCAATATCCTGCGGCGTGAACTGCTGCAAGGTGCGGTCAGCGCCGCAGCTGCAGACCTGCTGCAAAATCCGCTTCTGTTCCTCGTTGTAGGATTTGCCCTGTTGCAAAGCGGCAGTATTGGCCTGCTTCAGACAATTATCCAGGAACACGCTCTTGTAAGCGGCAGCATCAATTGCCGGCTGGGCAGCTTCCCGTTGATAAGTAAACCAGCCGATTGCCCCGGCGGCCACGATCACAATGGCAAGCGCGATGATCCAAGCCGACTTTTTCTTTGAAACCGTCTCGTTCATTGCGTTGCCTGCTGTGCTTTGTCCCGGCATGACAGGAAATAGGGCCGCATCTTGCTGGCGCCCGGCTCCTGTTCCGGGTCGTTGGCGAATTGCAGGATCTCCTCGGCACTCAGCCAGCTGACCACGGCCTGGGCGGTGCAACTACAATAGGTGCCGATGCCGGTCCGGTAACGGCTCGCCGTCGGATCCTTGCCCTGTTGCCGCAGCTGATCGTTCATCGACTGCGTGCAACGCCCGTCGAAGAAGTCATAGAACTGCTTCTCCAAAGGCACGTGGTCATCGGCCGCGACCGGGCTGGCGACCAGCCCGGCCAACATCGCCAAGATGGAATGACGGCGCATCTCGCCGCCTAGACCAGCATGCCCAGAGGCTGCTCGATCAGCTTTTTCAAGGCCGCGAGGTATTCGGCGCCGATGGCGCCGTCCACCACGCGATGGTCGACCGAGAGGGTGGCACTCATCACCGTTGCCACGGCCAGCTGGCCGTCACGCACGACCGGCTGCTGCTGTCCCGCCCCGACTGCAAGGATGCATCCCTGCGGCGGATTGATGATGGCGCTGAAGCTCTTGATACCGAACATGCCGAGATTGGAAAGCGAAAAGCTGCCGCCGGTATAGTCCTCCGGCTTCAGCTTGCCGTCACGTGCCCGCCCCGCCAGCGACTTCATCTCATTGGAAATGTCCGTGAGACGCTTGCTCTCGGCCGAACGAATGATCGGCGTCACCAGGCCATTGGGGATGGCCACTGCAACGGAAATGTCGGCGGTCTTGTACATCTTGACGCCGTCATCGCTCCAGGACGCATTTGCCGTCGGCACCTGCTTCAGGGCAACCGCGCAGGCCTTGATGATGAAGTCGTTGACCGACAGCTTATAGGCGCCCGCCCCGTCCTTGGGTGACGCCGCGTTGATCTCCTCGCGCAGCTTCAGCAGACGATCGATTTCCATATCGACCGTGAGATAGAAGTGCGGCACGAACTGCTTCGATTCCTGCAGGCGACGGGCGATGGTCTTGCGCATGTTGGTATGCGGGACAAGATCGAAAGCGCCTTCGCCAAAACCCTGCGCACCGGAAACCGGCGGTGCCTTGGCAGCTGCCGGCGCGGCGCCCGGCTGTGCCGCCGGCTTCGCCGTGCCGCCTTTGGCAATAGCTTCTTCGACATCGTGTCGCACGATCCGGCCATGCGGGCCGCTGCCGGCCAGAGCCGCCAGGTCGATACCCTTCTCCGTGGCGATACGCCGCGCCAGCGGACTGGCAAAAATGCGATCTCCCTTGGCGGGCGCAGCGGCAGACGCCGCAATCTGCTGCGGCGGGGCCGCCGGTGCAGCGGCTGCCGGGGCCGGGGTTGTACCGTTCGCCTTAGCCGCCGGCGCCTCGGCCGGTTTGGCCGCCGGCTTCGGCGCCGGCGCAGCCTTGCTGAGCGCACTGGCGTCTTCGCCTTCTTCCAGCAGGACGGCGATCACCTCATTGACCTTGACGCCTTCGGTGCCGGCCGGCACCACGATCTTGCCGATGCGGCCTTCATCCACCGCTTCGACTTCCATCGTCGCCTTGTCGGTCTCGATTTCGGCCAGCACATCGCCGGCCTTGACAGTGTCGCCTTCGTTCTTCAGCCAGCGCGCCAGATTGCCTTCCGTCATGGTCGGCGACAAAGCGGGCATCAGGATATTGATCGGCATCGTCTCAGCCTCCTTCTTGCCCGGTTCAGCGATAGCAGGCGCGCTTGGCAGCATCGACAATCGTCTCCGCTTGCGGCAGGGCCAGCTTTTCAAGATTGGCGGCATAAGGCATCGGCACATCGATGCCGGCGACACGCATGACCGGCGCATCGAGCCAGTCGAAGGCCTGTTCCATGATCACCGCGGCGAGTTCCGCGCCGATGCCGGCGAAGGGCCAGCCTTCTTCCGTCGTCACCAGTCGATTGGTCTTCTTCACCGAATTGACGATGGTCTCGGTATCGAGCGGGCGAATAGTTCTGAGATCGATGACTTCCGCCTCGATGCCCTGCTTCGCCAATTCGTCGGCTGCCTGCAAGGCAACGCCGACCATGCGCGAGAACGCGGTGATGGTCACGTCCTTGCCGGTCCGCACCACTTTTGCCTTGCCGATCGGCACGATCCAGTCAGGATCGTTCGGCACCTCAAAGCTGTGACCGTACATCATCTCGTTTTCGAGGAAGATCACCGGATTGGGATCGCGGATCGCCGCCTTGAGCAGGCCCTTGGCATCGGCCCCCGACCAGGGCGCCACCACCTTCAGGCCGGGACAATGGGCGTACCAGCTGGCGTAGCATTGCGAATGCTGGGCGGCGACACGGGAAGCGGCACCATTGGGGCCACGGAAGACGATCGGGCAGCCCATCTGGCCACCCGACATATAAAGCGTCTTGGCTGCCGAATTGATGATCTGATCGATCGCTTGCATGGCGAAGTTGAAGGTCATGAACTCGACGATCGGCTTCAGGCCGCTGAAGGCGGCGCCGACACCGATGCCGGTAAAGCCATGTTCGGTAATCGGCGTGTCGATCACGCGCTTCGGCCCGAATTCCTCCAGGAGGCCCTGGCTGACCTTATAGGCGCCCTGATATTCGGCGACCTCTTCGCCCATCAGGAAGACCGTCTCGTCACGGCGCATCTCTTCCGCCATGGCGTCGCGGAGAGCTTCGCGCACCGTATGGGTGGTGGTCGGTCCGGTATAATCCGGCTCGGCGGCGATTGAAGCCGCGGCAGGTGCCGGCAAGGCCGATGACGTCTTGGCCTCTGCCTTGGGCGCTTCCGCCTGCGGGGCCGGAGCGGCTTTCGGCGCCGGCGTGACTTTCGGCGCGGGTGCCGCGGCGCCGGCCGCTTCGTCCTCGCCGCGCAGGATAGCGATCACGCTGTTGACGGCGACGTTGTCGGTGCCGGCCTCGACCACGATGCGGTCAAGAATGCCTTCATCGACCGCTTCCACTTCCATGGTCGCCTTGTCGGTCTCGATTTCCGCCAGAATGTCACCGGCCTTTACTGCATCGCCCGGCGATTTCAGCCATTTGGCGAGCTTGCCTTCGGTCATGGTCGGAGACAGAGCCGGCATCAAAATATCGACAGCCATTGTCTTCTCTCCCCTCAGGCTTCCAGCAATACGTCGGTATAGAGCTCAGCCGGATCCGGTTCCGGGCTGCTCTGGGCAAAATCGGTGGCTGCCGAAACGATATCCTTGATCTCACGATCGATATTCTTCAGTGCCGCCTCATCGGCATGCTTGTCCTTCAGCAGACGCTCGCGCAGATGATCGATCGGATCATGCTCCTGACGCATTTTCGCGACCTCTTCCTTGCTGCGATATTTGGCCGGATCGGACATCGAATGGCCGCGATAGCGATAGGTCATCATTTCCAGGATGAACGGCCCCTTGCCGGCGCGGATATGGGCAACGGCGTCTTCGCCAGCCTGCTTCACTTCCAGCACGTCCATGCCGTCCACCTGGGCGCCGGGAATGCCATAGGCAGAGCCGCGCTTATAGAGTTCGGTGCCGGCGGAAGCGCGCTGAACGCTGGTGCCCATGGCGTATTTGTTGTTCTCGATGACGTAGAGAACCGGCAGCTTCCACAGCTCGGCGATGTTGAAGGCCTCGTAGACCTGACCCTGATTGATGGCACCGTCGCCGAGATAGGTCATGGTGAGCTTGCCGTCATTTCGATAGTGGTGGCCGAAAGCGAGGCCTGTCCCCAGCGGCACCTGCGCGCCGACGATGCCGTGGCCGCCGAAGAAGCCCTTCTCCCGGCTGAACATATGCATCGAGCCGCCCTTGCCCTTCGAATAGCCGCCGATGCGTCCGGTCAGTTCCGCCATGACGCCCTTGGCGTCCATGCCGGTTGCCAGCATGTGGCCGTGATCGCGATAGCTGGTGATAATGGTATCGCCCTCTTCCGCCACCGCCTGCAGGCCGACCACCACCGCTTCCTGGCCGATATAAAGGTGGCAGAAGCCGCCGATCAGACCCATGCCATAAAGCTGCCCCGCCTTCTCTTCGAAGCGGCGGATCAACAGCATGTCGCGATAGTATTTGAGGAGCTCTTCCGAGCTGGCGGGTTGGTCCTTGCCGCGACCAGGACGTGCGGCAGCGGTCTTTGCTTGAGCTGGCTTAGCCATGAACCTCCCCTTTGATCCGAAAAAATATAGGTCGGATGATGATGCTGATCAGCGACACGGTCCGCGCAAGAGTCATTGCAACTGCAAGGCCGGCCGGTCGTCATTCTGTACCGTTATTATGGGAATCAACGGGGCAAAATCAAGGATGGTTAACGCTCTGAATAAAAAGAGAAATATTACAATTAACTGAATATCAGTTAATTAAAGCCTGTTTCGGCCTTCGCAGCGTCTGCGGGTGAGGTTTTCGAAGGGTCCAGCAGGATCACCAGATCATCCGGATGGCTGAAATTCAGCATGATGCGGGCGCGCTCTTCCAGCATATCGAGATCAAGGCTGGAATTCGAGAGCAGCGCGACGCGCTGCTCCATCATCGCACGATCGCTGTTGCTCTTGTCGAGTTCCGACTTCGCCTGCGCAAGACGCTGGCTCACCTGAATCCATGCGATCACGCCGCGATCACCCTGCACGGCGTGATACACAAAGTAACCGGCGATACATGCTCCCAGCAGCTGCCACAGCACCTGACGCGAGCGACGCCTGAATTCGCGACGAATGTCCATGAAACGAGGGAATCACATCTCGATTCGCGGCGTCAATCGAAAAGCTTGCGGCTCACGCAGATATTTGCGTGAGCCGCCGCTTCGAGAGCAGGCGAATGTACGACGCGCGCTTAGCGCGCGATCGCGGCGCGGCCACCAAAACGCGCGGCGGAACCCAACTGTTCCTCGATGCGCATCAGCTGATTGTATTTGGCGATCCGATCGGAACGCGAGAGCGAGCCGGTCTTGATCTGGCCGCAATTGGTGGCAACGGCGAGATCGGCAATGGTTGAATCCTCGGTCTCGCCGGAACGATGCGACATCACCGCGCGATAGCCCGCCTTGTGCGCCATCTCCACCGCTTCCAGCGTTTCCGTCAGCGTACCGATCTGGTTGACCTTGATCAGAATGGCATTGGCAACACCGCGGCGAATACCGTCGGCGAGGCGGATCGGATTGGTGACGAAGAGATCGTCGCCGACCAGCTGAACCTTGCCGCCCAGGCGATCGGTCAAGGCCTTCCAGCCGTCCCAATCATCTTCCGCCATGCCGTCCTCGATGGAGATGATGGGATAAGCGCCGACCAGCTTCGCATAGAAATCGACCATGCCGGCGGCATCCAGCACCTTGCCCTCGCCTTCCAGATCATACTTGCCGTTCTTGAAGAACTCGGTCGAGGCGGCATCGAGGCCGAGGGCGATCTCGCTGCCAGCCCTGAACCCGGCCTTCTCGATCGACTGCACGATGAAGTCGAGCGCTTTCTCGGCGCTGGCGAGGTTGGGCGCGAAGCCGCCTTCGTCGCCGACATTGGTGTTGTGGCCGGCGGCCTTCAGCTGCGCCTTCAGGGCGTGAAACACTTCGGCGCCCCAGCGAATGGCTTCCGTACCGCTGGACGCGGCGACCGGCAGGATCATGAATTCCTGGAAGTCGATGGGATTGTCGGCATGGGCGCCGCCGTTGATGATGTTCATCATCGGCACCGGCAGTTGCCGCGCCTGGGTGCCGCCGACATAGCGGTAGAGCGGCAAGCCGGCCTCCTCTGCCGCAGCCTTCGCGACGGCGAGGCTGACGCCGAGAATGGCATTGGCGCCCAGCCGCGCCTTGTTCGGCGTGCCGTCAAGCGAGATCATGGTCTGGTCGATCTCAACCTGATCGTCGGCATCGAGGCCGCCAATCGCGTCGAAAATCTCGCCATTGACCGCGGCAACCGCATTGAGGACGCCTTTGCCGAGATAGCGTGACTTGTCGCCGTCGCGCAGCTCGACCGCCTCATGGGCCCCCGTCGAAGCGCCCGACGGCACCGCTGCGCGCCCGCTGGCGCCGCTGTCCAGGGTCACATCCACTTCCACCGTCGGATTGCCGCGGCTGTCGAGAATCTGACGGGCATGGATATCGATGATCGCGCTCATGTCACTTGCCTCTTCGTCAATGGTAGCTGCCGCTGCAGCGCGGCCAGCCTGTTTTCAGATACGTTACCGGTATCAATTACTGTCGCTTTTATAGCCATCTGCGGCGATCGGAACTATCCCGTTTTCGCCGCCAGCGGCGCTTTTGTCCCCGGTCACCGACTGTTCATCATGCGCGTGCAGTTGCGCCAGCCAGTCGTCGACCGGCCGGCCCAGCATCTCCCGCTCATGCGCGTCGAGATGGCGAACCAGAGGTTCCAGATGGGGCGGTGTTGCGCTGGGCGTGCCGAGGACGAGGCCGAGCTGGCGGCAGAGATCAAAGAGGCTGAGCTGGCGCAAGTCGCGGCTGAGATGCCAGCGATCATCGTCGCTGCGCGACGCCACCCTGATCCGCCGGAGGTTGTCGAGGATGGCGGCGAGCCGGCCGGGATCAGCCGTCAGCTCGGATTGCAATTGATAGAATTTGAGACCACTGCCGTGGCTGGCTGCCTCACGCAATACCCAGAGGACATCCATCATCAGGGCGAAGCTGTCGGACCGGTGAATATCGCCGCCGACGACGCGGCGCCCCGCGCGCCATTCCGGCAGCGCGGCGACGATCTCCGCGCCGTAAAGAACGATGAGCCAGGCGAGATAGGTCCAGAGCAACAGCACAGGCACGGTCGCCAGAGCGCCATAGACAGCCTGATAAGTGGGGAAATAGTGAAGATAGAGGCCGAACCCGCGCTTGAGCAATTCGAACAGGAGTGCGGCAACAAAGGCGCCGGTCGCCGCGTCGCCGAGCCGGACATAGCGCGACGGGATCAGGCGGTAGAAACAGGCAAAACCCACCGCCTCCAGCAGGAAGGGCATGACCGTATTGATGACGCTAAAGCCTGATGAAAGGCGATAGCCGCTGACCGACTGCGCCTTGGCAAAGACATAGCCGGAAATCGAGAAGCTGGCGCCGAACAGCAGGGGCCCCAGGGTGAGGAGTGCCCAGTAGATCAGGAGCCGCTGGAAAGTCGCCCGCGCCGCATGCGTGCCCCAGATGCGGTCGAAGGCGGTCTGGATGGTGTTGATCAGCAGGATGGCGGTGAGCCCGAGGGCGACGACGCCTGCCCCCGTGGTCTTCCCGGCATTCCGAATGAAGGTCTGCAGATAATCCTGCACGGTGGCGCCGATCGCCGGCGCCAGGTTGTTGAAGAGCGTCGCAAGGAGGTCTTGGCGAATGTTGCTGAAGGCCGGGAAGGCGGCGAACATGGCAAGGCCGATCGCCAGCAATGGCACCACGGCGAGCAGCGAGTTATAGCCGAGGGCGGCGGCGATCGAGGGGCAGGAATCCCGGGCTGCACGGCTCAGCACATAGCGCGCAAATTCCGGTCCCTGGCGTACCATTGTCTTGCCAATGGCGAGAGCTTCCCCGGCCCGTCCCGTCAAGGCACCCATCAACCTCCCCTTACCCTTCGTCCAACCGGTCTGCCGGCGAGGGTACGGGCAGCTTCACCTGGGGTCAATCTGCCGCGACATCGTAACGGCCGTCAGAAGGCGCCGCATGTCCCGGTAACGGATCGAACCGGGCAACCGATGTCAGGCGAACTGCTCGATGGGCCGCGCTTTGGCGATGCGGTCGAAAGCGAGCAGCGTTTCCAGAACGCGCGGCAGATGCTTGATTGGCACCATATTCGGTCCGTCCGAGGGCGCATGATCCGGATCCTGGTGCGTCTCCACGAAAACGCCGGCAACGCCGACCGCCGCCGCGGCACGGGCGAGGACGGGCACGAATTCGCGCTGGCCGCCGCTGGAGGTGCCCTGCCCGCCCGGCTGCTGGACCGAATGGGTGGCGTCGAAAATCACCGGAAAGCCGCTCGCCGCCATGATCGGCAGAGCCCGCATGTCGCTGATCAGCGTGTTATAGCCGAAGCTGGCGCCGCGCTCGCACATGAAGACCTTGTCATTGCCGGCCTGAACGCATTTGGCGACCACGTTCTTCATGTCCCAGGGCGCCAGGAACTGGCCCTTCTTGATATTGATGACGCGGCCGGTTTCCGCGGCGGCGATCAGGAGATCGGTCTGGCGGCACAGGAAAGCCGGGATCTGGAGCACGTCGACGGCTTCGGCGACCGGCTGGCATTGCTGCGCATCATGCACGTCGGTCAGGACAGGCACGCCATACTTCTCACGCAGCTCCGCGAAGATCGGCAGGCTCTTATCCATGCCGAGCCCGCGCTGGGCATTGACGCTGGTGCGGTTCGCCTTGTCGAAGCTGGTCTTGTAAACGAGGTTGATGCCGAGCTTGCCGGTGATTTCCACCAGCGCATGGCACATCTCATGCGCATGTTCGCGGCTTTCCAGCTGGCACGGCCCGGCAATCAGCATCAAAGGCAGATCATTGCCGACCTCGAATTTGCCGACCGGCACGTGCCGCGGCTGCACGGCTTGAGGTTGCACGGCGTTCATTTATGCCTCGCTTGAAAGATTGCGACGCCTCAGACGAGGCGCGACTGCGTCACGGCCGCCGCGATAAAGGACGAGAAGAGCGGATGCGGCTCGAAAATCCGTGACTTCAACTCGGGATGGAACTGCACGCCGACGAACCAGGGATGGTCGGGAATTTCGACGATCTCGGGCAGCACGCCGTCAGGCGACATGCCGGAGAAACGCAACCCGCATTTCTCCAGGCGTTCCTTGTAATTGATATTCACTTCATAGCGATGACGGTGGCGTTCGGTGATCGCCGTAGCGCCGTAGATATCGGCCACCAGGCTGCCCGGCGCCATCTGGCACTCATAGGCGCCAAGCCGCATCGTGCCGCCGAGATCGCCCTCGGCGGAGCGTTTTTCCAGCACGTTGCCGCGGATCCATTCGGTCATCAGGCCGACCACTGGTTCATCGCAGGGGCCGAATTCGGTCGAACCCGCCTTGGCGATGCCGGCCAGGTCGCGCGCCGCTTCGATCACCGCCATCTGCATGCCAAAGCAGATGCCGAAATAAGGAATCTTGCGTTCGCGGGCAAATTTAACGGCTGCGATCTTGCCTTCCGAACCACGTTCGCCGAACCCGCCCGGCACCAGGATGCCGTTAACGTTCTCGAGATGCTCCACCGCATCGCCGCGCTCGAAAATCTCCGAATCGATCCAGTTGAGATTGACCTTCACATTGCTGGCGATGCCACCATGACGCAGGGCTTCGGCCAACGACTTATAGGCATCCAACAGCGACGTATATTTGCCGACCACGGCGATGGTGACTTCACCTTCCGGCGAGCGGATACGGTCAACCACCTGCTGCCAGCGGCGCAGATCGGGCTCCCGAGCGTCCAGGCCGAAGTGGCGGCAGACCTCGCGGTCATAGCCTTCGGCGTGATAGGCGAGCGGCACCGCGTAAATCGTGTCGACGTCGAGCGCCTGAATGACCGCCGAGGGCCGCACGTTGCAGAACTGCGCAATCTTGCGCCGGCTGTCGGCCGGGACTTCACGGTCGCAGCGGCAGAGCAGGATGTCCGGCTGGATACCGACCGATTGCAGTTCCTTGACGGAATGCTGGGTCGGCTTGGTTTTCAATTCGCCGGCCGCGGGAATCCAGGGCACCAGGGTCAAGTGCACGAACATCGCGCGCTCGCGGCCCACTTCGTTGGCAAACTGGCGAATCGCTTCCAGGAACGGCAGGCTCTCGATATCGCCGACCGTGCCGCCGATCTCGCAGAGCACGAAATCCTCGTCGGTCACATCCGCCTTGATCCAATCCTTGATCGCATCCGTCACATGCGGAATGACCTGGATGGTGGCGCCGAGATAGTCGCCGCGCCGTTCCTTGGCGAGCACGTCGGAATATATCCGTCCGGTGGTCACGCTGTCGCTGCGGCGCGACGAAATACCCGTGAACCGTTCGTAGTGGCCGAGATCGAGATCGGTCTCCGCGCCATCGTCCGTTACATAGACCTCACCATGCTGATACGGGCTCATCGTGCCCGGATCGACATTGAGGTAGGGGTCCAATTTGCGGAGTCGAACTTTGAAGCCGCGGGCTTGCAGCAAGGCACCGAGTGCCGCCGACGAGAGGCCTTTTCCCAAAGAGGAAACCACGCCGCCGGTGATAAAAATAAAGCGAGTCATGGACTGACGTTATGAAACGAATCAAGGGATGAGGGCAAGCGAACAATCGCTGCCCCCGGTGCAACTTAAATCTTGACGTGAATCGGCGGCCGAAGCCGCGACTCAAGACTTCGCTTACTGCCCGGCCGGAGCCGCCGGTTTGGCAGGCGCCGGCTCGGCCGGAACGGATGTCGCCGGGGCCGCCGGCACCGAACCGCTGCCCGTCTCAGGCAAAGCCGGATTGGTGGTATTCAACGGCGCCAGAGGCTGCGACGTATTGCCGACCGGCTGATTGACTTCCGGCACCAGCACATTGTGGCCGCCGCGGCTCGAAAACGTCGCCAAAGCAATGCTGGTGACGAAAAAAGCCGCCGCTAGGACCGCCGTCGTGCGGGTCAGCAGATTGGCCTGGGTCCGGCCGGCGAGCAGGCCGCCCATGCCCCCGCTGCCTGAACTGCCGCCCAGACCGCCGAGCCCGCCTTCATTCTTCTGCACGAGGATGATGCCGACCAGGAAGGCGGCAATCAAAATATGCACTACCAGTACGATAATCATCGCACCAATCCTTTGAATTCACGTGAATTTGGTCGCGGTTCTAACCGGTTTGCCCGGCGATTGCCAGCACCATTTGCGGCGGGCAGGCATGCCCGCTCGCGCCATAGCCCGGCCGCCCCCATGTGGGTTGCGCACAGTTTAGCGGCAAGCCGCCACGATTGCCCAGAAATCCTCGACTTTGAGGCTGGCCCCACCCACCAGGGCGCCATTGACATGGGGAATGGCCATCAGTTCGGCGGCATTGCCCGGTTTGACCGAGCCGCCATAGAGGATGCGGACGCGGTCGCCATCTGCCAGCTTCTTCTCCAGCAGGCGGCGGATCGCGCCATGGACCGCCTCGACATCCGCAACAGTAGGTGTGCGGCCCGTGCCGATGGCCCAGACCGGCTCGTAGGCAATCACCAGATTGGCGGCCGAGGCGCCTTCGGGAATCGACTCAAGCAGCTGTTTTTCCACTACTTTTATCGTATCGCCGCGATCGCGTTCCGCTTCGGTTTCGCCAACGCAGACGATCGCCGTCAGGCCCGCCGTCAAAGCCGCACCGGCCTTGGCCTGCACCTCGGCGCTGGTTTCGCCGTGATCCGTGCGGCGCTCCGAATGACCGAGAATGACATGCCGGCATCCAAGATCGGCCAGCATGGCAGCGGCGACGTCGCCGGTATGGGCGCCGGAAACCTTGGCATGGCAATCCTGGGCGCCGACCGCGATCCGGCCGGCGACGGCCGTCATTGCCGCCTCAAGATACGGAAAGGGCGGGCAGATCAGCACCTCGGCCGCCAGGCCGGTTCCCGCAGCTGCGGCCTTCTCGGCCAATCCCCGGGCGAGATCCTGGGCAAACTGGCGGGTTCCATTCATTTTCCAGTTTCCGGCCGCCAAGGGCCGTACATTCGCGGTGGTCATCCGTCCTCACAATGCTGGTCCGAACAATAACTGGTCCGAGCGGGGCTCTGGCCGGGTCCTATAATCGGAACCGGGGCGCCGGGAGGTAGGTAGCATAGCGGCGCCGCGACCTCCAGTCGCCCGGGCGGGCCGGAAATACGCAGATCGGGGCGGCCGCGCCGGAGCCACGGCGCTTGCCGCCGCGGGTCCCCGTCCCTATGATGCCGGCCGATTTTAATCTGGAATATCAAGATGCTCAGCACGATCCGCCACAAGACAGCTTCCTGGATTGCCAAGGTCCTCTTCGTCATTCTGATCTTCGCCTTCGGCGCCTGGGGCGTCGGCGATATTTTCCGTGGCTCGACCAAGAGCGCGCCGATTGCCAAGATCGGCAACCTCGAATACAGCCAGGCGGAGTTGAGCCACGATTTGCGCCAGACGTTGCAGCAGTACCAGCGGCAGTATCCGCAACTGACGATGCAGCAGTTGAAAGCGCTCGGAATCGCCCAGAAGGTGGTCGATCAAGGCATCAACGAAAAGCTCTTCCAGGTCTACGCAAAGCAGCTTGATATCGCCGTGCCCAATTCGATGGTGCTGCAGACCATCCAGGTCAATCCGGCTTTCCAGGGACCGGACGGCAAATTCAGCCGCCAGCAGTTTCTCAGCGTTCTCGGCCAAATGGGCAGCGACGAGGCTGGCTTCGTGACGCAGATGCGTCAAAGCCTGCAAAATCGCATGCTGTTCCGTGCCCTCTTCGGCTCCTCCGAGGTGCCGCAGCAATTGACCAATGAGATCTACGGCTATCAGGCCGAAACGCGCGCCGCCGATACGCTGGTCATTCCCGCCGCTTCGGTCACCAATATCCCGCAGCCGGACGATGCCGCCCTCACCCAGTTCCACAAGGATCACGGCAAGGAATACATGCGTCCGGAATACCGGGCGGCCAATGTGCTGCTGCTATCGCCCAATGATTTCATGAAGGACGTGACCGTCAGCGACCAGGATGTCGCCCAGGCCTATGACGCGCATAAGGCGGAATATTCGACGCCGGAAACCCGCGATATCGAGCAGATTGTGGTGCAGGATCCGGCGGTTGCCGACAAGGTGCTGGGGGCGATGAAAGGCGGCAAGACTTTCTCGGCCGCCGTCAAGGATGTGACCGGCAACGCGCCGATCGACCTTGGCACCCACAGCAAGGACACGGTGCAGCCCAAGGAATTGCAGGACCCGGCCTTTGCGCTGGCGGAAGATGCTGTTTCCGCGCCGATCAAGACGGCTTTCGGTACCCACCTCCTGCACGTGAAAGCGATTACGCCGGGCAACACGCAGACGCTGGATCAGGTCAAGGATCAGCTTCGCAACAATCTGGCGCTGGGCAAGGCCAATGACAGCCTGGTTGGCATCCTCAATCAGCTCGACGACGCCCTGGGCGGCGGTGCCAGTGTCGCGGATGCTGCACAAAAGCTAAATCTGCCCCTCAAGAAGGTCGATGCCGTCGACAGCCTCGGCAATGACAAGGAAGGCAAGGATGCCGGCTTGCGTCCCGAGGTGACTGCTTTGATCCAGCAGACGGAGAGCGGCAGCACCAGCCAGGTTGTTCCGCTGCAAGACGGCGCCTATGCGGTGGTGCAGGTCACCGGTGTCACGCCGCCGGAACTGAAGCCGCTGGCCGAGATCAAGGATCAGGTGGCCAAGGACTGGACCCTCGATCAGCAGCGCCAGGCGGTCGCCAAGCAAGCGAAACAGATCATCGACAAGCTGCACAATGGCGGCAGCCTTGCCGATCAGGCCAAGGCGCTCAATCTGACGCTGAAGCACAGTGCCAGCTTCGCCCGCAATGTCGGCGACCAGGATAGCGGCATCGCCGTCGATCTCGCGCAAAAGCTCTTCGCCGCGAAAATCGGCGATTACGTCGACGGCGAGACGACGGATGGCGCCGTCGCCGCGCAACTGACCGGCATCACGCCGGCCATTGCAGCCGACCACAAGGATGACGCGAAGCTGGTCTCCGATAAACTGCTGCAGGATCTCCGCTTCCAGTTGACGGATGAGTTCTCGACCGCCCTGCAACAGCAGATTCCCGTCACGCGCGACGATCAGCAGGTTGATAAGGCTCTGTCGGAAGAATGATCATCGAACCGCAAATCGACGGCTTTACCTCCCTCTATGATGAGGGCAAGCCACAGGTGGTCTGGACCAAGCTGGTTGCCGACCTCGAGACGCCGGTTTCGGCGATGCTCAAGCTGGCGGATGGGCGGATCAATTCCTTCCTCCTGGAATCGGTCGAGGGCGGCAATGTCCGCGGCCGCTATTCGCTGATCGGCCTGAAGCCCGATTTGATCTGGCGCTGCAAGGGCGACAAGGCTGAGATCAATCGCCAGGCCCGCTTCCAGCCGGACGATTTTGCGCCGACCGACAAGCCCGCTCTGGATTCGCTGCGGCAGCTGATTGCCGAGAGCCGGATCGACTTGCCGCGCGGGCTGCCGCCGATGGCCTCCGGTCTGTTCGGCTATCTGGGCTACGACATGGTCCGGCATATGGAAAAGCTGCCCGACATTTCGCCCAACAAGCTGCCGCTGCCGGACAGCGTCTTCCTGCGCCCCACCGTCGTCGCCATCTTCGACAATGTCGAGGACATGATCACCGTCGTCACGCCGGTCTGGCCCGGCAGCGGCGTTTCCGCCCGCGCCGCCTATAATCAGGCGCTCGAGCGGTTGAACGACATCGTCGCCGATCTCGATCGCAGTCTGCCGCAACAGCGCAACGCCAGCGAGCCGCTGCCGGAACTGCCCGAGCCCAGCAGCAATCTCACCGGCGAACAGTTCCGCGGGATGGTCGAGAAGGCCAAGGAATACATCCTCGCCGGCGACATCTTCCAGGTGGTGCTGTCGCAGCGCTTCAGCCTGCCCTTCAGCCTGCCGCCCTTCTCGCTCTATCGCGCGCTGCGGCGCGTCAATCCCTCCCCTTTCCTGTTCTTCCTCGACTTCGGCAGCTATGCCGTGGTGGGGTCGAGCCCGGAAATCCTCGTACGGTTGCGCGACGACACGGTGACGATCCGCCCCATAGCGGGGACGCGCAAGCGTGGCGCAACGCCCGAGGAAGACCGCGCCCTCGCCGCCGACCTGCTGGCCGATCAGAAGGAACTCGCCGAACATCTGATGCTGCTCGATCTCGGCCGCAACGATGTCGGCCGCGTCGCCAAGATCGGCACCGTCAAGGTGACGGACAGTTTCACCATCGAGAATTATTCCCATGTCATGCATATCGCCTCCAATGTGGAAGGCGATATCGCGGCTGGTCACGATGCCATGGATGCCTTGCGCGCCGGCTTCCCCGCCGGCACGGTGTCCGGTGCGCCGAAGGTCCGCGCCATGGAAATCATCGAGGAGCTAGAGCCGGAGAAGCGCGGCATCTATGCCGGCGCGGTAGGTTATTTCGCCGCGAATGGCAGCATGGATACATGCATCGCGCTGCGGACCACGGTCGTCAAGGATGGGGTCATGTATATCCAGGCCGGCGCCGGCATCGTCCACGACAGCGTGCCGGAAAGCGAAAACCAGGAATGCCACAACAAGGCCCGTGCCCTGGTCCGCGCGGCGCAGGAAGCCGTGCATTTCGCCGCCAGCCGCGGTAATCGTTGAACGGAAGGGCGGCCGGACGGCCCGCCCATTTCAGCCGGCGACGCCTAGCTCGCGGCGCGCCACTGCGCTGAGCGGCACCAGCGTGAACCCCCGCTGCTTCAGATCAACCATCCATTTTTGCAGCGCCGCCACGGTGGCGGGATGGGGATGGCCAATGGCGATGGCATAACCCCGCTTGGTGGCAATCCGTTCTGCCAGAGCCAGCTGTTGCGCCACCGAATCGCCGCCGTGCAAAGCGACTTCATCGTCCAGGAAGACATCGCGGCCGATATGGGGCACACCCGCTTCGGCTGCCATGCGTTCACCGACACTATTGGCGATGGTACGGGAATCCAGGAACAGCAGGCCGCGCGCCTGCAGGTCCTGCATGACCGTCCGCATGCCGGTCTCGTCCTGGGTGAAGCGGCTGCCCATGTGATTATTGATGCCGATGAATCCGGCGAAACGGCTCAATCCCCAATCGAGCCGCCGCTTCAGTTCATCCTGGCTCAGTCCCACCAACAAGGCGTTCGGGCCGGGATTGACCTTGGGATTGACCGGTTGCATCGGCACATGCAGCATCAGCTCATGTCCCCGTGCATGGGCCCGCGCAGCAAGATCGGCGACGTTGTCGGCATAGGTCATCATCGACAGCGTGATCGGCGCCGGCAGATTGACAGCCAGTTCGGCATCCGGCTTGTTGACGCCGACATCGTCCAGCACGATCGCGATCATCGGCCCGGTAATCGGCGCATGCAGCACCATCGCATTGCGCAGCCACGCCGGCCGGTCTCCGTCGCGCGGCGTCGCCGGCATACTTTGGACAGGCTTGCCAGGTACTGCGGCCACGGTTTCCGGCGGCGATGAAGCCGCCGGTACGCCGGGTGGCGGGTTGCCAGCCGGCGTGACCGCGGCACCCGTCTTTGATGGCGGGACGGCGGGGCTGGGAACAATCTGCGCCGGCTTCTGCTGCGCCAGCGCCGCCGGCTCGGCCGTATTGGCGGAATTGTCGGACGGGTTGGCCGGCACGGCATCGGTTTCAGTGACCTCCGATTGCGTATCGGTGATCAACTGCTCCATCGTCTTATCGCCTTCGGCCGCCGGTGACGCCGCGGCGGCCGGCTTCGATCCGGTCTTCGATGAGCCGCCGGAATCGTTGATCGCCGGAGCTTGCAATTCGCCGCGCGCCTGCAGGCGCTCCTCTGGCGATTGGGTCACCCAGTGATTGAACCGATTGAAGCCCAGCACGACGATCAGCCCGACCAGCAGGCCGATGCCGATGCCGATACTGAACCTGCCGCCCGCGTGATCGAGCCAGCGGTTCAGCCGCCGCGACCAGACCGCGAGCGAAAAAAACGGCCGCGGCGATGTCTTCCCGCTGGTTCTACGGCCCGCCACCGTCTTGCCGGCTTTCGGTCCGGCTTTCTTGGCGGCCGCCTTTGTCCCACCTTTCGGCGCTGCGGCTCTTGCAGCAACCTGTCTGGCACGTCCGGCCTTCGCCCGCTGAGGTGTCTTAGCCACGAAATCTGTTCCCGTACCTAGTCTTCATGCTCGTCATTAGCGAGGCTGTCGATCAGCCGCAAGAGCTGAGACTGTACCAGAGCAATCACGATACCACTGCCAAGACAAGCGAATCGCAAGAGCGGCGTCAGCTCCAGCAGACCGAATCCCTCCGCGACCAGGGGCCAGCCGCTGATCCACACCAGCAGAAAGGTCAAGGGCAGCCGACGCGCCATCGCCTGTGCCAGAATAATGAAGTCCAGCACGTGCCGCGTATCTTCGCGGCCAATACCAAAAGATATCTGTGGCAGCGCCCGCAAGGCGGTCTGTCCCAGGGCGACGGCATTGTCATAGCGCTGCAGCAGGGCAATGTCGCTGGAGCGGCCGATCGCCATCGTCGTCGCATCATCGAAATTTCCACATTCCGCCGCCGGAACGAGTCTCCCCACGCCCGTCAGCCCGGCCAGGGTTGCCGTCGGCGTGTCTGCCGCCTCGCCGACCAGGCAGGTTTCCAGCCCGGATTGTTTGCAGGTGCGAATGAGAAGGCTTGTCCCGGCGCGGGGCGGATCTGCCAAGGCGAAAACGCCGAGGCAACGCGGCTCCATTGCGGCAATGCCGACGAACAGCAATTCACGGCCAAGACGGCGATATTCGTCGACCGGCGCATCGAGGCCCACAATGGGAATGCCATGTTCATGCAGCCAGTCAGGCGGCCCGACCACGATCGTCTTGCCGCCGACGACGGCGCTCAAGCCCTGGCCCGCTTCGACGCGAACATTTTCGACCGGCCGCAGATGCACCCGGTGCGTGAGACCGAAGGCCAGGAATGCCCTGCCCCAGACGTCCTCGACATTCTGATAGGCCGATATTGCAAGGACGACCAGTTCTGCGGGCGCGGTGTCCGGAGCGGGTTGCAGGCTGACGATGCGCAGCCGCCCCTGGCTCAACGTGCCGGAACGGCCGAAAACCAGCCGGCGCACCAGGAGCAGGTCGTGCAGCCGGTCCAGATTGCGGCACTGCAGACGCTGCGCATTGAGCCAGCCGCGCAGGGCCAGACGCTGCAACGGCCAGACGAAAAACAGAGCGGGCGACATCAATCCCAGCAGGATCAATGCCCAGCCATCCAGCGACGCCAGGGCAGGATGCAGGACGAACCAGACCGCGGCGGCAGCGGCGGCGGCCAGGTCAATCAGGATGAGGCGACGGAAAAGCGTGGCCAGAAAGGGACCGATCAAATCGCCACTGGCCGCAACCGAGTCGGGCAAAGGCGGCCCGAGCGGCCGTTCCGGATCGGGAATCATGACCAGCGGACCGGCTCCGTTACGGCTGCCCGCCAGGAGGCGGTCGCCCGGCTGTTTCAATACCGGCAGCACGGCTCCCGTTACCGCTGCCTCGTCGACCTCGGATCGGCCGTCTTGCACGGTTCCGTCGCTGCCGACGGGCGCAAACGGCCCAATTCTCACCGCATCCGGCGGCAAAGGCCCCTGATCGACCTCGGCGGCTTGATCAATTGCCGGCAAATCTACCTCCCGCCCCCCTTTGCCAGGCGGGATGGCATGCCGGATGCGGCGGAACCCCTTGCATGAACAGCATGTCGGATCGCTTCCTTTGCCGAAACTCGCCTGATAGACTTAACCAACCTCATCAGAGCCGGGCGCCCTGGTGACTTATCAAAAACCTGCAATTTGGTCGATAAAATGCTTGTCCTGATCGACAATTACGACAGCTTTACCTACAACCTCTACCATTATCTGGGTGCCCTCGGCGCCGCGGTTGAGGTTCATCGCAACGACCAGATTTCCGTTGCCGAGGTGTGGGACAAGCGTCCGCAGGGCATCGTCCTGTCGCCCGGTCCCTGCGATCCGGACCGCGCCGGCATCTGCCTCGATCTGATCCGCTCGGCGCGCGACCGCGCCGGCGAGGCAGCACCGATTCTCGGCGTTTGCCTGGGCCACCAGGCGATCGGTCAGGCCTTCGGCGGCAAGGTGATTCGGGCACCGAAGCCGATGCATGGCAAGGTCAGCGTGATCCATCACAAGGGCCAGTCGATATTCCGTGATTTGCCGGAGCATTTCACCGCGACCCGCTATCATTCGCTGATCGTCGAGCGTGCGACATTTCCCGCCGAGTTGCGCATTACCGCGGAAACGGATGACGGCCTGATCATGGGGCTGCAGCACGCGCATCTGCCCATGGCGGGCGTGCAGTTCCACCCCGAAAGCATCGCCTCGGAGCACGGGCATAAGCTGCTGGCGAATTTCCTGCAGGATTGCGGCTTCAATATCGATCCGGCTTTGATTCCCAGTTCGCCGCTGCAGAGCCGCGTTGCGTGATGAGCAATACGGATTTGAAGGGGCTGATCGCCGTTGCCGCGCAAGGCAAATCGCTGACGCGGGCGCAGGCCCAAGAGGCCTTCGACATCATGATGTCGGGCGAAGCTTCGCCGTCGCAAATCGGCGGCCTGCTGATGGCATTGCGGGTCCGCGGCGAGAGCATAGATGAAATTACCGGCGCAGTTACCGTCATGCGTCAGAAGATGCTGCCGATCGACGGGCCGGAAGGTGCCATCGATGTTTGCGGCACAGGCGGCGATGGCGCCCATACGCTGAACATTTCGACGGCGGTTGCCTTCGTCTGCGCCGGCTGCGGCGTCAAGGTCGCCAAGCACGGCAACCGGGCGGCCTCTTCCAAGAGCGGCGCCGCCGACGTACTGGCGGCCCTGGGCGTCAATATCGATGCCGATCTGGCGATCGTCCAGAAAGCACTTTGGGAAGTCGGCACGACCTTCATGTGGGCGCAGAAGCATCACAGTGCGATGCGCCATGTCGGCCCCACCCGCACCGAGCTCGGCACCCGCACGATCTTCAATATCATGGGGCCGATCTCCAACCCGGCCGGCGTGAAACGGCAATTGATCGGCGTTTTTTCCGATCAGTGGCTGGAGCCGATCGCGCGCGTCCTTGGCAATCTCGGCACTGAGCATGCCTGGGTCGTGCATGGCAGCGACGGCCTCGATGAGATCACCGTCACCGGCCCGACCGAGGTCTGCGAACTGAAGAACGGCGAAATTCGCCGCTTCCAGGTGGCGCCGGCGGATCTGCAACTGCCGGTATCCTCCATGGCGGAAATCCGCGGTGGCGACCCCGAGGAGAACGCGAACGCCATTCGCGAACTCCTGGACGGCAAGACCGGCGCATATCGCAACATTGTCGTGATGAACGCTGCCGGCGCTTTGGTGGTGGCCGGTGCCGCTGCCGATTTTGCGGCCGGCGCCCGCATGGCCGCGGAATCGATCGATCACGGCCGCGCCCGCGATAAGCTGGAGCAGCTGGTTGAGATCACGACCGTGACCGAGGCGATATCATGAGCGACGTCCTGGCCAAGATTTGCGAGGACAAGTGGCAGCATATCGCCGCCTGTCGCCGTGAGCGCCCATTCAGCGAGGTCGCCGCCGCGGCGGGCGCGCGCAACCGCGCCGACCCGCCACGCGGCTTTGCAGCGGCTTTGCAGCGCACGACCGATGCCGGCGCCTTCGCCTTGATTGCCGAAATAAAGAAAGCTTCGCCCTCGAAAGGCCTGATCCGAGCCGATTTCGATCCGCCGGCGCTGGCAAAAGCCTATCAGACCGGCGGGGCGACTTGCCTTTCGGTTTTGACCGACAAGCCCTATTTCCAGGGCGACGACGGTTATCTCGAGGCCGCGCGCGCAGCCGTCGGTCTGCCGGTGCTGCGCAAGGATTTCATGCTAGATCCCTATCAGGTTGCGGAGGCGCGGGCGATCGGTGCCGATTGCATCCTGCTGATCATGGCGGCCCTGTCCGATGCCCAGGCGGCGGAGCTGGAAGCGGCGGCATCCGCTCTGGGCCTCGATGTCCTCATCGAGGTCCATGATGCGGCAGAACTGCAACGCGCGCTGAAGCTCAAATCCGGCCTGATTGGCGTGAACAATCGAAACCTCAAAACCTTGTCGATTGATCTCGCGACGACGGAGCACTTGGCGGCAATGGTTCCCTCCGGCCGCACCCTGGTTGCTGAAAGCGGGCTCTACAGCATGGCCGACCTTGAGCGCATGGCCATGGTCGGCGCGCATTGCTTCCTGGTCGGCGAATCCCTGATGCGGCAGGCGGACGTCGCGGCCGCCACGCGCAGCCTGCTCGGCCACCACGCCCCGCGCTACGCCGCGGCGAGTTGAAAACAAACTTCGAAGAGACGGAAGATGAGCGGTTTCACGCATTTCGATGCCGACGGCAAGGCGCGCATGGTGGACGTCTCCGACAAGGCCGAAACCGAGCGCATCGCCACGGCGAAAGGCCGCATCACGATGCAGCCGGCGACACTCGCTTTGATTCGCGAGGGCGGCGTCAAGAAAGGCGACGTTCTGTCGGTGGCGCGGCTGGCCGGCATCATGGGCGCCAAGCGTACACCCGATCTCATTCCGCTGTGTCATCCCCTCGCCCTCAGCTCCGTTAAGGTCGATCTCGCTTTGGACGAAACGGCGACAGCCATCGACATCACAGCCACCTGCAAGCTGGTCGGCCGCACGGGCGTTGAAATGGAAGCTTTGACCGCCGTCGCCGTCGCGGCCCTCACCGTCTACGACATGTGCAAGGCGGTCGATCGCGGCATGATCATCGGCGATATCCGCCTGACGCAGAAAAGCGGCGGCAAATCCGGCAATTACGAGGCCGCGTGATGCTCGCCGTCGCGGAAGCCCGCAGCCGCGTGCTGGCGGCCTTCGAACCGTTGGGCAGTGAAGTTGTCGGACTTGAGGCCGCGCTCGGCCGTGTTCTCGCGGCCCCGGTGCTCGCGCGCCTGACGCAGCCGCCACGGGCGGTTTCGGCGATGGATGGCTATGCGGTCCGCAGTGCCGATCTCCTCGATCGGGGCATCACCGAGGACGGCGTTGGCCTGAAGGTCGCGTTTGAAATTGCCGCCGGACATCCGCCCCAGCGCCCGCTCGCAGCCGGCGAGACGGCGCGCATATTTACCGGCGCCATGCTGCCCGATGGCGCCGACAGCATCGTCATTCAGGAGAACAGCCGGTCTGGTGCCGTGGGCAGCGTCCATTTGACCGACGAACGCTTCCGTCCGGGGCAGCATGTGCGGGCGGGCGGGCTTGATTTCACTGCCGGCGACCTAGGCCTCGCTGCAGGACGCTGCCTGACGGCGCGTGATATCGGCTTCGCCGCGGCGATGAACTGGCCCTGGCTGACCGTGGTGCGGCGACCGCGGCTCGCCGTCTTGTCCACCGGCGACGAACTGGTCAATCCCGGCGAACACTTGTCGCCCGGCAAGATCATGGCATCGAACGGCCTTGCCATCGCCGCCTTGCTGCGTGCCAGCGGCGCCGATGTCATCAATCTCGGTAATGCCCCCGACAACGAGGCGCAGCTTGCCGCGATGATCGCCACGGCGCGCGGTGCCGACCTTCTGGTCACCATCGGCGGCGCTTCGGTCGGCGACCATGATCTCGTGCAGCGCGTGTTGAAAAGCCAAGGTGTTGCGCTCGATTTCTGGAAAATCGCCATGCGGCCGGGTAAGCCCGTCATGTTCGGTCAGCTGGGTGATCTGCGCGTCATCGGCCTGCCGGGCAATCCGACTTCCTCCCTTGTCACCTCCATCCTGTTCGTACGCCCCGCCATCGCCCGCATGCTGGGGCAGGATACCGACGAGCAGCTCGAACAGGTGACGCTGGGCCGCGATTTGCCCGCCAATGACCAGCGGCAAGATTACCTGCGCGCGGCCCTGACACGGGATGCCGATGGTCCAGAGGTTGCCACGCCGTTTCAGTTGCAGGACAGCTCGATGATCAGCCTGCTTGCCAAGGCCGATGCCCTGGTCATCCGGCCCCCACACGCCGCTGCCGCGAAAGCCGGCGACCGTGTGCAGATGATCCGGTTGAAGGGCGGCGCCGTCAGCATTTGAGTGGTTCACCGGCCCTCTCCGGTCAACGTGCTTGACCTTAGCCTGGAACTAAACTAGAACATACCACATGTTGTTGGTTTGTTCTTCGTTTATCCGATCCTTACGGGCTTGATCCGCTGGATTGGGAGGCGAATGACCAAGGTTACGGGTAGAAAGCTGATGCTGACAAAGAAGCAACGCGAACTTCTCCAGTTCATCCAGGAGCGATTGGCCGATACCGGCATTTCGCCGTCTTTCGATGAAATGAAGGAGGCCCTGGGCCTGAAGTCAAAATCGGGCGTGCATCGCCTGATTACCGGCCTGGAAGAACGTGGCTTCATCCGCCGGCTGCCGCATCGCGCCCGGGCCCTCGATATCATGCGGCTGGCCGACGACCAGCGGAAACCCGCTCCGGCGGCTAAGCCGGTCAAGGAAGACCGCCGCGGCTTCGCGCCCAATGTCATTCATGGCGATTTCACCCCATCGATTTCCGGCGCCGTGGTTGCGCCGGCCAGCCAGACGGTGCAGCTGCCGCTCTACGGCAAGATCGCGGCCGGTACCCCGATCGAGGCGCTGCGCGACAATGCCGCCAGTGTCGACGTGCCACCCGATCTGTTGGGGCGCGGCGAGCATTATGCCCTGTCGGTCGAAGGCGATTCGATGATCGAAGCCGGGATCCATGATGGCGATACGGTGGTGATCGAACGCTGCGAGACGGCGGATAACGGCACCATCGTCGTGGCCCTGATCGACAATAACGAGGTCACCCTGAAACGCTTGCGTCGCAAGGGCGATTCCATTGCGCTGGAGCCGGCCAACCCGACCCATAAGACCCGTATTTTCGGCCCCGACCGGGTACGAATTCAGGGACGTCTCGTCGGCTTGATGCGGCGCTATTGAGCCAGGCTCGCTTCGTCGGCGAGTTCGTCAATCGTTGTCGTTGCCCTGACCGTTTCGATCGAAAGCCGACCAGGGCCTTTGCCCTACTGCTTTGGCAGCCGTTTCCATGCGTATTGAAGCGCCGCTGATATAGAGCGCAACAGCGCCGGTCTGCGCGATGTTCCGTTGGTCGATGACGAGCGGCGTGTTTGCGCCGGCGGCCTGGTCACAGGCTATCCGGCGTTGCGGCACGATGATGAGATCAACGCCCTGGCAGGGGATATCGCCGGGTATCCGGCCAAGATCAAAGCGCACTTTCCGGCCGTTGACGTCAACCAGGCAATCATCCTCATAGCTGCAGGAGAGCCAGGCCGCCTGCCCGTCGAGCTGGCCGAAGGTGCCGCTTTTCGCCTGTGCCTGTCGGCGCAGCCATGTGTCCCGGACCCGTTTTTCAATACGATTGCTGTTGACGGTCAATTGGCTCTGAGGGTCACGCAGAGCGATCAGGCGACCGCTTTCCGAAAGCAGCACGTCAGGGGTTATCATCGTTGCGATGGAGAGCGCCATGGCCGCGACACCCGCCAGCCCGATGGCGCGGTGCCAGCCCTGCCCGAGGCAGATCCAGATCAGCCCGGCACTTGCCGCCAGCAGCCCCCAGCTCGGCATGGCCGGCACGGCGATAACGGCATGGTGCCAGTGCTGCACGCCTCGACCGATCCAGAGAACCGCCTCGCATCCCCAGCCCAGCAGTTGCCAGAACGGCGCATCAAGGCCGAGCGGCATGAGCAGCAAGGCGACGACGGCAGCCGGCATCAGCCAGAAACCCGTCAATGGCACGGCCAGCATGTTGGCGGCAATGCCGTAGATCTGCAGGCGGTCGAAATGATAAAGGCCGAACGGCGCCGTCGCCAGGCTGGCGATGACGCTGCTGAGCATCAGGCTGAAGAGCCAGAACAGCATGTATCCGCCATAGCCGAGAAAACGGCCGGCGATATCGACCGGCTGTGCCGAGAGGTATTGACGCAACGCCGTCAGGCTCGGCCGCAGCGCTTCGAAACAGGCGATCAAAGCAAACACCGCGGCAAAGGACATTTGAAAGCTGGGGCCGATCAAACTCTCCGGCTGCCATAGCAGCAGGATGACGGCGGACCAGGCAACCAGCCGCAGGGAAATCGGCGATCGGTCGAGGATAATGGCGGTGAAGGCGATCAGCACCATGAAGAGCGAGCGCTGGGTCGGCACGACGCTGCCCGATAGCGATGGCTCGGCCGCCCCAGCCAGCACGGCATAAAACGTCGCCCCCAGCAGGCCGAAGACGGCAGCCCATTTCTTGGCGGCAATGCGCAATGCCAACCAGGGAATGAGGGCCAGCAGAAAGCGGCTGCAGAAGAAAACCAGTCCCGCCGCCAAGCTGATATGCAGACCCGAGATCGACAGCAAATGCGACAGGCCGGAATCGCGCATCGCCGACATATCGGCTTTGCGCAAGGCCGTCTGGTTGCCAACCACGAGAGCGATGGCGAGCGCGCCGCTTTCATCGGGCAGGATCTGCGCGATGCGTTGACCGATCCGCTGACGCAGCCGGTCGGCCCAACCGCTGATCCAGTTTGTCTGTTGTACCGCCGACATGTCGGACGGCGCCGCGGTTTTCCGCGCGGTATAGGAAAACCCCATGCCGTCGATTCCTGAGAAGAAAGCCTGGCGCCGGAAATCGAAGGCGCCCGGTGCGGCCGGTCCGGAAGGGGAATGGAGATCGGCACGCAGCCGCACCCAATCCCCCGGCTGCAATTCATCCGTTCCGGTGAGGACGGTGACCTGCAATTTCAGCCCGGATGCCGTCTCGCCGGTTGCTCGGCGCTCCAACCAGACAGGGGCGAGGGTCAAGCGGGCACCGGCCGGCAGGGGTTCGACCTGAACCACACGCCCGAAGAGCGGAGCCGCATAGAGGGTGCGATCGAGAAAATGCGGAGTCATGCTGGTGGTTCGCAGGCTGGCAGCGGCAAAGCCGGTGGCGACCACGAGCAGGATGAGGCATGGCCACAAGGCCGGCCGAAACGGTTGCCAGCCCAGCGCCAGGAGGACCAGCATGCCGCAGACGGCGGTCAGCCCGACTGCGAACTGAAGCGAGGGTTCGGTCGGTGCAGCAAAATAGAACAGGATCCCGGTTCCCAAGCCGATCGCCAGCCAGCAGGGCCAATTGATACGCTGCCTTGCCGCCAGCTCCGTGAGCAGCGCTGCCAGCCGGGAAACGTGAAGCTGTTGTGGGACCGAAAATTGCGGCACGGGCGCCGTCGCCTTGTTTCACCCGCCATAGCTGTAGCAGATTGCCATGGGATCGACCACTGGCGCAGTTGCCAAGTCGCCGCCCAAATATGCTAAGAAGCTGGGGATCGCGGCCGGACAGCTCGTTGCCGCAACATCTATCACAGCGAATAGCGGTCATGACCATCATCACACGATTTGCCCCCTCGCCCACCGGCTTCCTGCATATCGGCGGCGCCCGAACCGCCCTCTTCAACTGGCTATATGCCAGGCACCATGGCGGCATCTTCCGCCTGCGTATCGAGGATACTGACCGGGTGCGTTCGACCGAAGCCGCCATCGAGGCCATTCTCGACGGAATGCGCTGGCTCGGGCTCGACTGGGACGGAGAAACGGTCTTCCAGTTTGCGCGGGCCAATCGGCATGCCGAAATTGCCCAGGCGATGCTGGCCGAAGGAAAGGCGTATTACTGCTACTGCACGCCGGAAGAACTGGAACAGATGCGCGAAGCGGCGCGCGCCGCCGGCAAACCCGTGCGCTATGACGGCCGCTGGCGCGACCGCGATCCGAAAGACGCGCCCGCCGGCGTCAGACCCGTCATCCGCCTGAAGGCACCGACGACCGGTGAAACTGTAGTCGTCGACCAGGTGCAGGGCGAAGTCCGCGTCGGCAACGAACAGCTCGATGACATGGTGCTGTTGCGCGGTGACGGCACGCCGACTTATATGCTGTCGGTCGTCGTCGATGACCACGACATGGACATCACCCATGTCATTCGCGGCGATGACCATCTGACGAATACGTTCCGGCAAAAGCAGATCTATCAGGCGATGGGCTGGGACTGCCCGAGCTTTGCGCATATACCGCTGATCCACGGTCCCGATGGCGCCAAGCTGTCGAAGCGGCACGGTGCGCTCGGCGTCGATGCCTATCGTGAGCTCGGCTATCTCCCTCAGGCCCTGCGCAACTATCTGCTGCGCCTCGGCTGGTCGCATGGCGATGATGAAATCATTTCCACTGAACAGGCGGTGAGCTGGTTTGATCTTGCCTCCGTCGGTCGCTCCGCCTCGCGTTTCGATTATGCCAAACTGGATAATCTCAACGGCCACTACATCCGTGAAGCCGAAGACCGCGAGTTGGCGGTCGATGCCGCCGCCCGCCTCGGCGTCGCCGGCGACGAGATCGCCACCGAGCGTCTGGTGAAGGGCATGCCAGGACTAAAAGCCCGAGCAAAAACCCTGAAGGAGCTGGCGGAGAACGCGGCCTTCTATGTTGCCGATCGGCCGATCCCGATGGCCGATAAAGCGAAAGCTCTACTCACGCCCGATGCGATCGGTTTGCTGAAGGAATTGACGCCTGATCTTTTCACTTTACCCGACTGGCAAGCCGCTGCTCTCGAGGCGGCGGTCCGCCAATTCATTGAAAAGAAAGGCGTCAAGCTCGGGCAGGTGGCGCAGCCCCTGCGCGCGGCCTTGACCGGTGCGGCAACTTCGCCGGGTCTCTTCGAAGTGATGGAAGTTCTCGGCCGAGATGAGAGTTTGGGACGCTTGAACGACAGCTGCAAATAGCCAGCTTGATGACCGAAGAATGACGTATCGCAACGCAAAATTGGGTCATGACGCGTTAACCTTCCGCATGCTAGCCTGTCGGCCTCACGGGTAAAACCTCCGGGCCATCACGGCCCGTCTACGTCAAAAACGAGGACCTCATGGCGCAGCGCAAATCTGGCAAAGGCTCAACCAAGACCGTAACACCGGCCGCATCCAAGGCTAAGCGACCGGCTGCAAAGTCCGCAGCCGCTCCGAAGCTGAAAGTGGTCGATTCCGGCATCAAGCCGGCGGCGCCAAAGTCCTATGCCAGCGTAAATGTAAAGGACAACCGCTCGGGTCAGAGCTGGGATCTGCCGGTCTTGAAAGGAACCATCGGCCCGGATGTGGTCGATGTTCGCAAGCTCTATTCCGATCACGGTCTCTTCACTTACGACCCCGGCTATGGGGCCACCGGCTCAACGCAATCCGCGGTGACCTATATCGATGGTGAGGAAGGTATCCTCATGCATCGCGGCTATCGGATCGAAGAGCTGGCGAAGCACAGTGACTTCATGGAAGTCTGCTATCTATTGCTGGAAGGCGAATTGCCGAATGCCAAGCAGAAGGCCGATTTCAGGCGCGACATCACCTATCACACGATGCTGCATGAGCAGATCGCCGCTTTCTATCGCGGCTTCCGTCGCGATGCGCATCCCATGGCAGTCATGGTCGGCGTCGTCGGCGCGCTCTCGGCCTTCTATCACGACAGCACCGATATCCATGATCCGCATCAGCGCATGGTCGCCTCGCATCGCCTGATCGCCAAGGTGCCGACGATTGCGGCCATGGCGTACAAGTATTCCGTCGGCCAGCCTTTCGTCTATCCGCACAACGATCTCGACTACGCGGAAAATTTCCTCCGCATGACCTTCGCGGTGCCGGCGGAGGAATACAAGATCAATCCGGTTGTCGCCAAGGCAATGGATCGCATCTTCATCCTCCATGCCGATCACGAGCAGAATGCCTCGACTTCGACCGTGCGCATGGCCGGCTCTTCCGGCGCCAATCCCTTTGCCTGTATCGCTGCCGGCATCGCCTGCCTCTGGGGTCCCGCTCATGGCGGCGCCAACGAGGCGGTTCTGGCAATGCTGCGCGAGATCGGCTCGGTCGAGCGCATTCCCGAATACATCAAGCGGGCCAAATCGAAGGACGACAATTTCCGCCTGATGGGCTTCGGTCACCGCGTCTACAAGAACTACGATCCGCGCGCCACCGTGATGCGCGAATCCTGCCATGAAGTTCTTGATGCCTTGGGCAAGCGCAACGAACCGCTCCTGGCCTTGGCCATGGAACTGGAGCGGATCGCGCTGGAAGACGATTACTTCGTCTCCCACAAGCTCTTCCCGAATGTCGACTTCTATTCCGGCATCATCCTGCAGGCGATCGGCTTCCCGACCTCGATGTTCACGGTGCTGTTTGCCGTGGCACGCACGGTCGGCTGGGTCGCGCAGTGGAAGGAGATGATCGAGGACCCGACACAGCGCATCGGCCGTCCGCGGCAGCTCTACACCGGCTACGGCGAGCGTCCCTTCCTGCCCTTGAACAAGCGCAAGTAAGGGCATTGAATCAAACGAAAACCCCGCCGAGCGATCGGCGGGGTTTTTTCATTGGGCGTCTAATTTCAGTTGGCCTCTAAACGGCAGCCGTTCCCGGCATATCCAAGAGTATCGCGGAAGCCCTTACTGCCTGGCTTCGATCAGCTCGATCTTGTAGCCATCCGGATCTTCGATGAAGGCGATAACCGAACCGCCATGCTTCATCGGCCCCGGCGCACGCGGAATTTTGACGCCTTCCGCGGCCAGCCGCTCGCAGACGCCATAGATATCCGGCACATGGATCGCCAAATGGCCGAAGGCCGTACCCAATTGATACGGCTCCTTCTGACCCCAATTGTGGGTCAATTCGATCACCGCGTTATCTTCTTCGGTCCCGTAGCCCACAAACGCCAGGGTGAATTCGCCACTGGGATAATCCTTGCGGCGCATCAGATTCATACCGAGCAACCGGGTGTAGAAATCGATCGACTTGTCGAGGTCAAAAACCCGGATCATCGTATGCGCCAAGCGGAAGGGCGCTGCGTGTTCGACTTTTGCTGCTGCCTGGGCCATGGAGATGCTCCTTGATGTGTTAGACGGCGACGGCTAATCGCGGATCATGGCGGCGAAGGTCGCTTCGGCCACCAGCTGGCCACCGACCTTCGCTTCACCGATGAATTTCCAGACCGGGCCACGATGCCGATCCTTGTTGACGATCAGGCGCAACTGGTCACCCGGCAGAACCGGCTTGCGGAAACGCGCATTGTCGATGCTCATGAAGTACACCAACTTACCTTCGAAGGCCGCACCCAGCGTATGGACGACGAGCACGGCTGCCGTCTGCGCCATGGCTTCGATGATCATGACGCCCGGCAGGACCGGATCCGTGGGGAAATGCCCCTGGAACACGGCCTCGTTCATCGAGACATTCTTGACGCCGGTCGCCGTCACGTCGCTGATCATATTCTCAATGCGATCAATGAACAGCAAAGGATAGCGATGGGGGATCATGCGCATGATCCCCTTCGCATCGATATTAATCCCAGCAGTTTCTACGGCTTCGGTCATCTCCGCACCGATCACTCCCAATCAGAACTTGACCGAGGGCAGCTTCTGATTGAGCTGCGCCACCACATCCGGCGTGATATCAACCGCTCCCGGACCCCAGGCAACCATATCCTTGTACAGGACCAGGCTGATATTCCGCTGGGCGGCGATCTGCTTCACGATGGCAAAAGTCTGGTTCTGAATCTGCTCGAGGGCCTGCTGCGCGGAAGTATCAAAGGCCCGCTTCTTGGTCTGAAAATCCAAGCGCAGCTGGTCGCTCTGCCGGCCCAGATCAACCAGCTTGTTCTGGTAATCCTGCGGCGTCAGCGTCGCCTTCTGCTGTTCCAGCGTCTGGCGCTGCTTGCCGAGCGCGTCCTGCCGCTTCTGGATGTCGTCCTGCAACTGCTTGGCACGCTGGCTTCCGGCAGCCTGCAATCCCTTGCCCGCACTGGACAGCGACATGATTTCCTGGCGGTCGATGACGGCAATAATGACCGCCCCTGCGGCCTGCTGCGCCTGGGCAGAATGTACGACACTCAGACTACCAATGCCAATCGCCAGCGCGACCACAATCGCTGAGGTTAACTTTGAGAAATAACGCACCTTAAAGTCTCCGATATTGATGTGTCAGAATGATGTACCGACACTGAAGTTGAACAATTCTGTTTGGTCATCTTTGTCCTTGCGAAGGGGCAAAGCCACATCAACCGCAAGGGGACCGAAGGGAGAAACCCAGGTCAGCCCCAGACCCGCAGAAACGCGTATCAAGTTGCTGTCATGGATACGAATGTCGCTCTCCGGATCCGGATCCGTCACGAGACCAAAGTCCGAAAACGCCCTGCCGCGGATTTGATACTCTTCCGGCAGCCCGAGGGGGAAACCGAGGCTGACCGTTCCGCTGAACAGGAACTTGCCGCCGATCGTACCATCCTTCTTCTTCGCGTCCTCGTCACGCGGACCAACACCATTGTCGGCAAAACCACGCAGGCTCTGCCCACCGAGCTTAAAGGAATCGGCGAAATGCAGATTGTCGCCGAATAGGGGCTGGATGTAGCCCGCCTGACCGGTAACACCGAGCGAGACGGTTTTGCTCCGGTTGAAGGGATAGAAATATCCGCCGCTCACAATGCCCTTGGCATCGTAAATCGAGCCACCCAAACCGGTGTAATCGGTCTCCAGGTTAACATAGTAACCGGAACGCGGATCAAACTTCGCATCACGACGATCGTAGAGCAGGTTCGACTTGAGCGTTGAACGGAATTCATACCCCTTATCATCCTTGATCACCTGGGAGGCGTCGCTATCGATATGATAGATGTCATCCGCCGAGAAGGTGTAACCCAAGGTGTGACGGGTATATTCCGTCAGATCATAGCCGATTGATGTGGTGAAGCCGGTCGACAACTGCCGAAAGCGGTCGTGTGCGGCTTGGTAGCGCTGGTGGAAAAGACCGAAGGTCGCCGACATTTCCTTATCAAGGAAATAGGGATCGGTGAACGTGATGGTACCGCCCGAGCGCTTGCCGGAGATCTGCACTTGGACGGCGAGATCCTGGCCCTTACCCAACAGATTGCGCTCCTGCACGCCGACCGTTCCCAAAGGACCGTCGGAAGTCGAGAAACCGGCACCGAAGCTGAGACTGCCGGTCGACTTTTCCTGGACCTTCACCTTGATGATGGTCTTGTCCGGCGTACTGCCGGGCGCTTCCGAAATATCCACCGATTCGAAGAAGTCGAGATTCTTCAATCGTTGCTGCGTACGATCCATCTTTTCGGTGCTGAAGGCATCGCCTTCCGCTAGGCGGAATTCGCGCCGGATGACCTTGTCCTGGGTTCGCACATTGCCGGAGATGTCGATACGCTCGACGTAGACCTTCGGCCCTTCCTGGATATCGTAGGTCAGCGTCAGAATGCGCTTCTTGGCATCACGGTCGATACGCGGACGCACGTCGACAAACGCGTAGCCGAGATTGCCAAGCCGGTCGCTCAGCGCTTTGACCGTATCCTGAACCTTGCTGGCGTCGTACCAGTCGCCTTCCTTCGTCGTCACATCGCCGCGGAGCGTATCGGGGTTCAACCCTTTCAGGGTCGTCTTGATGTCGATCTTGCCGAACTTGTAACGCTCGCCTTCCTCGACATTGAAGGTGATGAAGAAGGCATCCTGTTCCGGCGACAATTCGGCGACGGCAGAGACAACGCGGAAATCGGCATAGCCTTCGGTCAGATAGAACTGTCGCAGCTGTTCCTTGTCGACGGTCAAGCGGTCCGGGTCATAGGCGTCGGCACTGGTCAGAAACAGATACCAGTGGTGGATGCGCGTGAGGATGATATCCCGCAGATCGCTGTCGCTGAACACCTTGTTGCCGACGAAATCGATGCGGCGCACATAGGTGATGTCGCCTTCATGAATTTCGAAGACCAGATTGACGCGGTTCTGGTCGAGCTTGATGATCTTCGGCTCGACCGTCGCCGCGAAGCGGCCGCTGCGGCGATAGAGATCGAGAATGCGCTTCACATCCTGCTGCACACGAGTCTGCGTATAGACGACACGCGGACGAAGCTGCACTTCGGCATTCAGCGCATCATCGTCGATCCGCTTGTTGCCTTCGAAGGCCAGCTTGTTGATGATCGGGTTTTCCTTGACCGCAACCACCAGCGCATTGCCGTCGCGACGCAGATTGACGTCGGCGAAGAGACCCGTCGCGAAGAGATTTTTCAGTGCCTGGTCGATTTTCTCGGCATCGAACGGATCGCCCGGATTGATCTGCATGTAGGAGCGGATGGTTTCCGGCTCGATACGCTGATTCCCCTCGATGCGGATCTCCTGGATCGGATCCCCACTACCGATATTCTGCGCATGAACACTTGATCCAACCACCGACAGCATCAAAACGCCGACCAGGGCACAAACGGCAACCAACAGCCTTTTCAGCTTGAACATTTCACGCATCTTCCGGTCACGTCAGCAGAGCCTTGATCAGCAAAACTTTTATGTCGTTCCAGGTAGCAAATACCATCAACGACAAAACAAACGCAA
>DATLIX010000178.1:0-8109 GCA_035539215.1 Dongiaceae bacterium | reverse complement strand
TTGTCATGAAGCGCAATCGGTTAACACTGGCCATGTCACCAACACGCGTGGCAACCAATGAGGCGAGGCTGTAATGGCGCTGCGGGACCGCAAGATTCTGACCTTCGACGTGGTCGGCACGTTGATCGATTTTGAAGCCGGAATTCTCGATTACTTCCGGCCGCTCGCGAAAGCGGCAGGCACCAACATTGCCGATGAGGACATTCTGCTCAGTTACGGCAAGGCCGAAGCGCTGCAGCACGATCTGATGCGCGGCCAGCCATTCCCGGCCATGATGGCGCCGATCTATCGCCTGATGGCGAAAGAATTCGGCCTGCCGACGTCCGATGAGGCAGTCGAGGGCTTCCGCCTTTCGATTCCGCGCTGGCCCGCTTTCCCGGATTCAGTCGCCAGCCTGTGTCAGCTCAAGCAGCGTTTTCGTCTGGTCGCGATGACCAATTCCGATAATTGGGCGCTCGGCCATTTCGCGCGCACGCTGGAAATGCCCTTTGACGATACTGTCACGGCCGAGGATGTCGGCACCTGCAAACCAGATCCGCAGTTCTTTGCTTATGCGCGCGGCCGCCAGAGCACGCTTGGCTACCGGCTCGAGGATTATCTGCATGTCGCGCAGAGCCAATATCATGACATCGGCATTGCGAAGCAGCTCGGTTACCAGGTGTGCTGGATCGAACGGCGCCAAGGGCTCAAGGGGTTCGGCGGGACGCCGGCGCCCCAGCACGTCACACAACCACATTATCATTTCGCCAATCTGGCTGGACTGGTTGCCGCCGTGGAAGCGGGCGCTTAAAACGCGATGTGTTCGGCCTGAGGCGAAACGGCCGCAGACCTCGCGCCCCTATCGCTGATAGGGCGGCGGATCCATGCTGTCGTCGTGGGGCGTTTCCTTGAACGCACCCGGCGACAGTTCCAGCCACATCGCATTGATGGCGGCGAAGGCGGCGGCGAACGAGAGCCCGAGGATCCAGCTGAAATACCACATGTCGTGCCTCGCTCAGTAGGAATGGTTTTCGTCGGAGATCTGGTCGATGGTAACCGGCCCCCGCAACACGTGATAGACCCAGGATGTATAGGCGATGATGATCGGCAGGAGGATGCCGGTCACCACCGTCATGACGCCCAGCGTCAGCTTGCTCGAAGACGCATCCCAGACCGAAAGGCTGGAATTGGGATCGAGCGATGATGGCAGCAGCAGCGGGAACAGGCTGATCCCGGCGGTACCGATGATGCCGGCGATACCCACGGCGCTCAGCACCCAGGCAAGGCCCGGCAGTCGGCCGCTGCGCGCCAGCAAGCCGCCCAGCAGCGCGCCGGCAAAGCCGATGACCGGCACTGCCATGGTGATTGGCATGGCGCTGTAATTGGCGAACAGGGCGCCGACGGCTTGCGTCACCTGCTTGGCCAGGGGGTTGGAGGGACCGTTGGGATCGATGGTCGATTGCACCACATAGCCGTCGAGATGGCCCGCCCAGAGCCCGCCCAGCGCGAAGAGGATGACGGTTGCGATGCCGGCGATGAGGGCGGCCAGTTGCGCGCGGGCCTGCACCAGATTGCGCGTCTTGCCGGAAAGCCAGACAGCGCCGTGCAAGGTCAGCATTGCCACGCTGAGGAGACCGCAGAGCAGGGCGAAGGGGTTGAACAAGGCCCAGAACGAACCCTCATAGGTCATCCGCAGGTCGGCATCGAAGCGGAAGGGGACGCCCTGCAGCACATTGCCGAAGGCAACGCCGAACACCAAAGCCGGCACCAGGCCGCCGATGAAGAGCGCGCCGTCCCAGAAGCTGCGCCAGCGGGGATTGGTCAGCTTGCTGCGATATTTGAATCCGACCGGTCGCAGGATCAGTGCCAGCAACAGCAGCAGCATGGCGAAATAGAAGCCCGAGAACGCGGCGGCATAAAGCGGCGGCCAGGCGGCGAAAATCGCCCCGCCGCCCAGGATGAACCACACCTGATTGCCTTCCCAGACCGGACCGATGGTATTGATCACCACGCGGCGCTCGCCATCGGTGCGGGCCACGATCGGCAGCAGGATTGCTGTGCCGAGATCGAAGCCGTCCATCACGGCGATGCCGATCAGCAGCACGCCGAGAATGACCCACCAGAGCAGGCGGAGGATTTCATAGGCTTCCATGATCATGCCTCCTATTTCGCTGCGTGCCAGTGATAGACTCTTGCAGGTGTCGGTACGGGATTGTGCTCGGACGGCCCCTCCCGGATGGTGCGGATCATCAGGTAGAGCTCGACCACCGCCAGGGCCGAGTAGAGCAGGATGAAGCCGCCGAGAGACAACCAGACGTGATCGGCGGTGACCGAGGAGACCGACAGAAAAGTCGGCAGGATGCCGTCGATGGTCCAGGGCTGGCGACCGCCTTCGGCCACATACCAGCCGACCTCGGCTGCCAGCCAGGGTAGCGGAAGCGAGCACAGACAGACCCAGAGCAGCCAGCGATAGCGTTCCAGCTGGCGGCGGCTGGAGAAGTAGAACATGGTGGCGAAGAGGGCGATGAAATAGAAACCAAGCCCGACCATGATGCGGAAGCACCAGAACAGCACCGGCACATTCGGTACCGTGTCCCATGACGCCTGGGTTATCTGGTCGTCGTTCGCATGGGTGACATCTGCTGTATAGCGCTTCAGCAGCAACGCATAGCCGAGATCCTCGGCATGCTGATCGAAGACCGCTCGTGCCTCCGCATTACCGCGGTCCTGGCGCAAGGTCTGCAGCGCGCCATAGGCCAGCATGCCGTTTCTGATCCGACGGCCCGCGTCTGCCACCAGATCCTTGATGCCGGTCACCTGCTTGTCGATCGAGCGGGTGGCGATCAGACCCAGCAGATAGGGCACCTGTATCGCATAGCGGGTATCGCGGCCTTCGAGGCTCGGCAGGCCGACGATCGTGAACGAGGCCGGTGCGGGCTCGGTCTCCCACATTGCTTCGATGGCGGCGATCTTCATTTTCTGGTTTTCGCCGGCGGTGTAGCCGCTTTCGTCACCCAGCACAACGACGGAGAGCGCGGAGGCAAGGCCGAAGCTGACCGCCACCGCCATCGAGCGCAAGGCGAGCGCACGATGACGGCCGCGCAGCAGATAATAGGCGCTGATCGACAGCACGAACATCGAGCCGGTGACATAGCCCGCCGAGACGGTGTGCACGAATTTCGCCTGCGCCACCGGATTGAACAAGACCTCCGCGAAATTCGTCACCTCCATCCGCATCGTGTCGATATTGAACTTGGCGCCGACGGGATATTGCATCCAGCCATTGGCGATCAGTATCCACAGCGCCGAGAGATTGGTGCCGAGTGCGAGCAGGCAGGTGACGATCAGATGCTGCACGCGGGTGAGACGGTTCCAGCCGAAGAAGAACAGTCCGACGAAGGTCGCTTCCAGAAAGAAGGCCATCATTCCTTCGATTGCCAGCGGTGCGCCGAAGACGTCGCCGACATAATGCGCGTAATAGGCCCAGTTGGTGCCGAACTGGAATTCCATGGTGATGCCGGTGGCGACACCCATGGCAAAATTGATGCCGAAGAGCAGCCCCCAGAACTTCACCATGTCACGCCAGATGGTGCGGCCGGTGGTGACATAAACGCTTTCCATGATGGCCAGGATGACGGAGAGACCCAACGTCAAGGGCACGAACAGGAAGTGATAGAGGGCGGTGAGGCCGAATTGGAGGCGCGACAGGTCGACGACGTCCATGATGCTTACCTTCCTGCGGAATGCGGAGTCTGGGTGGGTTCGAGCGGTCCCATCACATGTGTTGCAGTATCTGCGACGGGCCGATGCGCCGGCGAAAAGAAGAGATAATAGAGAATGACGAGGGCGACGATCTTCAGGGCGACGACAAGTGCCAGCTCGTGACCCAGGCTTAAATGCCCCGTCACGCTCGGCGGCAAAAGACGTCGATACCTTGAGATCATGCCGGCCCCATGATTGTCCCAGGTGAAACCACGTCGATGAAACGCGCTGGACGCGGACTTGCATCAGCCGGCCGCATCAGCACTGAATCGCCGATTGCGGATTACTCTATGAGTCTCGCGCGATAATCTCAATGAGGTTGCGAATTAGAATTATGCGACAGATTGCTTCATGCGGCGCAATCGCCGCAGGGTTGCCGCCTAGCCCGATGTGTTCGGGCGCCCGTTCAGCGGGCATGGAGGCGCCGAAAGCGCGCGCTAACCGCTTTCAGAATGTTTGGAAGAACGTCGCGATCAGCGGTGCGAAAACGATATTGGCGAGCCCCGCCAGGACCATGACGAGGCTGGCCACGGACCCTTCCTCGCTGCCCAGTTCATGAGCCTTGGCGACACCGACCGAATGAGCACCCATGCCGAAGAGGGCGCCGCGGGCAAAGCTGGAGCGCAGCTTCAGCGTCGCGAGCAGTATTTCGCCGATCACGCCGCCGATCAATCCGGTCACGGCCGTGGCGATTGCCGCCAGCTGCGGCAGGCCGCCGATTTTTTCGCTGACGGCCATGGCGAAGGGGGTCGTGATGGAATGTGTCTCCAGGGTATGGGTGAGGTCCTGCGGCAGGGCCAGCAAATCGGCAAGAATCCAGGCACTGGCGGCGGCAACGGTGCTGCCGACGGTGATGCCCAGCAGCAGCACCGGCCAATGGCGGCGGATCATCTGGCGCTGATCGTAGATCGGCACCGCGAAAGCCATGGTTGCCGGGCCGATCAGCATGGAGAGCCAAGCGGTACCGCTGAGATATTCCTGATAGCTCGCTTGCAGCAGCAGGCCGAGGGCGAGACAGCCAAGCCAGGCGAGCAGCAGCGGCGATGACCACCACCTGCGCCGCCGGCCATTGATCAGCCGCGCCAGCATGTAAAGCCCGAGGGTAACGGTCACCCAGAAGAACGGCGCCCAGCTGCCATGCGGCAGTCCCTGTGCCTCAGCGAGCATTGGCAGGCTTTGCGGTTACGGCGGGCAGGGTTTCAACGCGGCTTGCCACGCGGCGCCGGAAACAAGCTTCCACAACCAGGCCGGTCGAGAGCATGACGGAAATGGTGCTGAGCACGATGACCGCGAGAATCTTGAGGCCGACCGGCCCGAACAGCTCACGATGCGCCAATGGCGCCATCATGGCAGGGATGAAGAACAGCAGCATATGGCCGAGCAGCCGGCCGACGCCGGGGCGCAGCCAATCGCTGCGGACGATACCCAGGGCCAAGGCGGCCAGAAGGAGAACGAGGCCGAGTACGCCGGAGGGTATCGGCGCGTTCAACCGCCGGCAAAGCCAGTCGCAGCCGGTCCACAGGCCGATCAAAAGCCCCGCTTTAGCCCAGGCGGCGAGCCAATCGACCGCCGCGTCCCGGTTGCGGGCAAGCGAGCGGAGGCGCGAAAGAAGGCTTTTGGTACTTGGAGTGTCGGTCATGGCGGGGCGCCGCGCGAATCCGTTGCTAGGAACCTCTTGAACGTATGCTGCGCTGCGATATACTTGAAATGAATTGATTGAATACAATTAATGCCATTTAGATATAACGTCTCTCCATGGACCTCCGAACCTTGCGTGCTTTCGTGGAAGTGGTGCGGCAGGGCGGGTTTTCTGCCGCGGCGGAGGTCATCCATGCTTCGCAGCCGACGATCAGCAAGGCGGTCAAGCAATTGGAGGAGGAGCTAGGGACGGCGCTGCTCGAGCGGCTCGGCCACCAGGTCCGCATGACGGCAATGGGGGAGGTGGTCTATCGCCGCGCCCAGATCATGCTGGCTGAGCGGGAAAATCTGCTTGCCGAACTGGCGGAGTTGCGGGGGTTGCGCCGCGGTCGGCTGCGCATCGGCATTCCGCAGCTTGGCAGCAGCGTCATCTTCGCACCGTTGGTGACCCGATATCGCCGGCGGTACCCGGAGATCGATATCGATCTGGTGGAGCAGGGCAGCAATCCCCTGAAGGACGCGATCCGTGCCGGAGATCTGGAACTCGCCGCGGCGATCGCGCCGATCGAGGATGAATTTGCGCGCCTGTCACTGCGCGACGAGCCGCTGATGGTGCTGTTGCCGCCCGGCCACCGCCTGATCGGTCGGGAACAGGTGCGACTTGCCGAACTGGCCGAGGACAGCTTCGTGTTGTTCGAGGCGGGTTTTGCCCTCAACCAGCTGATCGTCGAGGCTTGCCGGCAGCGGGGCTTCACGCCGCGGGAGGCGGCGCGCAGCAGTCAGCCGGATTTCATCATGGTGCTGGTGGCAACCGGCCTCGGCGTTGCCTTGCTGCCGCGTCTGGTCACTGCAAGCCGCAGCGACATCCCGGTCCAGGTCGCCTTGCTCGATGAGCCGGATGTGCGCTGGCAGCTGAGCCTGATCTGGCGGCATGGAACGTCGCTGTCACCCGCGGCCCGGGCCTGGCTCGACCTCGTGCGGTCTGAGGAGCAGGGCAGTGCGAGCAAGCGGCCCTAAGCAAAAACCCGGCGAAACCGCCGGGTTTGCTCAATCGATTTTGTCGAGGAAGGAGCGTTTCAGGATTACTCGGCGGCCGGCGTGTTGCGAGCGATGCTCATGAAGCGATCGATCTCGGATTGCATGATTTCGGCCCGCGCCAGCACATCGAAGGCGACGCTGCGGACCTTGTCGGGCGTATCGTATTTGCCTTCCGCGGCGAGGGACAAGGCAGCGTTGACTGCTTCCAGCCCGGTATCGCGAGAAACGGTGAACACCATTTCCGCCATGCGGTTTATCTCAACCTGGAGGCTGTCGATATTCTTCCGCTCGGCTTCGCTGAATTGAATGGCTTCCGACATCTCGTCCTCGTGATCGGTCACAATGCGATCGGCATCAGGTCACGATCAGTCTCGGGCGAGCAGATTAAAATTCAGTAAACCGAAGCCGGCCGGCTTCGCTTCTTCATCCTGTCCCGTCCTATGGGGACCGCCCGCCTCGCATCAGGAATTGCGCCGATAACGCAATGAAACAAAGGGTTTGGTGATTGTCTCCTGTAACGCGGCAAGACGGCGACCGTTCCCGAACGTCACATCTCTCTTGCGAAGGGGTTTTCCGCCCCAGGATTTGTGCTAAAAGGCTGGAAAATCCGCAGCTTGCTGGGTTCAGGCCCAGCTTGCGCTTGCTGACCGCATTGCAAAATGTGGTAGGGTGACTGCGGATAGTTCTCTATAACTTGGGTGTCAGAGTCGGACCATGGCCGGTCATTCACAATTCAAGAATATCATGTACCGCAAGGGCGCACAGGACGCCAAGCGGGCCAAAGTTTTCACCAAAATCATCCGCGAATTGACCGTGGCCGCAAGAACCGGCCAGGCCGATCCGGCTGCCAACCCGCGTCTGCGCGCGGCCGTCATCGCGGCCCGCGAGGCAAATATGCCCAAGGACACGATGGAGCGGGCCATCAAGCGGGGCGCCGGCGGTGAGGACAACACCAATTACGACGAGGTGCGCTACGAGGGCTATGGCCCGGGCGGCATTGCCGTCATCGTTGAAGCCTTGACCGACAACCGCAACCGCACCGCCTCGGAAATTCGCACCGCCTTCAATAAGGCGGGCGGCAATCTCGGCGAGACCAATTCGGTTTCCTTCATGTTCGAGCGCAAAGGCGTCATCGTTTACCCGACCAAGACGGCCAAGGGCGCCGCCATCAGCGCCGATGCGGTTTTCGAGGCCGCCCTGGAAGCCGGCGCCGACAATGTCGAGAGCGATGCGGAGACCCATACCGTCACCTGCGCCACCGACGATTTCTCCGCCGTGCGTGACGCGCTGGAAGCGAAGTTCGGCGAAGCCCGCGAAGCGAAGCTGCAATGGGTGCCGCTCAATGCGACGACCGTCGATGCCGAAACGGCGCAGTCGCTGATGAAGCTGATCGACACCCTGGAAGATAATGACGACGTGCAGAACGTTTATGCCAATTTCGAGGTGTCGGAAGAGACCCTGGCGTCGCTGACGGCATGACCGGTCGCTGCCGGGATCGGCGACGGCGGTTTCGCGACCGTTGTTTACCGACTCCGGCGCCGCGGCGTATGACTGGATATCTTCAAACAAGATGGCGGCGATGCGGCTTTTAGGTCTCGATCCTGGCTTGCAGCATACCGGCTGGGGCATCGTCGATGCGCATGGCAATCCGCCGGGCTCGCGGCTGAGCTTCGTGGCCGCCGGCGCCATCCA
>DATLIX010000177.1:0-64637 GCA_035539215.1 Dongiaceae bacterium | reverse complement strand
CTTCGGGATGGCGGCAACACCTTCCTGGTCGAGCAGCCATTTCAGCGCCACTTGCGCCGGCGCGGCGCCATGCTTGCGGGCGATTTCCGCCAGTTGCGGATGTTCGGCCAGGCGACCCTGCGCCAGCGGGCAATAGGCGGTGATGGGAATGTTCTTCGGCCGCAGGTAATTGCGCACCGCCGTCTGGTCGAGCAGAACGTGGTATTCGATCTGGTTGCAGGCGATGGGCGCGCCAATCTCCTCGATCACCTGACGCAGCAGCGCGACATTGAAGTTGCAGACACCGATCGCGCGCACCAGCTTCCGTTCGTGGAGGCGGGCCAAGGTCTCGAAGATCGCCGGCAGGTCCATCTTCGGCGAAGGCCAATGCACCAGATAGAGATCGACGTAATCGAGACGGAGCTTCTTGAGGCTGGCATCGAAAGAACGGCGGATCGCGTCCGGCGCCAGATTGTCGTTCCATACCTTGGTGGTGACATGCAGATCGCCACGTGCGATGCCGGCGGCGACGGCGGCACCCACCGCCTCCTCATTGCCATACATCTCCGCCGTATCGATATGTCGGTAGCCCAGCGACAGCGCGCTCTCGACGGCGGCGCGGCAGGTATCGCCCTGCATGCGATAGGTGCCGAGGCCGAGTTTCGGCAGGCGAATGCCCTGGGTCTCGATCACGTGTGTCTCAAGGACGGGCGTCTCAGTGATCGGGGCCTCGCTGGCGGAGGTCCCGGTTTTTTGCGGCTCTGTCGATGAAGGCGCCATGATGATGACCTTTGCGGGTGAAGAGGATGACGGGAGGGTATCGCTGCGAGGCAGAACCGCCCGCCGCATGCCCATTCGGCCGCCCTGTTATAGGCCTCGGCCATTGCTGACTGAAGTGCGATTTGGTCACCACATTGATGATCAGGAAGCAAAAATACCGGACTAAACCAGCGCTTTTTGCAAGATTGCCGCTTTCACGGCATCTAGGCTCCCAAGTTCAGCCAATGGCGACGCGCCCCGCAGGCCGATCCTGTCACCGGTCGTGAAAGCCCTGGAGCTGTTCCGTGATCGACCGCGTCTGCGGTGTCTCGCGATCACCGGTATGCCGCGTCGTCACCGTCTCGATGAGGGCGATCCAGCATTCTTCCTCGGCCACCGGATTATGCATCACGCCGCGCTCGACGACATGCAGCGAGCCGGCAGGCAGGACGACCTTACGGCCGCCTTCATATTCGATCGTCAGGGAACCACGCAGGATATAGAACAGCTCGTCCTCCTCGGCATGGCTGTGCCAGGTGAAGCTGCCGCGCAGCTTGGCGACCTTGACATATTGATCATTGACCCGCGCCACCACCCTCGGTGACCAATATTCGGTGAGACTTTCGGCGGCCTGGAGCAGGTCCACCTGTGCAGCAAACATCGTCATGTACAATTACTCCAGCCACATGGGAATGATCGAGGCCACCAGCAGCAGGCCAAGCAGCCTGTTCAGCGCGCGCCATTGCCCCTCGCTGCGCAGCAGGCGGCGAAGCAGGAGGCCGGCCGCGCACCACAGAAAGAGCGAAATCGTCGCCGCGGCACCGAAAGTCGCGCCGAGCAGCAAGGCGAGTTGCCCCGGCCCGCTGGCCAAGGCGGCAAAGGACGCGGCTGCGCTCAACGTCATCGCCCAGCCCTTGGGATTGAGCCAGAGCAGCCCGGCACCACCCATGAAGCGGATCGGTCGCGCCTGTTCCGTCAGCGGCCGCGGCGCCCCGCTGCGGCTGATCTTCCAACCCAGCCAGATGAGATAGGCCGAGCCGACGACCTTCATCGCCCCCTGCAGCGTCGGCGCCGCCAGCAACAGCCCCGCCAGACCGGCGCCGGAGGCCAATGCCAAAGTGGCGAGACCGCAGGCGCTGCCCAGCATGACCGGAATCGACCGGCGAAAGCCGAATTGGACCCCGGAAGCTGTGGCAATCGTGGTCGCGGCACCCGGCGTCGCCGTCGCAATGAACGCAAATAAAATCAGTGGGATAAACGTTTCGATCGCCATGCTGCCTCGCATTCCTCGTTCCGCTGGCCTCACCTGAGCCGCACCTGAGCTCACTGGGATCCTCATCGGCATCTCATCCTGGCCGGCAGGCTACGAGGCGGCATCAGCATCAGTAAATCGAATGTTTGAGATGGCTTACATTAGGAACTATAATAGCAAAATGAACCGTAACCTCGACATCGCCCTCCTCCGCAGCTTCGTCGCTGTCGCCGAGAGCGGCAGCATGACGGCGGCCGCCAACGCCCTTAACCTGACCCAGGGTGCCGTCAGCCAGCAGATCAAGCGGCTGGAAGACGTGCTGTGCGGCAGCCTGTTCGAGCGCGACCGGCGCGGCCTCAAACTGACGGCCTCGGGCGAACGCCTCTTCGGCAAGGCAAAGCGGCTGTTGAGCCTCAACGACGAAATCTGCGCCGATCTTACCGCCGATGCCCTCAAGGGCCGGCTGCGGATCGGCGTGCCCTATGATCTGGTCGAGACGCGCCTGGCTCCGGTGCTGAAGGCTTTCGCCGATGCCTATCCGCAGGTGGAGATTTCACTGATCTGCGAGACCTCGCCGAAGCTCGCGCAGGCGCTGGCCGGCGGCGAAATCGATCTTGCGATTATCGAGGAGGCGGTCGGCAAGACAGCCGGCGGTGAATGCCTCGGTATCGAACGTCTGGTCTGGGTCGGCGCCAAAGGCGGGACGGCGCATGGAAAACGGCCGCTGCCGCTTTCACTGGTGAGTGAAACCTGCGCTTTTCGTCCCTTCGTGCTCGCCGCACTGGAAAAGGCGGATATCGCATGGCGGACGGTGTTCGAGAACGGTATCGAAGCGACACGCACCATTGTTCGCGCCGACCTGGCCGTCACGGCCTGGCTGACTTCAACCGTGCCCGCCGATCTGGTGATTCTCGCAGCCGATAACGGTTTGCCGGAACTGCCCGGCTTTACCATCAATCTGCATCTGCCGCGCTATGGCGCAATGAAGGCGGCGACCGAATTCGCCCGCTATCTCCGCGATGGCATGGCTGCCCATCATGTCTCAGAAAGTGCGGTGGGCCAGCGTGCAACGGGCCGGCGCCCCGCAGCCTGACACCGATACCGCCCCAGGGCAGCAACTGCGACGCGCGCCTCTCATCGTTGTGATGGCGCCAAAGGAACATCCCCCTCGACGCTGCCGTTTCGCCATCATCGAGCTGCTCTGCCCCGATCGCCCCCGCGATCCATGGTGGAGACCAGCCACAAGTCCATGTCGCGCATGGCGACAGTTCTTGCACAGGAATTTGAAGGAATCCGCTGTGGCAAAATCCCCTCTCATTTCCGCCGTCGGCTCTGGCGCTTTCTTCGGCCTTGCGGGACTCATTCTTGCAGGTTGCGCCAGCGAAGGCACCACGCGTAATACCTCGCACCTCGATGTGACGGCGAGGCCCACCAGCGCGAGCTTGTGTTCGCAAGTCTCGCCGGAGCTCCAGGTCTATGGCACGCCGCGAAGCGCGACCTACTACCGGGTTCGTCTGCGCGATCTCAGTGAGCCCCAGGCGAAGCATGGCGAAGCGGAAGTGTCCGTCAATCCGGACGGCATCATTCCGGCGGGCGCCATCAAGGACGACTACACACCGCCCTGCCCCGCGACCGGCGGCCATTCCTACCAATATGAAGTTCGGGCCGTGGACAATCTCGGCCGCGAGTTGGGCACCGGCTCATATGTTGTGACCATGTAGCATTTCCAACCTGCCATCGACGCGTTCTCCCTCCTGGCGGTCGGCTCATGTCGGCCGCCTTTTTTCGTTCCGCTTCGTCGCACGCCCCAAAGCAGCCGATATTTCGGCGCCCGCTGGAACGATCCGGCAAGACCGTCCTCGCAGACAACTCCATGTTTCGGAGCCCCCTTTTCCAGCGAGGAAGCGCTTCGGTTTCGCGCTGGCGCAGCTCGTTGCTCGACGTCACCATGCGCCCGTCGGCGAAGGCCCACCATGCCCGCAGCGGCCCGCATCTTTCGGCAATGATCGCCGACAGACTGCTCGCGGCGGCATCCGCTGTTGCCGCCTATGGGATCCGCAGATCGCCGGGGCCGGGCCAGCAAGAGGGTCGCGGCGCCGCTTCATCGCATGCAGGTCATTGATAGCGCAAACCAGCGCGGCTATCGTAAAGGATATCGAGCTTGGCTCGCAGATTCCGCTCCTCGCCCTGACAGGTGATCGCCGATGACAGCCGCAACCACGGGAATGCAGCGCAACTGGGTCACCCTCGGCAGCCATCGCCTCTGGCTGTTGCAACAGGCCAACGCCATCCTCGACTTCTTCGATGGACGCTGCCTCAATCCGCGCGGCGGCTTTTTCGAGCTGGATGTGGATGGATCGCCGATGGCGGCGCATGAACATGCCGAGCGGCAGATCCATGCCACCACCCGCATGACCCATTGCTTCGCCATTGCCACGTTGCTCGGCCGTCCCGGCGCCGATGCCATGGTCGATCACGGCATGCAATATCTCTGGCACGCCCATCGCGATCATGACCAGGGCGGGTATTTCTGGGCGGTCGGCGATGACGGGCCGACCGATGCGACCAAGCAGGCCTATGGCCATGCCTTCGTGCTGCTGGCGGCCGCCAGCGCCAAGATGGCCGGCCATCCGGATGCCGACCGTCTGCTGACCGACATCTCGACCGTGCTCGAAGAACGGTTCTGGGAAAAGCAGCACGGCGCCGCGGCGGAGGAATTCACCCGCGACTGGCAGGCCTTCGATCAATACCGCGGTCAGAATTCCAACATGCATCTGACCGAGGCGCTGATGGCTGCCTTCGAGGTAACCGGCGACGGCAACTATCTCGTTATGGCGGAGAGCATCGCCGATCTCATCATCCGGCGGCATGCGGCGGCGAATGGCTGGCACCTGCCGGAGCATTTTACCGCCGGCTGGGCCGTCAATCGCGACTATGCCGGCAGTCCGATGTTCCGGCCCTATGGCACGACCCCCGGCCATTCGCTGGAATGGACACGGCTGCTGCTGCAATTATGGGAGTTGGGCGGCCGGCGGCAGGATTGGATTCCCGGCGCGGCGCGCGAACTCTTCACGCGGGCGACGGAAGATGGCTGGGATAAAGCACAGGGCGGCTTCTATTACACGCTGGACTGGGACGCTGCACCGCGTATCGCCGATCGCTATTGGTGGCCCTGCTGCGAAGGAATCGGCGCGGCCAGCTTCCTGAACGCGATCGAAGGCCGGCACAGCGACGAAACGTGGTACCGGAAGATCTGGAACTTCACCGCACGCCATTTCATCGACCGCGACCACGGCGGCTGGTACCCCCAGCTCGATGCGGAGCTGCAGCGGAACAGCAATCCCTTCCATGGCAAGCCGGATATCTATCACTCGCTGCAGGCCTGCCTGATCCCGCTCCTCCCCACGACGGGCAGCATCACGCGCGGTTTGGTCACAGCCGGAATCGACGCATAACGATGGATTTTGCACGGCCCGGCCGGCTATCTATCCAGCCGGCGCGACGCCCGTCATAGCTTTGTAAAACGACCGGCGGATGCGACTCGGAGAGCGGCCCGCCCGAAGGATTTGGAAAGCTGCCGCAGCCTAAACCCGGCTCATAAATTTACCAATTGCGCGGCAAAATATATTAAACCAGTGAAAATCGGCCCCCTGGGGTCGCGACGTTTGGGGTAAATGGAATTCCGTCGTTCGTGCAAGATATGATGCCCATCGCCGGGTGGCTGGTCGCCGCCCTGATGACGGCGATTGTGCTACACCTGCTATACCGGCGGTGGACGGTATCGCCCATGCTCGGGCGTGTCGTCAGTGCCGGCCTGGAAAGCCGCTATCATGATGTCGTGTCGTCGATCGACGGCATCGTCTGGGAATCCGATGCTGCCACCCATCGCACATTGTTCATCAGTGAAGCGGTCGAGCGTGTCCTTGGCTTCTCGCGGGAACAATGGATCAACGAGTCCGGCTTCTGGGAACATCACCTGCACCCCGACGATATGCATGTCGTCGTCAACGGATTGCAGGGCCTGATCGACCAGCGCGGCGATGTGGTCGAGCTGGACTATCGGATGTTCAATGCCCGCGGCCAGATTGTCTGGTTGCAATCCACCGTACGCGTCATTCGTGAGAACGGCAGGGCCAAGCTGTTTCGCGGCGTGTCGCTGGATATCACCAAGCGTAAGCTGCATGATCTGCGGGTTGCCGAAAGCGAGCGTTTCATCAAGACGATCGCCGACAACCTGCCGGCGCTCGTCACCTATTGGAACCGCGACGAGCTTTGCGCTTTCGCCAACCGCTCGGTCTCCGACTGGTTCGCCCGCGACCCGGTGGCCTTGATCGGCATTCGCATGCGGGACCATCTCGGGCCGGAACTCTATGAGAAGGATTTGCCGCATGTCCAGGCCGTGCTCGCCGGACAGCCGCAACAATTCGAACGCACACTGACCCGGGCCGACGGATCGATCATCCAGGCCGTCGCGCAATATGTGCCGGATATCGTCGATGGCAAGGTCGCGGGATTCTTTGCCCTGGTGTCCGATATCACCAGCGTCAAGGCGCGGGAAACCCAGTTGCACCTGCTGGAAAAATCCATCTCTCATCTCAATGACGTGGTGATGGTGCTGGAAACGCAGTCGCATCCGGCTGACGATGAGCCTGTGGCGCCGACCGCCGTCCCGGCGGCTGCGCCGCGCATCGTCTATGTCAACGATGCGGTGGAACGACAGACCGGCTATCGGCCCGATGAAGTGATCGGCGCCCTGCCCCCGTTCCTGCGGGACATCGCCGCCGCCGGCCTCGATACCGCGCCGCTGATCGCCGCCTTACGCGGCGACCAGCCGATCCGCACGGAACTCGCCTGTCGCCGCAAGGACGACCGCGACGTGGTAATTGAAGTCGATATAACGCCCATCGTCGATCACGCGGGCCGGGCGACGCATACGATCGTCATCGAACGCGACGTCACCGAGCGCAAGCGCCAGGAACGGGCAAATCTGGAAGCCGTCCGCCGCCTCTCGGAAAGCGAAGCCTTTGCCGACCTGGTGCTGCAATCGATCGATGCGGTGATCATGGTGTCGGACCGCCACGGCAATGTGTTGCGCGCCAACCGCAAGGCGGAGCTTGCCTCCGGCTATAGCGAAGCCGAGTTGAAGGACCCCATCATCGCCGCGAGCCTGGTGCCCGCCGACGAATATGCCGCGGTCGTCGAGATCCTGCGGCATCAGGACCCGGCGGTGTTTCCCATCATCAACATCAATCACTGGATTTCGCGAACAGGCGTGCATCATCTGCTGCGCTGGGCCAATGTGGCCCTGACGGATGAAAGCGGCGCCATCGCCTTGCGCATCGGCATCGGTTTCGACATCACCGAATTGCGGCAACACGAACAAGCACTCATCGCCGCCAAGAATCAGGCCGAAACCGCCAGCCGGGCAAAATCGAGTTTCCTGGCGACGATGAGCCATGAATTGCGTACGCCGCTCAATGCCATTATCGGTTTTTCCGATCTCATGGCGCGGCAATCCTTCGGGCCGATGGGCAGCACGAAATATATCGATTACGTGAACGATATCCGCAATAGCGGCAGCCAGTTGCTGTCCATCATCAACGATATCCTCGATCTCTCGCGGGTCGAGGCTGGCAAGCAGGAACTATCGATCGAAAGGCTCAGCCTTGCCGATATCTGGCCGCCGATCGCCAGCGGCCTCACCGCCGCCGCGGGACGCAAGAATATCCGCGTTGCCGTGCCAGCGGACCTGCAGGATATCTATTTCCTCAGCGACCGTCGCGCGATGATGCAGATTCTCACCAATCTGGTGAACAACGCCACGAAGTTCACCCCGCCGGGCGGCGCTATCGAACTCAGCGTCAGCCTCAGCGAGAGCGGCTCCGAGGCCGTCATCGCCATCCGCGACAATGGCCGCGGCATTCCGCGTGAGCGCCTGGCCGATGTCACCAAACCCTTCGTTCAGATCGCCAATACCTATAACCGTGACGAGGGCGGCACCGGACTTGGTCTGGCAATCTGCAACGCCCTGACCGCGTCGATGCAGGGCTGGCTCGCGATCGACAGCGAGCTTGGGGCCGGAACGACGGTCCAGGTCTACATCCCCGCCACGCCCGTGGCAGAGACCGCCGACACATATCACGCCGCGGCCGCGAAGAAATCCGCGCAAGACTGAGGCATCTGCGGCTGCGGAGGGAAAGCACCGAGGTTCGGGACAGAATGGTCGGCGGGCACCTCACCTGCGGCAATTGCCATCCGTCAAATTTGGCGGCATGTTGTTCCCACGCCGTATAAGCTGCGCCCCCGTTCAACGGTGAAGGCACAGCCTGTTCGTCGCGGCGGATGAGATTTCACGCGGGATTGTTCCACCATGTCGGATGTTGATGTCGTTATCATTGGCGCCGGGGCGGCCGGCCTCGCTGCCGCCATGGCTGCGCAGCAAAAAGGCTTGACGACCATTCTGCTGGAAGGCTCGCATCGTATCGGCGGCCGTGCCTATACCGAGGAGATGGCGCCAGGCGTTCCCTTCGATCTCGGCTGCCATTGGATGCATTCGGGGAGCCTCAATCCCTTCGTCCCGATCGCCGACCGGCTGGGCTTCCACTATCACAAGGGCGGCCCCTGGAAGCCGACGGTGCATACGCCACGCGGCTGGGCCGATGCTGCCGAACAGGCGGCGATCATCGCGCTTGGCGAGGCCAATGAGGCGGCGATGAAAGCTTTGGTCGCCCGCGGCGAAGATGTGGCGGTTGCCGATGTCGTCGATCACGATCATCCCTGGGCCGCCTTCCAGGCCTATTGGTTCACGCTCTATACCTCGCGTGACATGGATCAGGTTTCGGCGACCGACGTCATGGCCTATGCCGATACCGGCGAAAACTGGCCCCTGCGGGAGGGCTATGGTGCTTTGGTTACGCGATGGGCAGCGGATGTGCCGGTGACCCTCAACGCCGCCGCCACACGCGTCAGCTGGGGCAGGAATGGCGTCAGCGTCGAAACGCCGAAAGGGACGATCCGCGGTCGCCGCCTGGTGGTGACGGTTTCCACCAATATGCTGACGGCGGGCCGCATCGCCTTTGACCCGCCGCTGCCGGCGTGGAAGATCGAGGCGGCGACACAACTGCCGCTGGGTGTTCATAACCGCATCGGCATCAAGCTCAACCATGACCCCTTCGGCCCCGATGCGCCGCCCAGCATCACCGTCTTCTCCAAGGAGGACGAGCCGCCGATGGCGATCCAGCTGCGGCCCTTCGGTCATGACTATGTCGTCGGCGTCACCGGCGGGCGATTCGGCGCGTGGCTGGAATATGCCGGCATGGCGGCCAGCATCGAGCATCTCACCAACCACCTCGTCAATGCGTTCGGCAGCGATATCCGCCGTGCGCTCTCCGATCGGACGATTGTCACTGCCTGGGCCGGCGATCCCTGGACGCTCGGCTCCTATTCTTCGGCGACGCCCGGCAACAGCCGCGCCCGCGCCGAACTGGCAAGGCCGATCGACGATGTCCTCTATTTCGCCGGCGAAGCCAGCTCGCCGGATTTCTTCTCGACCTGTCACGGCGCCTATCTCTCCGGCATCGCGGCGATCGAGAAGATCGCGAAAGCTCCCCGCTGAGCGGCGGCGGTCAGGAGGAGATGGTCGCCAGTCTCTGGCGCCCGTGCGGGCGGGTGAAATCGAGAATAGGTCCCATCGGCACGATACCGGTCGGATTAATGCTGCGATGGCTCTGGTAATAATGCCGCTTGATATGATCCATATTCACCGTCCCGGCGACACCCGGCCATTGATAGAGATCGCGCAGGAAACCGGAGAGATTGGGATAATCCTCGATCCGCCGCAGATTGCAGCGGAAGTGATCGACATACACGGCGTCGAAGCGCAGCAGCGTCACAAACAGCCGGATATCCGCCTCGGTCAGGCGATTTCCGACCAGGAAGCGGTGTTGCGACAGACGCTCTTCCAGCCAGTCCAGCGTCTCGAACAGCGGCATGACGGCCTCTTCATAAGCCGCCTGGGTGGTGGCGAAACCGGATTTATAGACGCCGTTATTGAGCGTGTCATAGACCCGCGCATTGACCGCGTCGATCTCCGCCCGCAGGGCCGCCGGATAGTAATCGCCGGGCTTGGCGCCAAGATGATCGAAAGCCGCCGTCAGCATGCGGATGATTTCTGAGCTTTCGTTATTGACGATGGTGCCCTGCTGCTTGTCCCACAGCACCGGCACGGTGACGCGCCCCGTATAATGCGGATCGGCCTTGGTATAGACCTGATGCAGCACACGGGCATGATTGACGGCATCGGGGATGACGCCAGGCGCTTCCTTGAAGGTCCAGCCCTCCTCCAGCATCAGCCAGTTGACGACGGAGATGGAGATCATCTCCTCCAGCCCCTTCAGTGCCCGCATGATCAGCGTGCGATGCGCCCAGGGACAAGCCAGGCTGACATAGAGATGATAGCGTCCCGCTTCGGCCTTGAAACCACCGCTGCCGCTTGGCCCCGGCGCGCCGTCAGCCGTCACCCAGTTGCGGAAGCTTGATTCCTTGCGCAGGAAACGCCCGCCATTGGCAGCCGTCTCGTACCAGACGTCATGCCATTGCCCATCAACCAGTTTACCCATGCGGTGCCTCCTTATCGCCGGCTGCTGATCGAGACACCCGCCCCTGCTGCTAGCGGGCTATGCGTCCCTTGATCTCATATCACCATATGGGGGCCAGACAGATTCTTATAGGGGCCCTCTCCGTGATCGGACTGTTCAGCTTGAGCGAATAATCGGCGACCATGACAGCGGCGGCAGGGGCGGATGCGCCGAAATGGGCGTAAAGCCGGGCGGCATCGCCAACCTCATGGGATCGGTTCGACGCGGTCCCGGCTGACCGATACCTTGATGCGGCTTTCGCGGTAGAAGATCACCAGCCCGCTGCCGATGATGATGCAATTGCCGATGACGATATGCGTGGTCGGCGCGTCGTGCCAAACGATCCAGCCGAGCAGCGCCGCCCAGAGGATGGCGGAATACTGGAAGGGGGCGAGCAGCGACGCGGGCGCGATCGCCAGCGCGCGGGTGATCAGCACGAAACAGGCGGCGGCGACAATGCCGACGAGAAACATCAGAACCATGTCAAGTCCGCCCGGCGTGACCCAGTTCGTCGTGCTCGCAACCGCACCGATCAGGCCGGCGCCGATGAACTGCCAGGTCACCAGCGGCAGCCAATGGGCCTCGCTCACCTTGCGGGTGATAACGATGGAGAGACCGAACATCGCAGCACCGAACAATGCGATAAGCGCCGACGGCGAAAAGGCGGCGCCGGTCGGTTGCAGTGCAATAACGACGCCGACGAAACCGATCAGGACCGCCGTCCAGCGGAACAGTCGCACCTTTTCGCCCAGCAGGAACGGCGACAAGGCGGTGATGATCAATGGCGCCGCCATGTAATAGGTCATGACGTCGGCCAGCGGCATGCTGCGGGTCGCATAATAGAAGCAGAAGGAATCCGCCGCCTGACATAGGATGCGGAAGATATGCAGGCCGGCATGCCCCTTCAGCACCAGGGAAGACCGCGTGAGGGCCGCCACCAGGACCAGCACGGGCACGGCGCCCACCGCGCGCAGCAGCAGGATCTCGCCGACGCTGTAATCCGCCACCAGCCATTTGCCGAGCGCATCATTGCAGGCGAAGAAAAAGACGCCGACCAGATAGAGGATGATCCCCTTGCCGGGATTGAGGGCTTGTGTCGACTGCATGGAGGCGGGCGTTCCGATCAGGATGGGATGATCGGCCAACCGCCGATACCCCTCTCTTATCCGAGCCCATCATAGCCGAGAAGAGATAAAATCGCCGAGCACCAATGCCGCGCCCGGCAACGGCTCGCCACGCCTCTTCCATCGGGCCGGCTGGCATTAACCGGAATTTCCCGCGCCTCCTGTCAAGTCACCGGCCCGCCAGGCGCCCTTCTGGCAGGTCGCCCTTCTGGCAGGACACTCGGCGAGCCGCGGAAAGGCCCTTACAGCCGCCAGAAGGCGATATCGGTCAGCTTTTCCACCTCGCGCCGGGTGATGCCGATATCGGCAAGCATGCGGTCATCGAGATCCAGCAGATACATGCGATCCCGCGACCGCTCCATCCATTTGGCAACGAAGGCAACGGGCTTGCCGGCCAAGTCGGCCAGCATCTGATTGAGCGACCAATTGAGGGGCAGCGAACGGTGTGCGGGGGTGGCGTCATCGGGGATGTGGGACATGCGAAACTCCTGAATACAAACGCATCAGCGCGACGTGTCTTTCTCCCCTTATTGCGCGCAACCTAGCGCCGCAACGTTGCTCCCAGATTTCATGCGGATCATAGTATTGTGTCAGCGGGTGCAATATGATGCCGCGCCTTCGGGTGCCGAAGATTTGCGCTAAATCACCGATGCTGGCCGCCGCGGCAACCGCGATCGACTAAAAGCTACACGTTGACGCGGGGTGACAGCAGATCCTCGAGGCCGATCCGCCGCAGCAATTCGGCCCGCACCCGGTCGGTAACGCCATTGACGATCTCGCAGCCGTCCTGCGATGGATCGATATGGGTGCGGAAGGGCCGCGTACCGAAAGGCATGTTCACCACTTTCACGATCGCTTCTGCCACGACGGTGGCATCGGCATCGGCCGGTTCGAGGGCGGCAAGTCCTTTCAGCGCCTGATCCGCGAGCCCCGCATAGGGCCCCTTGTCATAGGCCGGGGCCCGTTCCTTATCCGCGGGCATCGCGGCATGAGCGAAGTGATTGGTGCCCCTCGTGAAAGCGCCCGGCACGATGATCGCCGTCTCGATGCCCCAGCGCGCCAGTTCGCCGGCATAGGAGACGGCCAGCGAATCCATCGCCGCCTTGGCGGCGAAATAAGGTGCGAGATAAGGCGGCGTACCGCCGCGCGCGCTGCTCGACGAGACCCAGAGAACCAGCCCCCTGCCGCGTTGCCGCAGATGCGGCAGCAAAGCGCGGTTGACCCGCTGCGCGCTCAGCACGTTGGTGTCATAGAGCTGCGCGAACTGTGCCGGCGTGAAGGATTCGGCGGGACCGAAGCTCATATGACCGGCATTGTGGATGACGACATCGATGCGCCCGGCATCGGCCAGGATATGGGCAATGCCGGCCTCGACCGACGCATCGCTGGCGACATCAAGCTCGGTAGCGCGCAATGCCGCCTGATTCTCGGCCGCGAACTGCGTGACGGCGGCCACTTGCGGGCTATTGCGTCCGGTTGTCTCGCGCATGGTGGCATAGACAATGTGACCAGCCTTGGCGAGGGCGCGCGCCGCCAGCGCGCCGAAGCCGCTGGAAGCGCCGGTAACGACGACGACCTGTTTCATGATCTTCTCCTCTCGATACATGCCTATCGGGCTGGTCCCGGTCGTGTCCGGCTCCGCTCATGCATGGTTCCGATCATGCATGGTTCCGATCGGGCCGCCGCAGACCAGTGCGCCTCAGACCAGGCCCCCATTGGCGCGCAGGATTTGACCGTTGACCCAGGCGCCATCAGGACCGGCGAGGAACGAGACCACATTGGCGACATCCGTCGGCTGACCCAGGCGTTCCAGCGGCGGCGCCTTGGCGAAACGTTCGACCAGTTCCGGTGATTTGCCTTTGAAGAACAGCTCGGTCGCGATCGGGCCCGGCGCCACGGCGTTGACGGTGATCTCGCGGCCACGCAGTTCCTTGGCCAGCACCGCGGTCATCGCTTCGACCCCCGCCTTGGTGGCCGCATAGATGCCGTAAGTCGGCAGCAGCGTGCCGACCAGGCTGGACGAGAAATTGATGATGCGCCCGCCTTTGCGCAGACGCGTGGCGGCTTCGCGCAGCGTATTGAAGGTGCCCTTGAGGTTGACGCTGACATGGCGCTCGAAATCCTCGTCCGCCGCATCGGCGATATTGGCAAGGCCCATGATGCCGGCATTGTTCACCAGCACATCGACGCCGCCGAACGCCGTCTCCGCCGCATCAAACAGGCGACGCACGGCGGCAGGATCGCTGACATCGGCCTGCGCCGTCAGGGCATGGCCGCCCTTTTCCTCGATCTTGCGGGCCACCGCTTCGGCCGCCGCCGCGTCGCCGGCATAGTTGACCACCACGGTGAAGCCATCCGCCCCCAGCCGTTCCGCCACGACGGCGCCGATGCCACGCGAGGCGCCGGTAACGATGGCGACCTGACGACCCTGGGCCATCTGTTTGGAATTATTTGCCATTTTCCATCTCCTTGGCATTTTGCACGGTCGCCAGAGGGGCGAGCGGCTCTGCAATAAGAGATAGTCTGATTTGTTTTGCGGATAATCTTTCTTATATCGGCATCACAATTCGGAAATCGCGAATAATATGACAAGCAGCGCCGGGGGCTTCCGGATGCGCGCCATTGCCGGATTGGACGGCCATCTTGCTCGGCAGCCCGCACGACGCCTTACAACCTCAGAATGAATCCCAGTAGGGCGGATCGCCGAAGGCCTGTCGCAGGCAATCGGCCAAAGCGCGCAATTTCGCCGATGGATGCCGGCCTTCAGGATGCGCCATGTAGATCCATTCCGGCAATGGCGCCACGTCGAGCTGGATCTGCGTGAGGCTGCCGGCACGGATTGCGTCACCGACAATGAAGCTCGGCATCAGGGCGATGCCGAGGCCGGCGATCGCCGCATCGCGCATCATATGGCCGTTATTCACCCGGAGTCCGACCTCTCCGCGCACCGAGACGGTGCCTTCGCCGGTCGCGAAGTGCCAGTCGGCCGCACCACGGTTGGTATAGAAGACGCCGCGATGCCGTTCCAGATCGGCCAGCGTTTTCGGTATGCCGTGGGTCGCGAGATAATCCGGCGCCGCCACCAGGACGCGCCGGCTCGGCGCCAGCCGCCAGGCCATCAGGCGGCTGTCGGCGATGGCGCCGTTGCGCAGCACCGCATCGAAACCATCCGCCGCCGCATCGACCCGGCGGTCATTCAGATCGATGGTCAACTCGATCCGCGGATGCTGGCGGAGGAAGGGATAGATCGCCGGGCCGAGATGCAGATGGCCGAAGGTCACCGGCGCCGAAATGCGCAAAGGCCCGACCAGCTCGCCGCGTCTTTCCGCCAGATCGGCCATGGCCGCTTCGACATCGCGGGTAATGCGGGACGCCCGCCCGAGAAAGGCCGCACCATCCTCGGTCAGGCTCAGCTTGCGCGTGGTCCGGTGCAGGAGCGTCGCGCCGAGGCTGCGTTCGAGCTCCGCCAGACGCTCGCTCACCACCGATTTCGACAGGCTGAGCCGGCGTGCGGCTTCGCTGATGGAACCTGCCTCGGCCACCGCGACAAAGGTCGCCACGCCATCGAGCTTCATTTTCATCCCCGCTACGCGCCCGGGTTGATCCAACTAATTGTCCGTTTTTTCCGAAAAGCACTTTCGTAACTGGCAGACTAATCCGAACGCCGAAGGTACGCCATACTTCTGTCATCGGAACCGCCAACCGGCCCCAGGCCATAGCGGCAACCGGGCCGGAGAAACGGCAAAATCAATGTCTTAGTGGAGAAAATCATGGCTCGTCTGGAAAACAAGGTCGCGATCGTCACGGGCGCCAGTTCGGGGATCGGACGGGCGACGGCAAAGCTTTTCGCCGCCGAGGGTGCCAAAGTCGTGGTCGGCGCGCGTCGGGCTTCCGAACTGGAAAGCCTGGTCGCCGAGATCGAGACGGCCGGCGGCGCGGCCGTGGCGCTCGCGGGTGACGTCCGTTCGGAGGATTATGCCAAGGCCTTGGTGGCACTGGCGGTGAAGACCTATGGCAAGCTCGACATCGCGTTCAATAATGCCGGCACGCTGGGCGAAAGCGGCCCCAGCACGCAAGTGTCGGAAGCCGGCTGGAACGAGGCGATCGGCATCAACCTCACCGCATCTTTCCTGGGCGCCAAGCATCAGATCGCGGCGATGCTGAAGAATGGCGGCGGCTCGGTGATCTTCACCTCGACCTTCGTCGGCTACAGCTTCGCCTTCCCAGGTGTCGCCGCCTATGCCGCCAGCAAGGCCGGCGTCATCGGCCTCACCCAGGCGCTCGCCGCTGAATTCGGCGCGCAGAAGGTGCGGGTCAATGCGGTGCTGCCGGGTGCAGTCGATACCGCAATGTATCGCGAGATGAACAACACGCCGGAATCGCAGAGCTTCATCACCAATCTCCATGCGCTGAAGCGCGTGGCGACAGCCGAGGAACTGGCGCGCTCGGTGCTCTATCTCGCCTCGGATGACAGCAGCTTCGTCACCGGCACGGCGTCACTGGTCGATGGCGGCGCCTCGATCACCCGCGTCTAAACGATGCGAACAGACAACCACTTGGTTGCAGGAGAATCATCATGAGCAGACTGGCAGGCAAGCGCACCCTGATCACCGGCGGCACCAGCGGCATCGGCCTGGAGACCGCGAAACAGTTCATCGCCGAAGGTGCCCGCGTGGCGGTCACCGGCACCAACCCGAAGACCATCGAGGAGGCCCGCAAGACCCTCGGCAAGGACGCTCTCATCATCCAGTCCGATGCCGGCGACGTCGCCGGACAGAAGAAGGTCGCCGAACAGATCAAGCAGGCCTTTGGTGGGCTCGATGTCCTTTTCGTCAATGCCGGCATCGGCGATTTCAGGCCGCTCGACGCCTGGGACGAAGCGGGCTTCGATCGCTCCTTCGCGATCAATGTGAAAGGTCCCTATTTCCTCATCCAGGCGCTGCTGCCGCTCTTCGCCAATCCGGCATCGATCGTGCTCAACACCTCGATCAACGCCCATATCGGCATGCCGAACAGCAGCGTCTATGCCGCTACCAAGGGCGCCTTGCAGACGCTGATCCGAACCTTGTCGGGCGAATTGCTCGGCCGCGGCATCCGCGTCAATGCCGTGAGCCCCGGCCCGGTCGCGACGCCGCTCTACGGCAAGATCGGCATGGATGACGAGGCGATCAAGGGCCTCGTCGGCATGATCCCGGCCGGCCGGCGCGGCACCCCTTCCGAAATCGCCAAAGCGGTAATCTTTTTCGCCTCGGACGAATCAGCCTACACGGTCGGCGCCGAACTCACCATTGACGGCGGCATGAGCACCCTTTGACGGGGCGGGCGAAAACAAGAAAGCCGGGACGATCCTGTGATCGCGCCCGGCTTCAGTTTGGGGAACAGCTTTGGAGAAAGTGTCAGGCGCGCGCCATGCGAGCCTTCGGTGCCTGTTCTTCCCAATTCTCGTCATCCAGCAGCACGCCGGCTTCTTCGGCGAGCGCGTCGATGTCGAACAGGTCGAGGCGGCCACGCTGCAGCACCAGGATCTTCTTGGCCTTGAAATCGGAGAGGCAGCGGCAGACGGTCTCGCTGCTGAGGCCGAGAGCATCGGCGAAATGCGACTGGCCGAAAGGCAGGCTGAACTGCTTGCGCGCCGCCATGCCGCTGCGGCCGAGGCGCTGCACGAGTTCCAGGAGCAGATAGGCGACCCGCTCCTTGGCGGTGCGGCGGCCGATATTGGTCAGGTGATCGAAGGCGCGCGACTGGCTGGAACAGACGGACTGCATGATCTCCATGGCGAGACCCGCTTCTTCCTGCAACCCGGCGTCGAGCTCAGCCTTAGAGAACTTGGCGAAGCTGCAGGCCGTCAGCGCTTCGACCCCGTAGGACATCGACGCGGCCTGGCCGAAGGAAACGACATCCCCCGGCAGGACGAAATCGATGATCTGACGGCGGCCGTCTTCCAGCGTCTGATAGCAGAAGGCCCAACCCTGCTGCAGGATATAGATGCTGTTGACCCGGTCGCCCTGCAGGAAAACCGATTCGCCGGCCTGCAGCGGGCGCGACGGGCGCCGTGCCGAGACCTTGGCGACGACAGATGTCATTGAGGGGCAAACGGCAGGCTGGGAATTGGCGTTGAGGGCGATCAGGTTGCCGGGCAGGCCGGACGAGGCTTGGCTATCGGCCAGTCGAACGGCGGCTTTGTTGGTCATCATCAGCATTGTCTGTCCCCTTCGATATCCGGTTGGAATGCGGCTATCTTGGGGCCAGTCCAGGCTGGGAAATATTCGGGGGCGCTACGTACGTAGTACCACCTAGGACATACGTAGTATTACGTATGTGACCGGGCTTGGGGGCCTTCGATGGCGGCCATCAGCGCATCGAAATCGATCGGCTTATCCAGCAGGGCGGCCGCTCCCAAAGCCGTGGCGCGGTCCTTGATCGATTTATCGTTCCGGCCGGTGACCAGAATGATGCGGTGCACAATCCGGCGATGGGCCAGCTCTTCCATCAATTCCAGCCCACTCATGCCCGGCAGATGCACATCGAGGACCAGGCAGCCGTTACGGCGCAGGGCTGCCGATTTGAGAAAATCTTCGCAGGTTTCAAAGGATTCCACTGTGAAGCCCTGTACTTCCAACAGGGTCTTCAATGAATCTCTCGCTGCGTCGTCGTCATCGACGATGACAATAATGTCCTGGTCGGTGTGATCGCTGCTCATCTGCTTTTCTAAAACTGCGTCCATCATGGCGCGATTAAAAACCCGTCCGCAGATGCGAGCTTTGACCTAGATCATGTCAATCTGGTTTCCGCCGCGAAGTGGCGGAATAACCATCGACTTGCCAGGGGGTTGCATCGAGCCGCCCCGGCAGATCGATCAAATCAATTTTCCCTGCTTTCGAGCGACAGGGCCAAACGCACGAGATCCGACAGACTCGCGGCGCCGAGCTTTTCCATAATGCGGGCGCGGTGGAGTTCAACCGTGCGGGGGCTGATATCCAATTCGAGCGCCACCATCTTGTTCTGCATGCCGAGCGCCAGCCGATCGAAGATATCCTTCTCGCGCGGCGTCAGCTTGGCGATTCGGGCAGCCGCTTCGGCCTGGCGTTCCGTGGTTTGCTGAAGCTGCTTCAAACTCGATTTCGCCCGCTCCAGGCAGGCCAGCAGCTGCTCTTCCGTCAGCGGCTTTTCGAGGAAGTCCATCGCTCCCGACTTCATCGCCTCCACGGCGCTGGCGACCTGCCCGAAGCCGGTCATCATGACGACCGGCAACCTGATTCCGGCGGACGTCATTTCGGTCAGCAGGTGTAAACCGTCCATCTGCGGCATCTGCAGATCGGCCAGGACGCAGCCTGGGCCGCCCGCCCGCGCCGCGGCGAGGAATTCCGCTCCTGATGCGAAGCATTGAACCGCGAATCCGTGCGTTTCCAGCAGGATGCGGAGCGATTCCCGCACCGGTTCTTCATCATCAACGATATAGACGGTAAAAGGCATGATCATAAGCAGATTTAAACAGGGGACTAATCTGTACCAACCGGCAGCAATAAATGAAATACGGTTCCGCCGTCGGGACTCGGCTCATGCCACAACCGGCCATTATGCGCCTCGGCAATCGAACGGCTGATGGAAAGGCCTACCCCCATGCCCGAGGCCTTGGTGCTGGTAAAGGGCTGAAAGATCTTGTCGGCCATTTCCGGTGGGATGCCGCCGCCGGTATCGACGATGCAAATCTCCACCTCATCCGGCCGCGCCAGCGTCCTGATGATCAGCCGGCGACGCGGCGCGCCTTCCATGGCGTCGACCGCGTTGCGAATAAGATTGATAAGGACCTGCTGGATCTGGATCTTGTCGATCGAGACCAGGTGGAAATCCTCCGCCCGCTCGATCTTGACTTCGATGCCGCGTTCCTTCAATCCGACAAAAGCCAGGGCGCTGGCTTCGTCGACCACGACGTTGATATCGATATGTTCCCGCTCGACTTCGCGCCGGGCAACAAATTGCCGGAGCTGGCGGATGATCTGCCCCGCCCGCACCGCCTGCTCGATCGATTTGCCGACGACCTCCGAGGCTTTCTCAAGATCTGCCGGTCCGCGCTTCATCAACTGCTTCGCGGCCAGCAGGTAATTGTTGATGGCTGTCAAAGGCTGGTTGAGCTCGTGCGCCAAGGCCGAGGCAAGTTCGCCCATGGCGCTCAATCGCGACACATGCAGCAGATCGGCCTGCACCTCGTGCAGCCGCCGCGCCGTCTCCTGCTTCTCGGAAATGTCGCGAATGAGTCCAGTATAGACATGCCGGCCGTCCAGGACCGCTTCGCCGACCGCCAATTCGATCGGAAACGTCGTGCCGTCCTTGCGTTGCGCCGCGACCACGCGGCCGATACCGATGACGCGCTTTTCACCCGTCTCCAGATAGCGCTCGAGATAGGAATCATGCTCCGCCCGATAGGGCGACGGCATCAGCATCTTGACGTTCCGCCCGATCACTTCCTCGGCGCGGTATTGGAACATGCGCTCGGCCGCACTGCTGAAAAAATTGATCGCCCCTAGCTGGTCGATCGTGATGATCGCATCAGGCACGGCCTCGATCATGGATTGGAGGCGCGCCGCATGTTCGGCTGCCGTCCGTTCCACCTTGTTGCGCGCCGAGATGCTGGCGGTCAGCATCAGGATGGAACCGGTGCGAATCGCCAGGACCATCTGCAGCCACAGCACGCCTTCACCCGGCAGCCCGCCCATATCCGCGGCATCGCCCCCTTTGCCGATGACATCGAAAAGCTCAATCGACGACAGGATCATCATCAAGACGACGGTCTCCGTCGCCGGCCGGCGGATCGCGACCCAGATCAGAAAGGGGATGGAAAAAAGCTTTGGGAAAAAGTGCGAGCCGAGCCACTCGTATTGCGACAGAACGGTGATGACAAGCGCCAATCCGCCACTGATCAGCAGGTCGAGCGAAGGCCGCCAACGAAGATTGGCAGGCCGCATATGGATGAAGGCAATCGCCGGCAGGGTATAGAGCAGAACACCCATCGCCGAGGCGCCATAATGACTGGCCCAGATACCATCCGGCAGGCGTGCCGATCCCAGGTATCGCAGCACAATAGCAATCGAACCGGAGAGGGCGACGACCCCCAATCCGACCGCGAGGAATGTCTGCAGGCTGACCAGATCCTCCAAAGGCTCTGCTGCGGGGCTGTAGCGGCGGTAGGCGACGGCGCCGCCCAGGGCCACGACCACCTGGGCCAGGGCGCTGAAAATCCATTGCAGGCTGCCATAGCCGAAAGTGAAACTGGACAAGGCTGCACCGCCGGCCAGCAGAACCGCGAGCTTCAGCCAGTCATGACGCGGCAATATCAGGAACGCCGCCCAGGCAACGCCGAGTTCCGGTCGAAAGACTACAGATGGCTCGATGACGGCCGCCGTGCGGTGCGAGACCACGCTGGCGACCACGTAAAGCGCAACCGAAAGGATCAAGCGGCTGAAAGGATGCTCTAAGCCCTGGGAATGTAGGCGCGTTGCGGCTTTAGATGTCCCACCATAGCCCATTCCTGTTTCCCCAATCTTTAGCTTTCTTCGCGCCGCCGGCTGGAAATGCGAAACCGTCAGAAAGACAGATATCGTGAAATCGTTTAAATTCGAAGGAGGATTAACGGCATCATACGTCGCTTGGGATAAAAATCCACCGTTGCGCGCTGGTTTCCCGGGCGGATCACCCCAGGAATAGTCGGGGCGGATCAATCGGCAGCCCTTTGTAGGAGATGTGATTCCGGCAGACAATAGACCATTGCCGTCATCGATGACCGACGTTCCGTCGCGGCAAGCCCGTCAGCATGGGCACGGCAGTGCCCGGCGCCGTGAATGGCCGGGCCGGCAAAATCAAATAGGCGAGGAAGACCGCGGCCGCTACGCCGCGCCGACGGTTAGCGCTATCGCAAGGTCGAACGGCTCAGTTCATTGAGGCTGGCCTCGATCACCCTCCGAAACCACAGCAGTATCGTTTCGGCGCACTGGTTAGCTGCCCCGCTGCTGCTGACGCACTGTCGGCGAGGCTTGTCACAGCAAGCTTCGCCGTCTGTCCCCGCCAGAAGAGGGAAAGAGACGCGACGGAGCGGTTCAAAAGCCGCTTCTGCGGCTGCCGGCAATGACCGCCGCGATGGCCACGGGATTGTCCGGCGATCGAGGCCGGTGCGGCATGGGGTGTCCAGCTTGCCGCATCGGCCCGGCCTCATGCGGGGGTGCATCGCGTTGCGAGATCGGCGCCGTCGGTTGCTGGAACAAATAGAACTCATGAATTGGCGACATGTCGCTGATGACGAATTGCAGGATCGCCGAGCCCCCCGGCGGCACCTCGCCGCCGGTATAAGTGATGCTGTCCTCAGGCTCGAAGATGCGCTCGACATCGGGGAAATTGGGGCTTGCGGTGAAGTCCTTGGCGACCGCCGAATTCTGCCCGAAACTCAGTCCGTCGCTGTAGTCGCTGGGCCGCGTCTCCACCTCGCGCAATTCGATCCGATAGCTTTGCCAGACCTTGTCGGTGCGGTTGATGATGATCTTGGTCATGGCAAACGCGGCGGTGTGGAAGCTGTTGACGCGGTTGCCGAAGCCAGCGCTGAGGCCGCGGATAATCAGGATCGGCGCGCTCGGACCGGTCATCTCTTCGGTCACCGTGATCGGATCGCCGATGCTTCCCGTGCCGGTCACGCTGAGCAGATGAAAGCCGCCGCGTTCATCGCTGAAATGCAACCCCTGATCTTCCAGGTCCACGGCCTCCGCCGGCGCGGCCCGCATCAGCAAAAGGCCCAGCAAGGCGATCAGGCAGCTTGTCCCCCGCCGCAGATTGGTGTTCCGAGCCATGCATGTCCCCGACAGTGACGTCCCGCCGTAAGCCTGCATTGCATGATGCGTTTCTCCCCGGACAACCGCAAGCGCGACGCGCGGGAGCCGGCGGCCCCATCGAGTAAGATGCCTTCATTGCCTGCCCTGCGCCGACCGGCCGGGACGCATGCGCTTCTGTCGATTGACAGCCGGCAGCCGCGCAGCCTATCCGAAGCCGACGACTAGGGATGCAATGACATGAGCTACGGACTTTATATCGGCAGGAATCTGACCGCGGACGGACTTGCCTATCTGGCGGGCTATGGTGACGAGCCCTCGAGCCACTGGCTGGAGATCGTGCCGCGCCGGCACCACGCGGCCGACGCCAAGATAACGGTCGGCGTGACGCCGGAGGCCGACCTGCCCGGCCTGCTGTCGGAGATCCCCCAGGTTGCCGAGACGGCCCGCCATATCCGCGTCAGCTACAGCTATTACAAGGGCGTGCCGGCACCGCTGACCAATGGCGGCTTGAACGAATATGGCGTCGCGGTACGCGACATCTGGTCGACCTCGCGGCACGAACTGATCGAGATGACGCCGCCGACGCAAAGCGGGCCGAATTACAGCGACCTTGCCCGCATTGTCCTTGAACGGACCAGGACCGCGCGAGAGGGCGTCGAGCTGATCGCCACGTTGATCGACACTTATGGCTATGCCGATTACGGCGGCAATTCGCATCTGATCGCCGATCCGCAAGAGGCCTGGGTGGTGATCGAATGTGCCGGCGGACAGAAATTATGGGCGGCGGAACGTCTCGGCCCGGACAGCATTCGCGCGTCGCGCCCTGGCTTCATCGGCGAGATTCCCGTCGATCAGCCGGATCATCCCGATTTTCTCTATTCGCCGAACCTCGTCAGCTTTGCAGCCGCGCAAGGCTGGTATGATCCCGCTGCCAGGCGGCCTTTCGACTTCAATAGCATCTATGGCGACGGCAAGGGCCGCTGGGCCGGCGTACAATGGATCGAAGCGGAGATGGCGGTCCGCGCCAGGCGGCCGGAGAAAATCGCCTTCACCGATATTATCTGGGCGATCCGGACCGAGAAGCTGACCGGCGATACCGCCGGCTATGGCCAGATCGTGCCGCTGATCCAGCCGGATCACGCCGAGCTGCGCCATCTCTGGCACACACAGATCGGCGCCATCGCCGCGCCCTTCGTCCCGGTTTTCATGGGTGTGCGCGATGTGCCGGCGGAATATCGCCAGCATCGCTATCTGACGGCAGGCGAATCCTCGCGCTTCCTCGATCTGCGTCATGCCCGCAAGGGCAATCCCGCCTCTGCCTCGCAGGTGCCGCAGGGGATCGAGGCCACCCGCTCCGCCGCAGCCGTCTTCAAGCGCCTGCTGAACCTGATCGCCCGGCATCACGAATTCTTCCTGCCGGAAGTAACGGCGACCTGGGAAGCCGCCGAGCGCAAGCTGCTGCAAGCCCATCCCGTCATCGTCGATACGGCCGCGACCTTGCTGCAGGCCGGCAAGCCGGACCGTGCCAGCGAATACCTCACCTATTATTGCCATACGGAGCTGCGCGCCGCCCTCGACCTTGCCGAGACACTGGCGCAGGGCCTCGACGTGCGGACACGCTTGCTGTTCGGCATCAGTGACGATCTGGAGCCTCGTTCTGCCGAACAGATCTGGTGATCGGCGACAGGCGGCTGCTCGGCTTCGACTTCAGCCGCGAAAGAGGCGCAGCGCCGGCTGCGAGCCCGCAGCATTCGGAAAGCTGATCTGCTCCGCGGCAAAGGCCTGGCGCATATGCGGTGCCAACAGCGCCGGTATCACGCCGGCAAGATCCATGGTCGGCTGCAAGCCGCCTCCCTGAAGCAGCCTGTCCGGTGCCAGGCCGGGCCAGGACCCGAGAACACGCCCGCCGGCCACATCGCCGCCGAGCAACAGCGCGACGCTGGCTGCACCGTGATCGGTGCCTTCCATCGCATTCATCCGCACCGCCCGGCCGAATTCCGTCAGCACCAGGACAGCCGTGTTGCGCCAGGCGCGCCCACTCGCCGCCGCGAGCGCGGCAATGCCGTCGCCGAGGCCGGCCAGCGCAATCGCCAGCCTGCCATCCGCTGCGCCTTGATCGCTATGGGTATCCCAACCACCGCTTTCCAGCACGGTCATCGCCGGCGCGTCGCCGGCGGCGAGACGATGGCCAATCTCCGCCGCCCGTCGGCTGAAGAAACGCGCCTCCGCGGCAAAGGCGGCACGCAGGTCCCGCGGCCAGCCCAATGCCGTCAGGCTGCGGCCGATCTCCGGATTGTTGTGGCTGAGATCGGCAACCAGATCGAGCTGCGCCGACCGGCGCGCCGAATCCGCACCCAGGCTTTGCCACAGCGGACCATCGCGTTCGGCATATGTGGCCGCCAGGCTCCTCACCGATCGTCGCACCACTGCTGCGATCCGGTCCTGTCCGACCGCATGTAACGGGCCTTCATTCGGCCCAGCCGGCGAGCGGCTTTCCAGCGGTGCGTCCTGCTGAGAGAAGCAGGATGCCGGCATCACCAGCATCTCGCCGCGCGCGAAGAAGGCGTGCAGCGGTCCCAAAGCCGGATGCAATCCGAAGCGGCCATCGAGGTCGATGATACGGCGCGGCCCTGTCATCGGCAGCGCAAGGCCGCCGCGCGCAGCGCGATAAGCCGGATCGCCATGGGGCGGCACGGCGGCAAGCCCGTCGAGCCCGCCGCGCAGATTGATGACGACCAGGCGTGGCGATACTTCGTCGCTGCCTGTCGGACGCATGGCTGATGCAACGCGCAAGGACGATATCGCGGACAGCGCGGAGCTAGCCGACAGGGCCGCCAGCACGGCACGGCGCGTCAGCCGGCGCAAGACGCATCTCCGTGGCGGCGCTGATCGCGCAGCCGGGCCGGACGGGCCATCGCCTGTTGGACGATCATTGCGATGTCTTCGCCAGGACGCCTACCGGATCCGCCGTGCTCGCATCGGTCGGCGAATCCGGGTCGCCGGTCACGGTATAATCCGCCGCCACCTGGCCGCGCGCCAGGATGCCGGAGAGATGGGCAGCGGCAAATGACGTGCCGGAGCAGACATTGACGCGATTGGCGCCGCTCTTGCCCCGCGGCCAGAGCGACATGACATCGACGCCGGGCTCGGCAAAATCCGGTGGATTGTGGCCATAATCCGAGCCGAAACGCGGCGACGCTGTCGGCAGCGTGGGATGGTCGTACCAGAAAATATCAGTCCACTTGCCGGCATTGGCATCCAACTGGCTGTCGACCGCGGAGACCGTACAGAGGCTGCAGCCAACATTCGGCTTGGGATAGGAGCCGGCCCCGGCCGGCATGACGAACTGCACCCAGCTTGGCCGCGTCACCGCATTCACATTGCCGGCCGCCACGACGAAAGTCAGATGCTTGTCGGCGATCATTTTCTTGATGCGGGCGATCAAGCCTGTGCGATTGCTTACCGTTCCCAGGACCGTCCCCAGGTTGTTGGGGTCGCGGTCCATGCCTTCCAGCCAGGCGGCACCCCAGCTCATATTGACGATGTCATTGTCGGCGGCCCTGCCGGCGACGTAATCGAGCGCTGCCAGCGGCGGGCCGGAGAGATTGATATTGGGCTGGCTGCCGAAGATCTTGACCGGCACTACGGTCACGCCTGGTGCTACGCCCAGCAGGCTGGGGGCTCCGGATGGCGCCTTGGTCGCCTCAGCCGCGGCGTCGGCCTTCCCGGCCGCAGGCGAGGACGTCGCTCCGATGATGCCGGCCAGCATCGTGCCATGGCCGATCTTGTCGATCAGATCGTGGTCGAAGGTCGCGTCACTGCTCGGCTTGCAGAGCGCGGCCCCTTTTCCGACCGTGCAATTCGCCGCATTGGCCGTATCGACGCGGATGAAATTGCTCGCATTGTCGAGGCCGGTGTCGATGATCCAGACTTTTTGCGCCGAGCCCTTTCCGACATTCCCACCACCGACGCGCTTCACGCCGTTGGGTATGGTATTGGGCTGGATGCCGGCCTGGCTGAGCTCCGTCGCCGCCTTGTCGGCGCAATCGGTCGCATCCATGATCGACACGATCATATCCGGCGTGACGGTCAAGGAACCGCTCACCGCTCTCGATTTGTCGAAGGAGGATTCCGTCTCCGATTGCTGCATCTGCTGCAACGCGCGCTGGGCATCCTCGGGTGCGATCGGCATGGCGAAGGCCCCCAGGGACTGGTAGATCGCCGTGGCTTTGATCGCTTCGCTCTGCATGCCTTGATGATTGAAGTAGGTTGCGACGACCTGGCCGAAATTCTCAGCCACCTGATCCAAGGACGAGTCGCGAAGCAGCGATCGATTGTCATCATCAACCCAGATGATCGAGGTATTGGCGACCTTCTCCGCCAGCGCATGATAGTTGAGGTCGACGTCACCGCTATCGGCGTCATCCGCCCGGACCACGCCGGCAGCGAGCGCCGTCAGGCTGCAGCATGACAGCAGAAAAGCGGCGGCGGATAATCTGAAAGAACGCGCTCGCATCGTTTCCTCCGAGGAAAGATCGAACTTGCAGCACGGACTATACATGCATTGCCGCGGGCTTCATAGCGAGGCTCCGCCATCAGCGCATGAATCCTCTCGTTAAGACTTCACGACGCACCGAACATCAGGGGCCTGGGGTTAAGATCGGAGCGCTGCACTTGCCTTGGCACCCAGCCAAGCCGGGCCGGTACTTCGTAAAGACGTCCCTTGGCGAAATGCGGCGCGAGAGACCGCAAACCCGGCACGACAACACGGACGACCGGCGTACCGATCATCGGCCGCGTGAGATCGATGGCAAGAAAAACTAATCCATGTTGGTGACAGAGCTCGTGGCAACGCGTTAGATCGAGCAACCCGACCGATATCGGTGGTGCCGCGCCTGACCCCGCCGTCAAAAAGCAATGGCCGGCAATGTTTTCGTGCCGCCACCAATACAGCAGTCGACGCACTTCCGGCGCCATCCGGTCGTCGGCGGTTGCGGTCGCACGCTGCTCGATCAAAGCGATATTGCATTCGAACTGCGACAGCTCGCCGATCGCGTGCCGTGCCGCAGCCGCGGCGGTCGAACCGGCGCCGAAGCCGAGGGCGATATGCCCGCCGCGGTCGTCATGGGAGATCGCGGCAACCACCGGCAGGCCGATATCGTGCGTGAGGTCGAGCAGATGGAATACCCGCGCGCGGGCCGCACACCATGCGGCATAGACGTTGATCAAGGCGTCGCCCAGATCGGCCGGGTCGAGCACCGGCCGGATCACGCGGTTATACCACCAGATTGCCACCGCATCCCGTTCCACCAATTCGACGAAGGCGCGGACTGCCGCATCTGCGGGCGAATGACCCGCTGCCAAGCCGTTGCTATCCGCCGGCAGCAGACCTGCGGCGCGATCCTTGGCATGGCCGAGAAAGCACAGACCGGCCGGCAACCAGGCCGATCCCATGCTGAGGCCGCGATCCGCCGCCACCCAGCCGATTGACGCGGCCGGGTCCCAGGGATGCGGCAACCCCTCGATATCGGGCGAAGCCGTTGCGCATTGCGCCGGATCAACCAGCATGATCTGCGGCGGCTCGATGACCAGGCCGGCCAGATGCGCGGCCGTTGCGACGACGATCTCCTCGTCACCGTTCACTTGAGCGGAGAGCCGTTCCGCATATTCCATCGCGCAGCTTTCTTTCGCCGCTGCCAAACTGAAACCAGCCCCTGAGGCATAGCGCCGGGTTACATCGCCGATCTGCAAGTTCGGCACATGCCTTGCCACCACGGTCAGCGGACAGCCATCCGGCATGGGCAAGACATGCATGAGATCGAACTCCATGATCCCCCCAGCTTTTCCTGCCGGCCAACCGCCGCGGATCGCCGCCGATGACGACGCCGCATGACGATAGGACGTAAAGCAATGCCCTGGCCGAGACGGGGCGAGACCCTCGCCTCTCCGCTGCCGCCGTGGCGCGTGGCTGCCAAGGATGTTATCGTAGCATATCAGCGACGGCGTAGCGGGTCAGGCCAATCAGGCCCAATTCCATAGACCCAAGGGATCAAAGCATGGATGCTTCCGGGCTTCCATAACCTGGGCCTCCATAAGGTCGTGCGATTCGTGCGGCGGGGTTGTGTCGAATTTCGTAGGTCGGATTTAACCAGCGATCAGATCGAGCGCGTTCTGATTGTCATTTCTCTCAGTGGTCGATTCGAGGAGAAAGCCGTGGCGCGAGCCGTATTAAGAGACAAGCGGGCACCCTGGGAGGTCGGCCAGGCGATTGTCGCCGCCTGGTTCAAGGTCCTGCAGAACCCCGATGGCCGGTTGACGGCAACCGAAGGACTTGAGCTGAAGCAGGTGTTTGAGGAAATTTTTGCGACGCCGATCCATGACGTTATTCTGGACCCCGCGGATAACGAAAGCATCAATATCCTGGTGCCGCAGCCGCCGAAAGAGGTCCATACCCAGGCCGACCTGCTGAGTTACCTGGCAAAATTCCATAACAACACGCAGCCGCATCACTTTCACGAAGAGCTTGGCGATGCCATCATTTTCGGCTGCGGCAAATAGCTGGGGCCGCCCGTAAGAAAGGTTAATTAAATCGTGCTCGCCTCATCCATTTGGGTGATGCGGTCGGCCGGTCGGTAAAGCATTCCTGACGCCGGAGGATATGGGCAATGTCGCCTGCAGTAGCAGATATTAGGCGTCATCTCGCCACTGTCCTGGCTGCCGATGCGGTGGGCTTTAGCCAGCGCATGCGGGAGGACGCGCATGCCGCGGTGACGGCGCTGTTCGAATGCCGCGCCGTGTTAACGGAAGTTATCGAGGCTTTTAACGGCTCGATCGTCGGCACGCCCGGCGATTTCCTGTTGGCGCTGATGCCGAGCGGCCTCGAAGCCGTGGAAGCGGCGATCGAAATCCAGCGCCGTCTCGCCGCCCGCAACTTGACGGCGGAAGAGATCATGCGCATCCATTATCGCATCGGTATCGGTATCGGCGATATTTATGAACATGGCAGTGACGTGCTGGGCGATGCCGTTAACGTTGCTTCGCGTCTCCAGACCCTGGCCGCCCCCGGCGGCATCCTGGCCTCCGCCGCCGTGCGCGAGGCGGTCGGCCGGCAGCCCTCCGTGACCTTCGAGGATCTCGGCGAACGCAATCTGAAAAGTCTCACCGAGGCGATGCGGATTTTCGCCGTGGCCGAGGCGCCGAATGCGGCCGAGCATCGCACGCCGCGGAAGCATAACACGCGTCAGAAGGTGGCGGCGCAGGTGGCCAATGATGAAGGCGGCCATCGCGCGGCCGCGCCGGCCCGCCTGCAACGGGGCCATCCGCGCGACGGCGAGGCGGATCCGTGGCGCCCCGAAAAATCAGTGAAGGCAGTCACGGCCGACCGGCTACCGATCAAGCCGGTGGTCGAGATCGAGCCCTTTCGCGCGGCGGGCGACAGCCCGGAAGACAAAATGTTTGCCGAGGGCCTGGGCGACGAATTGCTCGCCATGCTGACCGGCCTGGGAGCTTCGCTGGTGGTCCGGCAGGTCACCGCAGGCCATCATGGCGAGCTCGACGCCGGGCTGATACGCCACTACCGGCTTGGCGGCAGCGTTCGCCGCAGCCCCACCGGCGCCCGCATCATCGCCCGGCTCACCGAGGCCAGCAGTGGCGATGCCCTCTGGGTCGACCGCTTCGACTACCGGATCGACCAGTCCTTCGATGCCCATGAAGTCATCGCCCGCGAAGTCGTCACCGCATTGCAGGTCAACCTGACCGAAGGCGAACAGGCGCAGCTCTGGAGCGGCGGCACGACCAGCGTGCGCGCCTGGGAAAAATTCCAGCGCGGCCACGACCTGGAACGGCACTTCACCCGCCACGGCCATCGCGAGGCGCGCCGCTGCTATGCCGAGGCATTGCGGCAGGATCCGCATTATGTCAGCGCCATCGTCGCCTTGGCCTTCTGCCATCTCGACGAGATCAGACTGGGCTGGACGGAGGATGATGCGGCCTCCTTTACCGCCGCGCAGACGCTCTATCAGCAAGCGCTGGCGATCAATTGCGACCATGCCGAATGCCTGGCCTTGCAGGCCTATATCGAATTGCACCAGCGCCATGACGAAGCCGCGGTGGCATCAATGGAAAAGGCCGCACGACTGGCCCCGCGCAGCAGCGAATTGGCGGCCTATCTCGGCAATATCTACGATACGGTCGGTCGTTACGAAGAAGCGATCATCGCCTACCGCCGCGCCATGTGGCTGAGCCAGCATTTCCCGCCCTGGATCGCCAGCAATCTCGGCCTGACGCTTTGCGTCACGGGGCGCGCCGACGAAGCGCGCAAGCTGCTGCTCGGCATCGTCGCCCATCACCCGGAATATTCGCGCGCCCATCTCTGCCTCGCCATCGCCTATGCGCGCCTCGGCATGAAGGAAGAAGCAAAGGCGCAAGCATTGGAGTTATTGCACCTCGATCCGCTTTTCACCGTGGCCGATTGGGCGCGCAACCGCCCCTATGCCGATCCTGAAGTCATGGCGGCGCTGCGCAAGGACATGCATGCGGTCGGCTTGAAGTGACGCCTATTCGCCGGCGCTAGTTCTGCAAGATGCCGTTGGCATGCAGTTGCGTCTCGGCGAAATCGACGAAGCTGCGGGCCTTGGCGCTGACACGCCGCCCGCCGGGGAAAACCGCCCAGAGATCGATCGGCGGCAGGGTCCACTCGGACAGGAGCGGTTTAACCACACCGCGCGACAATTCGGGTTCGAACATGCCTACGCTGCTGATGGCGAGACCGAGCCCGGCGAAAACCGCCTCGCGCACGCCCTCCGCGGCAGTGAAATGCAACCTGCCCTGCAAGGCGACCGAGACCGATGTTCCTCTTCTGGCGAAGGTCCAGTTGGCGCCGCCGCCACCTTGCGTATAGATGATCGCCGCATGCAGCGGCAAATCCGCCGGTGCGGCGGGCTCGCCAAAGCGCGCCAGATAGGCCGGCGATGCCACCACGACGCGCCGCATGGTGCCGAGCTTGCGCGCGACCAAGGCCGAATCCGTCAGATTGCCCAGGCGCAAGGCGACGTCGATCCCCTCCTCCACCAGATCCACGGTACGGTCGTCCAGCACCGCCTCGATGCCGAGTTTCGCATGCTCGGCGAGGAAGGCGGAGAGATGCGGAACGATCTGCAGACGGGCGAAAGTCACCGGCGCGCAGAATCGCAGCCGCCCGCTCAATTCGGCGTTCGCGCCACGCGCCGCCGCCTCCGCTTCATCCGCCGCTTCAAGCGATCTCTTGGCATGTTCGTAGAAGGTCTGGCCGGCTTCGGTCGGGGTCAGCCGGCGGGAGGAGCGCAGTAGCAGCCTGACGCCAAGTCGGTCTTCCAGCTGCGCAATGGTCTTCGAGACGGCCGGCTGGCCGACCCGGAGCTGGCGCGCCGCCGCTGAAAACGACCCGGTTTCAACCACCCGAATGAAGGCATCCATCGCCGCGTGACGATCCATATCTATTCCTCCAGGGAATAGATACTATCGCCCCGGCCAATCTATCTCAACTGCAGAGAATGCCACATCTTCAGATGGACGAAGCACAGGCTTCGCAACGACAGCCGCAGCCGAGGAGGCCCCCATGTCACTGCAGGATAAACTCGACGCATTTCGCACCGATTTCGAAGCCGGCGGCGCGCCTTATAATGCCCCCACCTGGATCCACGAGCCGATGCACCGCGCCACCGACGAGCTGATCGCCTCGGGCGCTGCCGATCGCGCCGCCCGGGCCGGCGACAAGGCGCCGGATTTCACACTGAAGGATGCCGATGGCCACACCGTCTCGTCGGCCGAGCTGCTGGCCCAGGGGCCGCTGGTCGTCACCTTCTATCGCGGCGTCTGGTGCCCCTATTGCAACATGGATCTGCAAGCGTTGCAGGCGAGCCTGCCGGAACTCGAAAAGCATGGCGCGAAGCTGGTCGCCGTCTCGCCCCAGGCGCCGGTCAACAGCCGTCGCTCGGCGCGCGAGAACAAGGTCGGCTTCCCGATCCTGTCCGATCCCGGCAACGAAGTGGCGGCCGCCTTCGGCCTGCGCTTCAAGCTGCCGGATTACCTGATCGAGCTCTATCGCGACGTCTTCAAGAACGACCTCGCGGTGGTGAATGGCGATCCCAGCTGGACCCTGCCGATGCCGGCGCGCTTCGTCATCGGCCAGGACGGCGTCATCGCCTATCGTGAGGTCAATCCGGATTACACGCGGCGTCCCGATCCCGAGGAACTGCTGCCGGTCCTGAAGCAGCTCGCCGCCGTCGCGGCCTGACCGTAAGATCAAAGCGAAGGCCCGCCATCGTCGCTGCGATGGCGGGCCTCGCCCTTGGGTGGCGGATGTTCAGTTGCCGTCGAAAGTATAGGCGGTCTTGACCACCGTATAGAACTCAGCGGCATAGCGGCCCTGTTCGCGCGGGCCATAGCTCGATCCCTTGCGGCCGCCGAAGGGCACGTGGTAGTCGACGCCCGCCGTCGGCAGATTGACCATCACCATGCCAGCCTCGCTGTTGCGCTTGAAATGGCCGGCATGTTTCAACGAGCTGGTGCAGATGCCCGCCGACAGGCCGAACGGCGTATCATTTGCCATCGTCAAGGCAGCCTCGTAGTCCTTGACACGGCTGACCGTGGCCACCGGACCGAAGATCTCCTCGCGGGCGATGCGCATATGGTTGTCGACCTCTGTGAACAAGGCGGGCGCCAGGTAGAAGCCCGGCGTCTGGCGGTTGAGCAATTCGCCCCCGGCATGCAGCTTGGCGCCTTCGCCTTGGCCGATGCGGATATAGTCGAGATCCTGGTCGAGCTGCGACTGGTCGACCACGGGGCCGATCTGCGTCCCTTCCTTCAAGGCGTCGTCGACGACGAGCGTCTTCATCCGCTCGGTCATCGCCGCCACGAAACGGTCATGGATGCCCTCGGTGACGATCAGGCGCGACGACGCCGTGCAACGCTGGCCGGTCGAGAAGAAGGCGCCATTGATGGCGCAGTCGACGGCTATCTTGAGGTCGGCATCGTCCAGCACCACCATCGGGTTCTTGCCGCCCATCTCCAGCTGCACCTTCTTCATCGGGTCGACCTCGATGCAGGTGGCGGCGATGCGCCGGCCGGTGGCGACCGAGCCGGTGAAGGAGATCGCCGTCACATCCTTATGGCGCAGCATCGCCTCGCCGACGACGGAGCCCTTGCCCATGACCAGATTGAAGACACCGGCCGGCACGCCGGCGCGAATGATGATCTCGCTCAAGGCATGGGCGCTGCCGGGCACCAGTTCCGCCGGCTTGAACACCACGCAATTGCCATAGGCCAGGGCAGGCGCGATCTTCCAGGCCGGGATGGCGATGGGGAAATTCCACGGCGTGATGAGGCCGATGACGCCCAGCGGCTCGCGCGTCACCTCGACATCGACCGAGGGGCGTACCGAGCCCAGCTTCTCGCCGGCAAGGCGCAGGCATTCGCCGGAGAAGAACAGGAAGATCTGTCCGGCCCGCATTGTCTCGCCGATGCCCTCGGCCAGGGTCTTGCCTTCCTCGCGCGCCAGCAATCGGCCGAGCTCGTCCTTGCGGGCGATGATCTCGTCGCCGATCTTCTTCAAAATGTCATGACGCTGCTGGACGGTTGTGCGCGACCAGGTCGGAAAGGCGGCCCTGGCGGCGGCGATGGCGGTTTCCGCATCGGCCGCGCCGGCCTGCGGGAACTGGCCGATGATATCCGTGGTGTTGGAGGGGTTGATATTGGCAACCTCTTTGGCTGCCTTGCGCCACTCACCGGCAATATAATTCTGGGCTTGGATCATGGCACTCCCTCTTCATCATCTGCTGTTGCGCTTTCGCCAGGCTGCGAAATCGACCTTGGTCTGTTCATCGGTTGGCGGATAAAGCCCCGGGATCGATCGACCCTTGAGCACTTCTTCGGTGACGAAATCTTCGAACTCCGTCATCTCGACGGCCTCGACGGCAACATCATGCGCAAGATGCGCGGGAATGACAACCATGCCCTTGCCGTCACCGATCGGCCCGTCGCCGGGAAAGACCGCCACATCGCCGCGGATATCGCCGGGCGCGAGCCCTTGTCGTCGTGGTGTCATCACATTCTGGCATAAGCCAGCCCCGGACTGCGGAACCACGCATGAGTCGACTGATGAGGGCCGCGCCCCCTTGGCCGGCTGCCGACATCTGGCCTCATGCATGTTCGCCGTCTATCGGTCGCCCAGGTTCGCCATTGCGCGAAGGCATCCCTCATGGAACTAGAACGAATGTCCCACCGCCAGTTGCCCGATACATTGCCTCGTATCACCGGCGCATTTGTCGTGCCGGAACCGCTTATCGCGCATCGCGGCGCGCCGCTCCTTGCCCCGGAAAATACGTTACCCGCCTTGCGGGCTGCCGCCGCGAGGGGCGCAAAATGGGTGGAAGTCGACGTCAAGCTCACCAGGGATTCCAGGCCGGTCATCATCCATGACCACAAAGTGGACCGGACGACCAATGGAACAGGTTTCGTCGCGGCCATGACATTCGACGAGATCCGGCAACTTGATGCGCGCGCGTCCTTCGGCGAGGACTTCGCTGGGGTGCAGATCCCGACGCTCGAAGAGGTGATCGAGACCGTCCTCGAGCTTGATGTCGGCTTGCAACTCGAACTCAAACCGACGCCCGGAGATGATATCGAGACCGCGGAGGTCGCGCTCGGTCTTCTCAAGACCCTGTGGCCGGACAACCGTGCGCGTCTGTTCGTCACCAGTTTCTCGATCGAATCGATTCACGCCGCGGCCCGCATCCTGCCGGACGTACCCCGCGCCTTCGCGGTGATGGTGCCGCCGCGCGATCCCAGGGCGCTGCTGGCGAAGACGAAGACCCAGGTCCTTCACGTCGTCCAGGAGCTTCTGACGGATGACGCCGTAAAGACCCTGGCGGATAGCGGGATCGAATATGCGGTCGCCGTCATCAACGATCCCGCCGCCGCACGCCGGTGCCTGGAACAAGGCGCGCAGACGATTTCAACCGATATCCCCGACCTTTTGGGATAAGCGGGGGTGCGGGCGGGGAATGCGCCTCAGGACCCCAGCGCAAACCGCCGGCGGTAGTCGCCCGGCGACAGGCCCATCACCTTCTGGAACACCTTGCGGAAGGCGCCGGCATCCTCATAGCCGACGGACCAGGCGATCTGCTCCACCGATTGCCTGGAAAACTCCAGCATCTCGCGCGCCTTGCCGATGCAGAGATGCTGGCGGTATTCGGTCGGCTTCAGGCCGGTGGCCTTGTGGAATCGCCGCAGGAAGGTACGTTCCTCCAACCCCGCCTGCTCCGCCATGCCGGCCAGGGTGACATCGCGCGTCCCCCGCTTCTGCAGCCAATGCTGCACCTTGAGAATTGCCGTGTCGCCGTGATGCAGCTTCGGCGAAAAGCTGCTGTAGAAGCGCTGCTCGCGGCCCGCCGGATCGACCAGCAGGAAACGCGCCGTCTCCACGGTCACGGTCGGCCCCAGCAATCGGTCGACCACGCGCAGGCCGAGATCAGTCCAGGCCATAAGGCCACCGGCGGTGATGATATCGCCGTCGTCGATGATCAGCTTGTCGACATTGACGACGGTCTCGGGGAAGCGTTCGGCCAATGTCTCGGCGTAGCTCCAGTGAGTGGTGACCGACCGTCCCTTCAGTAGACCGGTCTCCGCCAGCAGGAAAGCACCGGCACAGATCGAACCCAGGATCACGCCATCGGCATGCTGCGCGCGCAGCCAGGGCGCCAACGCCGTCGTGCTTTCAAGCGACGGCAGGCCATTGAGGCGCGGCGGCATCAGCAGAAAGACCAGGCGATGCGGCTGGCCGGGATGGGTGTCAAAGCAGCAGTGGACACCGCCCGCTTCCGGCGCCGGCTGCCAGTGGCTCACCCGCAAGGCCGGCGCCGCTTTGCCCTCGCCTCTTCCCGCCGCCAACTGATCGGCGATGGCAAAAAGATCGGTCAGGCCGTGCACCGCTGCCAGCTGCGCGCCGGGATAGATCAGCAGGCCGATTTCGATCAGATCGCGGATTTTCGCCATTTGTCAGTTTTGCCCCGAATAATGTCAGTTCCGCCAATCGGCAGCATGACCCAATCCGGATAGCTTGGCCATCACAGACAGCAACAACCCGCAAGCACGCGGACAAAAGGAAATTTCACCATGGCCAAGCAAGCTCTCGTCATCGTCGATCTGCAGAATGATTATTTCCCCGGCGGCAAATGGACCCTGAGCAATGTCCACGCGGCGGCCGACAATGCCGCCCGCCTGCTCACCGATTTCCGCGCCAAAGGCGATCTCGTCGTCCATATCCGCCACGAATTCCCCACCGCCGACGCCCCCTTCTTCGCGCCCGGTTCCGACGGCGCGCAGATCCATCCGAAGGTCTTGAACCGCAATGACGAACCGGTGGTGCTGAAGAACTATATCAATTCCTTCCGGGAGACCGATTTGAAGGAGATTCTCGACAAGAACGGCATCACCGATCTCGTGGTCGCCGGCGCCATGAGCCATATGTGCGTCGACGGCATTACCCGCGCCGCCGTTGATTTCGGCTACAAAACCACCGTGATCCACGATGCCTGCGCGACACTTGATCTCGAATTCAATGGCGTAAAGGTACCGGCCGCCCAGGTCCATGCCGGCTTCATGGCCGCACTCGGCTTCGCCTACGCCACCATGAAATCGACCGACGCGTTCTTGGCGGCAAATTAAGCGTCCATCAGGCGAGACAAAAGCGCGTCGACACACGACGTGGCAGCGAGGGGATGACGTCTGTCATCTCCCGCTGTTACCCAGCTGCCTGCCTGCCCATACAAGCCAGCCGGATCACCATCGTTATCGCAGGGATAAAAAACTCAGAGCGGAGAGGCCCCGATTATCCGCAGAGCGCCGCAACCATCTCGAGGGTTTCCTTCGGCCGGCGGACAAAGGGGTTTTCCTCGTCCCAGGCATAGCCGGCGAGGATCGATGTCACCATGGACTTGATCTTCTCGCTTCCCTGAGGCTGGTTGAAGATCACCCGCTGCAAAGCACCGTCATACCAGCCATTCACATAGGTGCGAAACGTATCGACACCTTTGACCAAAGGCCGGGCGAAATCGGCGTCCCAATCCACCGCATCGCCGCGAAGCTGGCGATCTATTGCCTTGGCCGCCAGGGAAGCCGATTTCAAGGCGATGGTGACACCGGACGAAAAGATCGGGTCGAGAAATTCGCCGGCATTCCCCAGCAGGGCATAGCCCGGCCCCGCCAAGCTTTTCACCCGGCAGGCGTAACCGGATATCTCGCCGCCATCATTGATCGGTTCCGCCTTTGCCAGCAACTCGCCCATCAATCCCGCCTCGGTGATCAATTCCGCCAACCGCTCATTGCGGTCGCGACCAGCGACTTCGAGATGTTCCGGCTGGCCAACCACGCCGGTGGAGCACAGGCCATCGGCCAAAGGTATCATCCAGTACCAGATTTCGGGGTTCCGCGGGTTGATGCTGATCAGGATCTTGTTGCGGTCATAGGCGGCGGGCGGGATATGGTCCCGCACATGCCGGAACAGCGCCATGCGTGGCGGCACCGCAACCGGCGTCTCGAGGTCAAGCAGGCGTGCGAGGACCCGGCCAAAGCCGCTGGCATCGACCACAAACCTTGCCGCGACCTCACGGCTTGCACCGGCTTCATCCTTGATGGTGAGGCGAGGCGTGCGATGGTCCGGATAAAGCGCGGTCACCGTCTGGCCGAAATGCACCTTGGCGCCGAGCCGGGCGGCCCCCCGGGCCAGGACATCATCGAACTTGTCACGGCGGACCTGATAGGTCGTGCCCCATCCGGGAGAAAATTTCTCCCGGAAATCAAAACTTTCCTGGCGCCCGCCCCATTGAAACATGGCGCCATTCTTGTGTTGAAAACCTGTTTCGATAACGTCCTGCAAGAGTCCCGCCTCACCCAGCCACTCCATCGCCTGAGGCAGCAGGCTTTCGCCAATGGAGAATCGCGGGAAGTGGGTCCGTTCGAAGACCTCGACAGACCAGCCCGCCTTGACCAGAAGGGCCGCGGTGACCGCCCCCGACGGCCCGGCGCCGATAATTGCTACGTCTGTTGTGATCGGTGCGTTTTCAGGCATTGCAATCCGCTGTCCATGTCCGAACAAAGTCCTGCCGACTCCTATCAGCGGCGGGTCTTGTGGCAGCCCAAGGTCACATCAAAGCCGGATAACGGCAAGGTCGAAGTCAAGGCCCGGTCTGAAACATCAGGCAGCTTTGCAATAAGCGCTCCCACGCCGGTTCGGATCACGCAGCTTCGGATCTCGTCGGGTGCCATGACCGCCCCACTGGACCGGGAATTTAACGGCTATACAACGATGAAATCGACCGACGCGTTCCTTCCATTCAATTGAGCAGGACAAAATCCGCTCCTTGCGTGAAATAACATCGTGGCGGAGAACGTTTGTCATGCCCGACTGTTATCCGACGCCGGCATCCCGCTTTCCTCAGCTTTGTCCCCGGCTTTTTCCTCAGCGGTCTTTCCCCCGGTGCCAGGGGTGATAGCGTCGCCACGTGCCGGCATCGGATCTGGTCAGCAACGTATCCACCGCGGCGCCGATCTGGTGCCGTTCGATCCCCATATCGCGCAATTCGCGATCGCTCAGCCGCCGCAATTGGCGCAGCGATATCGCATGCGACCGGATGCGCGCCAGCCTGCGGCAAAAGTGCCGGATGGAGGAAAACACCCGGGAGGGCCACCTGCCGCCCCATCCCATGTTTTCCGACAGACGCCCAAGCGAAGTCTTTTCCAGGCCGGATGTTCCTGTCATCTCGACGCGATCCGATTTTAAAATTTGACTGATGCTTCTTGTCGATCATCCGGCTGGTACATATGCTCCGTCAAACGAGACGTTCTTGGATTATTGACAAGTCATACTTGAAAGTCGGTCATGAGACGCCAACTGCCCGGTTTGCCCGCCTTTCGCACCTTCGAAGCGGCCGCCCGCCATCGCAGCTTTTCGCGCGCCGCCCATGAACTCAATGTGACGCCGGCCGCCGTCAGCTATCTGGTGCGTGATCTTGAAGCCCAACTGAATGTTCGGCTCTTTCGCCGATCCGGTCGCGGCGTCGGCCTCACGGAAGCCGGCGAGATCCTGCGCGACAGCACCGCCGGTGCGCTCGAGGATATCGAACGCGCGATCGAGCGGGTGAGACATCTGGAGAATCAGACCCGGATCAATGTGACGACGACGCCATCTTTCGCCATGAAATGGCTGGTGCCGCGTCTCAATCGTTTTCTTGCCCGCTTCCCGGATGTCGACGTTCGCGTCGACATGTCGCGCCAACTGGTCGACTTCTCCAAGGGCGATATGGATCTGGCGATCCGCTTTGGCATCGATCGGCATCCCGGACTGCGGGCAGATCGCCTGCTGACAGACCGGCTGATCCCCGTCTGCAGCCCGCAATTCCTCAAAGACGGGCGCACGCTGCGTCAGCCACGCGACCTCCTGCGCCTGCCGCTGATCCAGTCGGACTTCCAGGCCTATGGCGAGACGTGGCCAACCTGGCAGATGTGGTTTGAACTTGCCGGTCTGCCGACGACAGAGCCGAAGCCCGGCCTTCGCTTCAATCAGTCCGTCCTCGCCATCCAGGCAGCTTTGGACGGCCAGGGCGTCGCCCTTGCGGACGAAAGCCTGGTTGCGTTCGATCTCGCTGCCGGGCGGCTGGTCAGACCTTTTGACATCGCGATTTCGGCTCCCACGATATTCGCCTACTGGATCGTCCTGCCGCTACACCAGCGGGAACGCACAATCGTCGATGCCTTTCGTCTCTGGCTGCTGGAAGAAGCTGCAACCGGCGATATTGCGGCGACACCGGCTTCCGCAAAATCCGCGCGCAAAAAAGGGCATGCCCGCGCCCGGCACTGATCGTTACCATCGCAACGGCTTCGACCTCGGGATCGGCTTTCCCGCCGGGTCGCGCATTTTCCGACCGTCTCAAGCAAGGCCGGCGAGAGGTATCTCGGCCTACCTGCATCAAGCGATCCCTAACCCATCGATGCACAACCAAACCCGATCACCTTTTTGTTCCCGCACCGGTGTTGCTGCGCAATTGCCCTTGCCTTTCCATCCTCGAGTGGCTGTAAGTTAATCGCCGTACCTTCCATCGGAGAGTCCTTCAGGATGTGTCCCGCGCTCTCAAAAGTGCCAGCCAGTCTCTTTGATGACGTCTTCATTACCGACGAAATGATGCAGCGCCCGTCCGAGCCTGTCGATCATCTGGAGGAAAAGCGCGCCCTGCAGGCGCTGGCGGCCAATATGGTCGATCATCCGGAAAGGGTCCTGCCGCATTTCGTCGAACTGGCCATGAAGATGGCAGGCGGTGTTGCCGCCGGGCTTTCGCTGTTGGAGGACGAGCCTCCAGCGGGCATGTTCCGCTGGCACCACGTTTGCGGCAGTCTGTCCCGGTTCGCGGGCGCCACGATCGAAAGAAACTACAGTCCTTGCGGCGTCACCTTGGACCGGGGCGCACCCGTCCTGACACGGCATTCGGAACGCATCTATGATTGGATCGCCGATGCCGGTATCGTGGTGCCGGAAGTTCTGCTGGTGCCGCTTTTTATCAACGGCACGGCCCCGCTCGGCACATTGTGGATCGTCTCCGATGAGCTCGGTCACTTCAACCCCGAGCATGCCCGCACGGCGACCGAACTGGCGACCTTTGTCGGCATTGCCCTGAGGATGCAACGAACGGAAGAGCGGCTGCGCAAGGCGCTCGAAGAGCAGGAAATCCTCACCCGGGAAATGAATCACCGGGTAAAGAATCTCTTCGCCCTGACCGACAGCATGATCTGGCTCGGCGCGCGCGGCGCAGAAAACAAGGAAGATATGGCGCGGGCCTTGTCGGGACGGCTGCATGCCTTGGCCAAGGCTCATGATCTTGTCCTGGGCAGTACCGGCGACAACGCCCAGACCGGCGGAAATTCGCGCCTCGGAACGCTCATCGACCTGATCATTGCCCCTTACGAGATTGGCAGCGGCGCAAGCGCCCGTTTCACCCAATCGGGGCCGCCGGTCTTGTGCAATGAGCGTGCTGTCAACGGGATCGCCCTGGTGATGAACGAATTGGCGACGAATGCCGTGAAATATGGCGCGCTCCGGACGAATGCGGGACATGTCGCCATCGACTGGAGAGAGGATGGCGAGGACATCGTCCTGGTATGGGAAGAGCGCGGCGGCCTGCCGGTCGAGGTGCCGCCACCCCATAAAGGCTTCGGCACGAAGCTGGTCGAATCAACCATTGTGACGCGGTTTGGCGGTTCGATCGACTACCGCTGGGAACGTGACGGCCTGGTGGCGCGGATCGCCATTCCACGCGAGGTTCTGTCGCAAGATTGATCGTTCTTCCACGACCGGCCGGATCGCCGGCAAGACAGGGGCGGCCCCCACCGTCGAGCGACTCAGCAGCGGCGCCGCAAAGGCCGGTCCCCGGTTCCCGGATATCAATCCACCGGATCATGGCAGCAGACGCACAGCTTGTTGCCGTCAGGGTCGCGGAAATAGGCACCGTAGTAGTTGGGATGATAATGCGGCCGGAGACCCGGCGCGCCCTCATCCGTGCCGCCCGCCGCCAGGGCGGTACGATAAGTGCGGTCGACCGCAGCCCGGTCAGGCGCCAACAGCGCCGTCATCTGGCCGTTGCCAGGTGCGGCTTCGCCATCGAAAGGGCGTCCCACCAGCAGCAGCGGCCGCGACTGGCCCGGTTTCTGCCAGCCCACCCAGGACTTTTCCTGCTCGCAAAACCGCAGCACGAGGCCAAGCTCGGCAGTAACGGCCGAGTAGAAGCGATAGGCGCGCTCGAAATCGGCCACGCCAATATGGACATGCGACAGCATCCGCCTTCTCTCTTAGTGTTCCACACGCATCTGCAAAACCCGTCCGGATGCAACCACAACATGAAGAGCCAGGGCCAGTCTCCTCTGCAAAGCTGGCAACGGGATGATATCGAGCTTGAGAGCGACCCATGTTTAATTTGCACACTGCATAAGTATTTTGCGCGTGATATATGCCTATCTGCAAATTATTCTTCGCGGCAAGCGGTAGCGTTAACAGCGACGAATATGCAAAGAGAACACCTTTCCTATGCCATCGGTACTTTGCTGGAGCGCGTCGGCCGCCTCGTGCAGGCTGCTTGCTTCACGAATGATTTGCCGCCGGTGCAATGGTCGACGCTTCGCTGTCTTGCCCAGAATTCCTCGGCCCGCATCACCGTCACGAGCATCGCGACCTATTCTGGGGTTGCTCAAAGCTCAGCCTCGCGAACAGTTTCGGCACTGGTCAAGAAAGGCCTTGTCTCCGTCGACGGTGAAAGAGCGTCCGACCGCAGCAGACGTCTGGCGCTGACACTAGAGGGTTGGCGGCTGATGGAACGTGACCCCTTGATCAGCATTGTAGAAACGGTGGCGGCCTTGCCTCAAGCGCAGAAAGCAGCGCTCCACGACAGTCTGTATCTGCTTTTGAACCGTCTCTACAAAGAAAACCAAGACGATTAAACCGCTTCGCGTCTAGCGTTCGCGGCTCCCCGCGATACGGCAGCTCCCGTCCATGCATCAATCAGTTCAACGCAAGGCCGATCGATAGCAATTCAAGTCAGAACAACCCGACGGCCTTTGTCAGACGGCAACATCGCGACTACAAGCGAACTGATCGAGACAGCTGCGCGAGCTTGGGGCCCCTTGCAATCAAATATTTCCACTCAGGCATTTTTCGAATATCACAGTTGCATATCGCATTTATGATTTGGTTCATAAATTAAAACTTTATCAACAAACTGTAATCGATAGTAACGCATACCGACAGACAGTACGCAGATAAATCGGTTAATGACACCGTAATTCCCAATAAACATCTTGTGTTATTCTCATTAATTGACATCGAATCATAACTTACATGATTTGCCATACGCAACTTCACAACTGGGGAATGCGCGACCCCTTGGATGATCGGCCCGGACTCGCAGGCACATGACGGCCGCGATATCGACGATATCAACGGTCGCGTTGAAACCACTGCATGCAAGTGGCTGGACTGGCTAGATAGACCAGCAACAAAGGCTAGAGGAACCGTTCGTCGAGATGGACGCAAGAAACGGGACCTAGCGGCGAGCACGACGCTCACTAGCCGGCGACCGATCTGAGCTGTCCCTATCGACACAGCCTACAACTGGAGCGGTAAAAAAAACAAAATGAGAACGAGATAACCGATGAGGGCGTCAGGGACAATTTTGATTGTCGAATCCGATACCATTCTCGCGGACAAAATCTCCAAGCAGATTGTCTCTCTCGGATATCAAGCCGTTCATTCCGGGACGATTGGCGAAGCTAAGGCCGCGATCGACGTCGGAACAGGCGACCTGCTCGTTCTGAGTGCGGAAACACATGACCCCGACCACTTCGAAACACTAAGCCGTCTGAGGATATCGTCGGATATTCCGATCATCGTCACCAGCAGCAGGGACGATCTCGACTCGAAGCTTCGCATACTCGGCCTTGGTGTTGACGACTACATCACCAAGCCTTTTGACATGCGCGAGTTGCAGATGCGCATACACAATATTCTGCGCCGCACCAGTCGGACGCCGTCGAAAGGCAGGCACACCGTAATTGATGACCTGAGGATCGATCTTCAAGGCCGAACGGTGATTGACAGATCCGGCAGAGAACATTCTTTAACACGGGCAGAAGCTGATCTGCTCAGGCTGCTTGTCGTGAATGAAGGCATTACCTTAGGTCGTGCGCAACTGCTGGATGCCAAATCGGCAGATCCGTCGTCGGACAGCGTCAGGCGCGTCGATATCTTGATCAGCAGACTGCGACGCAAAATGGAACGGGATCCATCGCATCCCAACTTATTGATCACTGTCCGTGGCATCGGCTATCGCTTGAGAAAATCCGTGCGGTAACACAGCCGCGCGGACCGACTTAAATTTGCGGCAAATTTGACAGTATCCAGACCTTCAGATGCGAAGCTGGTAGCGACCACAGCACATGTGACGCAGCATGACCCGCGATACAATTCAGAAATATTGAATAAGAGAATCTTAGAAGCCTCTTCATAACCTCAGAGCGGACTGAGGGAAGTCGGAAAAATCGAGAAGGCGCGGCATTTATTCGCTCCAGATATGCCCGACCGTGCTGCGGCGGCAACATCAATGATACATCCGATGAACGGTTCTGCATGCTGGCGACGCCACCACGCACCAATACTTAGGTGAGAGAAGAGCGAAATGAATTACTGGGTGAACCTTCCAATCGGACGACGGATTGCCATCGGCTTTGCGTCCGTAATCATCGCACTGGGGCTGGCCATCGGCTTGGCAGTCACAGGATTGCTGTCCGGTAAGGACTCTTTCAGCAGCTACGCGATCGTTGCTGATAATACTGCCGATGCAATTCAATTGGACCGGCAGTTGACCGGCCTCCGGCGCAACCTCGGAAATTATGTAAATAACGCCGATGATGCGTCGCTCGCACGCCTCGTCGATCTCCGAAAATCCGTGTCACAGACGATAGACAATCTGCAGGCCACCGTGCGAAATCCAGAGCGTCAATCGATGCTGCAGCAAGCGGAAGACATCATGGCGGCGGTCGCGCCAAAGGTCGACCACACCATTGAGCTTCGCGGTACCATCCAGAAACTGCGTGACGGAACGATGACACCAAACGGCGGGGCCATTACGAACGCCCTAGCCGATACCTATAGCAACGCAAAACAGGCCGGAAATCTTGATCTCGCCGCTGCTGCAGGCGATGCGCGGAGCTACCTGCTAGCCATGCGGTTCGATATGTCAAGACTGCTCGACCGTGGCGATATCCAGATATTGGGACAACTTCCGAAAGATTTCGACAATGCCAAAAGCGGCTTGCGCGAAACTAGCCGCTTGGCAACGGGAGAGCTGGTCGCAAAGATCGCGGATGCCACCCAGCGCCTCGACAAATATATCGATGGCGCAAGACAGTCGGCGCAGATGCATAGCGAACTTCTTCCGCTCTTCGATGAGGTCGACAAGAATATCGCTAAGGTGTCGGAGATACTCGGCGCGCTGGTTAAATCCGCAAAAGGAAATCTGGCCCAGACGACGACGCAAAATGACAGCCTTATATCCAGAAGCATAGCATTGAGCGGCGCTATCTCGGTTGTTGCCGGCTTGATGGGAATGTTAATTGGCTTCGGCGTCACACGCAGCATCACGGGACCCATTTCGAACATCACTTCTGCGATGGGAACATTGGCAGGCGGCGACACGACCTTGAACATCCCAGCTCTGGAACGAAAGGACGAAGTGGGAAAAATGGCGCAAGCGGTCCAGGTCTTCAAGGAAAGCATGATCGCAAACCGCGAAATGACGGAACGTGAGGCGGCGGAGCAGGAAGTGAGAGCTGCAAGAGCTAGAAAGATCGCTCGATTGACTGAGGATTTCGATCGAGAAACATCGATTGTTGTAAAGACGGTGGCTTCGGCAGCGACCGAACTCCAATCGACAGCAACGTCAATGACGGCAACAGCTGAAGAAACCTCGCGCCAAGCCACCGCCGTAGCCGCGGCATCCGAACAGGCCTCGGCCAATGTCCAAACCGTCGCCTCGGCCGCAGAAGAATTGGCGTCGTCCGTCTCGGAGATCAGCCGGCAGGTCTCGGAATCTACAATGATCGCGGGCGATGCTGTCTCCCACGCAGAACGATCCGGCCATCTTGTAAAGAAATTGTCCGAAGCCGCAGAGAGAATCGGTGCGGTCGTCAATCTCATCAACGAAATTGCAAGTCAAACCAATCTGCTCGCACTGAATGCTACGATTGAGGCAGCTCGCGCGGGAGAAGCCGGAAAAGGGTTTGCCGTCGTGGCGTCGGAGGTTAAATCCCTGGCTAACCAAACAGCCAAGGCAACCGATGATATCGCGACCCAGATTAGCAGTATTCAAGCGGTGACAGGTGACACGGTCCAGGCCATCGAAGGTATTTCCGGCATCATTCGTCGGGTGAATGAGATCACAACCTCCATCGCCGCCGCTGTCGAAGAGCAAGGTGCCGCAACGAACGAGATTGCCAGAAATGTTCAGCAGGCGGCCCAAGGAACTCAAGAGGTCTCATCGAACATTGTAAATGTCACGACAGCGGCCCAGCATACGGGGGCCGCAGCGACGCAGCTCCTCGGCGCATCTGGCGAATTGTCGAAGCAAGCAGAACAGATGCGGGCTAACGTCGAACAGTTTGTGTCAGCCGTCCAGGCGGCCTAGCCGTCAGGATGGACGCGAAGGGCGGTGCAGTTGGGGCGCGCTCCGCTCTGGTAGCCGTCTGAACGTCGGCAATAGTTACATATATCGGCGTGGTGTGGCGGCTTGATCCCCCATGCCACGCCGATGCCGGCTTCGGCAGCTCCCTGCTGCCTTCTTGAACCCGGAGAAACGTGCCCAAGAGCTATGCCGATCGAAGGGACAAGATTCGGCAAGGGCAGCGTCCTGCACGCCTCCATCAACAGTGCTCCGCGCCCCGTGCCATGAGCTGCCGACACTGGCGCTATCGTTACTTGCTGTCCGGCCTCAAGTTGGCGAAGATATACGCAGGCCACAGGAGCAGTAGCATATGTCAAAGCCGATCAAGGTCATCAGCTGGAATCTGTGGCATCGCGGCGGCGCCCTGCTCGACGATCTCGCGGCCCTGATCGAAGCGGAGCGGCCGGACCTGCTGTTCATGCAGGAAGCCAAGCAGATGCTGCGCGAGCTCGACCAGATGGTGGGCGGCCATGTGCACTGGCAGCCGATGCAGCGGCGCGTCTATGGTCTTGCCGTCTGGTCGCCGCATGAATTGCAGGAGCTGCGTTCGGTACCCCTGCCGATCTCGCCGTTTCCGCTGCGGGTCCCGCCGCGCCTCGCCCAGGTCGTCACCATGGGAGATGTGACCTTCGCCAATGTCCATCTGTCGCATGGCCAGGTGCTGAACCGCCGTCAGCTCATGACCGTTGCTCATGCCACTGCCGGCCGCACCGTCATCATCGGCGACTGCAATGCGGTCGGCAATATCTGGCTGCCGGATTTCGACGAGGTGGGTCCGCGCGCGCCGACGCATAAGCTGCGCACGCGGCTCGATCGCTGCCTGGTCCGCAGCGTCGCCTGCCTGCAGGCCCGCGTGCTCGATCGCGGGCCATCGGATCATCATCCGATCGAGGTCCTGCTCAAGCCCCCGGCGCGTGTCACAGATAAGGCAGCAGCAGGCGCGCGGCCCGATCCCGCAGTCGAATCAGGAACGGCCGGTTTCTGATCCGTTTCGTGGTCAGTTCGCGGCCCATGCGCTGCGTCACCTGCGCCTCGACCGCAACGGCAAAGTCCCGGTCGTAGACTTCCATATTGATCTCGAAATTCAGCCGCATGCTGCGCACATCCCAATTGGCGCTGCCGATCAGTGCCCATTCGCCGTCGACGGCCAGCAGCTTGGTGTGATCGAACGGCTTGGGCGCCCGCCACAGGCGCCCGCCCGCCGCCAGAAGCGGGCCGACATGGGCGCGGGTCGCCCAATCCATCAGGAAATGGTCCGACTTGATCGGAATGACGACATCCACGTCGACGCCCCGCATGGCGGCGAGGCAGAGCGCCGTGATCAGGCGATCCTCCGGCAGGAAATAGGGCGTCGCCACCTTGATCGACTTCCTGGCGCTGCCGATCGCCTGCAGGAACATCAGGTCCATCTTTTCGATATCGACGTCCGGGCCGGAGGTCACGATGCGGCACTGCGCCGAACCGGTCGCCGACAGTCGCGGGAACCAGGCATCGCCGGCAAGCGCCTCGCCGCTGGTAAAGTACCAGTCGGCAGCGAAAGCCTCGGCGATCTGCCAGACCACCGGACCGGTGACATGGAAATGCACGTCGCGAATGGGATCGCTGGGATTGTTCTCCAGCAGATTGCCTTCACTGATATTGATGCCGCCGATGAAAGCATGCTGCCCGTCGACGACCAGGATCTTGCGGTGGTTGCGCAGATTGAGGAAAGGCATCTGCCAGGGCACCAAGGAGTGCATGAAGCGGGCGGCCTTGACACCCTTGCCCAGCAGCCGGCTCAGCGTCGGCGAAAAGAAATAGCCGCTGCCAACCCCGTCGATCAGCACCCGGACCTCAATGCCGCGCTTCTGGGCGGCCGCCAGTGCCGCGATGAAGCGGTCACCCGCGGCATCGGCGCGAAAGATATAGCTGCAAAGCGCGATGCTGCGCCGGGCCTGGTCGATCGCCGCCAGCATGGCCGGATAGGCCTCGTCGCCATTGCGCAGGGTGGTGATGGCATTGCCCGGCATTAGCGGCCGCTGGGTGATCGCCGCCACCGCCTGCACCAGCGGGGCCAGATGATCGTCGCGGAGGGGTCCTGCCCGTTCGACGGCGCCGCCCTCCTGTTTCGCCTCACCCGTGCCGGCAATATCTCGGCCTTTGGCCACGCCGATGAAAGGCGGCCGGCCGCGACTGATGCGATAGGCCTTGCGGCGGACGCGATTGATGCCGAAGACAACGTAAAGCACGCTGCCGATGATCGGCGACAGCCAGGCGAGGCCCATCCAGCCGATCGCCGAACCGACATCGCGCTTATGCAGCAGCACATGGACCGTGACGGCGAGCGCACAAACCGTATGCACCAGGGTGATCGTATCGGCAATCAGCACGGACATGTCGGTGTTCATTCGAACCACCGCGGCTTGCGGTCGGCGAGCCGGTTGACCGCCGCATAGAGCCCCGACCGCAGCAGCGGAATATCCTCGGCCAGCAGCAGCAGTCCCAAAGGCAGCATCCAGAAGCCAAGCACGGGCAGAAAGCCCAGCGAACCGCCGGCCAGGAACAGCACGGCGATCGGTATCCGGCGCCAGCGCGCCAGCGGCCGCCGCAGCCCATGGACCACCGCCGCCACCCGGGACGGCAGATGCGACAGCAGACGCTGCAACCGCTGTTCCGCCAGATGATCGTTTGCTGCCCGCGCCAATCCCACTCCCCGCCGATCCGGCTGATCCAAAGACAACCGTGCCTCTCACCCATATTCCTATGGCCAGGTAGGTCCGGTGCCGGGGGATGATAGCGGCCAGGGGAGAAATTGCATCAATCCATCACCGCCGGGCGACCTCGCTAGCGGCTTTGTGATCAGTTATCGCAGGCTGACCTAAAACGGGGTTTTCGCTGAACAAATGATTTGCCGGAAACCACAAAGTTGCACTCGTGACCATGAGTACCTTGGTAACGAATAACCATCATAATCGATTGATTCACGTCAATGTCACGTGGATACCGCCCCCTGGCATCAGCAAGCTGGGAATTTCAACGGAAGGTCGAGGAGTCTGCGATGCGCCTTAACGAACCGATCACCGATCATGAAATTGAGCTTCACGATGGTCAGCTCCTCGTCTCGCAGACGGATACCGGCGGCAAGATCGTGTTCGTCAACAAGAACTTTGTCGATATCAGCCATTTTTCCGAAGGCGAGTTGGTGGGCGCCGCTCATAACATCGTCCGCCACCCGCATATGCCGAAGGAGGCCTTTGCGGATCTGTGGCGCGTCATCAAGGCCGGGCAGCCCTGGGAGGGCCTCGTCAAGAATCGCGCCAAGAACGGCGATTTCTACTGGGTTCATGCCAATGTCACCCCAGTGATCGAGAACGGCAATGTCGCCGGATATATTTCCATCCGCACCAAGCCCAGCCGCGATCAGATCCGCGCCGCCGAGGCAGCCTATGCGGCGATCCGCAACGGCACCGACAAGCGCTTGGCGGTAGAGAATGGCCGGGCGATCCGCCGCGGCCTGCGTCATACGGTGAACCAGCTTTTTGCCAGCCTGACGGGGCGGCTGGCCACCATTGGCGCCGCCATCCTGCTCGCCATCCTGCTGATTGCCGGCATCGGCTTCAAAGGCGTGACCGATTCCGATCGCGGCATCAGGACGCTGTATGAAGATCGCGCCGTGCCGCTTGAGCAGCTCGGCATCATTGCCGACCGGATGCGGGTGGAAAAGGAAGCGCTGCAAACCGTTCTGGTCGATCTCTCCCAGGGCAAGCCCGTGGGAGATATCAAGAGCCTTCTCAGCGAGAGCCAGAAGGCGATCCAGCAGCAATGGGGCGCCTATATGGCAACCTATCTGACCGACAACGAACAGCAGCTCGCCAAGCAATTCGATGCTGCGATCGGTAGCTGGCAGCGCGACGGCCTCGCCCCCGCCGCCGATCTCGCCACGGCCGGCGATCTGGCCGGTCTGCAGGAAAGCTATGCGCGGAAAGTGCTGCCCGGCTTCACCGACGCCCTATCCGCCGTCAACGCGCTCATCCAGCTGCAGATCGATGTCAGCAAACAGGTGTATCAGGAATCGCAGGACGACTTCAGCCTGCACCTGACCCTTGGCCTCGCCGCCCTGATCATCGCCTTGGCGATCATGGGGATCGCCGGCTGGTCGGTGGCGCGCAGTATCAACCGGCCGATCCGACAGCTGATTGGCGACTTCGATGCGATCGCCCGCGGCCGCGCCGATCACGTCATCGAGCTTTCCGCCGTGACGGAATTCCAGCGCCTCGGCACCGGCCTGCGTGCCCTGCGGGCGCGGCTGGCCTATGCCGCCGAGGAACGCCGGGTACGCGAGGAACGCGCCGCCGAGGATCGCTCCACTGCCTTGCTCAGCATGGCCGATACCGTCGACCGCGAGACCCGCAGCGCGGTGGCCGCAGTGGCCCAGCTGACCAACGAGATGTCGGAAAAAGCGCGCGAAATGTCCGGATCGGCCGCCACCGTTACCGACCGCAGCCAGACCGTGGCCGCCGCGGCGACCGAAGCCCTCGCCAATGTGCAGACCGTGGCCGCCGCCTCCGAACAGCTCAGTGCCTCGATCGCCGAAATCGCCAGCCAACTCAACGCTGCCCGGCGGGTGACGGGAGAATCGGTGGAAGCGGCCGAGCAGGCGCAGACCACCATCGAACGCCTGTCCTCAGCAGTTGCCCGCATCAATCAGGTGACCGGCCTGATCAGCGAGATCGCCAGCCAGACCAATCTGCTGGCCCTCAACGCGACGATCGAGGCAGCGCGTGCGGGCGAAGCCGGCAAGGGTTTCGCCGTTGTCGCCAGCGAGGTCAAGTCGCTCGCCAACCAGACCTCACGCGCCACCAGCGACATCAATGATTTGATCGCCGAAGTGCAGGCCGCCTCGGACAACGTGGTGACGGCAGTCAAATCCATTTCCACCGCCATCCACGGCGTCGAAAGCGTGTCGACGGCAATTGCCGCCGCCGTTGACGAACAGAACGCCACCACCGCCGAAATAGCCCGCAATGTCAGCCAGACCTCCATTGCAGCACAGGAAGTGGCCGAGCGCATCGCCGAAGTGTCGACCGAATCCGGCATGACAGGCACGCGCGCGGAATCGGTTCGCAGTCTGTCGAGCGACGTGGCAAAGAGCGTCGATGCGCTGGGTGCCACGCTGATTCGGGTGGTCAAGAGTTCCATGGAGAATCTCGAGCGCCGCCGCAAGCCGCGTTATGTCTATCGCAAGCCGGGCACCGCCTCGATCGAGGGCGCGTCGGTGAACATGATCGTCGAGAATATTTCCGAAGGGGGCGCCATGCTGCGCGGCGCTGCTCCGGAGATCGCCGTGGGCGCCGCACTATCGGTCAAGATCGCCGGTTTCACCGACGCGCTGCCGTGTCATGTGCGCAACCGCCGGCCCGATGTCCTGCATGTGAAATTCGATCTACAGCCGGCACAGGAAGCGCGCTTCATGGAAGAATTCGGCAAGGCCATTGTCGGCTTGCGCGTACAGGGCGAAGCGGCCTGACGGCTAGTCCGCCGGATGGATGACCTGCGGGACGGACAATCACTGACGGTCCGGTCAACGCCGGCTTGAACAATCAGAAGGCCGGCTGGCCGCCGAGAAAGGTAGTGGCCTGCGAACCGGCGGTAATGCCCTTCGCCAGGCAGGCATCGAGCGGCGCCCCGGCCAGATAGGCGGCGACGAAGGCGGCCAGAAACGCGTCACCGGCACCGGTCGTATCGACGACTTCGACCGGCGGCGCCGGCAGGGTCGCCTGATACATGCCGTCACGGCTGCAGATCTCGGCGCCGCGGGCACCCCGCTTGATCACCGCGTGATCGTAGTGCCGCGCGAGGATTGCACCTTGCCTGGCGGGATCGGCGGTCGCGGCGAGCAGTGTCGCTTCGTCTTCATTGGCGAAGCAGAAGGCGGCGCCCTGCGTCGAGTTCAGGAAAGCCGTGGCGCCGACCTCTTGCAGAAAGCCGGCGGAAGCGGGATCGATGGTCAAGGCGATCCCGCGATCGGCCGTCTGCCGCATCAGCGCCAGCACCGTCTCACGCGCGGGCGACGCAAACAGCGCATAGCCGGAGACATGCAAGAACGCCACGCCGTCCAGCAGGCCGGCCGGCAGGTCGCCGGGAAGAAGGGCGGTATTGGCGCCGCGATCGCTGAAGAAACTGCGCTGGCCGTCGGGGTCGATGATGCTGACCAGGCTGCCGGTCGGCAAGACTGCATCGGCGGCAAGGACCGGCGTGATGCCACGGCGCTGCAGGGTGGCGGCGAGATGGTCTCGATCGGGCAAGCCGACCTTGGCGAGCAACATCACAGGAACGCCGAAAGAGGCCAGCCAGGCGGCCTGATTGGCGCCCGAGCCGCCGGGCAAATGGCGGATGGCGGCCCGCCGATCCGATCCCCGCACCAGCGGTCCTTCCGGCTTGACGATGACATCGGTCATCACATCGCCGACCACCAGCACCCTGCCCCGGCTATTGCCCGGCGACAGGTGAGAGCGACCATCGAGCGTCAGCGGAGCACCGGCGGTCATGGCTCACACCACGATATCGGCATGATTGAGGGCGGCCAACGCCACGGCGATCTGGGCGGCCACCAAGGCGTTGTTCTTGACCAGGGCGATATTGGCGGCGAGGCTCCTGCCTTCGGTCAATTCGAAGATGCGCTGCAACAGAAATGGCGTCAGCGCCTTGCGGGTGACGCCGGCCGCTTCCGCCGCGGCAATCGCTTCGGCGATGCGCGCCTCGATCGCGGCGGCGTCAAGCGCATCCGCCACCGGGATGGGATTGGCCACCAGCACGCCGCCCGGCATGCCGAGCCGCTGCTGCAGGGCGATGACCGCCGCGACCTCTTCCGGCTGGTCGAAACGGTGGTCGACCTTATGGCCGCTCTCGCGTGCGAAGAAGGCGGGGAATTCATCGGTGCCGAAACCCAGCACCGGCACGCCATTGGTCTCCAGCACTTCCAGGGTCTTGCCGATATCAAGGATCGATTTCGCGCCGGCGCAGACCACCGCCACCGGGGTCTTCGCGAGCTCGCTGAGATCGGCGGAAATATCGAAGGTCTCCGCGGCACCGCGATGCACGCCGCCGATGCCGCCGGTGGCAAAGACCTGAATGCCGGCCAAGGCGGCAATCTGCATGGTCGTCGCCACCGTCGTTCCGGCGATTCCGCGTTTCACCAGCAAGGCGGCGAGATCGCGGCGCGAGGCCTTGGCAGCCTTGTGGCCCTCTTGGGCGAGACGCTCAAGATCGTCGTCGCTCAAGCCAACCATCAAATGGCCATCCAAGACGGCGATGGTGGCCGGGACGGCACCCGCCTGCCGCACGATGGCCTCCACCTCGCGCGCCATGGCGAGATTCTGCGGATAGGGCATGCCATGGGTGATGATGGTGGATTCCAATGCGACCACCGCCTTGCCCTCCTTGAGCGCCGCAGCGACATCGGAGGCAACGGTGAGGGGCAAGGAGGCATGCGGCATGGTGGTCTCGTGCATGTGGTTTCGGATTGGGCGCGCCGCGAATGCAGGGCGAATGCAACCTCGCCGCATCGTGGCCCGGACGCAACAGGAAAGTTCGCCAGGTCATACAACGCCGGCGCCGGCTTTTATCTCCCGGTCCATGATCGCAAGCAGTTCTTCGGCTATTCATGGTCGAAGGCCGGTGGCGGCGATCAGCCAGAATTCAACGGTTCAAAGTGGGTTCCACACAACCAAGCTGGAGTTATTTGCCCTCTATGTTTTGCCGGCCTCCGTTCCATATCTTTTCTATGCACTGCGCCAAGGCGCACAGTCAGCATCTGAAACCGGAGGCCGCCATGGAACTCAATGCCGATTTCGCGCAGCGGGTCGCCGTGCACAGCGCGCAGATGCCCTGGATCGCCTCGCCTATGGCGGGCGTGGACCGGCGCATGCTGGACCGCATCGGCGATGAAGTGGCGCGCGCCACCTCGATCGTGCGTTATGCGCCGCGCAGTCAATTCTCGCCGCATACCCATGGCGGCGGGGAAGAGTTCCTGGTGCTCGAAGGCGTGTTCCAGGATGAGCACGGCGATTTTCCCGCCGGCTCCTACATCCGCAATCCGCCCACGTCGTCGCATACGCCGGGTTCCGAACCAGGCTGTGTCATCTTCGTCAAGCTCTGGCAATTCAATCCCGCCGACCGGACGCAGATCCGCATCGATACATCGACCCGGCGATACGCTGTGGCACCGGCACGGAACGGCGTCGAGATCATGTCCCTCTTCGCCGATGAGATGGAAGATGTGCGCCTGGAACGCTGGGCGCCGAGGGCCAAAGTCGAGCTCCCCCTGCCGGGCGGCGGCGAATTCCTGGTGATCGAGGGCAGCTTCGAGGAAGCAGGCGAAAGCTTCCCCGCCCAATCATGGCTGCGTTTGCCGGCAGGCGGGCGGCTGCATGCCACGGCGGGACCCGAAGGTTGCCGGCTCTGGGTGAAGACGGGCCACCTCGCCGGCAGAATTGAAGCGCCGCCCTCCCCTCAGGGAGACAATTGAGCTTGCGCCATGCTGCCGCACCGGCACCGCCGCTCTTATTGTTGCGCACCCCGGATACTTTATATTCTTCTGGCAGTCAGCCGCCGCCGGCGGAGTCCAGATTGGCGAGACATGAACGCGGGATGTCAGTCCATTTAACATAGATTTACTGGAAATTACATTTGGTCTCAGTGCTTTACCGATACCGAGCCGTAACAGCGAAGGATGACGACCAATGCCGAATGACTGTCCCGACGTGCGGGGTTTCTTCGATCCCGAGACCTTCACCGTCAGCCACGTGGTGATTGATCCGGCCACCGGTAAAGCCGCCATCATCGATTCCGTCCTCGATTTCGATCCTGCTTCGGGCCGCACTAAGACAAAATCGGCGGACCGCCTGATCGACTACATCGAGGAGCGCGGCGTCACGGTGGACTGGATTTTGGAAACCCATGTCCATGCCGATCACCTCTCCGCGGCCCCCTATCTCAAACAGAAGCTCGGCGGCCGTCTCGGTATCGGCTTCGACATCGTCACGATCCAGAATGTCTTCGGCAAGGTCTTCAATGCCGGCACCGACTTCGCGCGTGACGGCCGGCAATTCGATCATCTGTTCCAGGACGGCGAGACCTTCAGCCTGGGTTCGATCGCTGCCAGATGCCTTCATACGCCTGGGCATACGCCCGCCTGCATGACCTATCTGATCGGCGACGCCGGCTTCGTCGGCGATACCCTGTTCATGCCGGATTACGGCACGGCGCGCTGCGACTTTCCCGGCGGCAATGCGCGCATCCTCTATCAGTCAATCCAGAAGATCTTCGCCTTGCCGGACGAGACGCGACTTTTCATGTGCCACGACTACCTCCCGGCCAATCGCAGCGAATATCGTTGGGAAACCACCGTCGGTGCGGAGAAGAACCACAACATCCATGTCGGGGGTGCCGTCACCGAAGCCGATTTCACCGCCATGCGGGAGGCGCGCGATGCCAAGCTCTCCATGCCGCGCCTGATCCTGCCCTCGGTGCAGATCAATATGCGAGCCGGACATATGCCGCCGCCGGAAAGCAATGGCGTTTCCTATCTCAAGCTGCCGGTCAACGCGCTGTAGCGGTCGATCTGCCGTGAATCTAACCAAGGAGCGCTTCGCGTTCGCTTCCCTGAAATGAAACCGACGCCTTTGTGAGGTTTCTGTCAGGAAATTGCGTCAAGAATCCCTCCAACGGTCATCACCGTGTAATACATACTTCAGATGATGCGCCCCTGTAGTGATCACAACAAGCCCGGCCCGGTCCGCGCTTGTTCAGGGGAACCGCCGCATGGCCACCGCGCCGAGAACTGCCAAGCCGAAGGCTGCCAACGACGAAACCACCCAGGAAGCGGCGACGCCTTCCTTCGAGAGCCGCATAGCCCAGGCCCTGCCTCGGCTTTCCCCGGCGGAACAGCGGGTGGCGCGTTTCTTCCTGACCCAGAAGGAAGCCTTGCTGCTCGGCTCCGCGGTGGAGATTGCCGCCGCTGCCGGCGCCAGCGACGCCACCGTTGTGCGCACTGCCCGCTCGCTCGGCTTCGACGGCCTCGCCGATCTGCGCGAGGCGGTGCTCGGCGAATTGACCAGCAGCATGCCCAGCCCCAGCAACCGCCTGCGCGGCACGCTCAACGAGGCCGGCGCCGACGCGGCTGCCGCCTTGCATCATGTGCTCGGCACCCATGAAGAAGGTCTGCGGGTTCTGCGCGAGCCGCAATTCGCACAGAGCTTCACCGGTGCCGTCGATATCCTGGCCGAGGTGCCGCGCTGCCATGTCTTCGGCATCGGGCCCTCTGGCGCCATGGCCGATTACGCGACATTGCAGTTCAACCGCGTCGGCCTGCCGGCAACCGCCTTGTCGGTCAGCGGCATCGGGCTCGCCGACCGGCTGATCGGCCTGCGCCGCGGCGAGGCCCTGCTGATGATCGCCTATGCGCCGATCTATCGCGAGATTGCCGTGACCCTCGACCGGGCAGAGCAGCTGAGGATGCCGGTCATTCTGATCAGCGACAGCCTCGGCCCTTTCATCGGCAAGCGTGCGCGCGAGGTGCTGCCCGTGCCCCGCGGACGTGCCGTCAACCTGTCCATGCATGGCGCCACCCTGGTGGTGATCGAAGCGCTGGTGACGGCTTTGGCGGCACGCCGGCGCGTGGCCGCACTGGCTTCACTGGAAGAACTCGGGGCGTTGCGGGGCGCTCTCGACAAGGATTGGCTGAAACGCGGCCTCGGGAGGCACGGGACCAAACGGGGTTGAGCGGGCAATCGCCCTGAGCGGGGACGGTACGTTTATGACGCCAACGGAATGCTGGCCGCACGGATGGCTGTGCCGGCGACGATATTGCTTTGCCTTTCGACTGAACGCAAACGGGAGAGTGACTTCATGCTGAAACAGACTTCGATCGGCCTCGCGCTGCTGCTGGGAAGTGCGGCGGCCAGCCAGGCATCGGCGGCCGATATCGTCATGTATGACGCGCTGGATTTCGCCGGCAATGTCGCCAAGGCTTTCACCGCCAAGACCGGCATCAGCGTCGATGTGGTCGAGCCGGGCAGCACCGGCGAGACGCTGGGCAAGATTGCCGCCGAGGGCAGCAATCCGCAATTCGACATCGTCTGGCTCGACGGCTCGGCCGTGATGGAGCGCATGGCGCAAGACCACGTGTTGCAGCCGATTCCGGCCGATATCTACGGCAAGGTAGCCTTCACCGAGCTTGGCAAGACGCTGCTGCCGAAGAGCCATGCCTATCTGCCGACCGGCGCCAGCACCACGGCGATCGAGGTCAACACCAAGAAAGTGCCGGCCGATCAGACGCCGAAATCCTGGGCCGATCTCGAGAAATTCGCCGGCAGCGTCGCCGCCAAGGATCCCAACCTCTCGGGCCCCGCCTATCAATGGCTGGCCGGCTATTTCCAGACCGTGGGCGTCGATGCGGGCAAGAAGCAGCTGCAGGCGACCTTGACCAACAAGGCTCTGGCGGGACTCTCCAGCGGCGGCAAGGTCAACAAGGCCGTGCTGACCGGCGATGCCAAGCTCGGCATCAACCAGGACAGCGCCATCATCGCCCAGAAGGCGGCCGGCGAACCGGTGATCGCCATCTATCCCAAGGAAGGCTCGATCGCGCTGCCCGAAGGCCTTGGCATCAGCGCGCACAGCCAGCATCTCGACGCCGTACGCAAGTTCATCGCCTTCGTGATGAGCCCGGAGGGCCAGGCCGCGATGCAGAACGGCGATGACACCGACTTCTATTTCATCCCGCTGGTGCGCGGTGTGAAGCCGAAGGCCGGCCGCGACGAGAAGATCAAATTCGTGCTGCTGAACGAAGCCGCTTCTGCCGGCCATGAGACCGAGTGGAAGCAGTGGTACAAGGAAAGCTTCGTGCCGTGAGCTGTCGTCCGCCGCAAAGACGGAGACGGTGATGGCGGCGACGCTTGACCATGATCTCGGACCTGAAGGGACCGCGGCGCTCGGCCGCGGTCCCGGACTGCGTTCGCCCTTGCCGCGGCTGCAGCTGCATGTGGCGCGCCTGCTGCGGCTGGGTGCCGCCATCGACGCGCTGATCTACCTGGCCTTCTTCCTGCTGATCGGTCTGCCTTTGGGCGTCGTGCTGGTGCAGGCGGTTCTGCCCGATCTCTTCGATCCTGCGGCTGCAGGTGCACGCTTCAGCCTGGCGCCGGTGGCCCGCGTCTTCGCTTCGCCCCGGCTTGCCGTCTCCGTGCTGAATTCGCTCGAGCTCGCTGCCACGGTCGCCATCACCGCAACGGCGCTCGGCGGTCTCTTCGCCGTCATGCTGATGCGCTGCCGCCTGCCGCTGCGTGGCATCATTGCCACGGTACCCTGGCTGGTTTTCCTGACGCCCTCTTACCTCAAGGGCCTCGCCTGGGTGCTGCTGATGTCGCCGGGCGGCTACCTGGCGCAATTCGGCCTGCTGCCGCAGGGGCTCGATCATGTATTCTTCGCTTTGCCCGGCCTTGTCTTCGTGCATACCCTCAGCCTTTTCCCGCTGGCGAGCTTCATCATCGGCGGCGCGCTGGCCGGGCTCGGCAGCGAGTTCGAGGATGCGGCGCGTCTTGCCGGCGCCCGCCCGTTGCGGGTCTGGCTGCGCATCACCCTGCCGCTGCTGGCGCCGGCGCTGGCATTGAGCGCCATCGCCACCTTTGCCGAGGTGCTGTCGGATTTCGGCCTCGCCTCCACCATCGCGCGGCTGTCGAATTTCGGCGTACTCACCTACGGCATCTATGCGGCGGCCAGCGATTATCCGGTGGATTTTCCCATGGCGGGATCGCAATCGCTGGTGCTGCTCTCGCTGGTGTTGCTGGTCGTGCTGGGCGACCGGCTGTTGCGGCGCCAGGCGACGGCGCGCGTGATCTCGGGTCGCGCCAAGCCAGCCCGCCTGCATGATCTCAGGCTATGGCGCTGGCCTTTGTCACTGGTCATGATGTTCATTGCCTGCGTCGCCCTCATCTTGCCCTTGGCCGCCATCGCCTTGCGCGCCGTCAGCCGGTCGCTCGGCGCGGGCCTCGCCTGGGACAACCTCACCGCCGCCAATATCGCCGCCGCACTTACTTGGCACAGCGCGATCAACGGCGCCTTGTTGCGCAGCCTCGGCTGTGCCGCGCTGACGGCCCTCATCACCTGCGCCTTTGCCCTCCTCTTGTCGATCCGGCTCGACCGCGCCCATCGCTTCATGCGGCCGCTGGTGATGGCATTGTCGCTGGGCGCCGTCGCCATTCCCGGCATCGTGCTCGGCTTCGGCTATATCCTGGTCTGGAATCGCCTGCCGGGATTTCGCGACTGGCCGTTTCCGCATTACGGCGAGGCCTCGCTGCTGGTGCTGGGCTATGTCGCGGCGGCCTTTCCTTATTGTCTTGTCATCATCGTGGCCGCAGTCGGCCAGCTCGCCCCCAATCTCGGCGATGCGGCGCGGCTATTCGGTGTCGGTGCCGGCCGTCGCCTGTTGCGCATCACCCTGCCGCTGGTCTGGCTCAGCATCGTCACCGCTTTCCTGATGACCTTCATCCGCACCGTCTTCGAATTACCCATGTCGCAGATGCTGATTCCGCTGGCCGGGCCGCCGGCGCCGCCGGTCATCCTCAAACTCTTCAGCCACGATCAGGACGGTCCCGCCGCTGCCTTGTCGCTGGCGGCGATGATAGCCGCCGGCGGGTTTGCCGCCCTGTCCTGGCTGTTGGCGAAGCGTCTCGCGCGCCGGCTGGGCAGCGTGCCGAACCGGCGCCAGGATACCCGTGGCAGTGACGGCATGATGATCGATGCAGGTGGATCATGAGAACAGCAGCCCTCCTCCAATCCGTCCCGCAGAGACCGACCGTCGCCGCCCCGGTACCGGCGCCGGCCAAAGCCGCGGCGCCGGGCACGGCTGCCCTGGCCTGCACCGGCCTCTCGAAAAGCCTGGGCGGGCGCCAAGTCCTGAAAGCGCTCGACATCGCCGTCGCGCCGGCCGAGATCGTCTCGCTGATCGGCGCCAGCGGGTCCGGCAAGACGACGCTTCTGCGCCTGATCGCCGGCCTCGAAATGCCGGATAGCGGTACGATCACGCTGGACGGCCAGACGGTCTGGAGCCGCGCACGCCAGGTCCCGCCGGAACGCCGCCGCATCGGCATGGTGTTCCAGGATTACGCGCTGTGGCCGCATATGAGCGTGGCGGGCAATCTAGCCTTCGGCCTGCAATCGCAGGGCCTGCCGGCGGCGGAGATCGCGCGGCGGGTCGATCATGCCCTGGAGGTGACGCGCCTCGCCGCCTTGCGTGAGCGCCACCCCAGCGAGCTTTCCGGCGGCCAGCAGCAGCGTGTCGCCATCGCCCGCTGCCTCGCCGCGCGACCGGCCCTCATGCTGTTCGACGAACCGCTCAGCAATCTCGACGCCGCCTTGCGTGAGGATATGCGCGTGGAGATGATGGATCTCGTGCGCCGCGAGGGCATCACGGTGCTCTATGTGACGCATGATCAGGCCGAGGCGATGGCGGTTTCCGACCGTATCGCCGTGATGCGCGCCGGCGTCATCGCCCAGTTCGATACGCCGCAGCGCATTTACGACGCGCCTGCCGATGCCTTCGTCGCCAGTTTCATCGGCGGTTTCTCCCTGCTGCCGGGCGCCGTCTCGAACGGGCTGTTCCGGGTCGACGGCGATGCCGGGATGCAGATGCAGACGACAAGCCCTCTCAACGGCGCCGGCACTCTCGTGCTGCGGCCGGAAGACGCGCGGCCCGCCGCCTTGCATCCCGCAACCCGCCTGAACGGCAGCGTCGCCGCGCGTGCGTTCCAGGGCCGCTGCTGGCGTCTGGTCGTCACCATCGGTCAGCATCGTGTCAGGCTCGACTGGCCTGAAGCGTTGCCGGTTGGTGCGACAATTGAATTTTCACTGCCACCGGAGCGGTGTACGGTGCTGGCCGAATGATGGCGGCAACCAAGCTCGTTTTCGTGGGTTCCTGCTTCAATATGCCGGAAGATACCGAGAGCAACGCATGAATCTGACCACCGTTACCTCAACTGTAACTGCCGCTTTTCTCGGCTCCTTCGTCGAGGTCGTCGAAGCTTTCACCATTGTCCTTGCCGTCGGGATTTCACGCAGCTGGCGGCCGGCCTTCATCGGCACCGGCCTCGCTTTGCTGCTGCTGGCAGCGCTGGTCCTGATGTTCGGACCGCTGCTGGCGCTGGTGCCGCTGCATCTGTTGCAATTCGTCGTCGGGGTTCTATTGATCCTCTTCGGCCTGCGCTGGCTGAGAAAAGCCATCCTGCGCGCGGCCGGTTATCTCGCCCTGCATGACGAGGCCAAGGCCTTCGATGAAGAAACGGCGGAGCTGCGCCGGCAGGCGGCGGATCGCCGGGCCGATTATCTGGCCGGCCTGGCGGCCTTCAAGGCGGTCCTGCTGGAGGGCGTGGAGGTGGTGTTCATCGTCATCGCCGTCGGCGCCGGTCATGGCATGACGCTCTACGCCAGCTACGGCGCCCTCGCCGCCTTCATCGCCGTGCTGGCGATCGGCCTTGCGGTGCATAAGCCGCTGGCCCAGGTGCCGGAGAACACACTGAAATTTATCGTCGGCCTGATGCTGACCAGTTTCGGCGTGTTCTGGATCGGCGAAGGCCTGGATGCGGAATGGCCGGGGGCGGATCTCTCGCTGCTCGGCATCGCCGCCATCCTCGCGGTCGCCGCCTTCGTCTTCACCCGCTGGCTGCGTGGCCTCGCCGCGCCTGCCGCACGCAGCAGCGCCCAAGGCATTCAATAACGAGGGGCATTCAATAGTGGGAAGCGTTCGATAATCATGCTGCGTACAATCATCAACGAACTCATCAGTATGTTCATCGATGACGGCGCCCTGGCCTTGCTGGCGGCGGTGCTGATCGCGGTGATCGCCGGCGCGGTGAAGCTGCTCGGCCTGCCGCCGCTCTATGGCGCTATCCTGCTGCTGGTCGGAAGTATCCTGATCCTGGGCGACAGCCTGCGCCGCGTGGCACGGCGCCAGCGTTGAGGCAACAGCCAACCGCCATGGGGTCTTAGGCCGGCTGCTCCGCGGTCGCGAGATGCGTGCCGATCGAGGCGAGCAGCAGCTCATAGGCCCGGTCGACGATGTCATCAAGCGAGATGGTCTTCGCAAACCGCGCCTTGGCCGCGGCGAGAAATTCGTCGCGGCTCGGCAGATGGGGAAGATGTGGCAGATGCAGCGTGTTCAGCACGCCGGCGGCGCGGTCATGGGCGCGCTGCAGCGCCTCGCGCAGCAGCAGCAGCTCAGGCGCCTGTAACGTGGCGCTGATGGCAAGGGCGATGCGTTGGGCATTGAACTGGGCCGCGAGCTCCGCCGCAGCGCGATTGACGACACGCGCGCCCAGGCGCTGTTCATTGCGCACGACCTGCAGCGGCGGCGATTTCAGATTCCAGACGATGCCGCACCACGACAGCGTCTTCAGGATGCAATAGGTCGCGTCGAATTCCCACCAACGGAAGCCTTGCCGCGCGCTGCTCTGATAGGCGTGATGGTTATTGTGCCAGCCCTCGCCCATGGTGAGTGTCGCCAACAGCCAGTTGTTGCGGGAATCATCGCCGGTCACGTAGCGCTTCTTGCCGCAGACATGGGCCAGCGAATTGATGCAGAAGGTCGCGTGATAGACCAGCACGGTGCTGCAGAAGAAGCCGACCACCAGGCCGGACCAGCCGGCGATCAGGAAGCAGGCGACGGCCAGCAACATGGCCGGCAGCAGCTCGAACTTGTGCAGCCACATCAGTTCCGGGTAGCGCGTGAAATCCGCCATCTTGGCGAGGTCGGCGCTGTCGTGTTTGCGCGCGAAGATCCATCCCACATGGCTGTAGAGGAAGCCGCTTTGGCGGGGCGAATGCGCATCCTGCGGCAGATCCGAATAGAGATGGTGATGGCGGTGTTTTTCCGCCCACCACAGCACGCTCTTCTGGGCGCTGCTCTGTGCCACGAAAGCGAGGATGAACTGAAAGACCCGGCTGGTGGCATAGGCGCGGTGCGAGAAATAACGGTGATAGCCGGCGCCGATGGCAAACATGCGCAGCCAGTACAAAGCAAAACAGAGCGCCGCCGCCTGCCAGGTGACGCCCGTCCAGATCACGGCGATACAGACAAGATGGGCGAGGACGAAGGGAACCGCGGTCGGATAAAGGATGTCGTCGTGCCGGTCGCCGGTTCCCGTGGACATTTTTAGCTGGCTTTCTTCGTCGATGTTCTGGCCTTTTTCAGCGCCGCGGCCGTCTTCGCGCCGGCGGTCTTCCCGCCAGATGCCTTCACGGCATCCTTCGCCGCAGCCGTCTTCTTCTGCATCGCAGCCAGTTTCTGCGCGGTCTTCTTGATGTCGCTCACTTGCTCTTCCTGCGCCTGTTGCGCCTCGCGCTCCAGCCGCATCGCCCGCAACCGCAGGGTATTGTTGAGAAGGCTGGCCTTCTCCGCTTCGAACTCGCGCATGGCTTCCGCTGCGTCCACGGCGCGCTCCTGCTTGACCTTCAGCGCTTCGGCCTTCTTCTCCATTTCACTCAATGTCGACATGATCTCTCCTCGATAAGCGCGCACCACGGAACCTTCGGCCATCCGCCGCGCGCGACTGTTTCCGATAGCATCAGGCAGACAAGCGGCCGTCGGAAAAGAAAACCCCGCAACTGGTAAGCCAGATGCGGGGCCCTGCGTCACCTACTCTGCCAGTACATCCGTGGTCAAAGCGGGCGCGTCATCAACCTTGCAGTTTAGACGGTCTGCAGATTCTCCGCGGCGGATTTGCCGGTACGGCGGTCCGCCACGACTTCGAAGG
>DATLIX010000176.1:0-47010 GCA_035539215.1 Dongiaceae bacterium | reverse complement strand
TACTGGCTGCCGCAAAGACATCTGCGATAAGGCGGCAAGCACCAATTCGCCGGCCGCGTCGATCACCGCCTTGGCGCCGATCGTGTTCTGACTGTAATACCCGGCGCCCCGCATCTGCACGATGGGGGTCGCCTTGGCAGGCGTCGCTTTCGCGGCTACCGCCTCACTCGCCTGACTCATCTCTACCTCTCCCAGTCGCCGTGTTTTCCCGGCTGTCGCGCTGATCGTCGCACCGCCTCGTTCGATCGGACGGGCCTTTTCATCCTGACATGCTCAAGCGGAAATCAAAGCCTCAATTTCCGCCAGCAGATCACTTCTCACCAAAATCCCTTCTTCTACGGAACGGCGCCGTGCGGCTGCACGCTTGGCTCCCGGCACGCGCCCGTCCGGCTGGCGCTCGATCGAACCGACAAGGCGCAGGATGGCATTGCCGAAGCTGCCCCCGGAACTGGCCCCGGCGTCGATGGCCATGAAGAACTGGCCGGTAGCGGGCGGACCGCCGGCCGTACCGGAAAAGGGGCTCGCTTCCGTACTGAGCACGGCGCCGCTGGCGGCGGCGGCCAATATCTCCACCAGCAAAGCGATACCGACCCCTTTATAGCCGCCGCTCGGCGCCATCGTGCCCTGCAGGGCAATGGCCGGATCGGTGGTGGGGGCGCCGTCGGGACCGAAAGCCCAGCCCTCGGGGATTGCCTCGCCGGCCCGCTTGCGGCGCATGATCTCGCTTTTGGCGATGACGCTGGCGCTCTGGTCGATCGACAGCGCCGTGCCGCCTTTGCCGTCCGGCACGGCAATGGCAATCGGATTGGTGCCGACCACAGGCTGCAGGCAGCCGACCGGGGCAATCGAGGCAGGCGCGTGGGTGAAGCCCAATCCCAGCAATCCCGCCGCGGCAAGCCGATCGGTGTGATAGCCGAGCACGCCGCAATTATAGGAATTACGGATAGCGAGCGCGGCAATGCCTTGCCTGCGCGCTGCCGGTATCAGTTCGGCAAAGCCGGCATCGATGGCGGGATGCGCGAAGCCGTTGCCGGCGTCCACCAGAACCAGTCCCGGCCGCGGCTGCGACAGCTGCGGTACCGCGGTCGGCAATACCTTGCCGCAGCGCAGATGCGTGCAATAGGTCGGCAGATAAGCCAGGCCGTGCGACGCCAGTCCTTCTTCCTCGGCGGCGGCAATAGCCCGTGCCAAGGAAGCGGTGGCAATGGTGCTGGCGCCGGCAGCCGCCAGGGCCCGGCGTGCGAGCGCCTCGACCTCGGCTGCTGTCAGTTTCCGGCTTTCACCCGGTTTCACGTTATCCGCCATGTCAATCAGGTCTCGCGCTTTCAATCATTGTCGATACTGCCGGCACCCGCCCCGAGCCGGCGCGACTGTTCCGAGGCCGGCACATAGGTGCGATGCGCCAGTTTCTGCAACTGCCGCCAGACGCCTTCGTCCATCTCCGCCCGCGCCGTGGACTTTATCTGGAACGTATCCCGCAGCGGCAATGCCTCTGCCCGGCATTTGACGGCGACAATCCGCGGCCGCTTCACCGCAGCGGCAAACAGCGCCAGATCCGCGCCCTCCGGCCGTACCGACCAGACGCCGTCTTCATGCTGCAGCAGAACCGTGTTTCCGCTCAGACGCGCAGCGGTCGCCATGAAAGGCAACACCAGCACCGGCTGCCTGATCTGCGCAAAGGCAAGCACCTCGCCCTCAGCCAGCATCTGCGCCTGGTCGGCAATCGCCGCACCGATCGATAAGGGATCGTCGGCAACGCTCTCGCCGGTTTGCCGGTTCAAGATATCCAGCAGAGCGGCCGAAGCGTCGATGCCACGCTCCGCCAGCCAGGCCATCGCATAGCCGGCCTCTTCCGCAAGACCCCAGGGCAGGCCCGCACCCCGCGCCGCCTTGCGGCTTTCCACCTGGATCTCATTCAGCGACAGCTGCATCGTTCACCCCCAACCCGCACGTGGCGGCGGCGCCCAATTATCCGCCGTTGCGGTATCGATCTCCTCGGGATGTGGAGCATGCTGGAAAAGCGTGATGCGCAGCCAGCGATCGGATTTCGGATCGAAGCGCATGGCGCCGAAGAAAGCCAGCTTGCACCGCAGCAGATCAATCGGCCGCATCTCCGCCGACAGCAGGTTGCCGCGAATTTCAGCGTAAGGATGGCGCGCCGTGATCTGCACCCGCCGGATGACGTGGCGAAAGGCTGGATTATCATGCAGGAAATCGGCAAGCGGCAAATGCGGCGGCAGCTTCAGGCAGGCTGCCTGCAATGCCGCAATATCTCGGGCGATGCCGAGGGGTTGTTCGAGTTCCTCGCCGGATTCCTCATAGCGTTCGCCCAGCCGCGGCTCCAGCTTCTCCTCCGACACATACCAGAAGCGCGCCTGCGCTTCGCGAATGCCGTAATCCCGGTCCAGGGCGAAGCCGTAGTGCTGCGCGATCAATGCCAGCAGCCGCTCGATGGTCATCGCGCCGTCCACGGGAAACTCGACCGCCTCGTCGACCGACATCTGGTCGGCGAGATCATCGACCAGGGCGCCGTGCGGCTCGAGGAGAAGTGTTACCAACATCTCCTGCGCTTCGAGACAAAGCTTGCCTTCCGCCCAAAGATACAGCCGATCCCACGGCAGGAGCGCTGCCCAATCAAAGCTTTCGAGATGGTCCTCGAGACGTCGAAGATCGCGTGCCAGATCGGCGATACGCTCCGCCTGGACGGCGTCATCGACCTGCCAATGCGTCACCAAAATTTGCATGCGGGCGAGAAAGTCGCAGAAGGCTTGCCGGCTTTCCGGCGCGGCGGCCGGCAGCGATCGGACCCGCGCCAGTGCCGTTTCCCGCGCATCGACCCAACGGTCGATCAAGGCGGCGTGATGGACCAGAAAGGGCGCCATGCCAAGCCCGGTCGCATTGCCGACACCGAGCACGCGGCGCAGTTCCGGCGACAGCTGCACCGCCGTTCCGGGTGATTTCCGCCGCGCCATATGCTCGACGATGTCGATGGTGAAGCGGCGAATGAGCCATACCGCCAGCATCTCCGCCTGGAACGGCCCTGCCAGTTCCGAGCGATCGCAAATGAGGCCGCGATCGGCAAGGCCGAATTTGCCGTTCCCATAGACCGCCGTGGTTCGCATCAGATAGCCGATCTTCGCCAGCTCGGCCTTGTCCGGTTGGGCACCCGATGCCAGGCACTCGACCACATGGTCGAACAGGCGCACGCTGCGGTTGGCGCGCGACAGGACAAGGTCGCGGGCGGTGTAGCGTCCCGCCTCCTGCTTCGGCGCATTGGCGCGTAGTCTTTCGATCTCGGCCCGATCGGGTTCTCCGTCATAGAGCACGAAGGCAGCGTCCCATTCATCGGCAATCACCCGGTCGCTGCGCTTTTCCGGCGGCAGGTCATGGGGAAAGCAAACCAGTGAATAAACCTGATGCGGGGCCTGCAGACGGTAGACGGCGACACCCTCGCCGCGATCATCGACCTGCCATAGGCTGCATTGGAACTGCCAGCGCTCGCGGGCGACGCGACGCAGCAGGCTGCGCAGAAAGCTGAGACGCGTTTGATGAAAGCTGCCGAGCCGGTCCAGGGTCATCACCAGATCCGGGGTGCGGCGCAGTATCAGCGGTATCCCGCCGGGCACGTCACCGGCTTGTACCGGCGCGGTTGACTCGGTCGGCGGCGACATCATCGAACCGTACATGCCTTTGTCGCGATATCCTCGGATGGCCCGAATGAGCGTTCGAAGAAACGCAGCCAGTTCTCGCCCATGATGCCGTCGACCTCGTTTTCCGTAAAGCCGACTTGCCGCAAAGCCGCGGCAATTCCCGGGAAATCGAGATTGTTGCGGAACCAGCCGGGTTGCTCGGGAAAGGTGGCGCCCGTCAGCTGCTTGGTCCAGCGGCCGCTCCGCATCCATTCCACCACTGAATCCGGCTGGTCCTGGCACAGATCCGAGCCGATGCCGATATGCTCGGCGCCCATGATCTCCGCGGTTCGCGCCGCCATCTCGCAAAAGGACGCCAGGGTGCAATCCGACCCGTCCTTCAGATGATGCGGATAGAGGCTGAAGCCGAGCATGCCGCCGCTCGCGCCCAGCGCCTTCAGCACATCCTTCGATTTGTTGCGCGGGACGTCGCGCCAGAAAGACGGATTGGCGTGGGTAATGGCAATCGGCCGCGTCGATAATTCGATCGCCTGCAGGGTCGAACGTTCTGCCGAATGCGACATGTCGATGGCAATGCCGACGCGATTCATTTCTTGGATCACTTCGCGTCCCATGCGCGTGATGCCGGGGTCCTCCGCCTCATAGCAGCCGGTCGCCAGCAGGCTCTGGTTGTTATAGGAAAGCTGCATGAAGCGGATGCCGAGCCGATGACAGATTTCCACCAATCCGATCTCATCCTCGATCGGCGAAGGATTTTGGAAGCCGAAGAACACGGCAGTACGGCCGGTTACCTGAGCGAGGCAGACATCGGCAGCGGCACGCCCGGGGAAGATCAGCTCCGGAAAGCGCTCGAACCAGCGGTTCCAGGCGGTGATATTGCCAACCATTTCGCGGAAGGTTTCATGATAGGCAATCGTCACATGGATGGCGGCGACGCCGCCTTCATTCAACTGACGAAAAACCTGCTCTGACCAGCGGCAATACTGCAGTCCGTCGACGATCAGACCCTTGAATGACGACATCCGGCACCCTCTCCCACCACATCGACCCGACGGCTCTATCCGGGTTCTTTTTTAGAGAGGAGAGGCTACTCTATCGTTTCAGTCAATTCGGAATATTGGTAATATATTTCAGTTTTTCTGAATATGACGAAAGCTGCGGTACCCATGCCCATTGGCCTCTCTCACCTGCGGGTTTTCGCCGCTGTCGCCAAGTCAGGCAGCCTCAAGGATGCCGCCGAACAGGTCGGGCGGACGGTTTCGGCGGTTTCCATGACGCTGAAGCAGATTGAAACCGAGATCGGCACAAAGCTGTTCGAAGCCGATCGCAAGAACCGGCTGACCGCCGTGGGCCGGTTCATGCAGGCACAGATCGCCGATCTGCTGCTGCATCATGAGCGCTGCATTGCCACGATCCAGGCCTATGCCCGCACCGCGGTTGGCCGAGTCGATATCGTCTGCGTGCCGTCGGTGGCAACCAGCCTGCTACCGATCGTGGTGCCGCGATTTCGCCAGGCACATCCCGATGTCGAGATCGATGTACGCGACACCGATTCCGACAATGTCGTCGCCGCCATCGAGGCCGGGCATGCGGAACTCGGCATCGGCAGCCTGCGCCGACGCCAAGCCGCTTTCGATTATCAGCCGCTCTTCGAAGACGTGCTGGGTATCGTCTGCCGCAAGGATGATCCGCTCGCTAGACGGCGGCGCATCGGCAGCTGGCACGATATCGACGGTCGGACTCTGTTGGCCAACGGCATCAGCCAGATGATCGACGATGCCAACTTCCAGAACCGGGTCCAGCCGGCGCCGATCATCGTCTACAATGTCCTCTCCCTGCTGGCGCTGGTGCGGGCAAAGGTCGGCATTACTTTGCTGCCACTCCTGTCCCTCGCCGATCTTGCGCCCGATCTTGCCTTTCTGCCGATCGAGATGCCCATATCCCATCGCAGCGTCGGTCTGTTGCGCCGGCGCGGCGAAACCCCCAGCCCCGCTGTCGAGCAGTTCGTCGAACTCCTGAAACAGACGCTTCGGCAACATCAGAAGAGTCTCGGTATCGCCAAGATCCTGATCTGATCGGGATTGCGATATGCGTATCAGCGCCGGCCGCCGACCTCGTCGAGATGGTCCAGCAGGTCGGCCGGATCTTCATAGACCCGGTAGGAGCCGCTGCGCTCCAGTTCCTCCTGGCCATAGCCGCCGGACAACAGGCCGATGCCAAGGGCGCGGGCACGCCGCGCCGCCAGCATGTCCCAGATGCTGTCGCCGACCACACAGGCGGTCTCGATATTGACGTCGAGCTTCGCGGCGGCGGCGAGGAAGAGATCTGGATCGGGCTTGGCGTATTTGACCAGGTCGCGGGTGATCACCGGGATACGATCGAAATCGACGCCGAGATTCTCCAGCGGCACACGTGCCGTTTCCATGCGGCCACTGGTGGCAATGGCCCAAGGAATGCCGATTTCGGTCAGCGTTTTCAGCAATTCCTTGGCGCCCGGCAGCGGCTGGATCTTCGCGGAACGACGGTTATAGGCCTCGGCATGCAGCCGCCGCAGCCGGTTGACCCGCTCCTCCGAGATGTCGAGATGGGTTTCCCGCAGCAGCATATTGGTGAAGAGACCGCCGCTCATGCCGATCTTGCGGTGAATGCGCCAGATCGAGAGGTCGATGCCTTCTTCCTGCAGCGCCTCATGCCAGGCGAGAACGTGCTGATAGACGCTGTCGATCAGCGTGCCATCGAGATCGAACAGGAATGATACTTGCGGGCGGGTCATGGGCTGGCTCCTCATGCACGGGGGACTTGATCAGCGGGATTGGCCGGCGGGACTGGTGGCCAAGGCGTATGCCCGATCTTAACCAATCCGCGGCGCAAATACAGCCGCCGATCCGCGTCCGATGCCCGCATCGCGGTCTTGTGACAAGGATATTACGGCGCGTGACGCGCCGGTGACCGCCCCGGCGAGCAGAACGTCAATGCACCGTGCCGAGGGCCAGATCGGCGCCAAGGCTGTACACCGCCGGCTCCTGTACCGCATCGCCGTAGCTTTGCTGGAAGGCACGAGGTGCCCGTTCCTTCTGCTGCAGGAAGAGCTGCGGCAGGACGTCATAGGCGTAGCGCGCCAGTTCCTGCGACGTCACCACGCCGTCCTTCGGATATTTATCGGCGTCGCCCTTCAATCCCTGCAGCAGCACATAAGTGAGGAAACCGTAGCCGAGCGACACGCTTTCCGGCGCCAGCTGATCGCGCCGCGTCGCGGTCAGCACCTGCACGCCGGCGCTGCGCAGGCCGTTATCCAGGAAGCGGGTCATGAAGCTGGTGACCGCGTTGAACTTGTCGACCGTACCGCCGGAATAGCAGGCATCGACGACGACGAAGACGCGCTGGGCGCCGGCCGCCTCCAAAGCGGCACGGATCTCCGAGGCCTTTACCCAGGTCTTCGGATCATCGAGCGTGCCATCGGTCGGGATGAAGTACCAATCATCCTCGTTGCCGAAGCCGTGGCCGGAGAAAAACAGCAGGACGGCATCTTCAGGCTTGCTGCTCTTCAGCGATTGCAGGGCCTTCAGGATATTGGCGCGTGTCGCCTGGCCATCGGTCAACTGCACATTGTTGATGCTGCGAAAGACGGGCTTCGCCTGCGCCCCGATGGTCGTCGACACCGCCATGGCGTCGCTGGCGGCGACTTTCAGCTGGTCGACCGGTGGCAGGTGGCCGTATTTCGACACGCCGATAGAGATGATGTTGAGGACACCGCCGCCGGGCTGGCCGGTGAAGGTGTCGCGCAGTTCCGCTTTCTCGCCCTCGTTATCCAGCGCACCGGTCGCCACGGCCTGAAAAGTATTGTTACCGGCCGTCGGCCAGACATTGTATCCGACGACGCGGATATGCTTGTCATTGGCCGTCGCATCCTTCTGTTCGAGGATGGCGCCGACATTGACGATCTTGCCGTTGTGGTACAGGCGCACATCCTTGATGCCGCCGCCCTGGTCCTCGGCCACGACAATCAACTGGTATGGCTTTCCGGCCGCCTTCTCGCCCGGCACCGCCTCGATTTCCACCTTCGGCGGAATCGGCAGGCCCTGTTCCAGACTCTTCGGCACGGCGCGCGGCGCGCGCGCGGATTTCTTCAGGGCGGCCGCCAGCAGGCCCGGATCGGCAAAGGCCTGCTGCAATGTAGCGATCGGGAAGTTGAGCTTGTTGACCGACCAGTTCACGGCCTGCAACCCGTCGGCCGTGCCGTCGAAGCGGCCCTGCTTGTCGATCAGGGCCCAGCCGGTGGCGGTGATATAGATCTGCAGCATGAGCTTGCGGGCCGCCGTATCCCAGACCAGCAATTTGCCGTCGGTGGTGGCGCCGATCAGGCGCTGTGTCATGTCGTCATATTGGACGCCGATCAGCTTGTCCGTCTCGGCATCGAACTGCGCCTCGCTTTGCCCGGAACTCAGATTGACGATCGAAATCTGCCGGCCGGTCGCGAGCGCCGCCTTGCTCAGCGAAGGACCGATGGCAAGAAGCGCGCCGGCCACCGGCAGCTTTGCCAGCTTCCGCGGTTGGCCGGCCATCGGCAGCAGGGTGACTGTGCCGGAACTGCCGATCGCGGCGACGGCCCGTCCGTCCGCCGCCCCTTTCACCTGGAGAACCGCCTCCCCCAAAGTGCCGACCGCCGACGCTTTGCCGGTCTTGAGATCGAGCGCCGTCAATGTGCCGTCCTGCAGGCCGAGAACCGCGCGCCCGCCCTTGTCATCGATCGAGAGCGCCGTCACCGATGCCTTGCCGGCACTCGCGCCCCAGATCTTGCTGCCGCTCGGCAAGCTCAGAAGCTCGGCTGAACCATTGCCGTGGCCGATCAGCAGCCACAGCCCGTCCAAGGTCGTTGCCATGGCGCTCACCGCGCCGCCCTGCGCGGCAAAGCTGGCCATCTGCTTGCCGCTTTGCGAATCCATGAGTTCGATCTTGCCGGCGCCGGTTGCCATGACGAGCAGGCCGCCATCGGCAGAAGGGGTGAAGATCGTATCGGCGGCGACGCCGATGATCGGCCGTCCCTGATTGCCGCGCAGCAGGTTCCAGACGCGGATCGATCCGTCATCGGCACGCAGCGCCAGATGGTTGCCGCCGATATCGATCGCAGATTGCTGGAACCGCAGCAGGGGTGCGGTCACCTGCAGATGCGCCTGGCTATAGATGACGCTTTCGGTGATGCTGGTGCTGACCGAATTGCTGACCGTGCCGCTGATATTGTTGTTCACGGCGTTATTGATCTGGTCGCCGACGCTTTGCGCCTGCGCACCCGCAAACGGCAGGCCGACACAGAGGATAGCGGCGCCGATGCCAGTTGCGCGGGTCATGGACCGAAGGCCAGATAACAGGGTCATAGCAACCTCGCCTCGCTAAACGAATGATCGTCGAGGAATATTGCCGAGCCGTTGCGGCACCGGTATCCGCCGGTCGGTCCGCCCTTTGCGCGGGAGTGCCGACGGATCGACACTCCCGAAGCAAGGCTTAAAAGCGCAGGCGGAACTCGGCGGCACCGCCAAGCTGCGTGGTCTCGCGATTGGCGACTTCCGCCTTGACCGAGGCGCCGGCGGAAATGTCGTCGGTGATCGCCGCACGGAAACCCGCCGTCAGGAAGACGTAATTGGGATCCGGCGACTTCGAGCCTTGGATCTTCTCCGGCCAGATATGTTCATACTGCGCCTGGAAATACGGCACGATCCGATCGAACCGATAGGCGATCTCCGCATTCACCACCGCTGAATTGGCGACGAAGTCGTTATTGCCGTCGGCGATGTCGAACAGGTGGGCATCGTTGAAGCGCCAGCCTGCTTTGCCTTTCACCAACCAGTTGCCGAAATTCCAGACGGTATTGCCGGCCAGCTCGGTACCGAAGGTCTCGCTGTTATTGCTGGTCGTTCCCGTCAGGTCATCTTTGCTCTCGGCATCCGAGTAAGTATAGCTGAAGAGGCCGCTGACAAAGAAGTGCGGGTCGATGACATAAGCCGCATAAGGCGAAACCGTGTAGGAATTGTTTTCCGCCTCCGTCGTCGTGCCGCCGCCAATCGGCTTACTGTCGCTATCGGCGTGCGTATAGGAACCGGACAGGCCGACAAAGAATGAATCGCCGAAGCGATGGTCGGCACCGAAGGTGGTGTTGACGACATCGGCCTGGAAGCGCACGCCGCCATGCTCGATCAATCCCTGGTGATCGCTCTCCAGGTCATTGTAGCTGGCGGTAATCCAAGCGCTGTTGGCCAGCGTGTCCGCCGTCGGCAGGCCGCCTGACAGGCGATCACCGATGCGGTTCGACACCGCGTCACTGACGCGACGGCTGACCTCTTCACGGATTTTCTTTTCGACTTCGTCGTCGGCGCGCGCGGCCGTGACGGATAAAATAGACAACACCGACCCGGCGAGCGCCGCCATATAGGCAGCGCTGCGGGTCTGCGACATAAGCTTTCGCATGATCCCCTCAAACTATTCCAAATGGATAGTGCCCCACATGATGTGGCCCCACATCATGCCCGGCCGCAATTTACCAGGAAAAACGCCCTTGTCCAGTTGTCCGCCCCGGTACTACCCCGTCATTTTCAGAGACTGGCACCATCCCTGCCCCTAAACTTGCTCACACCTGATTGCTCAAAATGCTGGAGCCGGTTTAACTGATTCCCGGCACCGATGGCAGTGACTGGGGTCACAGCAACCGCCATTGCGAGATCGTCAGCGATGACACAAGTTTAGCGCTGTCGCGATGTATGATGATAATTGTGCGACCCGATATCGCACGTTAACCAGTCGCATGGTTAACGTGCGATATCGGGTCGATAGGGTGAGGGGAATATTCATGATCGGCAGTCTTAGAGGGTTTCGCAGTGCTGCGGCGATGCTTCTGGTCTCAGGTGCATTGACGACGGGTGCTCATGCCGCTTCCAGCAGCGGCGCCTTGGTCGAAGAGATTGATAGCGGTGTCAGCGGCATCAGTGCCTTCGATACGCTGAAGACGGGGCAGTCTGTCGATCTGCGCCCGGGCCGGCACGCCGTGATCAGCTATCTCGATTCCTGCATTCGTGAAACGATTGATGGCGGCCTGGTCAAGATCGGTCAGTCGCAGTCGGAGGTGCAGGATGGCAAGGTCCAGCGCGAAACATTGGATTGCGGTGTGAAGCAGCTTGCCTTGACCAACACGACCCAGGACCAGTCGGCGACGACCGTCTTCCGGCCGCTCTTCGACAATCTTGTCAAGCAGGTCCTGCCGGATGTCAGCCCGTTCGTAATAGCCGACCATGCCCAGAGTGTCGAATTGAAGGAGATGGGCAAGGAAGACGCGCCAAGAACGCTGTCGCTGCATGACGGCAAGCTTGACCTGCGTCAGGCCGGTATCAAGCTACAGCCGGGCGGCATCTATAAGCTGACGGCGGGCACGCACGAGACTTATATCAAGATCGCGCCCGAGGCACAGGACGGCAACAGCCCGCTGCTGCTCCGCCTCGTCAAGCTGTAACGCTCGCCATCGAGTGTTACAGTTCATGGGCCAGCGTTCCCGGACTTATGCCTTCGTCCTGATCATTGCCGCCGGGGCCAGCCTGGCGGCTGATCTCTTATGGCGCGAGCGCAGCGACGGCCTGTCGGTCGATCTGCTGCATCTCGTCTCGCGCAGCATCGACGCGCCGGTGAACGCGGACACGGAGCGTACGGCAATCATCGCCATCGACGAGGAAACATACCGGCAGGAACCGTTCACCCATACCCCCGCTGTCGCCTGGACGCCGGAGATCGCGGTGGTGCTCAACGCGCTGCTGGATAGCGGGGTAAAGGTAGTCGGCCTCGACACGATCAACAGTCAATCGCTCCACTATGTCGGCGACAGCTTCCCCGACGGATCGCCGGCCGAGCAAGCCTTCCATCAATATGACCGTGATCTGCTGGCGGCTTTGGCGAAAGGCGGAAAGAAGGGCCGCATCGTCATGAGCTATACGATGCAAGGCGGCCAGCCGATCGCGCCGGACAAGCAGCAGATCGCTGCTGTCGGCGGCGCGATGAATTTGCGTCCCACCAATATGGAAACGGATCCGGACGGCATCATTCGCCGCGGCCTGCTGTCGCAGCCGACGACGAATGCGAGCGGAACGGGGCAACCGATCGCCACCCTGCCGCTCGAACTCTTTGCGCGCGGCGGCGACCATCGCCTCACCTACGCTGCCGATGGCGGCCCGCTGATAGACGGTGCGGCGCTGGCCGGAACCGCGACCAGCAGTTTGCTGATCAACTTTCGGCCGGTGCAGCAGGATCCGCCGATTTATTCCCTGGCCGATCTCTACGCCTGCGCCCGGCAAGGGAAGACCGATTTCTTCACCCGACACTTCGCCAACCGCATTGTCATTCTGGGCGCGGTGCTGGATGTCGAAGACCGGCGTCTGACCTCGAAGCGATTCGCCACCAATCCCATGGGCCGCAACTACCCTGCCTGGTGTGCATTGCAGCCGACGCCCGGCCTCTTCAACGACCATGCCAGCGCCTTTATGCCCGGCAGCTATGTCCTCGCCGCCATCGTCGATAACCTGCGACAACACAACTGGCTACGCACCGCGCCTGAAGGCCTGCGTCTGCCGGCCCTGTTCCTCCTGGCGCTGTCGAGCGGCTTGCTGGTGATGCGCCTGCGCGCGGCGACCGCTATCGTCGGACTGCTGATATTGGCGGGCCTGTGGCCGACCCTGGTCGTTGCGGTCTTTCAGCAAAATATCGTCTTGCCACTGGTCGCGGGCTGGATCGCCATCGGTCTCGCCATTGTTCTCAATCTGATTTACCGCACCGCCATCATTGACCGCTCGCGGCGCCTGCTGCGGCGGTCGTTTTCGCTCTATTTTCCCCAGGCCGAGCTTGACCGCCTGATGTCCCAGGAGCAGATGCCGGCCCTTGGCGGCGAATTGCGCCCGGTGACCATTCTCTTTTCCGACATCGCCAGCTATTCCAGCCTGTCGGAAGACCTGGCGCCGGCCGAGCTCGTCGCCGACCTCAATCGCTATTTCGGCCGCATGACGGAAATCGTCCAGCGGCATGGCGGCTTCGTCGACAAATTCATCGGCGATGGCATCCTCGCGGTTTTTGGCGCCCCCCTCGCCGCGACCGATCACGCGCTGGCCGGCGTCCAGGCGGCACTCGAGATGTGTACGGTCTGCGACAGCGATCCGCAGATGACGATCAGCGGCCGGCGTTTCGGCATTCGCATCGGCATCCATAGTGGCGATGCCATCGTCGGCAATATCGGTGCGCCGGATCGGTTCAACTATACGGTGGTCGGCGACAGCGTGAATCTGGCCTCGCGCCTGGAAGGGGTCGGCAAGAGATATCACACCACCATCATCGTCAGCGAACAGACGCGACAAATGGTCGGCGATCGTCTGGCCTTCCGCGAACTGGACCTCGTCCGCGTGGTGGGGCGCGACCATCCGGTCCGGCTCTTCCTGCCGCTGACCGCATCCGATGAAGCGCGCTATGACAGGCAGCAGTGGATGCAGGCGCTGTCGGCCTGGCGCAAAGGTGACTTTGCCGAAGCCGCAGCCATCTGCGAGCGGCTCCAGCAGCAAGGTGACGGCATTGCCGCGAGCTTCGCCGAGCGGGCGCGGCAATGGTTGCAATCGCCCCCGCCGAACTGGGCGGGCATCGTCAATCTTTCGGAAAAGTGACCGCTTTCAGCGTCCAGCGAGCAGCGGCCCCAACGCATCCGAAGCACCGGTGATGAGAATCTGCACGCCGATACAGAAAAGCAGAAAGGCCGAGAGGCGGGTAACCGTCCGGCTGCCATTGGTGCCGAACAGCAGGGAGAGCTTATCGGCGAAGCGATAGGCGACCCAGATCGTCACAGCGACACAAGCCGCCGCCAAGGTCACGCCGATGAAGAAAGGCAGCCAGTTGGCGGTGTTGGTCGGCGGATGGCTGGAACTGAGGGCAATGGCGACGGAAATCGTCCCCGGCCCGGTGGTGAACGGCAGTGTCAGCGGAAAAAACGCGACATCTTCCGTGCTGCTGACCGGGGCCGCCTGCTGCTGCTTGCGGGCCTCACGTTTTTCCGGGGCGGAAAGCAGATTCCAGGCAAACAGCGAAAGGACAATCCCACCGGCAATGCGCAAGGCGGCCAGCGAGATGCCGAAGAAGGCCAGGACGTAGGAGCCGGTCCACAGAGCGGTCAGCAATACCAGGAGACTATAGAAGGCGACGCGGCCAGCCAGCCGGTGACGGTCCCGGTCCGCGGCCTGCGCGGTCGCCTCGCGAAAGATGAAGGCGCCCGCGAGCGGGTTGACGATCGAGAAGAGCGCCGGAAAGGCAAGGAGAAAGGCACTGAGCGTATCTTGCGGCATAAGGCGACTGTCCGTCGCCATCGCCCCCTTTGTCAACCGGGCGGCGCTGTAACGGAAGAACCTAGCCGGCTCAAGACCTTGACCATCTCGCCCCTTGATCGGCACGCGAACCGCCGGGCGGAGCACCTGACCCGCAAGCTGTGATGCGCCCCACAACCCGCTGCGATCCGGCCGTCCGGCTTCCGACACGATCTCGCCGCTTTGCTATGATGCGTGGTGCGACAACCGGGCTGGCATGCGGCGCGCGGCACTCGATCAATTGTCTTTCATCTTGCGGGCCAACGGCTTGCACGGCTGGCGCCTGCTGCGGGATATTCGGTGGGGAGCGCCGCAGCTTCAGCGGCTCGATGCAGCGCCGCTCGATCGGGAGTGGCCGGCGATTGTCGGCAGGTCGACGACACCGCTTTGGGCCAGTGCATCGTCAACAGAGCGACGCCTGACCGCCGGCAAGATCGAGAATCTGCGCCAGGCCCTCCGTCGTGTGAACGGCCTGCGAATACCCGCGGGAGAGATCTTCTCCTTCTGGCGCCAGATCGGCCGCCCGACGGCGAGACGCGGTTTTGTCACGGGTCGCGAATTGCGCGAAGGCTGCCTGATCGCCACGATCGGCGGCGGCCTGTGCCAATTGTCGAACGCGCTCTATGCCGCGGCGCTCGAAGCCGGCTGCATCGGTGGGTCGGTCATGCGCCGGGCGGAATAACCATGCTGCTGCCGGTAGAAGATATCGAAGCAACTGATCCGATCACGCCAGGAGTATTCCATTTGCGGCATATCTTAATTGATCGCCGGCGCGTTTTGCCGGCACCCTGGCGCAACCAGGGGTTCTTGCAGGACGGGTAACCATAACTTATCATTGCGGAAGAATTGACTTTGGTCACGTTCCGGCCGCCCCTGGCCGGAGCCAGCTTGGGGGAGTAATACTATGCGTAAGAACATCCTGACCCTCGCCATCCTCGGTGGCGCGCTACTGTTGGCCGGCTGCGCAGAAGACCTGCGCGGCTCGCAGAATTTGATGGTGGACAACAACTGCTCCGGCAACGGGCACCAGAACGACAGCTATTGCACGGGCACGCTGCATCCCTTCGCCGGCCCGACGGGCACCGCCTATCGCGACAGCACCTGGCATCAGTTCGACGATCAGGCTTGGCTCAACATCGAATAACGCGGGTTGATGTTATTGCGTCCGAGTATTAGTGCGCAAAGCCGGGGTTTTTGACTTTGGAATCCCGGGTTTGCTGACAATCGCCTCAAGATGAGGGATTGAATTGAAATGCCCCGTAGGTCTTCGGCAAAGGGAAGCAATCCAACCTTTGACGCAGTGGCCGCGGGGCGTTTCCTTTATGAGCATATTATGCAGATCGGTTCGAAGTCGGCGCGTTAGCGTGCCGGCCGGCCAGGCCCCATGCCGGATTACAGACGGGCAAGTCCGCCCGATCCTTCCGGAAACCAGGTTCAACATCCTGTGTTTTCCGAGTTTGACGAATAAGCCTGATAATAAGTGCCGCTTCCGCCGCGCTTCCAAAAAATCTTGGTCTCGGATCGGTCCTCGCCGAAGGGAGGGCGAGCTCTGAGGGATCTCAGGCGGGCAGCAAGGACGGCCGGTTCATCGCCCCCGGCCGGAACCTTGGCGACCAGCAGCTTGTGGACGTCGGCAGTACTGGAGTAGAACAGCATGGTCAACGCGCAGCGTGGCAGCATCACGTGCGGGTTCGGCAACGAGGGCGTCGTCATCCCCTGAAAACAGATTCACGCTATGCGCTCATAAGGCCCCATCTGGCCGGCACCATCCGGTACAGCCGGGAAGACCTCTGGGCGCGCGGCGTGTTCGAACGTTACGCGGCGAAGATCCAGTATAAGCTTGGCGCCTGAGGCGCCGATCCGGCGGGCAAAGGAACACTCTGCCATGTTGCCTAGACAAGCCCTCAACCTCGTGGCGGCCACCATGGCGATCGCTATCGGCGGTTGCATGGCGGTTTCCGTTACCCCTGCCCCGGTGACGCTTGCAACCGGGTCCCCCGGCGGAATCTTTCATCCGGTCGGAAACGCGATCTGCCGGATGTTCAACCTCCCGAGCCAGCATCAGGCGAGCCCATGCGTCGCGCTGAGTTCCGAAGGCGCGGTCGAGAACATTCTCCGCATCGAAAGCGGCAAGTCGTCCTTCGGCCTGTCCCAGACCGACGTCGCCTACGCCGCATTTCACGGCGAAGGGCCGTTCGCTCCCTACAAGATCGGACCGCTCACCTTCGGCGGCGCCGATCCGAAGCTGCGCATGCTGATCGCGCTCTACCCGGATGAGTTCACCGTCCTCGCGCGGGCCGATTCCGGCATCCGCGATTTCGAGGATCTGCGCGGCAAGCGGATCGGTATCGGCACCAGCGGCGCCGGCTACACCTTCACCCGCGATGTCGTGCTGAAATACTACGACTGGACGATATCGGATGCCGAACGTCTGCTGGAGCTGGGCTCCGCGGAACAGAACCAGGCGCTCTGCAGCGACAAGGTTGACGCGATCATCTTTGTCGACGGGCATCCCAGCGGCTTGACCCAGGAAGCCACCACGGCTTGCGCGGCTAAATTGGTCCGTGTCGCCGGTTCGCGGATCGACCAGCTTCTGGCGGCCTATCCCTACTACGAAGTTTCCGTCATCCCAGGCGGCATCTACGCCGGCAATCCCGACGACGTGCCGACGATTGGGACCCGGGCCATCCTGGTCACCTCGAGCGACATCCCGGACGATCTGGCCTATGCCCTGGTCAAGGCGGTGTTCGAAAACTTCGCCGACTTCCGGCGCCTGCATCCGGCGCTGGCGAAGTTGAACCTCAAGGCCATGGTGCCGAGCAGCGCCGTCATCCCGATCCATCCGGGGGCGCTCAAATATTTCCGCGAGGCCGGCCTGCTGCCATAGGCCGCCGACCTCCAAAGTCTTGTCGACGGATCTGGGTCAATGCCCGGTCCGCGACCATGGTGCTGGTTTTGGTATTGGGTGAGGTTGCTCGTGTTGCCTTTCTTCATGGCTGAAGACGGATTGATGCTGCCGAGGCGCAAGTTTCTGGCTGCCGGCATCGTGGGGGCTGTCGGCTGCGCCGTTCCCGGCCTCGCTCGTGCCGCAACGAAGATCGTCATGCCTGTCGCGGCCGGCGATCGGCGATTCACCATCCTCTATAAGGGCGACAAGATCGGCGCCCACACAGTACTGTATTCGTCGGAGATCGGCGAGACGCTTGTCGTCACCGATATATCTCTCCTGGTCAAGGTTGCGTTCTTCACCGCGTTCAGGTTCACCCACCGCTCCTCCGAGACCTGGCGCGACGACCGGCTGGTGTCGCTGACAAGCGTGACGGTGGAGCACGGCGAGACCCTGCACGTCGACGGCAGGGAGACACCGCAGGGCTTTCGCGTAGAGAGCAAGGGGGGCCCCTTCATCGCTCCCCCCGCAACCTTGACATCGAACAGCCTGTGGACTCCGGCGGTGCTGGAGCAGGAGACCGTGGTCGATGCGCAGCATGGCGGAGTCATCGGGATCAGCGCGCGCAAGTTCGCCGCAGAGCAGATCGTGATCGGCGGCCGAAAAATTCCCGTTACGCGCTATACGTTCATCACACCCTATCTGGCCGGCAGCATCTGGTACGATCAGGATAGCCTCTGGGTGCGCGGTGAGTTCGAACTCGACGGCTCGAAGATCCAGTATGAGCTCGACACATGATCCCGCGTTAGCCTGGCGGTCGGCGTCCAACCCCGCGCCCAATTGCAGTTCAGGCCGATGGCGCCCGCCTGATGCGATGACCTGCTAGCGCCGCGAACGAATTCCATTGAGCAGGATTGGCAGCAGGTATTCGAGCGTTCCCTCCACGTCCTCAGGATCAGCCGTGCCGTTGCTCAAACGACGAATGCGTCCGGCATCGGCCATGACGTAAACCATGGTCCCGACGATGATCTGGTAGATCCAGTGGATTTCGGCGGTCGAGCGGTCGGGCAACGCAACAGCAAGACGGCTGGTGACAGCCTCTGCAATGGGGTCGAGCATATCCTTGATGATGCCTCGCTCGACCGACCGGGGATCGCTCACCTCACGGGCGAGCAATATGCCAAAATGACTCGTATGTTCGATGGCGCGGAGACGCAGCATCGGCACCAGTACGGACTTCACGATTAAATCGAGCTTACGGTCGGAGTCCTGCTCCAGGTCCGCCAGCGCCAACCCTGCCATGCGTTGCCCAACCACGGCCGGCGTCCTGGCTTCGAAGATGGCGCGGTAGAGCCCCGGCTTGCCACCGAAGTGATAGGCGACCAACGCCATCGGAACATCAGCTGCGCGCGCGATGTGCCGGACCGATGTCGCATCGAAGCCGAGGCTGGCGAATTCTTCCTCCGCGGCTGCCAGGATCCGGTCTTTCGCCGATCGATCGTCGCCGGATGGAATTTTAGTCGCGGGCTCCGCGACATCGGTTTTGCGCGTCCCCTTTGTCTTCATCTGTATCTGTGACCTGACCTATGACCTTATCCGGGAGACAAACCTGGACGTCCCCGCCTGACAAAGTCGAGTAACCGAATTTGCCGGCTGATGCTATCACGAAAGTCGGGGGCTGGCATGGAGGATGGAATAGCCGATGAGACGGGGTGATGGTTTGGCGAGGCAAATCCTTGCCCGGTCGCGTCTTTGATCGTCGCGGGCGGGGGCAAGCCCCGGCCCGCGACAACCTGCTGGACATGATGCTTCTACGCCGACGAGCCGGTGTTTGTTACAGCATCGGAAGCGTTGCGAATCTCATGGGCGAATCTCATGCCGAGACCACCTCCCGCTGCATTTGCCGTGCATCGAAGAGCCCAACGCAGCCACAGAGGACCGTGATCGCCGCCAGGCCAATCCATCCCGCACTGACCCCAAAGGATTGGGAGAGCTCTGCATAGAGCGGCGGCAGAACGACGCCGCCGACCGCGACGATTGTCAACATGAGGCCGACGGCCGTAGGGATGTCGCTGGCGCGGAAACGAGCGCGCATCAAGCCCGGCAGACCAATCCAGCTGACAAAAGCCAGGATGGTCGCCGCGCCGACGACACCTGCCGCGACTTGCAGACCAACCACGCCAACATGCGGGATCAGAAGAAGCGTCACCGCCTCGAGGACGCAGGCAAGCAGAAACGTCCGCAGCAAGCCGAGCACACGATCGGCGAGCCAGCCGCCGAGGAAGGAGCCGATGATTCCGCTCAAGAGCAGGATCGCCCCGATCTCGTGACCCTGCTCCGGATCGAGATGCAGGGTCTCGACAGCAAAGGCCGGCAGCATGGCGACCGCCGTGAAATAGCTGCCGTACCCCCCGAAGAAGGCAAGGCTCATGACCCAAAGCCTGCCGCTGCTGATCACCCGCCGAAGCGAGGCAAGGCTATGCCCCTCGACCGGCATGCCGATATCCTCGACTGGCGGATGCGGATAAGCGACCACGAGCAGCAACAGCGAGACGACGCTTACGCCAGCACCGGCCAACAAGGCGGGTCGCCAGCCGATTGCCTCGCCCAGCATGCCCCAACCGAACAGGCCGATCGCCGCGCCCACTGAAAAAGCAACGCCGGTGATGAGACCATTGGCTGTCGCCAGTTCACGCTCGCGGAACCAGGCGCTGGTCAGGCCGACGGCGCTGCCGATATAGATCGATCCGCCGACCCCGCAGAGAAAACGGGCGATCAGCAGGATCTGATACCCGTGCGCGCTGGCCGTCATGACCGCACCGATACCCTCGACCGCGATGCCGGCAAGCAGGGCAAAACGCATCCCATAGCGCTCCGCCAAGATGCCGCCCGGGATATGGGCGATCCCGTAGCCCGCGACGAAGGCGCTGACGATGCCGCCGATCTGCAGCGGCGAAACGCCCATCTCGCCGATGAGATGACCGAACATCGGAATAATCGCGAACCAGTTCAAGGTGAACTGGAGAAAGGACGCAAAGATAATAACGAGTGCCACCCATCTGTTGGTCATGTTCACTTCCTCCCCTGTTGACGGATCGGGTTTTGTTGATCCGCCTTCTTGCTTGTGGTCTGCCGTCAGCGTCGATGTCTCGATCGACGTCACTTTCTTGGGCGTGCGCACGCCGGTGATCGGATAAAGGCCGCTCATATCCGCGATGCGGTCCCCTTCGCTCCCTTGGTAAACTCAAACGACGAAGTCGGCGGTCGACCTCGCCTTGATCTCCTCTATCGTGACGCCGGGTGCCATGGCGGTGAGTTGGAATGGGGCATGGCGTGCCCGGCGTTCGAAGACCGCGATATCGGTGATGAGATGATCGACGACCATCACGCCGGTCAGCGGCAGGCTGCAGGCGGAGACAAATTTGGGCTCGCCATCCTTGGCGTCGTGCTCCATCAGGACAACAACGCGGCGCGCACCGGCGACCAGATCCATCGCGCCACCCATGCCCTTGATCATCTTTCCCGGGATCATCCAATTGGCGATGTCCCCCTGTGCCGAGACCTGCATGGCCCCCAGAACGGTGAGGTCGATATGGCCGCCACGGATCATCGCGAAACTGTCGGATGACGAGAAGAAGGCGGCATGCGGCAAAGCCGAAATGGTCTGCTTGCCGGCATTGATCAGGTCCGCGTCCTCTTCCCCCTCGAACGGAAAAGGACCGACACCGAGCATGCCGTTTTCCGACTGAAGCGTGACGGAAATGCCGGGCGGAATACAGTTTGCCACCAAGGTCGGTATGCCGATCCCGAGATTGACGTAATAGCCGTTCTTGAGTTGGGCCGCGGCAAGCGCCGCCATCTCGCTGCGCGTCCAGGCCATCACACGGCCTCGCGCTGGCGGGTGGTACGAAACTCGATCCGCTTCTCCGAGGGACCGGCATCGAGCAGCCGCTGCACATAGATGCCCGGCAGGTGAACAGCATCTGGATCCATCGCGCCGACAGGCACAATCTCCTCCACCTCGGCGATGCAGAGACGTCCGGCGGTTGCCATCGGCTGGTTGAAATTGCGCGCCGTCTTGCGGAACAGCAGGTTGCCCGCCTCATCTGCCCGCCAGCCTTTGATGATGGCGAGATCGGCGGTAATCGCCGTTTCCAGGATGTAGTCTCGCCCGCCGAAGGAACGCAGCTCCTTGCCGGTCGCGGCTTGCGTGCCGACGCCGGTCGGCGTGTAGAAGGCAGGAATGCCCGCACCCCCTGCGCGGCAACGTTCGGCGAGTGTCCCCTGCGGGCAAAATTCCACCTCGAGTTCGCCGGCCAGATACTGTCGCTCGAACTCTTTGTTTTCCCCGACATAGGAGGCGATGATCCGGCGCACCTGCCGCGTGCGCAGCAGCTTGCCGAGGCCAACGCCGTCGATCCCCGCATTGTTGGAGACGAGAGTCAGATCCTTGACCCCCGCGACGGCGATCGCGTCGATCAGCCGCTCGGGAACACCGCACAGGCCAAAGCCGCCGGCGCAGATCGTCATCCCGTCAAACAAGGCGCCGGCGAGGGCCTCCATGGCATCGGCGTAGATCGGCTTCATGGCGGCCCTAACGTTCGAGCGGTTCAAGGATTGAGACACAACTGGCGACCGCGCCGCCGCCCATGTTGAAGCAGAGGCCCAGCTCCGGCGGATGCGCGAGCTGGGCCTCGCCCGCTTCGCTCAACAATTGGCGTGACACGGTGACATGCATGGAAATCCCGGTGGCACCCACCGGATGTCCCTTGGCCTTCAGTCCCCCTGACAGGTTGATGGGAAGTCTCCCGTCCCGCGCCGTCTGCCCCTCGATCACGGGGCCCCGGCCAGCGCCGCGCGGCGCCAGGCCCATGGCTTCGACGCTCAGCAGCTCCGCGATGGTGAAACAGTCGTGAACCTCGGCGATGTCGATATCGGTAACCGTCACTCCGGCCTGGGCATAGGCGCGGCGAAAGGCCTCGGCAGGCCCCTCGAAGCGGGCCAGCGGCTTGGCCGAGAGCGGCAGCAGATCATTGACGTGCTGGGCCGCCCGGAAGCCGACAGCGCGCCGGAAACGCGGCAGCAAATCGCGATGCACCAGCACCAGGGCAGCCGCGCCGTCGGAAATCAGCGAGCAGTCGCTGAGCTTCAGGGGTGGCGCGATGAGCGGATTGCGGTCGGAGGGCGTCAGGCAGAAACCGAGCTCCAACGGCCGGTGCATCTGCGCCAAGGGGTTCAGCATGGCGTTGGCGTGGTTCTTCACGGCGATGTGGGCCATCGCCTCGGTCGGGTCGCCATAGGCTTCGGCATAGGCAGCGGCATAGCGCGCGAAAATCTGCGGAAAGCTGACACCCCGCTCTTCGGCTTGATAGCTGGCACCCGCCAGGGCTTCGGTGACGCCGGCGGTGTCGCGCCCGGTCATCTTTTCGGCACCCACGACGAGGGCGATCTTGACGCGCCCGCCATCGATCGCATCCAGTGCCGCATAAAGTGCAGCAGCCCCCGAGGCACAGGCGTTTTCGCAGCGTGTCGCCGGCTTGAAGCGAAGCGCCGGATCGGCAGAGAGGATCATTGAGGAGCAAAAGCCGTCCGGCACCAGGCCGGAGTTGAAGTGGCCCAGCCACACCGCGTCAATCTCAGATGCCTCGACGCCGGCATCCTGGATGGCCTCGCGCGCGGCCGCGACAATGAGCGCTTCCAGGTCCAAGCCATCGAGCTTGCCGAAGGCCGTATGGCCGAAACCGACCATGACGGCGTTTGTCGCAACGCGACTACTCACGGCCGTACCTCCGGACGAACTACCCGGTTGCGCAACGTGCCGATGCCGTCGATTTCAAGCTCGACCACATCGCCCGGCGCGAGAAAGCGCATGAGTTCGAGGCCGCATCCGCCCTCGACGGTGCCTGAGCCGAGGAACTCGCCGGGATACAGGGTCTCGCTCTTCGAGACATGGGCGATGACGTCTTCAAAGTTCCAATGCATCGTCTTCGAATTGCCCCGGGTCACTTCCTCGCCATTTATCCGCGCAACCATGGTGAGGTTATAGGGATCCGTCAGCTCATCGGCGGTGACCAGACAGGGCCCCATCGCATTTGCGGTATCGAAGTCCTTCGCCTTCGCCGGGCCGAGCCCGCCCATCTCCGCGATTTGCGTATCTCGCGCCGTGAAGTCGTTGAAGATGGTGTAGCCATAGATGTAATCGCGTGCCTGCCCCTTGGACACATCAAGGGCGCGCTTTTTGATGAAGACGCCGAATTCCAGCTCGAAATCCAGCACCTTGCTGTAATGCGGCCAGCGTATGTCGTGATCCGTGCCGACCACGGCGAAGCGGTTTGCCTTGTAGTAGATTGGCTGCTGATAGAAGACCTGCGGGACAGTGAGCGTCCCCTTGCGTTCAAGTTCGGCCAGCTTGGCGGCGGGATCGTCGAACTGGTTTGCATAGAGCCGGCGCAGGTTCGGGAAGGCATTGACCAGGTGGCCTTCGAAGCACAGGCAATCGCGCATCTGGATCGGCACCGGCACGGGTGCCTCAAGCACCACATCGGCTCGCGGGGACCGGGCCCCCTGCGGGGCTTTCGATACCGCCTCATAGGCCAGATCGAGCGCATCTTCGCCGGCATCGATCATCGCCTGGATCGAGGCGAGGCGCGTGTCCGATGTATTGGATGCGCCGCGCGCCAGGCTGGCCTCCAGGAGATCGACGATGGCGGTGCCATCATCGACCAACGCGCCGGAACGCGCCGCAGCGGCGCCCCGTCTATATGTCACGAGCTTCATTCAGCCCTCCCCTGCCGATGCCGCCGGCTCGATCGCAATTGCGCGAACGAACCGCCAAGTCGTTTCCGTTTGTTCATGTGTACAATAAAATTGATCGACTGATCAATAGTTATGATCATATGATCTCGGACGGCCCTTTTCGAGGCCGAGCTTTAGGGAGGCGAGAATGGTTTGGAGAGTTCGTCGCGTGGTGACTGGCCAGGACGAGAGAGGTCGTTCCAGGATTATGCTGGACGGTCTCGCCGAGAATATTAAAGAAATGGACTCGATGCCGGGGGTCGCCCTGACCGACCTTTGGGAGACGCTGTCGGCTCCTGCCGATAACAGCGGGATGGAGGATGCGGCCAAGCGCCCCGTACGCTTGACCGCGCCGGATCCCGGGACGATTTTTCGGATCGTCGAATTTCCGCCCGATTCAGTGTGGCGCGGCAGCGCCAATGCCGATGCGGCTTTCTCGTCGATCGCTGCCGGCACGGCGCATGACGACGGCTCGTCCGACCCAATGCGGCACAAGACCTCCACCATTGACTACATCATCGTGATGAGCGGCGAGATCTACGCCATCCTCGATGAGGGGGAAGTGTTGCTGAAGCAGGGCGACGTCTTCATCCAACGCGGCACCATGCATAGCTGGAGCGTACGCGGCGATCAGCCTTGCATCATCGGCGTCGTGCTGGTCACAGCCAAGCCGATCTGACGCGCGACCGGACGGCAGCGCGTCCGCAAGCGCGCCGCCGTTTCCCCGCGTAATTCCATGGAGAAGCTCGTTGCCACGCGGAAGTGTTGGCGATCAATGCCAGCCCGGCGATTGAGCAGGCGCAGCGCGGAACCACGATCCGGAGAATATAAATCGGCATCTGTGCTCGAGGCCGATCGGCTCACCAACTCCCTGTCCGGGCTAGAGGATGCCAATTTCTTCGAGAGCCGCGCCGACCTCGGCTTGATGTGAATAGATATCCCTCAAATTCCGCGTCTGCCCTCGCGAGCTTCCGTCCGTAGATAGCTGTCGAGTGCCATCTACGTCTCGGTGCTATCGCGCGATACCGCCTGTCCGACATAGAGCGGCTGTACGATATTAAAATTCCTGGGCTGGGTTACAGTTGAAATTCAGCCTCCCCGCTGAAGCCTGGGATCAGCGGCCGCAGCCGCCATCCGATGCCGGCGACCTCACCTTCAGGGTAAACACATAACCGACGCCACGTTCGGTGCGGATTATCTTCGGCCTGCTCGGATCGACTTCCAGTTTGCGGCGCAACCTGAAAACCTGGGAATCAATGCTTCGATCGAACACGTCCGGGTGCACGCGAACGGCATTCAGAAGCTGCTCGCGCGTGAACAGCCGATTCGGCGCGCGGATGAAGGTGGCCAGCAGCGCGAATTCCGCCTTTGTCAGGACGACCCGCGAACCATCCGGAGCGGTGAGATGACGGCTGCGCAGGTCCAGTTGCCATCCGCCGAACTCGAAACGATGTTGCTGGAATGGCTGGCGCGACGGGCAGCTGGCGACGCGCAGCCTTAGCAAGTTGCGCACGCGGGCATATAGCTCGCGCCCGCTGCAGGGCTTGACGACGACAGCGTCCGCACCGAGCTCAAGAGCAGCCGCGCAATCGTCGGGCTGCAAGCTGCCTGTGACGATGATCGGAAGATTGGACAGTGAGCGGATCTCACCCAGGAGGTCAAGTCCGCTCTCCGGTTCGGCGACCAGATCGAGGATCACCAGGCTAAGTTCGGCCGTGGTCACCTGGCGGAGAATCTCTTGACGCCCGGCGGCAAAGATCGCTCGCATTCCGCAGTCTTCGAGATAAGTGACGAACGTGCGCCAGGTTTCCTGATCGTTGTCGGCGACGAGGATCCGCGACCGCTGACAGCGGTCGCCGTGACTAGCTTTGTTCATTGGCCTTGCACCGCCAGCAGGAGATTTCCTGGAGAGAATGCCGGTCCCATTGATAGATATCCTCAACTTGTGGTTCCTTGATCTTGCTGCGGCCTGGCCATGCGATCAGCTCGCGCGGGCGCGTCACCTCCCGCATGCCGAATGACGCGACGCGCCGCTATCTGCGAGGACGCATCCGGGCGACCGCGCCCGGCGGCACGCTCGGACGGCACGGATCGCTGTCGTGCTGATATCGGCACCGTCCGGAAACGCTGGCAGAGCTTCCGGCAGGCGGTGGCGGCCTCTTCACTGCGGCCGCCCGCCCTCGCCTAAAGGCGGTGGGCCGCCTTGATCATCTCCGCTGCCCTCTCGCCGATGACGACGCACGGCGCCATGGTATTGCCGCTGGTGATATCCGGCATGATCGACGAATCAGCGACGCGCAACCGATCGATGCCATAGACCTTGAGCTTGCCGTCAACCACGGACATCGCGTCGCAGCCCATCTTGGCGGTGCAGGACTGGTGCCAATAGGTCACCGCCGCGTTCCGCACGAAGGCCTCCATCGCCCCGGCACCGAGCCTGCCGGGCAAAGCCTCGCCCTTGACCAGCTGGTTGAAGGCAGCATTGTTGCCGAGTTCACGGCACAGCTCGATATTTGCAAATGCCGTCTTGATGTCATCGGGGTGCGCCAGCGTATTCGCCTCGATGCGGATGGGGTCGTCGGGGTCCGGGCCGGAAAGGTGCAGTGAGCCCCGGCTCTTGGGGTGAGCCAGTCCCGCGAACATCGTCCAGCCGTGCTCCGGCAAGCCCAGCGACATCGTTTCGGGGCTCGCCACCGGAAACTCGAGCTGGCAATGGAACATGTCGGGCCGTTCCAGGCTGGCATCGCTCTTCCAGTACAAGGTCGCTTCGGATCCGCCATATCCGACGGCTTGCGGTTCCCGATATTCGAAGACACAGCCGAACGACACGTGGTCCTGATGGTTCTGGCCCACGCCCGACAGATGTTGGATCACCGGAATGCCGTGGCGCCGGAGTTCCCCTTCCGGGCCGATGCCGGATTGCATGAGCACCTTTGGCGTTCCGATCGCACCCAGGGAGAGAACGACCTCGCGGTCGGCCATATAGAGTCGGCGCCCCGAGGCGTGGATTGCTTCCACGCCGATGACGGATGTGCCGGCGAAAATCAGCTTGCTGACCTTGGTATCCGTCAGGACGGTCAGATTGGGCTGCCCAAGCCGCGGATGCACGTACGACCGGAAGATGGATGAACGGCGCCCATCCCTGACAATCAAATCGTTGATCGCGGCACCGCCGCGTCCTTCCATCATCGCCCCGTTCGGGCTATCGAAGGTCGGCAAGACCAGCGACCGGGCCGCCTCGACCATGGCCGATGCGATCGGCTGGGGATTGAGGGCGGACTGCACGTGAACCGGACCGCCCGCGCCGCGGCGCGACGGATCGGCAGCGCCCTGCCAGTTCTCAATGCGACGATAGATCCCGAGCACCGATTGATAACCCCAGGCGGGGTCCCGTGCCTCTCGCGCGAAGTGCTCCCAGTCGTTCTGATGGCCGCGAGCCCACACCATGACATTGATGCTCGATCCACCGCCGAGCACTTTGCCCATATTGAGAGGAATGGATCGCCCATTGAGGTGGGGATTGGGTTCTGCCTTGAATGCCCAGTCGCGGTTCGACCCCAGATTCAGCGGCCACTGGCCCGGTGTCATGACCTCGGGCACGTCGTCGCTTCCGCCGGCCTCGATCAGCAGGACGCGTATCCCCGGGTCTTCCGCGAGACGCCCCGCAACCACCGAGCCGGACGACCCGGAACCGCAGACGATAAAGTCGTAACGAGCCGCCGCAGCTTGATCTCCCGATCTGAACCCCGCCCGCCCGGAAACTTCCTTGAAGGAAGTAGTCGTCATCCTCACTCCTCTGTCTTCACGTTAAATCCGGCCTGCCGACAGCTACGCTGAGGGAAGGTCCCAATGACCGGCGCCCTCAGCTGGACGATTGCTGTCTGACCGCCAATGCGCACCGGTGATGCCACCTATGCGCCAAACGCACTGTATCAAATATATCGAATATATCAATACTATCAATTATCACAATTTTTCACCCCCATCCGGACGCTCCCCTCAAGGCTTGAGCCGGCCGGGTGACCGGAGTAAACGGTCTCTGGGTCACGCGCGGAGATTTTGGGCCAACCGATTCGTGTCGGCCCTAACCTGAGGGCCGCTCACGCGATGGCGCGGCCAGCATAGTACGGGTAGATGGATAACGATGTTCTGACCACTTCCCAGGCCGCGAAACTGCTGGGAATTTCGGTACGCACCGCGCAGCTCTTGATCGAAGGCGGTGCCTTGACCACGTGGAAAACCCCGGGGGGACACCGGCGTGTCTACCGGGCCGACGTCCTCGCCATGGTCGCGCGAACGAATCCTACGCCGGTGCTCGCCTCGGCTCTTGTCATCCTGCTCGCCTCGCCGGCGCGCCGGCCGCTGTACGAGGCCTCGCTGGCCACGGTGCGTGAATGCGCTGTCGATATCTACGGCGACACGCACACGGCCGCTTTCGCGATAGGCTCGCGCCTGCCGGCTGCCGTCATCGTCGACTTCGACGACACTCATGACGACGCCTATGTTGAGCGACTGGCTTTCCTGCGCCACATAGCGACGCATCCGGCGCTGAGCCAAATCACGCTCATCGCTGCAGGAAGCGCCGCCGCTATCGCCAAGGCGACCGACCTCACACAGACGCCGCGCATCCTTGCTACGCTCCCCGAGCAAGTGCCGGATGCGGTCCGCACCGCGCTGCGCGATGCCAAGGAGCCGGCGGAGTTCCTGATGGAGAACCCGCCCTTCCCGATCGCGGCAAACGAAGGCCAACGTCTCGCCGCCTTGGAACGCTCGGGGCTGGTGGACACCGCGCCGGAAGAACCGTTCGACCGGCTGACTTGGCTCGCCAGCCACAGCCTGAAGACACCCATCGCCCTGCTGACGCTGCTGACCGCGAAACGCCAGTGGTTCAAGGCGCGTGTCGGTTTGGAAATGACGGAAACGCCGCGAAGCTGGTCTTTCTGCAATCATACCATCCTGCAAAAAGGCGTCTTCGCCGTAAACGACTTGGCGCAGAGCGCGCCGTTTGACGTCAACCCCGCCGTCGCGGGCAGCCCACACTTTCGCTTCTATGCCGGCGCACCAATCATCGATCCTGATGGTTTCGCCGTGGGAGCGCTGTGTGTCATAGACTATGAACCGCGCACGCTGGATGCCGACCAGGAACAAGTGCTGCTCGCCTTGGCGGGATTGGCATCCGATGAAGTCCGATTGCGCGCCACCAACCGGCAGCTGCGATGGGCACTGGAAGCACTGAACCGTCGACATGACCCGCGCTGAGTGTCCATAAGAACCGCCGATGACGCCAGGACTCACTGGTCTCATGTGAGACGCGACGGCTGCAATGCCACAACGACCGAGGGTCAGTTGACATTCTTCGTGTTCCCGGGCCGATGCGGCGGCGGGCACTGTGGGGCCGGGCCAAACGAAGGCCGGCGCGCTTCTCACCTGAGGTTTAGGATGACCTGCCGGAAAGCCTGGCACTCCCTGTCGGCCAGGTGGCAAGCGCTTGCTCAGCAACAGCTTCTAGCATGTCCCGGCTAAAGCCGGCTTTGGCCTGCACCGCCATGCCGTGCGTGACGGCCATCACGAATGCCGCAAGGGCATCGGCTTTGGCCGTCTTCGGTAAGTCACCCTCGGCCTTTGCCCGTTCGAAGCGTTCACGAAGCTGCGCCTGACCAGCCGCGCGAAAATCTATCAGTGCTTGTCGCACAGGTTCCGCTTCATCCGATCCCGCGAGGACCCCGTTGATGCCGAGACACCCCGCATGGTCGGGATAGCGTGTGTTGAGGTCGGCTGCACTGTGCAGGATGTGCGCAGCAACTTCCCGCGCTGTCGGGAGCTGAAGCGCCTCCGGGATGTAGCCCAGGTATCGCTCGGAATAGCGATCCAGGGCTCGGCGGAAGAGCGCTTCCTTGTTGCCGAATGCAGAATAGAGGGCGGGCCTCTCCACGCCGGCAGCCTTGGTCAGGTCCGCGTAGGAAGCGCCCTCATATCCCTTGCGCCAGAAGACGCACAGGGCGGCGTCGAGCGCCTTCTCCACGTCAAATTCGCGATGGCGCCCCATCAGCCCAACTCAGCTTTTTCATAATGGGCATTATTAAACCGCTTGACAGCGCTTGTCCACATTTCATAACAATCATTACTATAATGTCCATTACGATAACAAGGCGCTGCGGCTTGCCAAGGCCTGACGTGGCGCCCTGATCGTCTACCGAGGGGGTGGTTCTCATGTCGAACATATTGAAGGGCAAGGTTGCTCTGATAACCGGTGGGTCTCGGGGTCTCGGAGCCGCGACTTCCTTGGCGCTGGCCGCCCAGGGAGCGGACGTTGCGATCAGCTACGTCGCCTCGGCCGAGAAGGCCGAAGCTATGGTTGAGAAGCTGAAGGCGAAGGGCGTCCGAGCTCTCGCGATCCAGAGCAACCAGGCCGACATGGATGCGGCCAAGCCGCTGGTCGACAAAGTGGTGGCGCAGTTCGGCAGACTCGACATCCTCGTCAACAATGCGGCGATCGCCGTGCAGGGCAAGACGGTCGACGATCCCGATCTCGACATGGTCAATCTCGATCGCCAGTGGCAGATCAACGTCATGGGTGCGGTGGCGACCACGCGCGCGGCAGCGCAGGTACTGTCGAATGGCGGTCGGATCATCTTCATCGGCTCTGGCCTCGGCAGCCGTGTCCCGTTCGCGGGCGTGGCAGACTATGCGGGCACCAAGGCCGCAATTGCTGGATATGCCAAAGGTGTCCAGCGTGACCTTGGCCCGCGCAACATCACCGTATCCGTCGTGCAGCCAGGCATCATGCCGACCGACATGGCGTCGGCCGCGGCCGACAAGCTGCCCGCGGCGATCATGGATCTCCACGCAATTCGCCGGATCGCAACCTTGGAAGAGGTGGCGGCCACCGTTTGCTTCCTCGCAGGCCCAGACGCTGGGTACATCGCCGGCGGCGTAATCGACGTGGCCGGCGGCTTCCAGATCTGAGTGTGGAACCGAGGCGGGACTCGCGCGACAATTAAGGATAACAAATGACCGAGAAGTTTGGTGCAAAGTCGACCGCCGACGAGGTGCTTTCCGGCGTCGACCTCAAAGGAAAGCGATTTCTCATTACCGGTACATCGTCAGGCATCGGGCTCGAAACCACCCGTTCACTGGCCGCTCACGGCGCTAGCGTCGTCGGCGCGGTCAGGGACCTCGCTAAAGCAAAGCCGGCCATGGCATCGGTCCGTATCTCCGCGTCGCAAGGCGGTGGCAGCCTGGAATTGATCGAGCTCGATCTGGCATCCTTGCAAAGCGTTTGCGCCTGCGCGGATAAACTCTTGGCTGACGGCCTGCCGTTCGACTCCATCATCGCCAACGCCGGCGTGATGGCAACTCCGTTCGGTCAAACAGTCGACGGCTTCGAAGTCCAGTTCGGGACCAACTATCTTGGTCATTTTGCTTTGATCAATCGGATCGAGCCGCTGCTAGCAGATAGCGGGCGCCTGGTGGTGCTGTCGTCCCAGGCCCATCGCGTCGCCGATATTGACCTGGACGATCCGAATTTTGAGCGACAGGCATACGATCCATGGGTCGCCTATGGCCGGTCGAAGACGGCCGGTTCTCTCTTCGCAGCAGAATTCGACAGGCGGCATCGTGCGCGCGGCATCCGAGCGGCCTCAGTGATGCCTGGGAATTGCCTCACTGATCTCCCCCGCCATCTCTCGCAGGAAGACTTGCAGGGCCTTTTCGCGATCGTTGGCAAAGCTCGCGCCGAAGCGGGTCTTCCGCCGGCAGAGCTGAAGGAAATCCCGCAGGCGGCGGCAACATCGGTCTGGGCCGCGGCGGTGGCTAACAAAGATGAGATCGGCGGACACTATCTCGAAGATTGCGCAGTCGCGTCCGTCAATGACACGCCCAACCCGTTTGCCGACGGCGTAAGGTCATATGCGCTCGATGCCAACAAAGCAGAGCAGCTTTGGGTGAAAAGCACGCAATTGATAAGCGCTGCGTCGTGAAGGCTATCGCGCGCACCCGAACGCAATAATCCATTCCACTTTCGTGCTCCACCAGGTCTGTCGACGTATAGTCGACGAAAGGGATCCCGCGCGTGAAGCAGCCAAGCCCGCGTTTCACGGGCAATTTAATGGACGCTGAGCCTGGCGTCCGCACCGCCATGTCATCGCGCCCGCCCTTCGTCACCTGAATCGTTAAGAAAGCTACGTCCATGCATCGCAGCTGTAACCGTTTATCGGGATTCTAAAACCGTTGTGAAACCCCCACAGATCAGACTGCAAGTGCTCTATCTCACCTGCCACTTCCAAGAGGAGATATTCGCTTGCACTATCCCGCTATCGCACCAGGAAAAAAATACGTCACGTTTGCCGGTCGTATCGTCATTCTGGGATTCGGCAGCATCGGCCAGGGTTCGCTGCCGTTGATTCTCCGGCATATCGACTGCGACCCCAAGAAAATCACTATCGTTACCGCCGAAGTGTCTGGTCGTCCCGAGGCAGAGGCGCTCGGCATCGAGTTCATCCTGCAGCCGTTGACGCGGCAGAACTACGTCGAGGTCCTCGACCCGATGCTAAGTACCGGCGATTTCCTCTGCAACCTCTCAGTGGAGGTGTCGAGCGTCGCGCTGATGGAACTCTGCCACCGCAAGGGGGTGCTCTACCTGGACACCTGTATCGAGCCGTGGCCGGGCGGCTATACGGATCCCGACCTCTCGCCATCCGACCGTTCCAATTACGCGCTGCGTGAGAGCGCACTGGATTTTCGCCGCAAGACCGGCGGCAGCGGGCCGACTGCCGTCATGACACACGGCGCCAATCCCGGCCTCGTCTCGCATTTCGTGAAGCAGGCGCTGCTCAACATTGCCTGCGACACCGGCCTCAAGGCCGCGGCGCCCACGAACCGGGCGGAATGGGGCGCACTCGCGCATCAGCTCAACGTCAAGGTGATCCATATCGCCGAGCGCGATACCCAGGTTTCCAACCTGCCAAAGAAACCGGGCGAATTCGTCAACACCTGGTCGGTCGATGGCTTCCACAGCGAGGGTTCGCAACCGGCTGAGCTCGGCTGGGGCAGCCATGAGCGGCACTTCCCGTCCGACGGCCGTCGGCACAGTTTCGGCTGCGGCGCGGCGATCTATTTGAACCGCCAGGGCGCCGGTACACGGGTTCGCAGCTGGACGCCGATCGAGGGCCCCTATCATGGATTCCTGGTGACCCATGGCGAGTCGATTTCGATCTCGGATTACCTCACGCTGCGCGAAGGCCAAGAAGTGATCTATCGTCCCACCGTGCACTATGCCTATCACCCCTGCGACGGCGCGGTACTGTCGCTACACGAACTTGCCGGCAAAGACTGGCATCTGCAAAGCGACAAACGGATCCTGATGGACGAGATTACCGAAGGCGTCGATGAGCTCGGCGTACTGCTGATGGGCCACGCCAAAGGCATCTACTGGTATGGCTCGGTGCTGTCGATCCAGGAGGCACGCGAGCTTGCGCCCTATCACAATGCCACAGGCCTCCAGGTCACCATGCCCGTGGTAGCCGGCATGATCTGGGCGATCGAGAATCCCCGGCGCGGATTGGTTGAGCCTGACGAGATGGACCACGAACGCATCCTGGAGATCACACGGCCCTATCTTGGCAAACTCGTGGGTGCCTATAGCGATTGGACGCCGATCAGGAATCGGAACCATCTTTTTCCCGAAGATGTCGACGCAAGGGACCCTTGGCAATTCAAGAATTTCCGCGTCATCTAGCCGCGAAGCAAAGGCGGGCTGCGGGAACTGCGGATCCGGGTGTTGCGATCTAACAGCCCGGATTCCCAGGATCGCCTCATTGGTGCCGACTTTTCCAGCTGAAATCATGTTGCTCAGGACCGCGTTGTCGGCTTGAGAAAATATCGACTGAGCGCCAGAGGTCCCGGTCCCCCGAGGACAAGCGATGCGAGACCGGCGAGATAGAGAAGATCCGTCTCGTAGCCCGGTTGCCCAAAATGCGCCCCAGTTCCATCCACCGACAGTAATTTGATCGAGCTGAATCCATTGGAGAGATGCACCGTGAAAATGGCAACCAGCAATACGGCGGCCATCGGCAGGCTCGCCAGCGGAATGAAGGCGCCGAGAAAGACGGCTAGGCCGCCCAGCAGTTCGACCACGATCGTCGCCCATGCCAGGAAATCGGGAACCGGCACCCCCAGCGTATGCAGGATCTCTGCAAACGCCTCGGGACCATGTACGATTTTCGCATAGCCGTGCTGCATGAAGCCATGTCCGACAATCAGCCGCATCGGTATAGCGTACCATCCCCGCAAGCATGCCGGCGTCACGTCCATGCAACGAGTAATAAGTTCATTCATGCGTATAGCTACCTCTATTGGCTTTGATATAACGAGGCGAGACCTTGGCGGCCGGCAATCGCGGCCAGGTATGTGCGAGCGTCGGGGGATAATTCGTCGTATTCAAGGGATGGGTTACGCCAGAGCGGCGCGAAGCTCGCTCATTTCCGCCGGCATCTTCACGGCAAACTTTGGGATCGCCTAAAAGAGACTGCCTTGGACCGCAATCAGCCGTTCGAAGCTCTCATCGAGGTGGACGAGGATGGAATCGGCGATCGGTTGAAGCTGTCGCGTCAGATAGTGGTGATAATCAAGCCTGGACTGCCGGCATTCCAGCGGCTCGGGCCCGCTCACGGTCATCACATAGGAGATCCAGCCGCCATTCTGATATTGGCGCGGGCGGCCTATCTTGGCGTTATACTCGTCGGCGACACGGGCGGCGCGCACCTGTGGCGGAACATTGCGGGTATAATCGCCGAGGCGTCGGCGCAGGCGCTTCCGGTAGACGAGCAGATCGTCGAATTCCCCGCTCAAGGTCTTCGACACATAGTCTCGGACGAAATCTTCGAACGGCTCCGCCTTGAAGATCCGGCGATAGAGGCCCTGCTGGAATTGCTGAGCCAATGGCGTCCAGTCGCTGCGCGCCGTTTCCAGCCCGCGATAGACGACCTCCTCGTTTCCGTCGAGGTCGATCATCAGTCCGGCGTAGCGCTTCTTGCTGCCTTCATCGGTGCCGCGGATTGTCGGCATGAAGAAGCGGTGATAGTGGGTGTCAAACTCCAGTTCCAGCCAGCTTTCCAGGCCGTATTTGTCGCGGAGACTGTCACGCCACCACCGATTGACCTTCTCGACCAGCAGACGGCTGACCGCGATCGCCTCCTCTTCGGTATGCCGCCGCTTCAGCCAAACGAAAATCGAATCGGTGTCGCCATAGATCGCGTCATATCCCTCCGCCTCGACCAGACGGCGGGTTTCGCGCATCATTTCGTGGCCACGCAAGGTAACGGAGGAGACCAGTTTCGGATCGAAGAACCGGCATCCGGGCGCGCCGAGAACGCCGCAGAAGGAATTCATCAGAAGCTTCAATGCCTGCGACAGCGGTTCGTTCTTCTGCTGCTTGGCAACATCCCGGCGCTGCCATATCTGGGTGACGATCGTCGGCAACGGATGCTTTTCACGCGAAAACACCGTTCCGTTGACGCCGGGAACGGTGGTCCGCGGATCGGCCGCGTTCATGCCTTCGACAAGTCCGACCGGATCGACCAGGAAGGTGCGGATGATCGAGGCGTAGAGGCTCTTATAATCGAGCACCAGGACCGAGTCATAGAGGCCGGGCGTCGAATCCATGACGAAGCCGCCGGGGAAAGGACTTTCCGGCACTTCGCCTAAATTGGGTGCAACATAGCCTTCGCGATGCATGCGCGGCAGGTAATGATGGCTGAAGGCGGCAATGGAGCCGCCGAAATAATCCGCCTGCAGGCCGGTGGCGCTGGCCCGCTCGATCATGAATTCAAGCAGCCGCGTCTTAGCAAAAATCCGCGTCACCAGCTCGCAATCACGGAGGTTGTAGGCCGCGAGCGCCGGCTTGTCCTCGCGGAAGCGGCGTTCGATCTCCGCCATCCGGCTATAGGGATCGTCGATTGACTTTCCTTCGCCCAGCAAGGCTTGCGACACATGTTCCAGGCTGAAGGACGGAAAGCTCCACATCGCCGCGCGCAAGGCTTCGATACCGTCGATGACGATGCGGCCGGGCATGGGCGCGAAGAAGTATCCGCGCTTCGTGCCGTGCTCGCGCCAGTCGACTACCTTTCCGTCGCGGCCGAGAGCCAGCGGAACGCCGAGCTTCTCCGCGTGCTCCTGCAGGATGCGGAGGTCGAATTGGATTACGCTCCAGCCGATGATCACGTCCGGGTCATGAACCCGGAACCACTGCACCAGCTTTTCCAGCATCTCCTGCCGGCTGGCGCAATAATCGAGGTCGAAGTCCCGTTCGGGTTCGATCCCGACCGCCGGGCCCAGCATATAGACCTGCCGCTGGCCGCAGCCCTCGAGCGCGATGGAATAGAGGTCACCGCGGGCGCTGGTCTCGATATCGAGCGACACCATCCGCAGGGCTGGTCGATAGTCGTCGACCGGCTTCAGCCTGCAATCGATGATCGCCGCGCCTTCGGCGCGGCCGCCCTCCATCTCCACCGCGGCGGTGATGAAGCGCTCCATGAGGAAACGGTCCGGCGGCTTGATATCCGCCTCGTAGAGCCTGATGCCATGGTGCTCGAGTGCCTTCTCGATCCGGGAAAGCTGGCGGAACTGCTCCGTATATATACCGATCACCGGCTGCTGCTGGAACGTCTTCAAGGGCAGGTCCTGCAGCGAGACGCCCGGCATCTGCCCGGTCACCGCCTCGATCGCGGACCGATCCGCGGCATGGGCAAAAGCGGTGGAACGCTGGCGCGTCAGGCAGACCTTGCGCGGCCCGTCATCCGTCGCCAGCCAAAAGTCGATTTCCGTGCCGTCGGGGGTATCGCGCCAGTGCCGCGTCAGGATCAGGCCGTATCTAGGAAGAGAGGTCACAAGCGGCTTTCGTGTCATCCACTGAAGGACAATGTTGGCGTGCGCGCCAGTCATTTCGGGAACAGTAACCCAAGTCTCTGTCAGATGATGTCAGTAGCGTGTGGTCGGCCCTGAAATTCCCGGCTCGATTCCCGGCCCGTCGCGTCGGGCGGAGAATATGTTCCATTTTTGTTCCGACGCAAGCGCCGGGTGATCCGGCCTGCGGCGCGGTACCGGCTTTGTCCGCGCCGAAATGCACATCCGGCTCCGACCTGGGGAACTATGGCGCCGCTGCGTCTTTCATTCTGCCAGCGGTATCAACCCAGGCAGGAAACGACATGCGCCTCCCCCTCCTCCATCAAGCCGATATGACTTCCGAGCAGCGCCAGGCATATGACGACATGCGACACGGCATCGAAGCCAATTTCAAAGGCTTCAAGGCCATCGATCCGGACGGCAATCTGATCGGGCCGTGGAATCCCTGGCTGCAGTTTCCCCAGTTCGGGAAACCCGTATGGGAGCTGGTGAAGGCGCTTTCCTCCCAGCCGAAGCTGCCGAAGGAGATTCGCGAGATCGCCATTCTGGTGACCGGGGCGAAGTTCAAGGCCGCCTATGAAATCTATGCGCATGTCCTGGTCGCGGAACTCAGGGGAATCGGCGACGACAAGATCGCGACGATTATCGCGGGCGAACGCCCCAGCGATCTGACGCGCCCGCAAGCTGTCGCCTATGACATGGCCTCGGCGCTGGTCTCCGGCGGCACCTTGCCCGCCCTCACCTATAAGCAGGCAATCGAGCTGTTCGGGGCAGAAGGCACCGCCGAGCTGATCAACCTGGTCGGCCTCTATTGCATGGTTTCCGTCACCTTGAACGGCTTCGACGTGCCGGTGCCCGACGACGCGGCGCTCTGAAGCAGGGCCTCGCCAAAGTCAGGCGGACGCCTCCAGTTCCCCCAACGACAGAGGACGATATGGCAAAGATTGTCGCCGATCAGATGGTCGAGACTTTGGCTGCGGCTGGCGTGAAGCGGATATACGGTATCGTCGGCGACAGCCTCAACGGCTTTACCGATGCGCTCCGCCGCCACGGAGAAATGGATTGGCTGCATGTCCGCCATGAGGAGGTCGCCGCCTTCGCCGCCGGCGCGGATGCACATCTCACCGGCAATATTGCGGTCTGTGCCGGCAGCTGCGGTCCCGGCAATCTACACCTCATCAACGGCCTGTTTGATTGCCACCGCTCGCGTTTGCCGGTGGTCGCGATCGCCGCCCATATCCCCTCGCCGGAAATCGGCTCCGGCTATTTCCAGGAGACCCATCCGGAGCAGCTGTTCCGGGAATGCAGCAGCTATTGCGAACTCGTTTCCACCCCGGCCCAGATGCCGCGGGCGCTCGAGATCGCGCTGCGGCGCGCGGCGGCGGAACACTGCGTTGCCGTCATCGTCATCCCCGGCGACATCGCCCTGCAGCCGGCGCTGAGCGCGCCGCCGCCCCAGCAGTTCGGTCTCATCCCCGCCCGCCCGACCGTCGCACCGACAGCCGAAACGATAGACCGGCTCGCGGCGATTTTGAACGCGGCCAAGCGGGTGACCCTGCTCTGTGGCGGGGGCTGCGAAGGAGCGCATGATCAGTTGATCCAGCTGGCGGGCCGCCTGAAATCGCCCATCGTTCACGCCTTGCGCGGCAAGGAGCATGTCGAGTGGGACAATCCCTACGATGTCGGCATGACGGGCCTGATCGGCTTTGCTTCCGGTTATGCGGCCATGGAAGCTTGCGATACCCTGCTGATGCTGGGAACGGACTTTCCCTATCGCCAGTTCTACCCGAAACAAGCGCGCGTCGTGCAGGTCGACATCCGCCCGGAAGCCATCGGCCGTCGCGCGCCGGTCGAACTTGGCGTGATCGGCGATGTCGGGGAAACCATCAAGGCCTTGCTTCCCCGCCTGGACGAGAAGTCGGATACGAAGCACCTCGATGCCTGCCGTGCCGACTATGTGGACGCTCGCAAAGGCCTGGACGATCTTGCCCGGGGACGACCCGGCGGTGTCATCCATCCGCAGCACATTGTCCGCGTGATCAGCGAGCTTGCCGCCGAGAACGCCGTCTTCACCTGCGATGTCGGCCTGCCGACCGTCTGGGCCGCCAGATATCTGGCCATGAACGGCCGCCGCCGGCTGATCGGCTCCTTCTGGCATGGATCGATGGCCAACGCCCTGGCGCAGGCGATCGGCGCACAGGCGGCATGTCCGGGCCGCCAGGTCGTCTCGCTATCCGGTGACGGCGGCTTCACCATGCTGATGGGGGATCTGCTGAGCCTCGTGCAGCTCAAATTGCCGGTGAAGCTGGTGGTTTTCAACAACGGCGCTCTTGGCTTTATCGAACTGGAACAGAAGTCGACCGGGTTCCTTGACTTCGGCACCGACTTCGTCAATCCGAATTTCGCGGCTATGGCCGAGGCCGTCGGAATCAAAGGCATCCGCATCGAACGCCCCGAAGAGGTCGAAACCAAGCTGGCCGAAGCCATGAGCCACCCCGGGCCGGTTCTGATCGACGCGGTCGTCAATAGAATGGAACTCGCGATGCCGCCCAAGGTGACCGCCGAGATGGCCAAAGGCTTCACCCTCTATATGGTGAGAGCCGTCCTCAATGGCCGGGCCGACGAAATCGTCGAATTGGCGCGATCCAATCTCCGCCGCTAGAGCGGATCGTTTTAAGTGGAACTGCGTCGGCGACGTCGAGATCATGCCGCCGCAGCGTCCGAAGCTGGGACGATGATCCTGGAATTCCCATGGGGCGATCATGCCGTCCGCCAGCGTGGCGCCATCAAACCGTCATAGTTCGACGGTTGATCTGCCGCCCGGCGTGCCCCTTGCGCGCGCAGCCGGCCATCGGCGTCACACGAGAAAGGGGGCCATCACCGACCGTCTTGCAAAACCCGCCGAAATCTGCGCTTTTTCAAGCTACGCGAACCGCCAGCCGCTTCGACTTAGGTATAACTTACCTTCGTCATGACCCGGGATATACTTCCCCGGTTTCTGTCTTCATCAAACGAACTCAAACGCCGCAAGGGGAGGAACGTCAAATGGCTGTTTCCATTCATCCAGCCGTCGATAACGGTTTCAAACAAGGCTCGCCCGGCTTCGCCGGCGGGACATTGACCTGCAAGTGCGCCAGCGATCCCGTGGAAGTGACGGTCAAGTCGCAAAGCGCCCATAACCACGTTTGCGGCTGCACGAAATGCTGGAAACCGGCCGGCGCGCTCTTCGCACAGATCGCCGTGGTGCCGCGTGACAGCGTCAGCGTCACCAAGAATGCCCAGAAACTGAAAGTCGTCGATTCGGGCGCGACGATCCAGCGTTACGCCTGCACCGGTTGCGGCGTCCATATGTACGGCCGTATCGAGAACAAGAACCACCCCTTCTATGGCCTCGATTTCATCCACACCGAGCTTTCGAAGCAGGATGGCTGGGCGGCGCCGGGTTTCGCCGCCTTCGTCTCGTCGATCATCGAATCGGGAGCCGATCCGAAGGGCATGGATGCGGTCCGCGCCCGGCTCCGCGAGCTCAAGCTGGAGCCCTATGACTGCCTGTCACCGGCGCTGATGGATGCGATCGCCACGCACATCGCCAAGCAATCCGGCGTCTTGAAAGCCTGATGCATTGAGCCAAGAAAGCCGATGCGGACTCCCTCCCGTATCGGCTTTTCTTGACGGCTTCTCTCCAACCTCGTTCGAGAGCGATGCGCGCCGGCAAAAGCCGGCGACGGTCCACCAGCCCGTCACCCTCAGAAGGAGCGGCTCGGCGGATAACCGAACTGGCGGGTGAAATTGCGGGCAAAATCCGACGCCGAAATGAAGCCGCAGCGCTGCGCCACCGCGGCAATGCTCAGCGAGGGTTCCTGCCAGAGCAGGCGGCGCGCCTGTAGAAGGCGCTCGCGCACATAGAATTGCGTCGGCGTCAGCTTTTCATCGCGCCGGAAGCAGCGCTGCAAGCGTCGGAGCGAGGTGCCCAGTTTGGCGGCAAGTTCACGCGAGTTCAGCGGCTTCTCGATATGCTGCCGCATCAGCTGCACGGCACCACGGGTCAGCGAATTCGCCATCTGCACCATGGGACGCTGGACGTCATGCTCATCGCGAACCAGGTAACGATTGAGCTGATCCGCGATGTCCAAGGTGATCTCAGGCCCGCAGATGTCGCGCACACAGGCCAAGGCAAGGTCGGTCGTTCCGCATCCACCGCTGCAGCTGAGGATGCCGCGGTCCTCGTGATAGATCTGGTCACGAAAATCCACGCGGTTATGGCGCTGCCGGTAATCGTCAATATGCGCCCAATGTGCCGCGCAGCGCCTGCCGTCCAGCAGGCCCGCCGCCGCCAGCAGGTTGGACGCACCGCCGACAAGACCGACGCGGGCGTTGTTGTCCACCTGCCGGAAGAGCCACGCGGCAACGCCGCGGCTATCGAAATCCGGACATATGTCGAGCCCCGCCAGGAGCAGCAGATTTGTCGACGTATCGTCGGGATCGAACACCCGGTCCGCCCGCACCGGCAAACCACAGGAGGCATCGACAAAACTGCCCCCGACACCAACGACATGCCAGCTGAAGAGCGATTGCCGTACGGTGTTGTTCGCCAGATGGAATACGTCAAGGAAGGCCGACAGGTCGTGCATGTCGAAGCCGGGCCACAGCAATATATCGATATGGACAGTCTGGCCCGCTTCCATTCTCAGCAATTTCGGCGCGGTCCGCGGCATAGCCGCCAGGCCGCGTCGCTGCGTCCGCTTGCGCCGCGGTGTCCGCCAGGATGCCTGCATAGTATCCTGTGCGATCCGGCGTTGATCCAGCATGGCACACATTAATCGGCCTCCTTGATCATCGTCATGGCGCGGGTGACAACTCTCCGTTCAGCTATAGTGAACTCTCCACCGCACCGACAATTGGACTTTGGTGCGGCACAGCAAAGCGGCGCATCGACCAGACCGGAAGGGTCTCCCGGGACAGTGCCAAGCTCCGGATTGGCGATGATATCTTATACTTTAGTGCTGGTTGTACGGCCCTGGGCCGCGGACACGGAGGCGGGATCACTTAATTGTCAGCTCAACCTGGGGAAGGTTCCCATACCCAAACATGACTTGACCCCGTGACCGTTAGAACACAAACTTGTGTCCACTCTGGGAGGAGATCAGATGACGACCGTGCTTGTTGCCGATGATCATCCGATGTTCCGCGAAGCTTTGGCCGATGCCTTGCGCTCGATCATCGACCGCGTCGATGTGATCGAGAGCGGATCAATGACTGAAACCATCGGTGCGGTCGCGGAGAGTCCCGATATCGATCTCATCCTGCTCGACCTGCGCATGCCGGGCGTCAATGGCGTGAAAGGCGTGCGAACTTTGCGGGTGAGACGGCCCGACGTGCCCGTCGCCGTCATCTCTGCGCTATCGGATAGCTTTGTCGTGCGTGAATGCTTTGATGCGGGCGCCATCGGCTATATCCCGAAGTCCCTGTCGCGGGCTGCTATCGCCGAGGCCATTTCAACTATTCTCGATGGCGGCAGCTACGCGCCCAATGAAGGCATCGCCGAAGCTCGGCCGGACATCGAAGCCGATGAACTCGATGACGCCGTCCGCTGTCGCTTTGAACTTCTCACCAACCAGCAGCGCAAAGTCCTGGAATTGATGGCTGCCGGTCTCCTGAACAAGCAGATTGCCCATGAGATCGACGTTCAAATCACCACGGTGAAGGCGCATGTCTCGAGCCTGCTGCAGAAGCTCGGCGTCTCGAGCCGGACACAGGCCGTGATTCTCTACCAGAAATACAACAAGGCCGTGTCAGTGGCGAATAGACGCGATCAGGGCGCGTAGCCGGGCCGGCTTGATCGGCTTCATCAGCAGGCTGACCGCAGGCAGCAACTGGACCAGATGCTGCACCTCGTTGTTTCGATCGGCAGTGATGACCGCCGCCGGAATATTCCTTCCCAGCCGATGGCGCACCGCCGAAATGAGGTCCGTGCCGATCCGCCCATTGTCGAGATGATAGTCCGCCAGGAGAATATCTGGCCGGCCGGCATCCCGATTGAGTGCGGCGATGGCGCCCTCCTCGTCCGGCACCGCGATGACCTGGCACTGCCAGGTATCCAGCAAGCTGCGCATCCCATCCAGAATATCCCGATCATTGTCGACAACCAGAACGCAGGTGCCGGCAATACTGTTGGCGACCGGCATCGACCGATGATCGACCTTGATGATATCCGTCATATCATTGGCGATCGGCACCAGGACCGAAAACATCGAGCCGCGTCCTACCTGCGAGCGCACCTGAATCGGATGATGCAGCAGGCGACTGATGCGACGCACGATCGATAGCCCCAGACCATATCCCTTCTCGCGCCCTTCGCCAGGAGAAAGCCGATGAAATTCCTCAAAGATGTCATCAAGCTTGTCTTGCGGGATGCCGATTCCGGTGTCGAAGACCTGCAACTCCATATTCGTGCCGCGACGACGCACACCGAAGAGGATGCGTCCCCGTGACGTATATCGGCAGGCGTTGGTGAGAAAGTTCTGCAGCAGCCGCCGCAGCAGGCGTGGATCCGTATAGATGCTCTGCTGGCTTGCTATCACCTTGAGTTCCAGGCCGCGCTGCTCCGCCAGCGGCGCGATATCGTCACGCAGCGAGCGCATGAGCGATTCCAAAGAAACGCGCTGGATCTCCGCATCCACGCGGCCGGCATCGAGCTTGGAGATATCCAGCAGAATGTTGAGCACGTCTTCGATATTGGCGAGCGCGCGATCGACCTTTGCGATCAGCGGGCTTTGCGCGCCCCGCGGCCGGTCGGCCAGCATGGCGGCGACAAAGAGACGCGCGGCATTGAGCGGCTGCAGCAGGTCGTGACTGGCATCGGCAAGAAACTGCGTCTTGCTGATATTGGCGCGCTCCGCCTCGACCTTCGCGACCCGCAACTCCCGGGTGATGCGGCGGCGTTTTTCCACTTCCTGCGACAACGCCTCGTTAGATCTCTGCAGAGAGGCCGTGCGCTCCTGCACGCGACGCTCCAGTTCCTCATTGGTTGCCTCCAGGATCTTCTGCGTCCGGCGCCGTTCGGTGATGTCCTGGATGAGGGTAAAGAAGCCGACCACCTGGCCATGCGCATTGCGATGCGGCACATAGGTCGCAAGCCCGAAACGAGCCTCCTGTTCGGCTGACGACAGCGGCATGTCGAAAATTGCCGTCGCACCGCCCAGGGCGCGATCGATATAGGGCTTGCGCAGCGCATATTCCTGCGAACTCAGGACGTCCTGCAGACAGCGGCCGATGATGCGGCCGCCTTCCGGCATGAAATTCGCCCGATAGGCCCGGTTGACGAACTGGTAGCGTTCCTGCTCGTCGATGTAGCTCATCATCGTCGGCATGGCGTTGGCAAAAAGCCGGATGCGCTCCTCGCTGTCGTGCAGCGCCTCTTCGGCCATCCGGCGATCGGTGATTTCCGCATAGGAAGTCACGAAGCCGCCATCCGGCATTGGGTCGCATTCGACCGAAAACCAGCGCCCATTCACCGAGACTTCGATCGGCGGGGCGCTGCCGTCAGCCGCAAAGGAAGAGCCGCTGCCGAGTTCAGGCACGCCGCGCCTGTCGTTGAAACGCTGAAAGCTCTCGAAACTGGAACCGGGCGTCAGCAACGTCGCGGGGAGCCCCAGAAGTTCCCCATAGCGTCGGTTGGCCGTCGTCAGGTGCTGCCGGCGATCGAACACGGCGACGCCGATCGACATGCTTTCCAACGTCGCCTGCAGATGCGCCGAGGTTTCCGACAGCACCTTCTCGCGCTTCTGCCGCTCCTCATCCTTGAGGTCGGTAATGTCGGTGTAGATCGAGGCGATGCCGCCTTCGTTCGAGCGGCGATCATTGACCTGTACCCATTTCCCGGAAGAAAGGCCGTAGATCCAGCGATTGGCGCCGCCGCGCCGCGTCGCATGCCGCTGCTCGAGATGCTTCTGTATCCACTCTTCATAGGGTGCATCCTCGATCACGTTGATGCACTTCTCCGAAATCGCCATCTGCATCAATTCGTCGAAGGTGATGCCGGTATGGATGCGATCGGTGAGCTTGGGCCAGAAATCCAGGAATCGCTTGTTGAACAGGATCAGGCGGTCTTCCGGATCGAAGATGGAAAACCCTTCCGAAATGCTGTCGATGGCATCCTGCAGGCGATTTTGCGTCGTATGGCTGACGATGATGGCCGCATTCAGCTCCTGGTTGGACTGTTCGACAGCCTGCAGGGCCTTCTCCAGCTCACGGGTTCGATCGCGGACTTTGCGGTCGAGCAGGATTGCCGTCTGAAACAGGTGATAAGCATTGCCCTGAATGTCGAGGCTGTGCTCGACGCGCTGCATCAGCGCTCGATTGATTTCCCGCAGCTTGGCATTTTCGCGCTGCAGGCCGGCAAGGTCAGCGGTGCTGGAGGCGCCTGTAACACCGTTCGGCATTGGGCCTTCGTTCATGAAGAATCGCCTCCAAAAGCAATGCCGGTGAAAGTCTGGCTCATATGCATCATGCCGAATTGCTCGCCATAGGTATTGAAGCCGACAACCTTGTTGCGAGACAGCAATTCGGAAACCCGCGGCAGCAGCTGCGTCTGCTCCATCTCAACATAGCGCAGAATGCAGTCAAAGGCGACGACCGCCTCGACACCGCCAAGATCGCGATTGAGGCGCTCGAAGAGATTTTCGAGATTACTGACCAGATCCCCGCTGCGCGCGATGCTGAGCACGATGCCCTCGTCGATGGCGCAGAAGAATTGCAGGCAGTCTGAATCGTCGACCCGCTGAATGCCGCGCACATAATGCCGTCCGCCTGCGCGGACCACCAGTGGATGGGAGGCAAAGACGAAAGAGTTGAGATCCTCGCGCTTCAATCCCAACATCTGCGCATATTCCTGCCCCGCCGGTTCGGCATTCAGCTGAAGAACCAGCCTGCGGCTGGGATCGGCGCGCGTCACCACGAGTTTGTGTTCGAGGGGTTCGAAATGCTGTGTCTGGAAGACGCGGAAATCGAGATCTGTCGAGGCGAGCAGCAGGATGGCGGCGTTTGTCAGTACACGATCATTGATGAAGATATTGGGTTCCTCGGATGACGGGTTATTCCCGGCCGAACCGCCGATCAACGGTACGTGGCCAAGAGCGTCGCCGACCGCACTGGCGATCGCTTCCTCCCGCATCGCCAGTCCGTCATTGATCAACAGGGCGAAAGTTCGGGGCTGATCGAAGCGGCGGCTGACGCTTTCATGTTCCTGCAGCAACGACTTCGCCGCGGCGATACCGGAGGCGATGTCGAAATTCGCAAGATGCTCGATGATCTGGAGCGAGACCGCGAAATGCCGCCGCGGGAGGCTGATACCGGCGATGCTGCCATGTCGATAACCGGCCGGCGTGATTTCCCCTGCCGTCGTACAGCCGACGACCGTCTGCCTGGTGCCGTGCCGGCGGACGGCGGCGGCGATATCGGCGACATGAAACTGGGGGGAGCAGAACAGCAGGACGATCTCGGAATCCTCCGAGGCAATCTGATCAAGTATATCCTCAACCGCTGCGGCGGCATCTTGCTTCATCGACATGCCCCGGCGAATTTCGGTGGGCCGAGTTTTTCTCTCGACGACCGTCGCCACTTCTGGTCCCGACATCTTAGCCTCCCTCTGTCATATTTTTATTTGTGGACGATCCTAGCACTCCGTCATTGAACTGCCTGAATTATTCACCGAACTCATCTCGATCTAAAGTCTAATTTCGGATGCCATGAACTTCTCGCTAGCATTCTAACTTACGATCGAGGCGACACCTGGCCTACAATGGCTGCCGGAAAAGCAGCAGACGCGCCAGCTTCGTCGGTAAAAGACGGTTTTCAGCAGGAGGCGCATATGGATGTCCGGGCTGCGGTAGCGGTTGAGGCGGGTAAGCCCCTCAGCATCGAAACTGTGCAGTTGGAAGGCCCGAAGGCCGGGGAAGTGCTGGTCGAGGTCAAGGCGACCGGCATTTGCCATACCGACTATTTCACCCTGTCCGGTGCCGATCCCGAGGGGCTGTTCCCCACCATCCTCGGCCATGAAGGTGCGGGAATCGTCGTCGATGTCGGTCCGGGCGTCACTTCGCTGAAAAAAGGCGACCATGTCATTCCGCTCTACACGCCGGAATGCCGCCAGTGCGAGTACTGCCTCAGCCAGAAGACCAACCTCTGCCAGGCGATCCGCACCACCCAGGGCCAGGGCCTGATGCCCGACGGCTCCAGCCGTTTCTCCATGGGTGGCAAGAAAGTGTACCATTATATGGGCACCTCGACCTTCGCCAACTATACCGTGGTCCCCGAGATCGCCCTCGCCAAGATCCGCGAGGACGCGCCCTTCGACAAGGTCTGCTATATCGGCTGCGGCGTCACCACCGGCATCGGCGCCGTCATCAACACC
>DATLIX010000175.1:0-12045 GCA_035539215.1 Dongiaceae bacterium | reverse complement strand
GGAAGCCATGGACAATCTGGCCAAGGCGCAGGATTCGGTGATGGAGCGCATCGAGAAGTCGGGCGTGCAGGGGGCCTGCGGTCCGAAGATGGGCAAGCTCGAGAGTGCCGATTACTGGTACGACAAGTCCGCCAAGGACGGCAACATCGCGCCCCAGCGCAAGCTGGCCAACGAGAAGCCGCAGGGCGAGACCATCGACTACGACACCCTCATCAAGAGCTGGCCGGCGACCCCGCCCAAGAAGAGCTGACCCCCACAGGGCCAACAATACCCTCCCAGAAGACTTTGGGCCGGAGATGTTCTCCGGCCCATTTTCTGTCGGGCTCGGTCACTTTGTTCAAATCCACTTCCACTTAAAACGATCGCGCTCTAGGCTGGCGACGGCAGGATAGAGGTCAGGTTCAGGTCATGCGCATCATCTTCCGTTGCGATCCGAAACTGCGCGACCTCCTGCCGCCGCCGATCGCGGCGCGTCGCGCCTTGCCGGACTGGATCCGGCAGATGCCGAAGGACGCCTTTTCCGATGCGCACGGTCAGGATGTGCGAACGGTCAAGCAGTGCCCGCCTTTCATTGACGCGATGAGCCACGGCTTCATCATCCCCTTGCCGTGCGATGTCACGGTGCGGGACGGCGTGTTGTCCTGGGACTGGGATTTGCCGCCCCTGTCGATCGAGGCGCATCCGCGCTCGCCGATCAGTTTTCACGTGCCGGCACAGGTGACCGGGACGCCGCTGCATCACCAGGATCGCGCCGTCGTCAAGTTCAACAGCTTCTGGACCATCGAGCTGGAACCAGGCTGGTCCCTGTTCGCCACGCATCCGGTCAACCGTACGGATCTGCCCTTCCGTCTGTTGACCGGTCTGGTCGATGCCGACCGTTTCACGGAAGTCGGCATCCTGTTCCCGGCCGTGTGGAGCGATCCTGCCTTTGAAGGCGTGCTGCCGCGCGGGACGCCGATCGTCCAGTGCTTCCCGGTGCCGCGCGAAGCGCTGCAGCTTGACGTGGAAACCATGTCAGCGGCGGAGATAGCGCAATATGAAGCAACCGCCGGCGCGCTCCTGAGCGAACACGGCGTCTATCGCAAACGCTATCGTGCCGCGCGGCCGAAGGCGGATGACGGCGATTGAGACGAGAGGCCGCTTGAGACAAGAGCCCCGTGGGCTGAGGCGGATGATTGCTCTTCCACGATGGAATCCGCCCCTTCTTAGACTTTATGCATTGAGATATTTCATGGCCGGACGTCTGGATCACCCGCATGCACATCGTTCCATTTTCATCCGAGAGCTTCACGCGCGGCCGAGATTGTATATCTCTTGTCTGGTCGGCGTGCTGGTGATCGCGCTATTACCGACCTCCCTCGCGCATCACCAAATTACCCGGCTGATCGTCGGCTGGAATGCCGGGGCCTGGCTCTATCTGGTCTTGGCCGTCCGCATGATGTTCTGGTCCAGCCATGAAAAGATGCGTATCAGGGCGCGGTTGCAGGATGAAGGCCGGATCGTCGTTCTGATCCTGGTCATTCTGGCGGCGCTGGCAACGCTGGCGGCCATCGTCGCCGAGCTGGTTGTCGTCAAGGATATGCATGGCGCCATCCGCTATGCCCACATCACCCTTGCCGTGCTGACCATTCTTTCTTCCTGGGCCTTTACGCATGTGATGTTCGCCCTGCATTACGCCCATGATTTCTATGTTGCCCAACTGCGTGGCCGGCCGCCGGGACTGCTGTTTCCCGATACGGAGCAGCCCGATTACGGAGACTTCCTGTATTTCGCCTGCATCATCGGCACCTCGGGGCAGACGGCCGATGTCAGCTTCACCTCGTCGGAAATGCGCCGCACGGGGCTCGTTCACTGCGTGCTGGCGTTCTTTTTCAACACCACGCTTCTGGCCCTGACCATCAACACGGCGTCCGGCCTGTTTTGACGCGGGCCTGTTTTGACCGCGGCTTGTTTTGATGGAGGTGTCGCGTTCCCGGATCGGCCCGTTGCCGCCTCGCCCGTCGCGCGGCGGCGTTCAGCCCTGCAGGAACGCTCGCAACCGGCCGAGGTCAAGCCACATCTGGCCATGCGGGCCGGCGGTGATGCCCTGGGCGATGCGGCCGAAGCTCTCCGGACGCAGGGCGAGAGCGCGGCGATAGCAGGCATAGGCGGCGTCGCGGTCGCCAGCCTCCTGGAGCAGAAGGCCGAGATTGACCGCCGCTTCCGCAAGATCGGGCCGCTCTGCCAGGGCCTGGCGATAGGCGGCGACGGCATCCTCCGGCCGATGCTGGTCCTGATAGAGTACGCCCAGCCGGAACCAGGCCTCCGCCAGCCGCGCATCCATCGTCACCGCGGTTTCGAAAGCACTGATGGCGGAGACCGGCTCTTGCCGTTGCTGCAGGATCACGCCGCGCCGCAGATGGCTGTCGGGCCGGCGATGGGCGCGCGCGAAGGCTGACAAGGCGGCCTCCGTCTTATCGGCACGCTGCAGGCTGAGGCCGATTTCGAACCAGCCGTCGGCATCCTCGGGAAAATCTACGATCAACTGGTCGAGCAGCTGCCGCGCAGTGGGATCACCCCGCTCCAGTCGCGTGACGCAGGTCAGGAAGGCAGCTTCGGCCCGCTGCGGCTCCAGTTGCAGCGCGCCCGTGAAATGCCGGTCGGCGCCCGCGAGGTCGCCCTGCAACCTCGCGGCGCGGCCGGCAATCAGCAAGGTGGGCGCATGCCGGGGACGATATCGCAGACTCGATGCGGCATGCTCGCCGGCCGCTGCCGCGTCGTTTCTGGCAAGCGCGACCACGGCCGCGAGCTGATGGACGGCGGGGTCGTCAGGCAAGTCGGCAAGCAGCGACACGACACCCGCCTCCGCCTGGGCGATATCGCCGGCGCGCAAGGCGCCGAGCATGGCGGCGATGCGCTGGTCGCGGGGAGGGACATCGGCTTGCTTCATGACTACCAGATACAACCGCTTGGTCCGCTGCGACAAGTGCCCTGATCACGCAATGAAAGAAGATGAGATGGCCAGACCACCTTTGGTGGAATTCTCCGTCGCCGCGTCGATGGCCGATGCCGGCCGAGCGGCGTTTAGCCGCGATATTGACAGACCGGCCGAGGAGCCCGCATCATTCGGCTTCACCTGGGGAGTCCCGACAAGGGGCTGAGATACTGCTCGCCTTGGCAGCGCAGTGACCCGTTGAACCTGATCCAGTTCATGCTGGCGTAGGGACGGTGTAAGTGCGTCGAGGGCCGTAGAACCGGCTTGAAGCTGATAGGCTGCTCCTGCCGACCTGCTCGACGGATCGTCCCTCCCTCCTTCGGCAAGAACCGGGTCTCCAATGCGATTGTGCAAAGGAGCCGCAGATGATTGCTGTCACCGCAACAGTGCCGACCGCTTGGCTCTTCGCGCGCAAAGTCCGCCAGCCGGGTCCAAGTTGTGCCGGTCTGAGGGCCGGAGCTCTGCTATGAAGGTGCTCATCCGCGGCGCAGGCGTCGCGGGGCTGACGCTTGCGCATGAACTCGCCAAGCGTGGTCTCAGCATAAGCATCGTGGAAAAACGGGCGCAGCTTGCCGGGAGTGCTTCCTGGCAAGCCGGCGGCATGCTGGCCCCATGGTGCGAATGCGAAAGCGCTGACCCCGCTGTGCTGACCTTGGGCCGCTCGTCGGCCGATTGGTGGGACGCGGCGTTGGCCGGCCATGTCATGCGCAACGGCACCCTGGTGCTGGCGCCGGCGCGCGATGCCGGCGAGCTTGAGCGCTTCGCCCGGCGCACGACCGGTCATATGCCGATCGATGCGGCGGCGCTTGCCGCCCTGGAGCCGGACCTGGCCGGCCGCTTCCGAAGCGGGCTCTTTTTTGCCGGCGAGGCCCATCTCGATCCGCGTCGCGCTTTGGCGGCGCTGGAGGCAAAGCTGATGGCAATGGGCGTGCGTTTCTCGTTCGGCGGTGCACCGGCGCGAAGGCCGGATGCGGCCGACATTGTCGCAGAATGCACCGGCATGGCGGCAAAGCTTCCCGCCTTGCGCGGCGTGCGCGGCGAGGCAATCGTCCTACGGACATCGGACGTTGCGCTGTCGCGACCGGTCAGATTGCTGCATCCGCGCTTTCCGATCTATGTCGTGCCGCGCGCCGAACATCTGTTCATGGTCGGCGCGACGATGATCGAAAGTGACGCGGCAGGCCCGATAACCGCGCGCTCGATGATGGAATTGATCAATGCGGCCTATTCTCTGCACCCGGCATTTGGTGAAGCGGAGGTCGTGGAATCCAGCGTCGGCGTCCGCCCCGCCTTTCCCGACAATCTGCCCCGGGTGGGTCGCAGCGGCCGCACCGTCAGCATCAACGGTCTCTATCGGCATGGCTTTCTGCTCGCCCCGGCAATGGCTGGGCAGGCGGTCGAACTGATATTTGGCAAGGCGTTGGACAAGGAGGTTCTTCATGGAACTCATCGTTAATGGCGAGAGGTGCCAGGCTTCGGCAGATACGTTGGCCGCGCTCATGATCGAGCTCAGCTATGTCGGCGGCTGGCTGGCCACGGCCCGCAACGGCGAAGTCGTGCCGGCGGCCGAGCGCAGGCATTGCCGATTGGCAGATGGCGATTGCATCGAGATTCTGTCGCCGATGAAGGGAGGTTGAATCATGCTGGAACTCTATGGAACACCGCTTTCATCCCGACTGCTGCTGGGTACCGCGCAATACCCGTCGCCCGCCGTGCTGACGCAAGCGGTGAAAGAGGCAGGCGCCGAAGTCGTCACTGTCTCGCTGCGGCGCGAGAGCGCCGGGGGAAATGCCGGCGGACAGTTCTGGTCGTTGATCCAGGACCTTGGCGTGCGGGTGCTGCCCAATACTGCCGGCTGCCACTCGGTGAAGGAAGCGGTGACGACAGCGAAAATGGCGCGCGAGGTTTTTCAGACCAGCTGGGTCAAGCTCGAGGTGATCGGCAACCATGATACGTTGCAACCGGATGTCTTCGGACTGGTTGAAGCGGCGCGTATTCTCGTCGCCGACGGTTTCCAGGTTTTCCCCTATACGACCGATGATCTCGTCGTCGCCGAGCGCCTGTTGGATGCCGGCTGCGAGCTGCTGATGCCCTGGTGTGCGCCGATCGGCTCGGCGCGGGGGCCGCAAAATACCGAAGCCTTGCGCAGCTTGCGCGGCCATTTCCCGCAGATACCGCTGATCGTCGATGCCGGCATAGGCCGTCCCTCGCATGCAGCAATGGTGATGGAACTCGGCTTCGATGCGGTCCTTCTCAATACAGCCGTGGCCAAGGCCGGCAATCCGGCGGCGATGGCGCTCGCCTTTGCCAAGGGGATCGAGGCCGGTCGCGAAGCCTATCTCGCCCATATGCTGGAACCGCGTGACATGGCGGTCCCATCGACGCCTCTGATCGGCAAGGCGGTGTTTTCGTGAGGCTCGATCCCTTCTACCTCATCGTCGACAGCGCCGGCTGGATCGCGCGGCTGCTGCCGCTGGGCGTGAAGCTGGTTCAGCTTCGCATCAAGGATATGGATGAGGCATCGCTGCGTGCGGAAATCCGCACTGCCAGGGAGAGCTGCAAACATCACGGTTGTCAGCTTGTCCTCAACGACTACTGGCGGCTCGCCATCGAGGAGGGATGCGACTGCGTCCATCTCGGCCAGGAGGACCTGGCGGAGGCGGATGTGGCAGCCATCCGGCGTGCCGGATTGAAACTCGGATTGAGCACCCACGATTCCGCCGAACTTGCGACCGCGCTTGCTGCCGATCCGGATTATATCGCCCTCGGTCCGATCTACCCGACCATCCTCAAGAAGATGACGTGGGCGCCGCAGGGCCTCGAGCGCATTGCCCAATGGAAAGCGAGCATGGGCGCCATCCCGCTTGTTGCGATCGGCGGCCTCAACCCTGAGCGCCTCCCCGGTGTGTTCAGCCAAGGCGCGGACAGTGCCGCGGTTGTGACGGATATCTGCCTTAATCCGGATCCCGAAAGCCGTACACGCGACTGGATATCGGCGACGGACCCTTATCGGCGCTTATGACCAGAGAGAACTTCGCCTGCCTGCGCGGCGCCGGTTTGCCGATGCTGTTGGCGGCGGGCGGGAGACAGGGTTTAAGGCGAACAGGTTGGATCTCTTCCTCAACTGGTGCTGAAGATTGAGGACATCGGCCGGTTTCCGCTTGAAGGCGGCGGAACTGGCGCATATGCATCTGATGACAGCAGGGCAAGCCGAACGAAGATGGGGGAACGAGATGGCCACGAAAACGATCAAGCTGACGCCGAAGGCGGCGCGGGCGCTCATTTTCAATGCTCTCACGGGTGCAGGAACGGCGCCCGGCAACGCCTCCTATTTCACCGAAGCCATTCTCGACACCGAACTCAGCGGTCTTGAAGGTCACGGCTTCTATTGGCTGCAGTATTATTGTGCGCATGTGAAAAGCGGCAAGGTCGACGGCAAGGCTCGGCCCAAAGTGCGGAAGATTTCTCCCGTTGCCTTCCGGGTCGATGCCAAAGGCGGATTTGCCCATCCGGCGATCGAAAAGGGCTTCAAGAAACTGGTTCCGGCGGCGCAGAAGGCCGGCATCGCGGGCATGGCCGTTCACAATTCCTACAATGCGGCGACACTCGGATTTCATACGGGCTATCTGGCACGGCAAGGCCTGCTCGCCTTCGGCTTCACCAATTCCACCCCCGCGATCGCCCCGGTCGGCGGCAAGACGCCGTTGATCGGCACCAATCCCATGTCCTTCGCCGTTCCCGGCAAGCGCGGCAAGATCGCTCTGCTGATCGATCAGTCCTCGTCCGCCGTCGCCTGGACCGCCGTCAAGCGCGCGGCGGAGGAGGGTAAGGAGATTCCGCTGGGCTGGGCGCTCGACAAGGAAGGAAAGCCCACCACCGACCCTGCCAAGGGACTGGAAGGCTCGATGGCGCCGTTCGGCGGCTATAAGGGCTTCGGCCAGGGTCTGATCGTCGAAATCATGTGCGCGGCTCTTGCCGGTGCCAATCGGGGGCCGCAGATGGGGTCCTTCGTCGATGATGACGGCCGTCAGATCGGCTGCGGCCAGTTCTTCATCGCCATCGCACCGGAATTGTTCTCGGGCGGCGACTTCGTCAAACAGGTGACGGCCCTGGCGAAATCGATCAGCGCGCAGGAAGGTGCGCGCCTGCCCAATTCAAGGCGCGAAGGCAACCAGAAGCGGCTGGCGAAAGAGGGCCTGCCGATCGACAAGGATCTTTATGAGCGGCTCAAGAACTTCGCTTAAGTGAGCCAAATCGCGGAAGGCGCGCAATTGGGGGTGCGCATAAGTGACAGGCTCAACCGGCAACGGCCAGGGCGCGCCGGCCAAGCGCGTGGAGGAGTCCTGGAAGCCAAGCGAGACGAGATTCTGGCGTCTGCCGACGAGCTATGATCAGCGGCTGGCATCGCCGCATGCCAATGTCGACCTGTGGCCAAGGCGAAGTATTTCCTGGACTAATGGCTGCCGCGGTTCCCGGTTAATTTCTTCCCTCACCGAGAACAAAGGCAGATAGTGGGGCTTGTCAGTATATGAACCGAGACAAGTCCATGACGGATGCGACGTCTCTCAGCTTTGACCCGCCGGTGATGATTTCCGGTTATCGGCTTGAAATCATCCAGTTGGATGAGGCGGTGACGTTCATCGACGGGGTGACCAATGTCGTGTCGGGCATATCGAACCACGGCGCCAGTGCCGCGCTTGCGCGTGCGATGACGGGACCGACCCCGCAGAGGCTCGAAGCGGCACGAACCGCCTTTGTAGATTTCGTCGCGGAGCTGCAGCTTTGGACGAAGGGCATTTGATCGGTCGCCCGGGCCCGAATTAGTTAATTGCCGCAAAAGCGGCCTATTTGTGACATTTTCGGATGCTCTCCATCATCCTCTTGACCAAGCGAACCGGCCTTGGAATCTTTCGTTCAGGATGCCCAAACGTATGGAGGCAGGCATGGGACGAGTGACCATGTATCAGGAACCTCTGGAACGATATCTCGTCACCAAGATCAACAATGTCGCCCCGACAAAAATTGAGCGTGTGGTTGTCCGGCGATTGGACGGCGGGCGAGACCGGTGCAACTGGGATGTCGCCGCCACAAAGCCCGCGCTGCCGATGGAAATTGCAGCCGATGTTGAGCGTGACGTGATCCTTCCCATTCGCGAAGCGATAGATTTGGCGGATTAGATCAGCCACAGCCAAAGGTGCCGAGGTTTGCTTCCCGCATCCTCGGCACCTTTTTTATTGCGATGACATGGCCTGTCGCCATCCTGGAAGGTGGTGGCGCTGCGGCTGGCGGCGGCCGGAAGTGAGGCTAGGGAAATGATGCAACCGTCATCATCCGCGGCCGCACGTCAGCGGGCGGGTGCAGGTCATTTCAAGCTATCAGCTAAGCCATTGGAAAGATGGTGGGTGCGACAGGGATTGAACCTGTGACCCCTACCGTGTGAAGGTAGTGCTCTCCCGCTGAGCTACGCACCCGGGTCACGAACGAACGCGCGGGCCGAGCCGGCGACGTGTGAGCGGTTCTTTACCGGCGCCTCGCGCCCCTGTCAACCGGCGGCAAGCGCCTGCCGCTATGGCTGATGCCGCCGTCTGGCTTTCACGCCTTGCTGATTTGACAAGCGACTCCAGACGGATCATTTGAAATCCTTACGAATCAATACTTTGTCGCGTATAATCGATAAGGTGACATGAACGGTCGACCTGCAGCCGATCGGATGGAGCGGAAATGACGATGGCAATGGAACCAGGGCGGCGCGGATATCGGATGATCGGCCAGGAGCGGGCGCTTAGCCCGGAACCGGCGACGAGCCGGGGACAGCGGGGCAGTCGCCAGGGCGGTCGAGGGCGCAGTCGAGGGCCCTCCCGGAAGGTGCGACAGCTGCTCCTTGGTCTCGCGATGCTGGTTTCGGCGGCCGGGATCGGCAGCACCTCTGCCGCGGCGGGGCAAAAGACGCTCACTTATCTCGGCTATCTCGCCGGCGTACCGGTCCTCAACCTGACCGCGACCGTGACCGTTCCGGTCAGCGGCGGCGGTGCCATGGCGGCACCGGTGACCGGCGCCTATCAGATCAATGCGCAGATGGGCACGATCGGCAATCTCGCCATGCTCTATCCCTATCAGGCGAGCATGGCGGCCAACGGCCGCATGTCGGTGGGACGGCCGACACCGCAGCAGTTCAAATCCAACCAGACCATCTGGCAGAAGCAGGAGAGCATCACCCTGACCTATGACGGCGCCGGCGACGTCAGCATCACCGCCAATCCGCTGAGCCAGCTCGGCAAGCAGGTGGTGCAGAGCGGCAATGCCAACAACACCATGGATCCCGCCAGTGCGGTGCTGGCCCTGGTCGGCGCCTTCAGTGCCCGCAATGCCTGCGGCGGCTCCTATGCCGTGTTCGATGGCGTGCGGCGCTATGACATCGCGGTCGAAGAGGCCGGCAAGGCCAATGTCAACATGCTGCAGCAGAGCTTCTATCAGGGGGCGGCGACGGAATGCCGCGCCGCGCCGCGCCTGGTCGGCGGCTTCCAGCAGGCGGCGGTGCAGAACCAGCTCTATCCGCAATCGGCGCGGCTGTGGCTGGCACGTCCGATCAACAATTTCCCCGCCGTGCCGGTGCGCATCTCGGCCCAGAATGCGCTGGGCGAGATGGTGCTCGATCTCGTCGCTGTGCAGTGAATCGCGGCGCAGTGATCAACGCGCAGTGATCAACGCGCAGTGAATCGCCGCGCAGTGATCAACCGCCGGTGAAGGCGCCCTGCGGCGCATTGCCGGACGGCAGCATATGCAACAGCCGCGGCAGATCGGCGAAACTGTCGAAGCCGGGTGTCGCCGCCACCGTTTCCACGCCATAGCCTGAGGGAATGATCAAGGCCGGGATGCCGGCGGCAACGGCGGTGGCGAGATCGGTGGCGCTGTCGCCCACCATCACGGCCTGGTCCGGTGTGCCCTGCAGTTGTGCGATGGCGGCGAGCAGCGGCTCCGCCTGCGGCTTGCGCTGCGGCAAGCTGTCGCCACCGATGCAGGCCGAGAAATAGGCGGCGAGGTTGCAGGCCTCCAACACCATCAAGGTCGCCTGATAAGGCTTGTTGGTGCAGACCCCAAGCCGATAGCCGTTCCGCGTCAGCTGCGCGAGCGTCTCGACCACGCCGGGATAGGGCTTCACCAGCCGCGTCGCATGGGCATCATAATGTTGCATGAAGCGCGGCATCACGTCGGCCAGTTCGAGCGTCAGGCCGGCGGCGGAGAGCGCGCGCTCCATCAGTTTCGGCGCTCCATCCCCGATCATGCGGGTGATGGCGGCCAGGCTGAGGGGGGCTGCGCCCAGTTCCGTCAGGGTGTCATTGGCGGCGCCGGCGATATCCGGCGCGGAATCGACCAGGGTTCCGTCAAGGTCGAAGACCACGATGTGGCGTTTTTGGGGCATCTTCATGGCGCGGGTTCAAACTCCCATTCGGCGCTTGGAGCGTTGCTGGGGATATGGCATTTTTCGCCACATCTCAACGTTTTTGCTGGATTCAGCGCGGGAAAACGATCGATGAACGAGAACACTGCCGGAACCGGAAGCGTTGCTGCAATCATTCTGGCAGCCGGCCAGGGGACGCGGATGAAGTCGACATGGCCGAAGGTGATGCACCGGATCGGCGGCCGGACGATGATCGGCCATGTCCTCGACAACCTGGCGCCGCTCGAGACCGCGCGCGTCACCGTGGTGATCGCCCCCGGCATGGACAGCGTGGCGAAGGAAGTGTCGCCGCATGCGACGGCAATCCAGGAACAGGCGCTCGGCACCGGTCACGCCGTACGGTCGGCGCAAGCAGCGATGGCCGGGGTTCGGGCACGGACGGTGCTGGTGCTCTATGGCGATTCACCCTTTGTCAGCGCCGCGACACTGCGCCGCCTGCTCGACCGCCGCCATGCCGCCGACAATCCGGCCGTGGTGGTGCTGGGCATGCGCCCCGGCGACCCGACAGGCTATGGACGGCTGGTGCTGGAGGACGGCGACCGGATCGCCCGCATCGTCGAGCAGAAGGATGCAAATGCCGCCGAACAGGCGATCGATCTCTGCAATTCCGGCGTCATGGCGATCGATGCGGCGATCATCTGGGACCTTTTGGCGCAGGTCGGGAACCAGAATGCCAAGGGCGAGTTCTACCTGACTGATATTGTCGAGCTGGCACGGCGCGCCGGCCGGGTCAGTGCCTATGTGGAAGCCCCCAGCGAGGAACTGCTTGGCGTCAATAGTCGGATCGAACTGGCTGCAGCCGAAAGGCTCTTTCAGCAGCGGCGGCGCCAGCGGGCGATGGCGGAGGGTGCTACCTTGATCGATCCCGATACCGTCTATTTCAGCAGCGATACCAGGCTCGGCCGCGATGTCGTCGTCGGCCCCAACGTCTTCTTCGGCCCGGGCGTCTCGGTGGCCGACGATGTCGAGATTCGCGCCTTCTGCCATATCGAAGGGGCGACCATCGCCAGTGGCGCGCAGATCGGCCCCTATGCGCGGTTGCGTCCCGGCAGCGAGATTGGCGCCGATGTGCATATCGGCAATTTCGTTGAAACGAAGAACACCGTCATGGCAGCCGGTGCCAAGGCCAATCACCTGACCTATCTCGGGGACGCGACGGTCGGCGCCAAGACCAATATCGGCGCCGGCACCATCACCTGCAATTACGACGGCTATTTCAAGGACCGCACGACGATCGGCGCCGGCGCCTTCATCGGCTCCAATGCGGCCCTGGTCGCGCCGGTGACCATAGGCGATGGTGCAATCGTCGGTGCCGGCAGCGTCATTACCCGCGACGTGCCGGCGGATGCGATGTCGGTTGCGCGTGGCCAGCAGGTCGACAAGCCGGGCTGGGCGGCGAAATTTCGGCAGGCGCGGGCGGCGCTGAAAGCAGCCCGCAACAAGTCATAACAGATCGGCAAAAGCGCGGGCGTTCCGCCAATTTGCACTCGGCATAGCAGAAGGGATTTCACGCGATATGTGCGGCATCATCGGCATCCTCGGCAAATCGGAAGTGGCACCGCTTCTGTTCGACGGATTGAAGCGGCTGGAATATCGCGGCTATGATTCCGCC
>DATLIX010000174.1:0-51111 GCA_035539215.1 Dongiaceae bacterium | reverse complement strand
TCAAGTGCTGCATCGGCGAGATATTGCGTCGAGGTGAAGCAATGGATGACGCCGGTCAGCCCGCCTTTCGCTGCGCCCGCCTGCAGCAACCGCACCGTATCCTGATCGGCTTCGCGCGAATGCACGACCAGCGGCAGGCCGGTTTGCCGCGCGGCCTCGATATGGGTTGCGAAGACGTTTTGCTGCTGCTGGCGATCGCTCTTGTCATAATAGTAATCGAGCCCGGCCTCGCCGATCCCGACGACCTTGGGATGCTTGGCGAATGCGACCAGCTTGGCGACATCGACGGCCGGCTGCTTGTCGGCCTCGTGCGGATGAATGCCGACGGTGCAGCTCAGCACGTCATGCGCTTCGGCCAAGGCAAGGACCTTGTCGAATTCCGTCACCTTGGTACAGATCGTCACCATGCGGCGCACCCCCTGCTCCGCTGCCCGGCCGAGGATGGCATCGATCTCGCCGGTAAAGTCGGCGAAATCGAGATGGCAATGGCTGTCGACGAGGATGATGGCCTTCTCCGTCATGATGCGGCAGCTTCCTCGACGAAACGCGGAAACACGCCTTCCGGTTTCGGCAAAGCGGTTCCCGGCTTCAAGGCGTGATCCTTGCCGAAGGCTGCAAAGCTGCGGGCATTCTCCGCAAGGCCGAGTTGATCCAGCAGCTTTGCCGCAGATTGCGGCATGATCGGTTGAACGAGCAGGCCGAGCCGCCGGATGGTCTCCGCCAGCACGTACAAAACGGTGTTCATGCGCGCGGGATCGGTTTTGCGCAAAGCCCAGGGTGCCTGCTCATCGACATAGCGGTCGGCTTCGCCGATGACCTGCCAGATGCTTTCCAGCGCCTTATGGAAGGCCTGTTCATGGATGAGGCCGCGCACCTTCTGCAGGACCTCCTCGGCCGAAGCGATCAGGCGTTCATCGGCTTCATTGAAAGCGCCCGGCTGCGGCACGGCGGCGTTGCAGTTCTTGGCGATCATCGAGAGCGACCTTTGCGCCAGATTGCCGATGCCGTTGGCGAGATCGCTGTTCATCCGCTGCACCATGGCACGGTGCGAGAAATCGCCGTCATTGCCGAAGGGAATTTCCCGGAGCAGGAAATAGCGCGTCTGGTCGAGGCCGTATCGTTCGACCAGATGCAAGGGATCGATGACATTGCCGAGTGACTTGGAGATCTTCTGGCCTTCGTTGGTCCACCAGCCATGTGCAAACACGCGGCGCGGCGGCTCGAGCCCGGCGCCCATCAGGAAAGCCGGCCAATAGATCGCATGAAAGCGCAGGATATCCTTGCCGACCATATGCAGGTCGGCCGGCCAGAATTTCTTGTACATCGCGGATGCGTCGTCCGGAAAACCGACGGCAGTGATGTAATTGGTGAGCGCATCGAGCCAGACATACATGATATGGGCAGGATCATCCGGCACCTGTACGCCCCAGTTGAAGGTGGTGCGCGAAATCGAGAGATCCTTGAGGCCGGATTTGACGAAGCTGATCACCTCATTGCGACGGCTCTCCGGGGCAATGAAATCCGGATTGGCCTCGTAGAAGGCCAGCAATTTGTCACCCCAGGCGGAGAGCTTGAAGAAGTAACTCGGCTCCTCGACCCATTCGACTTCAGCGCCGCTCGGCGCGATCTTCCTGCCGTCGGGCTGGGTCGTCAGCTCGTCTTCGCCGTAATAGGCCTCATCGCGCACGGCATACCAGCCGGCATAGGAACCGAGATAGATCTCGCCCCGCGCCTTCAGGCGACGCCAGATTTCCTGGCACGCCTGCTTGTGCCGCTCCTCGGTGGTGCGGATGAAATCGTCATTGCTGAAATTCATCGCCTTGGCGAGGTCACGGAAATTCTGTGACACCTTGTCGGTGAAGGCCTGGGGATCGATACCCGCCAGCTTGGCAGATTTTTCGACCTTCTGCCCGTGTTCATCGGTGCCGGTCAGGAAATGCACATCATAGCCGTCGAGGCGCATAAAACGGGCGAGGACGTCACAGGAAAGCGTCGTATAGGCGTGGCCGATATGCGGCGCGTCATTGACGTAGTAGATCGGCGTCGTGACGTAATAGCGTTTGGCCTCGGCCATGACTTGCAACTCCTCATTCTGCCGCGGATCGGCAGCTACACTTAATCCCAGTCATATATGCTTAGCACAGAATGCCAAGGCGATGGCTGCCCAGTCCGATGGGATGGCGCCGGATGCAATGTTATGGCGCTCCAGCTGAACCCTGATACCGCACAGGCCTATTGAACGGGAAAGCCGCGGAAGGCGCGGGCTCCGTCAGCGGACGGATGCCGTCTATCGCCCCATCGCCTCGATCGCCAGGCAGCCGGCAATCCAGGCTTGCTTGCGATCCAAGTTGACGCTGGCCACCCGGTCAAACAGGCGGTTAAGCTTTTCCCATAGCTCGATCCAGCGATCAAGGCTTGCGGCGCGCCGGCAGCGTTCGATCAGCGCCGTTTCGCCGGGGAAAAGCTCGTTTTGGGGCTCGGCGTCACCGCTACCTGCGGCGGTCAAAGCGAGCCGGCGGCAGAGCCGCTTCAGCCACCAGTCCAGGGCCTGAACGGCAAGGTCGAATTCCCCTTCCCCGCCGCGCGAGGCCAGCCTGTCGCCCACCTGGTGCAACTGATTGACGCTGAATTGCGGCCAGGCCTGAAGCACATTCATGATCAGGCGGAAGACCGTCAGGCCGTTCTGCTCCAACAGGGTGATGCCCTGGCCGAGGCTGCCGGCGGCCAGGGCCAAGGCGGCCTGCAGATCGGCGGGATCGGCATCCGGACAGCGCGTCGACAAGGCCTGGCGCAGCAGATCATCGGGCAACGGCGCCAGGGCCAGACGGCGGCAGCGCGAGCGGATGGTGGGCAGCAGGCTGCCCGGGGCATGGCTGACCAGGATCAGCACGGTGCGCGCCGCCGGCTCCTCCAGCATTTTCAGGATGGCGTTGGCGGCATTGCGGTTGAGATCGTCGGCGGCATCGATGATGACCACGCGCCAATGACTTTCTGCCGGTTTGAGATGCAGGAAATCGAGCACGTCGCGGACGTCATCGATCAGGATTTCCGACCGCAGCTTGCCGGTCTTCTCATTGACGCGCCGCTGCAGCACGCGGAGATCGGGGTGCGATTGTGCGATGATCCGGCGAAAGACCGGATGATCCGGCGGCATATCGAGGCTGTCCACCATGGTTGTCACGGGCGCGGCCGCCGGTGCATCGTCGAATAAGGCGAAAGCATCGGCCGGCGCTTCTGCTGCTGGCGGCATGTCGCTCAGCAGGCGGCGCGCCATGCGATAGGCCAGGGTCGCCTTGCCGACGCCGCGCTGACCGGTAATCAGCCAGGCATGCGGCATGCGGTTGCGCTGCATGGCGCGCAAAAAGACCTGCTCGGCTTCGGCATGGCCCAGCAGGCTGGTCGCCACGACCGGGCCCGTCGGCTCAACGATTTCAGTGCTGACCGGCTTACGCGCCATCTGGTTTCCCTGCCCCGCTCCTCATGCGAGCTTGAGGCCGAAATGCTGCGCGATCAGCTGCAGCACGTCGCGGGCGACTTCATCGGGCGACCGATCGGCGTCGATGATCTTGCAGCGATGCGGCTCGGCCTTGGCAATCGTCAGGAAACCATCGCGCAGCCGCTGATGGAAGGCCCGGTCCATGCGTTCATAGCGATCCTCGGCCGCGGCGGCCGGTGCCGCGGTTCCGTGCCGCTGCGCTGCCCGCGCCAGGCCGGTCTCCACCGGCAGATCAAGGATGATCGTCAGACCAGGCTCGGTCGCACCGACAATGCGCTGCCGCAGCTGCTGCAGCCACGCAAGGTCGAGGCCGTGACCATAGCCTTGATAGGCGATGGTTGAATCGGCAAAGCGATCGCAGAGCACCCAGGTGCCGGAGATCAAGGCCGGCCGGATCACGCGGTCGAGATGGTCGGTGCGCGCCGCGAAATGCAACAGCGCTTCGGTTTCCGCCGTCCAGCGGCCGGGCTCGCCCTCGACCAGCAGGCGGCGGATATCCTCCGCACCTGGAGCGCCGCCTGGCTCGCGGGTCAGACGGATATCGTGTCCCGCCGCCTGCAGAGCCGCGGCAAGGCGCCGGATCTGCGTTGATTTACCAGCACCTTCGCCGCCTTCGAAGGTGATGAAGCGATGCAAAGGATGCGAGGGGTCAGCCTGCGGCGCCACGACCGATCCGTCAGCTGCCGCCGAAGACCAGGTAATTCAGCTTGGTCCACATCCGCGCCGGCAGGCTCTTTTCCGGCACATCCGCAGCCGCCACCAGCGGCGCCTCGAAGTCCGGATGATCGGGCGAGGAAATCACCAGCTTACCGACTTCGCGGCCGGCAGCAATCGGCGCCTGCAAGGGACCGTCGAAAACCGCTTTGGCGGTGATTTTCGTTTTTGCGGCACGCGGCAAGGTAGCGATCAGGTCGGTCGGCACCGTCAGCGGCACGTTCGGCGCTTTGCCCATCCAGACGGGCGCCTGGGCCAGAATGGCGCCCTTGGTGGCGATGGTATAGTTGGCGGTTTCGCGGAACGCCCAATCCAGCAGATCGCCGCCCGCATCGGCGCGGTTCTGCATGCTGTTCAAGCCTTGCGCCACCATGATGATGCGTCGGTTGTCGCGTATGGCGGAAGCGACCAGGCTGAAGCCGGATTCCTCGGTATGGCCCGTCTTCAAGCCATCAACGCCGGAACCGGTACGATACAGCAGCGGATTGCGGTTGCCCTGCTTGATGCCGTGCCAGACGAATTCCTTTTCCGAGAAGTAATGATAGTAGTCGGGGAAATCCGTGATCAGGTGGTGGGCCAGGATTTCGAGATCATGGGCGGTCATATACTGCTCGGGATCCGGCAAACCTGAGGCATCGACGAAATGGCTGCCGTTCATGCCGAGTTCCTTGGCCTTGGCCGTCATGCGTTCGGCAAATGCCTCCTCGCTGCCCGCCATGCCTTCCGCCACGACGACGCAAGCGTCATTGCCGGACTGGATGATGATGCCGCGGATCAGGTCCTCGACGGCGATGTCGGAATTGATTTCGACGAACATCTTGGAGCCCTGAGTGGACCAGGCCTTCTTGCTGACGTGAAACTTGTCGGTCAGCTTGATATCGCCCCGCTTCAGGGCATCGAACAGCAGATAAATCGTCATCAGCTTGCTGGTCGAGGCGGGCGGTATCCGTTCATCGCCCTTTTTGTCCAGGATGACCGCTCCGGTCTGGAAGTCCACGATATAGGCGTGTTCCGCGTCGGTCTCCGGCGAATCTGCCAGGGCCGCTGTGCCGGCGGCAATGGTTGCAAGGAGGCCGGCAACGAGAAAGGAAGCCGCGAAGGCGGCGCGGCGGCTGGCGATATTCATGGAAACACCTGAGTCGTAAGGCAAAATCGGGACTTTATCGGTCGCAAGCTGCGGCAATTCAGGCCGCAGGTCAAGCGCCGCGACGACAACGGATCGGCAGTTTTCGCCGCGTTCACCGCCCTCGTCCTTGGCCGTCAATCGACCACAATGCGGGCCTCGGTCTGACCGGAATGGATGACCCGTTGCAGCACCTGATCGGCTTGGTCGACATCGGCAAGGGGGCCGAGGCGAACGCGGTAGAAGAGCTGATTTCCGACCTGCACAGGCATCATGCGTACGGGACCGAAAGCCGACAGCTTGCTGGTCAGCAACTGGGCATTGGATTGCCGGGTGAAAGCGCCGGCTTGGATATAGATATTCGTCGCCCTCACCGGCTGCAGCTGGACTTTGCCGTCCGGTTGCGGCGCAATCGTCTGCCCGATCACGCTCTTGGTCGGCGGCACGGCAGCGGTCTGGGTGGCGCGAGGCTGGGGCGCCGGGCTCGGGGCGCTTGGCGGCTGGCTCTTGCCGATCGGCGGCAAAGGCGTCGCCGACACACTTCCGCTCGGCGCAGCCAGCGGCTTCGGGCCGGCATTTTCGCCGCCTTGGGACGAACCCAGGGCCGCCAGGGCCATGCTTTCCTCCTTCATGACCTGGACGCGGACCTTGGCCGTTCCCTGGTCGATGAAGCCGAGCAGCTGGGCGTCGCGGCGGGTCAGATCGATAATGCGCCCATTGACGAAGGGGCCCCGGTCATTGACCCGCACCTCGATCGAGCGGCCGTTATCCAGGTTCGTCACCCGCACCATGGAAGGCAGCGGCAGCGTCTTATGCGCCGCCGTCAGGCCGTTCTGGTCATAAACTTCGCCATTCGCGGTGTATTGGCCATGGAAGCCGGGCCCGTACCAGGAGGCAATCCCGGTCTCGTCATAATCCATGTCGACCTTGGGATAATACCAGACCCCGTCTACCTGATAAGGCTTGCCCACCTTGTAAGGCTGAGCCTGTTGCGGCGCTCCGGAGGGGGCTGAGGGCTGATTTGCCAGCTTTGTCGTGGTGCAACCAGCTGTCAGGATTATTGCCAGCGTGCCCAGGAGCAGGTGAGAACGCCGAATCATACGCTTCATTTTGTATCCGAAAAGGGGCGAGTTACCAGGATATGGTAGGGTAATATGCGGGCCCCGGCCATGCAACACGGCCGCTCGGATTCGTCAGGAAAACTTACAGACGCCGCCGAGGCCGCCGGCTGCGGCATCGTGACCATCGAAAGGCACCTGCACCCTAGCGCTGGAACCGCTTCAGTCGTTCTTTTTCAGAACGTCGACGGCCAGGCCGGAAACCGCACCCGCTGCGGCACCAATGGCGGCGCCCCCGGCGATGGAAAGGCCGCCGGTAACCAGGCCGAGACCCGCGCCGGCGCCCGCGCCGATCGCCGCGCCGGTCACGATCCGTTGCTCCGTATCATTCATTCCGGAGCAGGCGCTAAGCGACCCGGCAAGAAAAAGGACGGCAGCAGGAAGCACAAGCTGCCTACGGATATGGGCAACCGAGATCATGGCAAACCTCTAATATCTTCTCATTTGAATCAGGTAGTTATGTGGAGAATCTAAGTTTTACGATGGGGAGTTTCAACTACTTTGTTGATTCCGCTGAGATGAACTTTTGGTGTTGGCAGAGGCGCCGCTGCATTCTTCGCTGGCCAGCGCAAAGCAGCTCGACTACTTTCGCGGGCACCACAAGGCCGGATCCGGCCCGCTCCTGTCCTACCTATCAGGCTGTTCAGGCGAACGAGTTCTCGTATGACTTGCACCGTTAGCGATTTACCGGCCATGGGCTTGCTGAGCCCGAATTCGCTGGTCTTTGCCAAATATTGGGGGAGTTTGCCGAAAGTCGGACTGTTGCCGGATCGTCAGCTGTTTGCGCCCGAAGACGTCAGGTCGATCCTGCGCAATTTTGTCATCCTCGAAATCGTTTCGCCTGAAGAAGTCCGGTTCCGCCTGGCCGGTACTGCCGAGGCGGATCGCTACGGCCGCGATGTGACGGGGCTGAACTACATGGATTTTGTCGACCCCGCCCGGCGGCCGAAAGCCCATGGTGCGTTCCAGGCGATGGCCGCTACGCCTTGCGGCATGGTCGCCACGATCCAGTCGAAATCATCTGCCGGCCTCGATTTTATCAATGAGGCAATCGGCTTTCCCTTCAGCCAAGGCGATGGTCAGACGCCCCTCCTCTACTTCCAGAGCAACACGCTGACGGATTATTCCTTCCACGATGCCTATGAAGATCGCCTGGCGGAGCACACGCGTGTGACCCGTCGCTTCTTCATCGATATCGGCGCCGGCATTCCGGACTTCAGCGATTAGGCGACGAAAACGGTCTGCCGGAGATCTGCGGCGGGCAAGGAACCCGCTCCGGCCAACAGGCCGGCCCAGCGGCCCGGTGTCATGCCGAAGGCTTTCTTGAAATGGCGGTTCATATGGCTCTGATCGGTGAAGCCGGTGGCGACGGCGGCCTCGGCCAGGGGGGCGCCGTTGCCGATCATCTGCCGGGCGCGTTGCAGCCGGCGCATCAACAAGAAGCGATGCGGGCTGGTCCCGAAGAGGACCCGGAAGTGGCGCGACAGCTCATAGCGGTCGAGGCCGGTCAGCCGTTCAAGCTCGCCGGATCGCACCACGCGGTCGGCATTGGCGGCAAGAAAGTCGCGGGCCCGCCGCGCCTGGAGAACAGCCGTGGGTCCGATGTTCCGCGCTGGCCTGCCGGCATGCCGCAATAGACCTTGCGCCAGCTCTTCCACAAGGGAATCGACCAACAGTTCTTCGAGCGGCTCGTCGAGAGAGCCAAGGGCTTCCGCCAGGGCCCCGAGCAGCGCCGGGTCGGTCACCACCGGCTGGGTGACGAAAGGCAGCGCGCCATGCCTTCCCGCGAGCGGCCGCGACAATAATACCGGTTCCAGATAGAGCATCCGGTAGCGCAGGCGGCGCTCGGTCCCGGCACCGCCATCATGCTCCTCATCCGGATGCAGCACGATGATATTGCCGGGCAGGCTGTGCCGCTGCGTGCCGCGATAGCGGAATCGCTGCACCCCCTCCAGCGTCACCCCGAGGCCATAGGTGTCATGGCGATGCGGTTCGAAGGCATCGCCGAAAAAGCGCGCTTCGATCCGCTCGATGCCAGGAAAAGCGGGTGCTGTGACGATGGAATCACCGGCGTCCCCTGCGCACAAACGTCCAAGACCTTCGATCTGTCGTGCCTCCATATGCGGTCACAGTCCTCAAGCTCGAAAGATTGGAATCATGTTCGATACCAAGATCGCCATCGTTTTGCGCAATGATCTCGCCGCCTGGCAGGCCTTGAATGTGACGGCTTTTCTCACCAGCGGTATTGTCGCGCAATATCCGACCATCATCGGCGAAGCCTATCGCGACCGTTCCGGCAATGTCTACAATGCCCTGTCGATTCAGCCGGTTATCGTCCTGTCTGCGGATGCGGCGACGATCGCCGCCATTCACCGGCGCAGCCTGGAGCGCGAGATCAAAGCGTCACTCTATATCGAGGAGATGTTCGCCACCGGCCATGACGCAGCGAACCGTGCCGTCTTCGCCGAATTCGCCCCCGAAGACGCCAAGGTCGTCGGCATCGCCCTGCGCAGCGATAAGAAAACCGTCGACAAGGTGACCAAGGGTGCCGCGATGTATCGCTAGCAGGCCGGTTCGAGCCGTCGTTCAATTCGGCTGCGGTCGACCATCTGACGTCAGAATCCCGGCCCATCGAGAACGTTGACCGCGGCGACGCCAGCGGATAAGCAAATCCCGTCCCGCCAGACGGCTCGGCGGTGACGGCGACGGATGGGTGGCCGAGTGGTTTAAGGCAGCGGTCTTGAAAACCGCCGTGGGTGCAAGCTCACCGTGAGTTCGAATCTCACCCCATCCGCCATATTCCCCGAAATTCGCGCCGGTTCAGGCGCGCGCCCTTCCGGATCTTTGTCTCGGATCTTGGCCCGGCATAAGCCCGCGGAACGCAAAACTTAACCTCGCGTTAATTATTTTGCGCCGAGTATCGCGACAGTTAGCAAAGTATTCCTCATGCCAATCGTCCGCCAATTCGACTTCGACCGTGACACAATCCGGTCGCCCTATCTGCGCCTTCTCTATGATTACTGGATTAGGCTGCGTGGTAATCGGGTGGCGCCGGACATCCAGGAGATTGACCCGCTCGATATCCCCCGCTCCGCCCTTCCCTATGTGATTCTCGTCGATGTCGAACAAAATCCGCTGCGCGCCCGTTATCGGCTGGTGGGCACGCATGGGACCCAGGCTGCTGGGTGGGATTATACGGGCCGGTATGTCGACGAGCTCGATGTGCCCAATACCCTGGCTGAGGAGATCCATGAGGATTTCCTCTATGCGCTCGAGCGACGTCCCATGTATGCGAACTATGAGTGGCCGTTGCGTGACAACCGGGGAATTGTGATTGTCGAGCTTATTCAGCTCCCGCTGTTGGAAAATGGCGTCGTGACGCGATGCTTCTGCGGCGAGCATGTCGGACAGGATCTCGACCTGTTTTCAGACGAGATGATGCCGATCGAAAAAGCGGACTGAACGGCCTATCCAGCCGGAGGCCGCCCGGCGGCCCGATATCTATGCCGTTTCCACGTCTATCGGGCGCGTCATGCGAATCACATCCCACCTTTCTCCGTCTGCGACGACCGGACCGGCCTTGACTTCCTGCGGCTCGAAGCCCAGGCGACGATAGAGCCGGATAGCGGGCTGATTGAATGCGTATACGTTGAGCTCCAGCGTCGACACCGATGGCTGCCGGCGAAGAAGAGCGACGATGCGCTGCAGGAAATTATAGGCCAGGCCCCGTCCCCGAAGCTTGGGATTGAGGCCTATCCGGGCCAGCCTCGCCGTACCTTTTGCCGGGTCCAGCGCCGCCTGGGCGTGGGCGGCGATATCGCCGCCCACGAGACAGCCCGACCAGATCAGGCGGCGCGGCGGCGCCAGCCGGCTTTCCGCCCACATTACTTCCAGCTGGGGCTGATCCAGGGGAAATCGCAGCAGCGGGCCACCCCATTGGATGAGATCAGCCTCGGTCGGGAACCAGTTGGGCAATAGGCGCAGATCTTCCGCTGTTGCCGGCCGTACGGTGATAGGGCATATCGTTGTCACGTTAAGCTGTTCCGGTGATGCGCTGGGCTGCGGATGAAGATCGATCATCCGCAAGCCGTCGCGGCATATTGTGACAGATTCCGCCGCCTGTAACCGTCATCGCCGCCCTGTCACGGCGTTGCGGTTATCCCTTGTTCCCGCCTGCCTGCTCCCACCCTCTTTGACCGGTCAAAATGGCCAAATCCCTCCTTTTGCAAGAACCCAACCTGTTGCGCTTCTGGTTAGGTCAGACCGGCGCTTTCATGGCCTATAACATGCTGGTCGTCGCGGTCGGTTGGCAGGTCTACGATTTCACAAATAGCGCGTTCGCTCTCGGTCTGGTCGGCCTGATCCAGTTTCTGCCCCAGCTGCTGCTGACCCTCGTCGTCGGACAGGTGGCCGATCGCTATGACCGGCGCTATATCAGCCTCGCCTGCCAATGGCTGAAAATGGCCATGGCTGCCGTTCTCGCCTTTGGCAGCTGGCAGCACAGTCTGACCGTCGAGGGCATCTTCATCTGCGCGGCCGCAATCGGTGCCGCGCGTGCCTTTGAAATGCCGGCCATGCAAGCCATGCTGCCGATGCTGATACCCGCGGCGTCATTGCCGCGCGCCGTGGCTGCCACTGCCGGCGGGCGCGAACTGGCGGTCATTCTCGGCCCGGCCCTGGGCGGCTTCATCTATGCCTTTGGGCCCGACTGGGTCTATCTGCTCGGCACGGCGATTTTCTGTCTCTCGGGTGTGGCTTTCATCGGCATTCGCAGCCCGGGTGCGGTGGCGCGCATCGCCGGCTCGACGCGGATGGCAACCCTACTCGGCGGCATTTCCTATATTGCGGCACGCCCCGTCATCCTGGGCGCCATCTCGCTCGATCTCTTTTCGGTGCTGTTGGGAGGCGCCGTCGCGCTGCTGCCGATTTATGCCCGGGATATTCTGGTAACCGGCCCCTGGGGCCTGGGCCTGCTGCGCGCCGCCCCGGCCCTCGGCGCGATCGCCATGTCGCTGCTGCTGTCGCGACGGCCGCTGCAGCGTCGCGTCGGCCCCACCATGATGACGGCGGTGGCGGGTTTCGGCCTGGCGACGATCGTCTTCGGCCTATCGCGCTGGTTCCCGCTATCCATGCTGGCTTTGGTTTGCCTCGGCGCGACTGACATGATCAGCGTGGTGATCCGGCAGTCGCTCGTGCAATTGGAAACACCGGATGAGATGCGCGGCCGCGTCGCCGCCGTCAATTCGATCTTTATCGGCGCGTCGAATCAGCTGGGCGAATTCGAGTCCGGGGCCACCGCTGCCCTGTTCGGTACCGTACCGGCGGTTGTCGTGGGTGGCCTGGGCACATTGGTCATCGTTGCGATGTGGCTATGGCTGTTCCCGGCCCTCGCCAGACGCGACAGCTTGATCCAATCGGAGCCAGGCAACATCGGCTTGTAAGTTTTTGAGATTTTTAAGGCCGTCGCGGCGGGCGACGGGTGGCGGTCAAGGAATCGACTGCAACCGCGCGCCAACCTCTTTGCGCGTGATATGGCGGAAATCCTCAATGGTAACGACATGCGAAACATCGCTGCCGTTATCGGCGAAGGGGAAAAGCCCCCATTCGAATGCCTTTTCCAGATGGTCGTGCCAGGTGAATTGGGACAGGCCGAACATCGGCGTTTTAAGCCGCTGGATTTCGGCATATTGATCGAGCAGGCGTTGTTTCAGATCGGGCAGCCAATTGAGCTCGTGGAGCCATTTTCCCGTATAATCGCCGGCAGAAAACTGCGCCTGCTCGGAACCAACGACCCGGTAGAACACCCGCAGCGGGTCGTTATGCAACTCCTCCAGTGTAATATAGGGCAGCAGATGGCGAATCGCTGTCGCATCAAAGGCGGACTTTGCCGGCATCGCTCTATCGCCCCGGATGGACAACCAATACTGATTAAAGGCAAGGACGTCCGGTGAGGTGATATCCGCCAAACTGAGTGTGGCGAGCCGTTGCATGTTCTTACGCCTCCGAGCAGCGCACCCATACAAACAGAGGAAAAAATTCACTTCCTCGCGAATCAGCACCGCCGCAAAAGTGTCGGGCAAATAGGCAAGAATAGCAATCGTTTCAATGCCAACGGCGAGGTGACAAGCCTGTGGCGGATTACTGCCTTGTCAGTTCCGCCGTCCTGGTCGCACAATGTCGTCGAGGAGCCAGCGGGCATCATCATGCAACTCGAAATTTTCTCCGACACGATCTGTCCTTGGTGCTACATCGGCAAGCGCCGGTTGGAACGGGCACTGAAGACGCGGCCCCAGGCCAATCTGGTCAAGCGCTGGCGCGCTTTTCAGCTCAATCCCGGCATGCCGGCCGGCGGCATGAGCCGGCAGCAATATGTCAGCGCAAAATTCGGCAGCATGGAGCGTGCCAACCGCCTCTACCAGACGGTTGCCCGTATCGGCGCCGCCGAAGGCATCCGCTTTCGCTTCGATCTGATCGATCACACGCCGAACACGCTGCTCTCGCATCGGCTGAGTTATGTTGCGGCCACCGCCGATAAGCAGAGCATGATGTTGGATCGGCTCTTTGCCGCCTATTTCGAAGAAGGCGGCAATATCGGCGATCCGGAGATCCTGGCCAAGCTCGCTGCCGATGTCGGCCTGCCGAACAATCTGACGGCGGATGCCTTGACCGGCAGCGGCCAGATCGATGCCGCTCTGGCCAGCGATTTCCAGGCACGGCGCCAGGGTATCAATGGCGTGCCATATTTCATCTTCAACGGCCGCTTCGGCCTGTCGGGCGCGCAAGAACCGGAAGCGCTGTTCCATATGTTCGATCTGGCGCGCGAAGACGACCTGCTGCAACAGGCCGGCTGATCAGGCGACGAGGCTCGCCAGGTTCTGCAATAGCTTCCTGACGCCGGCGACGCGCGCTTTCGTCTCCTGCCATTCCTGGCGGCAGACCACGCGTTGATCCGGCCGCACCGCCAGGATGCTCGCGCGCTTGGTGATGAAATCGATCAGCTTGGCGGGCTCGGCGAAGCGGTTGTTGCGGAAGCTGAGCACCGCCCCCTTTGGTCCCGCCTCCACCTTCTCGACACCGGACTGGCGGCACAGTTTCTTGATGGCGACGATCTGCAGCAGGTTCTCCACCTCCTCCGGCAATTTGCCGAAGCGGTCGATCATCTCCGCCGCGAAGGCATCGATCTCCCCGGCGCTGTCGAGCGCGGCGATGCGGCGATAGAGACCAAGGCGGATATTGAGGTCGGTGATGTAATCCTCCGGGATCAAGACCGACATGCCGATATTGATCTGCGGCGTCCAATCCTGCACCTTCTCGGCGGCGATGGCTTCGCCGCGCGCCTCGCGGACAGCATCCTCGAGCAATTGCTGATAGAGCTCGACGCCGACCTCGCGGACATGGCCCGACTGCTCATCGCCCAGCAGATTGCCGGCGCCGCGGATATCGAGATCGTGACTGGCCAAGGTGAAGCCTGCCCCCAGCTGGTCGAGCGTCTGCATCACCTCCAGGCGCCGCTGCGCCGTGTCGGTCAGCTTCTTGCCGGGCGGCGTCGTCAGATAGGCATAGCCGCGCAGCTTGGATCGGCCCACGCGGCCACGCAGCTGATAGAGCTGGGCCAGGCCGAACATATCGGCACGATGCATGATGATGGTATTGGCGGTCGGAATATCGAGACCGGATTCGATGATATTTGTCGCCAGCAGCATTTCGTAGCTGCCGTCATAGAAGGCCGTCATCGCCTTTTCCAGCTGGGTCGGCGTCAAGCGGCCATGGGCGGTGACGAACTTGATCTCCGGCACCAGATTGCGCAGCCTCTCGGCAAGCGTGTCCAGGTCCTCGATGCGCGGACATACATAAAAGATCTGCCCGCCACGAAAATGCTCGCGCATGATGGCTTCGCGGATGACCACCGGATCATAGGGCAGCACGAAGCTGCGCACGGCCAGGCGATCGACCGGAGCGGTCGTGATCAGGCTCATCTCGCGGATGCCGGTCAAGGCAAGTTGCAGGGTGCGCGGGATCGGCGTCGCCGTCAGGGTCAGCACATGCACATCGCCGCGCAGCTCCTTCAGGCGTTCCTTCTGCGTCACGCCGAAATGCTGCTCCTCGTCGACGATCAGCAGGCCGAGGCCGGCGAATTCAATGCTCTTGGCCAGCAAGGCATGGGTGCCGACGATGATATCGATCTTGCCTTCCTTGAGATCGTTCTTGATCTCGGTTGCTTCCTTGGCGCTGACCAGCCGGGAAAGCTGGCGCACCTTGATCGGCAAGCCGGCGAAGCGCTCGCTGAAGGTGCGGTAATGCTGGCGGCACAGCAATGTGGTCGGGGTCACCACCGCCACCTGCTTGCCGTTCATGGCGGCAACGAAGGCGGCGCGCAGGGCGACCTCGGTCTTGCCGAAGCCGACATCGCCGCAGACCAGGCGGTCCATCGGCTTGCCGCTGGCAAGATCGTTGAGAACGTCCTCGATGGCCTTCAACTGATCTTCGGTCTCTGCGTAGCGGAAACGGGCACAGAATTCGTCGAACAGGCCTTCAGGCGGCAGTATCGGATCGGCGCGCTTCAATTCGCGCTGGGCCGCCGTCTTCATCAGCTTCTCGGCGATATCGCGGATACGCTGCTTGACCTTGGCCTTGCGGGCCTGCCAGGCAGCACCACCCAGCTTATCGAGCTGAACGATGGCGTCCTCACCACCATAGCGGCTCAGCACATCGATGTTCTCGACCGGGACGTAGAGCTTGTCGCCGCCCTCATAGATCACGCGCAGGCATTCATGCGGCGCGCCGCCGACATCCAGCGTTTCCAGCCCGTCATAGCGGCCGATGCCGTGATCGACATGGACGACGTAGTCGCCGGCCTGGAAATTGGCGAGTTCCGCCAGGAAGGTTTCCGCCTTACGCTTGCGGGCGACGGTCCGTGTCAGCCGGTCGCCGAGCACGTCCTGCTCGGTGATGAAGATGATGTTGTCGGTGGCGAAGCCGCTGTCGAGGCCGAGCACTGCACGGCCCATGACCTCGCGGCCATCGGTCAGGGCCGATTCCAGTGCCTGGCGCCAGCTCTCCGTCGTCTCCTGCCGGGTGATGCCGTGTTCGGTAAGAACGCCGGAAAGCCGTTCCAGCGCACCGGCGCTACTGGCCGTCAGCACGACCTTCCGGCCCGCCCCCATCTCGGCGAGCATGGCGCGGGACACGGCGTCATAAAGATTGATCTCGGGGTTGATGCGGGCTTCGGCGAAATTGCGGCCCGGCTTGGCCGGTCCCGCCAGCCAGCGGAAACCGGGCGGCGCCTGGAACGGATTGAAAGCGAGTGTCAGCCGTCCGCGCAGCAGGTTCTCCCAGCCATTGCCGGTAAGATAGAGCTTGCCGGGCGGCAGCGGACGATAGACGGGGGCACCGCTATCCTTGTCGGCGCGCTGCAGATCGGTTCGCGCCTGGTAGAAATCCGCGATCATATCGAGGCGGGCTTTCTTGGCATCCTCGACCTGATGGTCCAGCGTGATCACGGCCTGTGGCAGATAAGTGCCGAGCGGCACCAGTGTCGCGCCGAACAAGGGCAGCCAATGTTCCATGCCGGGATAGTGGCGGCCGGCGCTGATCGCCTCATAGAGCGGGTCGTCGCCGCCCGAGGTGCCGAATTCGGAACGATAGCCGGTGCGGAAACTCTCGATCGCCGCCGGCGTCAGGCTGACCTCGTTGATCTGGTTGAGCGGAAAGAACTCGACCTTCTCTTTGCTGCGCTGGCTGAGCGGATCGAAGAAACGCAGATCCTCGATCTCGTCACCGAAGAAATCGACCCGTACCGGCTGGCTGGTACCCGGCGGAAAGATATCGATGATGCCGCCGCGCACGGCGAATTCGCCGGCCTCGCTGACGGTGCCGCTGCGCAGATAGCCTTTGCTCAGCAGGAATTCGACCAGGTGATCGGGATTGAGCGTGGCGCCGCGCCGCAAGGATAGCGCCGTGCCGGCAAAGCATGGCGGCTCCGGCACGCGTTGCAGGATGGCCGAGACGGTGGTGATGACGATCGGCCACTTGTCGCCCGCCTGCGCGATCGCCGCCAGCCGCGCCAGGGTATCGATCCGCTTGGCGAGGATATCGCGATGCGGCGAGGCCCGGTCGTAGGGCAGACAGTCCCAGGCCGGAAAAGTCAGGACCGTGAGATCGGGGGCGAAGAACTGCAGGGCGTCCGCAAGCCGCGCCATCCGCAGGTCGTCGCGGGCGATATGCAGCACGCCGCCGGCCTGATTGCGGGCCAGCGAGGCGATCAGGAGTGCTTCGCTCCCATCCGGAACGCCGCCAACATCGTGGCGACCGGGCTCCGGCAATGTAAAAGGCAGGTCGATCACGTATCTGGCCGGTTTGCTCAGCGGGGCGTGCGCGGTTTTTGGAAGCTGTGGTCGATCAGGTGCCGCAAAACGGCGGAATCGCTAGATTCCGGTATCGGCTGCCGGCCACAGAGCCAGTCGTATATATCCGGGTCGCTCTCTTCAAGCAACCGCGTATAAATGGCGAGATCGGCGGCGCTCATCTGCGGCACCGCATGCTCGGCAAACCGGCCCATGATCAGGTCCATTTCGCGGGTTCCCCGGTGCCAGCTGCGGAAAATCAGCCTTTTCCGCAGATTATCGAGCTCTTCGGCGCTGCTCATCGAAACTCCTTTTCCCGACCCTTACGGGGGGCTAGAAACGACGGATTCCGAGAATAATCAACCGTTGCCGTTACCGATTCCGCGTTATTGGACAAGCCGTGCGACCAGCCATCCTCTTTCCGCTCTTCGCTTCGTTGGACAAGCTGCCCGGTCTCGGGCCGCGCCTCTCCAAGCTGGCTGAACGGCTGTGCGGGCCGCTGGTTGTCGATCTCTTGTGGCATCGGCCGAGCGGCGTCATCGACCGCCGTGCCAGCCCCAGCCTGGCCGCCGCCGAAAACGGCGCCATCGTCACGCTGAAGCTGAAGGTCGAGCGGCACCAGAAGCCGGGCCATCAGCGCGCGCCCTATCGCGTACGCTGCGGCGACGGGACCGGCTTCATCGATCTGGTCTTCTTCAATGCGCGCGACGACTGGCTGCTGAAGAATCTGCCGGTCGGCGAATGGCGCGTCGTCAGCGGTCGTATCGATCGTTTCGGCAACGAGCTCAATATGGTGCATCCCGACCATATCGTGCCGGTCGAGGAAATCGATCAAATCCTGCGGTTGGAGCCGGTGTATCCGCTGACCGCGGGCCTGCCGGCCAAGACCCTGCGCAAGGCGCTGAATGCCGCCTTGGAGCGCGCGCCGGACTTGTCCGAATGGATCGAGCCCACGGTCATCCAGCGCGACGGCTGGCCAAGCTGGCAAAAAGCCATCCGCGCGCTGCACAATCCGGAAGCGGCGACCGATCTTGCGCCGCAGACGCCGGCGCGGCAACGCCTTGCTTACGACGAGTTGCTGGCCAATCAGCTTGCCTTGGCCCTGGTCCGCCAGCACAACCGGATGCTGACCGGCCGCGCGAGCAAGGGCGACGGTCATCTGCGCGATCGGGTTCTGCGCGCCCTGCCCTATCAGCTGACGGCCAGCCAGCAGCAGGCCGTCACCGAGATCGCCGCTGACATGGCAACTGACAACCGCATGCTGCGGCTGCTGCAGGGCGATGTCGGCAGCGGCAAGACGGTGGTCGCCCTGCTCGCCATGCTGATCGCGGTCGAGGCCGGCGGCCAGGCCGCCTTGCTGGCACCCACCGATATCCTGGCGCGCCAGCATTTTACCGGCCTGCAGCCTCTGGCGGCAGCAGCGGGGATCGAACTGGCGCTGCTCACCGGCCGCGACAAGGGCAAGGCCCGCGACGCGCTGCTGGCGCGGCTGGTGCAAGGCGAGATCAAGCTCATCGTCGGCACCCATGCGCTGGTGCAGGAGGATGTTCTCTTCGACGATCTGCGCCTGGCGGTGGTCGATGAACAGCATCGCTTTGGCGTTCAGCAGCGCGTTGCCTTGGCCGGCAAGGGCCGCGGTGTCGATTTGTTGGTGATGACGGCGACGCCGATACCGCGCACGCTGATGCTGACCGGCTATGGCGATATCGATGTCTCGCGCCTGACGGAGAAGCCGCCCGGACGCCAGCCGATCGCCACGCGCACCTTGCCGATCGATCGGCTTGACGAGGTCATCGAGGGGGCGCGAAGGGCAATCTCCGGCGGTGCCCGCATCTATTGGGTTTGCCCTCTGGTTGATGAATCGGAAGTGGTCGATCTGGCGGCGGCGACGGAGCGTCATCGTCATCTGCAACAAATCTTCGGCGATCGTGTCGGCCTCGTTCACGGCAAGCAAAAGGCTGCCGAGCGCGATCAGACCATGGCGGCTTTCGCCGCCGGCGATCTCGACATCCTGGTGGCGACCACCGTCATCGAAGTCGGCGTCAACGTACCCGAGGCCACAGTGATGGTGGTGGAACATGCCGAGCGCTTCGGCCTCGCGCAGTTGCACCAGTTGCGCGGACGCGTCGGTCGCGGCACCGGCAAGTCGAGCTGCCTGCTGCTTTATCAGGGTCCGCTGGGCGAGGTCGCGAAGGCGCGGTTGTCGATCCTGCGCGAGAGTGAGGATGGTTTCCGTATTGCCGAAGAAGACTTGCGTCTGCGTGGCGGCGGCGAATTGCTGGGAACACGTCAGAGCGGATTGCCGGAATTCCGGTTGGCGGATCTCGCTGCCCATGGCGATCTCCTCGCCATGGCACGGGATGATGCGCGATTGGTCCTGGAGCGCGATTCCAACCTGCTCTCGCCGCGTGGCGAAGCCTTGCGCACCCTGCTCTACCTCTTCCAGCGCGATGCCATGATCAAGACGCTGCGTTCGGGTTGAGGGCCGCATCCGGAGCCGCTGCCCGCGTGTCCGGCGGCGTGATGATGCCGCCCGAGATCACCAGCTTGATGCCGTCTTCCACCGACATCGACAAGCGGATGACCTCTTCATCCGGCACGAACAACAGAAAGCCGGAAGTTGGATTCGGTGTGGTCGGGACGAAGACATTGACCATGGGACGCTGCAGATGCGCCTTGATCTCGCCCTGGATCGAACCGGTGATGAAACCGACCGACCAGGCGCCGTGGCGCGGGTATTCGATCAGTACCACTTCGCGAAAGGCGGCCGACTGGTTGGCGAAGACGGTCTCGATGATCTGCTTGATGGCGGTATAGAGGCTGCGGATGATCGGCAGGCGGTTGAGCACCGCCTCGCTGAGGCGGCGGAACAGGCGGCCGAGGAAGCCCGCAGTGACGGCACCGACCAGCGTCAGGGCGACGACGGCGAGAATGAGGCCGATGCCGGGCACGCTGAAGGGCAGATAGGTTTCCGGATTGTAGCGGGTGGGAATGACGCTGAAGACCCGCTCATCGATGAAGCTGATCACCAGCCAGGCGAGATAGATGGTCAGGCCGATCGGCGCGGTGATCAGGATGCCGGCCAGGAAATAGGTGCGCAGCCGGGCGCCCAGTGTGAGATGGAAACTGACCGCGCTGGTCGCGGGGGCGGCTTTCGGCGAGGTCTTTTGCGTCATCTTGTCTCCGTTCTGCCCGAATTTCTGCCCTCTCGGATTGTGCCGGGGCGATAGAGCGTTTTTACGCGAGCGAATGCCGTGAGCTTAGCAATTTCCCCGCCTTGCAGCCTATGGCGAGTTGTTGCAAGGTGGCGCCGGCTTGGCCGGGACGGATGAATGGCCGTTGGTTACGATTTTGCGGAGCGACGTGTAGTGAAGAAGCCGATTTTTCCAACGATTTTCGCTGCGACTCCGCAGATTTGGCGCTTGGCCCTTCTGTTGTCGGTTGCATTCCTGCCGTTGCTTCCGGTCACCGCTGCCCCTGCCCCGGCTCAGGAGAACCCGCCGGCGGCAACGACTGCACCCGATGAAAGCGACACAGCGAGCCGAGCGTTTTTTGCCGGTGACTACGCCACGGCCAAACGGCTTTGGGAAAAGCTGGCGCAGGACAACGACCCCGCGGCGATCACCAATCTCGGCATCATGTATGAAAAGGGCATCGGCGTTAAACAGGATGTGAAGAACGCCGAGGCTTTATACCTGCGGGCCGCCAATCTCGGTTATGCGCAGGGGCAGTTCGACCTTGCCAATCTCTATTACAACGGCAACGGTATTAAGCAGGATTTCAAGCAGGCCGGGCGCTGGTATATGGCTGCCGCCATGTCGGGACATCTGCGGTCGCAATACTATCTCGCGCAGATGTACGAGAATGGCGAAGGCGTGACGGAAGATCGCCTGAATGCGTTGAAATGGTATGTGAAGGCGGCCGATGGCGGCCTGCCCGAAGCCAAATATGTCGTCGGACGCAAGTTGCTGACGGGCGAAGACATCAAGGAGGATCACCCCAAGGCGATCCCGTATCTGCTGGATGCTGCCGATGCCGGTGTGCCACATGCGCGGGCCTGGCTCGGGCTCGCTTATCTCAATGGCTGGGGTACGCCGAAGAATCTGGTCGAAGCCTATATCTGGCTGGAACTGGGGCTTGACCGACTGCCGGCCGGCGAATTGCAGCAGAAAGCCTATGAGGGCGTGCGCCAAGCGGAATCCGATATGTCACAGGACCAGTTGGCCGCAGCAAAGCGCCTCCTGGCCAAGGCCGAAGCCAAGCAGTCGGCTCAGTGACGGCAATTAGCCCGTTGCTGCGCGGCATCAATAGGTCGCAGTGGCCCACTTGACCTGCATCTGACTGAGAAGCGCGGCGATCGATAGCGCCCCGCTCTCTTGCGGATCGAACTGCTTTTCATAAAAGATCGTCAGGCGGATGACGGCACGGCCTCGCGCCGTTCGCTGCGTGCCATAATAGCCGTCATTGAACCACCATGGATGCGCATAGCATCCGCGCCAGCACGGGCCGAATGCATAGTTCGGATATGGGTTGTAGATCGGCGTCTCATGCACTTCGACATCGCTGTCGCGCTGTTCATGGTCGATCTTGAGCGCCGCATAACCCTGCTGCTGGCCAAGCTGGGCGGCGCGCCATAAAGCCAGATCGTGCGTCTTGTCGAGTTCCGACTGCAACCGGCTGTCGGTGCGTGGATTCGTGCTGTTGACCAGGATATACGGGCCCGTATAGCTGACGGTCGTCCGATCATCGACGATGGTACGATCGCTATACCCGAAGGGTCCATTCACGCCGAGCGGCGCCATGGCAGGCTTTGGCGGCGTCGTCGCACAGGCTGAAAGCAGCGCCATCAGGACGAGGCCGACAAGAAGATAGGGCTTCCTCATGCAAATCAACCTGCCGATACGATAAGCATGGCGCCTCAAGCCACTCATGCCTTTTAATTATACGTAGGCGCTAAGCGGGCTTTTCCAAGGGGAACCAGCCGTCTGATGCGGCGCGAGGGCTTTACCGCCACACGGCGTTGGGGTTGCCGAGGACTTGCGGGCTGAGGGCGAGGCAATAGGAGTTGCTGTCCCACAAGGCTTTGCAGGCGCGCCCGGCATCGACCTGGCCAAACCCGGTCAGCAGCGCACTATAACGTGAGGCGCCCTCGTAATCCTTGCGGACGATCGCCGGAGCCGCTTTGCCGGCCAGGGCGGCAGGCAGCTGCCGCTTGGCGGCAGCGATGGCCTGTTGCGCCTGGGTGATGCTAGTAAAGGAGCCGAAGACGGTGCCCCATCCGGCGAGCCGGATAGCACCGCCACCGGCAGCGTTGCCGGCAACCATGGTCTGATCGCATTCCCCCGCTTTCAGACGGATTGGCGGCGGCGCCTGTTCCGAGACATCGATCTTCAGCGACAGATCCTGCAGCAGCGGCAGCTCGCTCTCAGCATGCGAGAAGCCGGTATTGAGCAGCGAAGCCATTTCACTGGCCCGCTCGCCGCGATTGCCGCCCCCGAGCAAGACGCCAACCAGACGGCGGTCGCCGTGCTTCGCCGAGGCAACGAGGTTGTATCCTGCCCCGCAGGTGAAGCCGGTCTTGATACCGTCGGCACCGGGATAGTTCACCAGGATGCCATTGACGGTCGGCAAGGTGCGGCCATTGATGGTCACGCTGCGCTGGCTGAATAACGGATAATATTCGGGGAAATCATGGAGCAGCGCCAAGGCAAGGCGCGCCATATCGGCCGCCGTCGTCACCTGCTGCGCGTCAGGCAGCCCGCTCGCATTGCGAAAATTGGTGCGTGTCATGCCAAGCCGGTGCGCGATTTCCGTCATGCGCGCGGCGAAACCGCCTTCGGTACCGCCAATCTGCTCGGCGACCGCGACCGCCGCGTCATTGGCGGAGGCGACGATCATGGCATTGAGGGCCTGCTGCAGGGTGATCTTCTCACCGTTCCGGAATCCGAATTTGACGGGAAGCTGCCCGGCGGCGGTGGATGAAACCGTCAAGGGCTCGTCCAGCCGGTGCCGCCCGGCCTTGATTTCGCTGAAGGCGACATAAGCCGTCATCATCTTGGTAAGCGAGGCCGGGTACCACAGCGCATTCGGTTCTTCCGCCATCAGGACCTGGCCGCTATCCGCGTCAACGACGACATTCACGGGGCTTGCAGCGACTCCCCCTGGCCAAGCTAAAATAGCGCAGATGCAGAAGCTCAGCCAAAGTGCCAATAGCCCGGGACGGGGGTTTGGTCTGCACGCCATGTTAGCCTCGGATCCAGTCGGTAAAGTCGATATGCGGGCAAAAAGGTTAGCAATTATAGACTAATTTTTGATTTCTGGCTGATTGATCGTGCAAGGGGAGATAGTATTGTGAATAAAGTCTTGTTTGGCTTGGCTCTGGGATGTCTCCTGCCAGTCCTCTCACCGACTGCCTGGGCGGGTTTCCAGGAAGGCGCTGCAGCCTATGGCAAGGGCGATTACCAGACGGCCATGAGCGAATGGATGCCCCTCGCCCAGGCAGGCAATGCCGAGGCGGAGAATGCGGTCGGCGCCCTGTACGACAATGGCTTGGGGGTGGTCTCGGATGAGGCGGAGGCCTTCCGCTGGTACACCATGGCGGCCAACCAGAACTATCCCATGGCGATGCGCAATCTCGGCACCATGTATGCGACGGGTCACGGCGTCCCTTATAGCCTGCCGCAGGCACAGCTCTGGCTGGGGCGCGCCGCCAGCGCCGGCGATCAGGTGGCGGCCAAGCGGCTCGGCGCCCTGCCGCCGGTGGCAACAGCCTCTGCCGAGCCGGTCGCCACGCCGCTGGCACCTACCAGCAGCGCTGTCGGCACCATGCTGCCGGCCAGTCCCGACAGCAACGGCTTTGGCGCCAATGCCGGCCCCAGCAATTTTCTGACGCAGCCATCGCAACCGCCGGCTTCTGCTGCTGCGGGCAACGGGCAGACCGCCACAGCGACAGCCGCCCAGCCGGCGGCAACGGCTGCTGCGCCCGTCGCACAGACGCCGGCGGGACAGGCGCCAAGTGCCAATCCGGCCGCCGCTCAAACGACTACGGCAACGGCTACCGCGCCGGCCGCAGCCGAGCCGGCCGTAGCGCAGCCCGCGAAAGGCGTCGCCTTCCCTGCTCCCGCCGCGCCATCCGCAGCGGCTGATACGGCACAGCCGGCGGCCGTTGCCCCAACAGCCGTCGTACAGCAGGTGGCGAGCGTAGAGCCGGCATCGACCGACAGCGTATCGACGGCCAGTACCACCGGAACTGCAGCGACGGGAACCGCGGCCGATGGTTGGCATGCCTTCGACATCGGCGATTACAAGACGGCTTTGGCGATCTGGCAGCCGCTGGCGCAACAAGGCGATGCCAATCTGCAGGTGCTGGTGGGCTCGCTTTACGATTACGGCCAGGGTGTGAAGCAGGATAAGCAGCAGGCCTTGCAATGGTATTTGATGGCGGCGGAAAAAGGTCTCGGCCGCGCGCAATTTGCTGCCGGCTCCCTGCTCGTCAAGAGCGGCAAGGAGCGCAATCTCGTCGAAGGCTATAAATGGCTGACCATTGCCGGCGATACGCTGCGGGGACAAGGCGGCGACATTGCTGCCAATCAGGCAGTGAGCCTGCGCAAGCAGATTGCCAAAGAGATGAGCCAGGACGATATCTCCAAGGCTGAATCGCTCGCTCAAAGTTTTCACGCGGGCTGAGTTTCCCCTCGTTTCGAGGACGCCAGGTTTCGATGGCATCAGGGAAACCGACGTGATCGCGGCGTGACCGCGATCACGTCAGGACCATCGTCATATCGGTCTTCGGGGTGCAGTCGGATTGACATTACCTGTCATTAAACTTACATCAATCCGATGGCTTCTTCCCTGGACGCGTCGACTTTGGGGCAATTTCCTGAGCAAAATACGGCATCCGGCGAGACCACGGGGATACCGTTGCGGCCAGATCCTTGCGTCTGGCTGCTGCTCGGCGACCGTCATGGCGACAACGCGCAGCTGCGCGCGCTCAGTTCGACTCTCACCGATCTCTTCGGCTGGAAGAGCCTCAGCAAGCAGCTGCATTACGATCTGGACTGCGCCACCCCGCATCGCGATCGCGGCAGCTCGCTGATCGGTCTCGACCCGAACTCACGCAGTCAGCTGGAGGCGCCGTGGCCGGATATCGTGCTAGCTGCCGGTAAATCCGCCGCTTCCGTCTGCCGCTGGATCCGCAAGAAATCGGGAGGCCGCACGATCATCGTGCTGCTGGGACGGCCGAGGGTCGCCTACCGGCATTTCGACCTGATCATCTCCACGCCCCAATTCGGCATGCCGGACGCCGACAACATCGTAAAGTGCTGCCTGCCGATGACTTGGCAGGACGAAGCCGCATTGGCGGGGCAGGCCCAAGTCTGGGAACCGCAGTGGCGGCATCTGCCGCGGCCTTGGACCGCCGTGATGGTCGGCGGCTCCACGGCCCAGATGGATTTCGATGAGACGGCGGCGCACGCCCTCCTGGACAAGCTTGCGAAGTATCAGCTTCACCGCGGCGGCTCGCTATTGGTTACGACCAGTCCGCGCACGCCGGTTGAAGTGACGGAGCTGATTACGGAGCGCCTGCAGCGGCCGAACTATATTTTTCCATGGCAGCCCAATGTTCCCAATCCGCTCCAGGCCATGCTGGCGCTCGCCGACAATTTCATCGTCACCATCGACAGCGTCTCGATGATTGCTGAAGCGGCAAATCGCATGAAGCCACTTTACTATTTCAGCCTGCCGCGGCCGACGCTGGAACAGCGGCTGCTGAAAATATCCTGGTCTCAGCGGTTGCGCCGGCGTCGGCAGAAGCGGCGCGATCTTGGGCGGTCGCCGGACATGCTTGACCGGCTGGCTGATGTCTTGGCTGTGGCCGGCTACCTGAAGCCGAGAAACAACTACACCTCCTTCGAAATCATCCTGCAGCGCAACGGCATTGCGCGCGCGCTGGAACCCACGCGGCAAATGCCCTCGCCTCCCATCACCAACCTGGTGCGGCGGGAAAGAGTCCGTGTGGCCGAAGACATCATGTCGCTGTGGGTCAAAGCCGCGGATGCGGAAATCAACCGGTCCTGACCGCGTCCGATCCTGGAGGCGCCTAGTTTCGTCTCGTGTTTGACTGTCGTGGCTAATAGATGTCGTTGCTCGCCGAAAGCTTCATTTCTTTCGACAGCCACAGCTTCCGCCACCGGCTGACCTGCTTCGGTTGGAAAGCATGAATCGGTAATTCCGCGATGAAGTTGATATAGCGGCGCGGCACTGTCGTAACGCCGCGCGGGCTGACACCATGTACGGATTTCTCGGAGTTCACGAAGCAGACGAAGGTATTGGCCGTATAGGCGACGGTCTCCGACAGATCGATATCCTGCAACAGCGCCCGGTGTTTGACGAAGCGCGGCGTGCGCCGCCATGCATAGAGATCGAGATCTCCACCGCTGGCCTTGTCTTGTTCCGATCGGAAGTAATAGAGGCTGCTGAAGATCTTGTCGCAGAGATCGACATGTGGCGTCTTGACACTGCTCACTTCGATCACCGGCGTGTTCATGACGAACTGGCAATCGAGCCGCACATCGGCATCACCGGAATAGCCGCGCGGTATGACGCGCCACTCTTCGAAGCGCCGGCCGACCCGTTCTTCAAGACGGGGGAATTCCTGGCGGATTCGCGGGCCGAAGACGCGCAGGATGTTCAGCCAGTAATCCTGCGACGTATGGTAGGCGAAGAAATCCTTCCAGCGCCGGCTGATCTGGTTATCCCCCAGCACCTGGCGCACGGACAGGCGTACGGCCTCGTTGTTGCCATAGCTGTTGCGGCCGCCCAGCATTTTAGCCAGCGACGGGAACTCGCTCTCCAGGGCTTCATAAGTTGCATTGGATAGAGCATTGCGCCGCACCAGATGGGCGTAGGGCTGCTCGATGACGTCGGCCGTGCTGACGCCATCCAGCATATGCGGAATCTCCTGGGCGCTGGCTGATGCCGTGACCATCTATGCTACCCTTCCGCGGTCTTCTCTAACATGCAAACAGGAGCATGCAACTCAGGCGGCGCGGCGCAAGCAAAGCTCAAGAGCGTCGTGCCGCACGTGATTTGCAGCCATTTCCTGCTTGATCAGCGCTTCGGTCACGATACCCTTTTCAAGGCATTCGCGCAGCAGATCGAAGAAAAACTTCTCCTGCTTGGGGTCGGGATGACGCTCGTACTGGCGGGCCTTTTCGATATGCAGCAACTTCTTCACCGATTTGACCATGGTTTTCGGGAAGCTGGCCGGCTTTGCCTTGGTCCGCACCGTGAAACTCACCGGCAGGCCGGTTTTCCAGGGCTGCGTGCGACGATAAGTGTTGTGCAATATCTTGGTCGCCGGCGTGAGGCGATCGAAATCATTCCAGACGTCCTCCAGAATGCCGACCGTCTCATCCGGTTCGTATTCAAGCTTGATCCATTTCATGTAGTCCTTCTTGAACTCGAAGAGTTCATCGAAGGTCTTTTGCGCATCCCAATGCTTCAGCTTGGCATTGTCCAGCAACATAACCGAGGATGCACGGTAGGCAGGCAGATCCTTGAAGGCAGGACGGATACGGCACATCAACGCCTTGCCCTGCATGTCACGGGTAAACAGATCCCATACATCGCCAATGGCGAAACAATCGGGATCGATGACCACCGCCCGTCCCTCATAATTCATCAATTTCGGCGGCATGAAACGCAGCGGCGTGAAGGACTGCAGGTCATCCGCTTCCCAGACCCGGTGTTCAGCGCCTCTAAGGAATTTTTTCCCAGCGTACGCATTCAGCCACGGATAATCCTTAGTATGCATGATTTCCACGTCGAACTTGTCGGCGTGGCGGCTATTGCGCTTCAGCGCATAGGCTGCGACGAGCGCACCAACATACTGTTCGTCATTGGACTGGATGAAAACCTTGTACTGCACGTCACGCCTCCCATCGACCATTCCAACTGGGAAATGGCCAATCCTCACTTTGCCGCAATGATACTGTCACTTCCCGCCGCTCGCAACTAACCGGCTGACATTGTGCGGTTTTGCCGCAATTTTTCGCTGCCGAATAACGGCCCTGCGGATGACGCGGACGGTTCCCTCCATTTGACATTCGAGGGTGCGGTGCTATCAAGTGCGCCCATCCGTTCGCACATATCTGAGACATGCAAACAAACTCCGGCCCCAGCGACTCCTCCCTGAAGAACGCCTATCGCGTCCTGCAGAAGCACGGATTGTGGCGGCAGATTCCCATTCTCTCCGGCCTGCTGGTCAACGGCCTGCTTGAAGGCATCAGCCTGACCACGCTGCTGCCGATCATCGCCATGCTGTCGGGCGAAAGCGGTGCCAAATCGGGCACGCTCCAGACCTATTTCGCGGCAATCTTCAAGACGCTTCATCTGCCGGTGTCGCTCGGCGGCCTCTGCCTGGTGATTATCATTGCCGTTATCATCAAAGCGGTCATCAGCCTCCAGGTGAACCGCTATATCGGCATCGTGGTCGCCGAAATCGCCAGCGACCTGCGTCATCGGATCATCGACCGCCTGCTCCTCGCCCGCTGGTCCTATTACACCGTCAATCCCGTCGGCCGGTTCGTCGCCGCCATCTTGTCCGAGGCCAATTGGGCCGGCTATGCCTACAGGGCCGCACTTGCCGTCGCCGCGATGGTCATCCGCGCCGTAGTGCTGTCCTGCGTCGCCTTGATTTTCGGCTGGCAGACTGCCGCGGTCGCCGTCGGTCTGGGTGTGCTGATGGGCTGGCTGCTGCGCATCCTGTCCGCCACATCGCGGCGGGCGGCGCGACAATTCCGCAGTGCCTTGGTCGCTTTGGTCAGCGATTTGATGGACCTCATTGTCGGATACAAACCACTGAAGGCGATGGGCCGCGAAGGCGTGCTGATCGCCAGCCTGCGTCGAGAGACCGGCAAGATCAAGTCGGCGATGTACGAACTGGTGATGATGCAGCAGCTGACGGCGACCCTGCCGGATCTGCTGATCGCCTGCACGCTGGCGGCGGGGCTCTATATCGTCAATCAGATATTCGGCATCGGGCTGGAACACTCCATCGCCTTCGCCGCCGCCACCTATGGCTTGATGTACAGCGTTTCCCGCGTGCAAAAGGCGTCGCAGGACCTCGCGCAATCCGACACGATGTATTTTGCCGTGCTACGCTTGATTTCAGAGGTTGAAGGCGAGATCGAACCGCATCGTGGCGAGCTGGTGCCGACGCTGAAAACCGGCATCGACTTGCAGCATGTGAGTTTCTCGTATGGACGCGGCACCGTTCTCAACGACGTGTCGATCGAAATTCCGGCCGGCCGGGTCACCACCCTGGTCGGTGAATCGGGTTCCGGCAAGACCACGATCGCCGATCTAATTCTGGGGCTCTTCCTGCCTGACTCCGGGCGGATTTCGATCGACGGCGTCGATCTCAATCGCATCGACATGGACAAATGGCGCTCCTCGATCGGTTACGTGCCGCAGGAAGTGTTGATGTTCAACGACACCATCGAGGCCAATATCACGCTGGGCGACGCCTCGCTCACCCGCGAGGATGTTCTGCGCTCTCTCAAAATGGCGGGACTGACTGATTTCGTGGAAAGCCTGCCGGAGGGGCTGGATACGCTGGTCGGTGAACGCGGCATGATGATCTCCGGCGGCCAGCGCCAGCGCCTCGCCCTGGCCCGCGCTCTGGTGCATCGCCCGCAATTGCTGGTCTTGGATGAGGCGACCAGCGCCCTCGACCCTGCGACCGAGGCCGAGATCTGCGAAGCGGTCCAGCGCCAAGCCGGTGAGACGACCGTCCTCGCCATCACCCACCAGAAATCATGGGTGGAAGCTGCCGACCGCGTCTATCTGATCGAACGCGGCGCCGCAACTTTGGCGAAGACCTCGGGTCTCAAGGAAAACGATAGCCGGGCTATGCCGTCTGCGGCTCGACAGCTGTGACGCTGCCGTTCTGCATTTCAAAGATCCGGTCGGCCGCCTCGATCCACAGCGCCTGATGGGTGATGGCGAGCACCGTGCGCCGTCCAGCAAGGTTGCGCACGCTCTCGCAGATTTCCCGGGCGGTATCGTGGTCGAGAGCGCTGGTCGCCTCATCGAGAATCAGCAAGCTTGGATCTGAGATCAGGGCGCGGGCGATCGAGAGGCGCTGTTTCTGACCGCCCGAGAGCAGGTTGCCGCGTACGCCGACGATCTGGTTCAGGCCTTCCGGCAGCTTCTCGACGAAATTCCAGGCGCCCGCCAATTTCAGCGCCTCTTCTATCTTGTCCGGCGGGATGGATGGATCGCCAAGGGTGATGTTGTTGGCGACGGTATCGTTGAACAGGATATTGTCCTGCGGGATATAGCCGATCTGATTGCGCCATTGCGAAAGGTCGGCGCTGCTGAGGGGGACATCGTCGATGAATGCCTCCCCGGCGGCCGGTTGGTTCAAGCCAACCAGCACATCGGCGATGGTTGTCTTGCCGGCGCCGGACGGACCGATGATGGTCGTTATCTTGCCCGCCGGTATTTCCATCGAAACGTCGCGCATCACCTCGCGGTTGGGATAGGCGAAGAAGACATGCTCAAGGCGGGCGGACCGGGTCAGCGACACCTTCTTGCCGGCCGAGAGATGCTCGGCTTCCCCCTCGATTTCATTGATGAGCTCGACCGTGCCCCAGAAGGCCGAGGAATCGATGTAAAGCGTCTGCATTCCCTGCCGGATATCACCGATATTGTCGGCAATTCTGCGCAACAGCCAGAGGGTTGCGACCAGTCCTTGCAGCTGCAGGTCGAGGAAAGTGTGGCCGAGATAGATGCCGCCGACCAGCAGGATTGCCAGGATCGGTTCCTGCAGCGCGGTGACGGCGGCATTGCTATAGGTCTCGCGCTCCAGGACGCGCCGCAATTTTGCGATATCGGCGTCGAAGGCGGCCGCCACGTGGATGTGACGGTTCATCGCCTTGAGAGCCTTGATGTTCGTCAGGATTTCTCCGATCGACGTGGCCAGGCGAAGGCCGTATTTGCTCTTGTTGTTGCCGGCCTTGCGCGCCATGCGCATATAGCGCGTCACGGCCAGCCAGAGCACGGTCGCCGCCACCAATGCTGCAACAGAGAACTGCCAGGAGACGACGAGGCAGCCGATCAGATAAGCGAGGCATTCGGCGCATTTCGCCAGAACGGTACCGCTTTGCTTGAATGAAAAAGCCGCGCGGTCCGATTCGATGCTGATGGCGCTGGTGAATCGGCCTGACGGTTGTGCGGTGAAATAGCTCCAGCGCGCGCGCATGATGGCGTCGATCAGGCGTAGGCGGATCCGGGTGGTGATGTTGGCGACTTCCCGGCCCACGAAGTTCATGCCAATGAGGCTGAACATGAATTTCACGCCGACGAAGAAAATCATGAAGCCGAGCAGAATGCCGAGCGTCGGCGGCAGATGGAGATAGGCCAGGATATCGACGACCAGCCGGCCGACCAACTTGTTGGATTGCTGGGTATCTCCGGACGCCATCGAAACGATCGGCCACAGGCTGGCGATGCCGAGATTTTCCGCAAGCCCGCCGGCAAGCAAAGCCGCAAGGACGCCGAGCTGACGGCGGTATCCGCTGTAAAAAAAGATACGAAAGACGTTAAGCATTCTGATTCCATCGGCGATATTCCGTACGGGCGGTTCGGCCGGCAGTGGCGATATCGCGGGTTTTCGTTGGCTTCATGAAACGAGGCCTCAATAGCCCCAGAGATGTTGCAGGCCCACAGCGCCATCAGGAGACAGGCCGACGACATGCGCCGTCAGGTCCGCGTCGGATGATTTCACCTGCAGCGTGCCGATGCCGGCATCGCCGAGATGTGTCGCGAGATCCGGAATGACTTGGTCCAGCCAGACAACTTCTGCGCCAAAGGCCGGCAGCGCGACAATATGGCTGCGCCGAAGGCCGGCAAGATTGATGACGTTGATTTCGCATTGCGCCGTCATGGCGTAGTTAAGATTGCCGCTGGCATTGGCGACGAAGACCGCCGTCCGGTGACCGTTCTTCAGGCGGGCGCGGCCGATGACGTTGGTGCGCCCCATGACGGCGATCGACGGATGCAGCCAATGCGGCAAGGTCGGGATCTGCGTGCCGAGATTACGCCACGAAGATTGAAATTCGGTGGCATCCTGATCGCCGGTGATGCGATGCCGGATGATGAGGTCCGCGGTCGTGATCAATCGCTGCGGCGCCAGATCGATCGACAGATAATCCGGCGCGACCAGCGCCATGGTGGCCGAATTCCGGGCGGCTTCCGGCGCCAGTTTCAGCACCTCGTCGATCAGGGCCGGGCCGATAGCATCCTTGTGGTAGCGGTAATCCCCAACGAACCGGCCGGCCCGGTCGTAGAAGCGCAGGTAGTAATCCTCGAAGGGCGGATTGGATGCGTCGAAGTTGAAGCCGAAGCCCAGGGGCCCGCCGTCCGGTAGGATCGGCAGGCAACAGGGATGGATCATGAAGCCGGCTGCGGTGGCCTGCTCGATCAGCGCGCGTTCTTCCGGCCGGAACATGACATTCGATCTGTTGTCGACGCCGACCCGACACAGATGGTTGCCGCTGAGGCTGGCCTGTTTTCCGGGTTGGCTCGATATGCCTTCCTCGAGCGCGTACCAGAAAGATGTGCCATAGCCGTGATAGCCGAACGCGTAATAGTGCCGCTGGTCGCTGGCTTTTTCCTGCCGCGGGAAATGCACCTCTTCGAGCGGTCTGCGGCGGCTGCGCTTTTTCAGGACCTTGTCGGCACCGGTGCCGATCGTGATTTCGTCGTTGGAACCCATGTCGAGGTCGTAGTTCGGCACGGTCATGATGGCATGGCCGCGGCGGACGACACCGTCGATCAGGCGAAACTCCTGGCGCCGATTGGGACTCTTGAAGAATTGGTGCGAGCCATGGACGATGGTGAAGGAATCTTTCCAGAAGACATCGGCGCAGGGGCGGAAGCGATAGTGCCGCCCGCGCGTGAGCTGCGGATGGGTGATCCAGATTCTGAGGCAGACGGCATCCGATCGTCCCGGCATCAGCTCGCGGAGGTTGAGATTGACCGCCTGGTTCGGTCCCAGAATGCGATAGGCACGTTGCGTCCCCGCTTCACTGACGAGCTCAAAGCGGAATTGCAGCGGATCCTTGACGCCGAAGAACTCTTCGAAGTGATTGAAGATCAGGGCATCGACATCGTCGATCTCCTGCGGGACCGCGAGCGTGCCGCCGCAGAACTCCCAATTTTCCGCCACCCAATGAACGGGGATTTCCGGCGCGGCAACCAGCATTTGCCGCAGGACGAGACGATAATTGGTGGCGACGTCGCGCCCGCCAACGAGGATCGCATCCAGCTCCGTCAAGGCATCAGCCGTCAGCCGCGCCGCACCCTGCGGCTGATCGGTGAGGAAGTCATTGGAAAACCAGCGGCAATCCAGATTGCCGGCCGCTGCGCGGGCGGACTGAAAGAAGGCGGCGTCGCCGTAGATGCCGATGTGTTGGCCGCCGTCGCGGGAGATTTCGGCGATCGCCTGCGCGAGCGAGCGGCTGGTCCTGGTTTTGCTTTCGCCCCCTGCCCCGGCCGTTGCCGGCGTACCGCCTTTGTAACGTTTTCGCGCTGTGCGGCGCCAGGGAAGGCGGAAGTTCAAGAGTGACACCAACTCATGCCAGGGAGCCCGTCTGGCACCGCTGATCTCAACATCTGCTGTCTTCATGTCTCCGCCAGGAATGTTCGACGAAACGCCTAACCGGTTCCGACCTTAAGGTCAAAACTTGCTGATTCGTCAGACTTTTGCTAAGGACCGGCAAATCCTAGGGGCAGGCTTTGCCCTTCGCAATCAATCTTTTATGCGACCCAGGGTCTCATGACACTAAGCGTAACACCGACGACCAGCCCTGGCCTTGCCCTCCGCCGAGGAGATTTCGACACTCTCTGGCAGGCGCTGGATTATGCCGCCCAGGGCGAGTGCGGTTACAATTTTTTCTCTGCCAAGGGCGAGTTGCAGAGGGTTCTCAGCTACCATGAGTTGCGGGAGCGCGCGCGGGATTTCGGCCAGGCCCTGGTCGCCCTCGGCCTTGATCGCGGCGAGCGGATGGTCATGGTTGCCGATACCGACCCCGATTTCGCCGTTGCCTTCATGGGATGCCAATATGCCGGCATTCTGCCGGTACCTGTGGCGATCCCGACCAGCCTCGGCGGCAAAGAGGCCTATATCGCGCAATTGCGCCACCAGATCGAAGGATGTGGCGCCCGGGCGGCGATGGCGCCCGAGAGCCTGATCGGTTTCCTGCGGCAGGCGGCTGACGGCCTGTCCTTGCTGCTGGCCGGAACGCCGCAGGATTTCCAGGACATTCCCCGCAAATCCGCCGATCTGCGCCCGTTCGACCGGGGCGGGCCGAGCTATCTGCAATACTCATCAGGCAGCACGCGTTTTCCGAAGGGGATCGAGGTCAGCCAAGGCAGCTTCATGGCCAACGCTCATGCCATCGCCAGCGATGGTCTGCGGGTTGTCCCGGGGGATCGCAGCACCTCCTGGCTGCCGCTCTACCATGACATGGGCCTGGTCGGCTTCATGCTATGTCCGCTGACCACCCAGATGTCGGTCGACTATATCGCGACCCGCGATTTTGCGCGCCGTTCGCTCACTTGGCTGAAGCTGATCAGCGAATATCGCGGTACCCTCTCTTACTCGCCGAGCTTCGGATATGACCTCTGTGTCCGCCGGATGCGTGACGATTCATCTGCGTCGCTCGACCTCAGTTCCTGGCGCGCGGCCGGGATCGGGGGCGACATGGTGCAGCATGAGACCTTGCGCCGATTTGCCGAAACCTTCGCGCCGCACGGCTTCGATCCGGTCGCCTTCGTGCCGAGCTATGGCATGGCGGAGACGACCTTGGCGATGAGCTTCGCCCCCCTCACCCGAATGTACCGGGTGGACTACATCGACCGGGAAAAGCTCGCCACAGAGGGCCAGGCGGTGCCGGCCGAACCGGGGCCGGCGGCGCGCGGTTTTGTCGCCTGCGGCCGTGCGCTCGAGGGACATGAATTTGCCGTGCGCAATGCCCAGGGCCAGCCCTGCAAGGAGCGCGAAGTCGGCCGAATCCTCTTCCGCGGGCCCAGCGTAATGACCGGCTATTTCCAGCAGCCGGAGCTGACGGCCGAAGCTCTTTCCGCCGACGGTTGGCTGGATACCGGCGATCTTGGTTACCTGCTTGATGGCGAGATCGTCATTACCGGCCGGGCCAAGGATCTGATCATCATTGCCGGCCGCAATATCTGGCCGCAGGACCTCGAATGGGCGACTGAAGAACTCGGGGATCTGCGGCGCGGCGATGTGGCCGCCTTCTCGGTTGAAGATGGCGAGACCGAGGCCGTCATTGTTCTCGTGCAATGTCGCCTAGTCGATCCCGAGGCGCGGGCCAAACTGACGAAGGATGTCGCCGCGCTATTGCAGAAATCCGCTGGCGTCGAGGCACGGGTGGTTCTCGTGCCGCCCCATGCCCTGCCCCAGACGTCGTCGGGCAAGCTCAGCCGCGCCAAGGCCAAGGCCAACTATCTTCAGGGCCTCTATGACGCCGAGCTGAAGGCCTGACGCGATGACGGCGCGGCCGGTTCTCGCGGTCACCGGCGCGACTGGCTTCATCGGCCAGGCTTTGCTGGATGCGGCGTTTGCCGACAACTGGCAGCCGCGCATTCTGGCCCGGCGCTACCCACGCGACTGCCTGATGCCCGGCCGGGTGATCGAGGTCGTGCCGGGGGATCTGAATGATTCCGTCGCCCTGGGCAAACTGGTCGACGGCGCGACGGCCATCGTTCACCTCGCCGGCCTCATCAAGGCTTTGCATGCGCGTGAGTTCCTGACCGCCAATGCCGGCGGGACGGAGCGGATCCTGCGCGCGGCACAGGCCGTCAATCCAGCAGCGGCGTTCCTGTATGTCTCCTCGCTCGCTGCGCGCGAAGCGGATTTGTCACCCTATGCCGCCAGCAAATGGGCGAGCGAAGAGAAGGTGCGGGAACTGGCGGGTAGCCGGCCCTGGGCGATTATCCGCCCGCCTGCGGTCTACGGCCCCGGCGATACGGCGACCCTGCCCCTGTTCCGGGCGGCGCATCGCGGCCTGCTACCTTATCCCGCTCCCCCGAACGCGCGCGTTTCCCTCATCCATGTCGATGACCTGGTGGCGGTGTTCCTGGCCATGTTGCGGCAGCTGCAAAGCGGCGGCTTGCCGTCGGGATATCTGGCGGAGATCGATGACGGCTATCCCGGCGGCCACGATTGGACCGGCATGCTGGCGGCCTTGCGGCAGGCGGTCGGCCATCCGATCCGCAGCCTGCGGCTGCCGCGCTGGCTGGTTCTGCCGGTGGCTGCGACCAATGCCCTGCTCTGCCGCCTGCGCGGCCGGGCCGATGTTTTCGTGCCGGCGAAACTGGCGGAGCTCTACCACGCCGACTGGGCGGTCACCCCATCGGAGCTACCGAAAATTGTCGGCTGGCAGCCGAGATTCGACCTGGAGAAGGGCTTCAGTAATACATTTCGATGGTACCGGGATCACTCACTTATCACGTGAGAACGGCTCTTTAATGCGTTGATTAAACACAGTTGTTACATTGCGAAACAATTTGTCATTTAACCCCATCGCTGAAATCTACGACAACCAGACTTATTGATTCGGTCATAAACCCGAATCATGGACCGACTGACCAATTCAAACGAGAGCCCAGGGGCGGCTTTAGGTGACATGACGATGGTAGAGGCGCAGCAGCAATCTTCGCTGGAGAGCATTTTCGCGGAGATCGCCTTGATGATGGATCGCTTCCGCAAAAGTGATGCGCCGATCACCATGAACACCGATATCGCCCAGGACCTCAACATGGATTCACTGGCGGTGATGGATTTGATGATGGAGCTTGAAGACAAGTTCGACGTCTCCATCCCGCTCAACATGGTACCCGAAATCGTCACGGTAGGCCAATTGGCGCAGACCGTGTTCGACAGCAAGAAGGTAGCCTGAGCATGGGCCTTTTCGATCGTTTCAAGGCGATTAGCGACGCCTATACCAACCTTAAGGGCTGCGGCGGCGACCCCTTCGGCGTGAAGATGGAGCGCGTGCTCTCCACCACCGAGGCGCTGATCGAGGGGCGGCCGACGATCCTCTGCGGCACCAACAACTACCTCGGCCTGACATTCGACGCCGAATGCATGGAAGCGGCGCAGCAAGCAATTACCGATTTCGGCACCGGCACCACCGGCTCGCGCATCGCCAACGGCTCCTATGGCTGCCACAAGGCGCTGGAGCAGGACTTGGCCGACTTCTACGGCAAGAAGCACTGCATGGTGTTCACCACCGGCTATCAGGCCAATCTCGGTGCCATCTCGACCCTGGCCGGTCCGAATGATTTCCTCATCATCGATGCCGACAGCCATGCCAGCATCTACGACGCCTGCCGCCTGGGCAGCGCCACGGTCATCCGCTTCAAGCACAATGATCCGGTCGACCTCGACAAGCGCCTGACGCGGATCGCCAACGAGCCGGGCAACAAGATCATCGTCGTCGAAGGCATCTATTCGATGCTGGGCGATCATGCGCCGCTGAAGGAATTCGTTGCGGTCAAGAAGAAGCACGGCGCCTATCTGCTGGTCGATGAGGCCCATTCGATGGGTGTCATGGGGGCAACCGGGCGCGGTGTGATCGAGCATGAGGGCGTCGACGATGACGTCGATTTCGTCACCGGCACCTTCTCGAAGAGCATGGGCGCGATTGGCGGCTTCCTGGTTTCGGATCATCCGGAATTCGACATCCTGCGCGTCGCCTGCCGGCCTTACATGTTCACCGCCTCCCTGCCCCCTTCGATTGTCGGCTCGGTGCGTCAAGCGCTGGCGACCCTGCGCGCGAAGCCGGAGCTGATGCAGAAGCTGTGGTCCAATGTCGAGACGCTTTATGGCGGTCTGCAGGCGGCCGGCTTCAAGCTGGGCGCCCAGAAGGGTCCCGTGGTTGCGGTCTATCTGACGGATCCGGCCCGCGCTGGCCTCGCCTGGCACATGCTGTTGCAGCGTGGGGTCTATGTGAACCTGGCGCTGCCGCCGGCGACGCCGAGCGGAACGGCGCTGTTGCGCTGCTCGGTCTGCGCGGCGCATTCCACTGACCAGTTGGAGCGCGTGGTTGCGGCTTTGACCGAGGTCGGCGAGGAACTAGGCCTGATCGGCGCCAGCAATCTTCGGGTTGCAGCAGCCGAGTAACGGGCGGCTTACGAATAGCGATGAAAGGCCGGCATATGCCGGCCTTTTCTTTTGATGATCAGCTCAGTTGCCGACTGCCGGCGCGGGAAATTGTTGCCAGACTTCCTCTTCGCTCCAGCCCAGGCGGCGAAACTCATCAACTCGCAGGGGCGCATCCTCGGCCACGAAAAATTCGTCCAGTTGCGGCGGGCGTATCTGCGTCGCGGAGAGCATCGCATGCGCCTGTCCGCGATGATGCACCTGATGCTGAAAGAGATGCAGCAGGACGCGATCGACGCGCTCGATCTGGATCCGCGCGCCGCGATGCATCTGCGCCATGTTTCCCAGCGACGCCTCGGAGAGATCGTTGCAGAAATCGATCAGGCGCTGGTCGACGGTCTGTTGTGCCGCGCGCAGCGTTCGCGCCGTTTGGCAGGGTGCCGGATCACTCCAGGCATCGGGGCCGAGCGTGCCGCCTTCAAGCGCGTCGACATAGAACCAGTCAACCACGAGAATATGATTGAGGGTCAGCATCAGGCTGGGGAAGAAGCCGACGCGCTGCGCCACGAATTCTGCGTCGCTCAGCTGTTCGCAGGCGGTCAACAGGCGCTCATTGGCCCAGGCGTTGTTGCGCGCCATGGCCTGGAAATAAATCGTTGCGGACATCGGCCAGCCCTCCTCCCCTGCAAGGGATCAATTTAGCGAAAGGCGCCGCGCCGGTACAGGCGCCAGGCGAGACGGGGAGCAGCCAATAACGGGTGGCGTCGCTGCCAGTCGGTGACGGCAATGGTAACGCCGCTATGACGGGCAATCTTCCACAGGACATAGTCCAGTCCGCCTTCGAAGGTGAAGGCTCCTTTGACCAGGCGGGCGACATTGAACAGCTTGCCGAGCAAACGGCTGCGGCGCCAGGACGAGGATATTGCTTGCTGTTGCGGCTGATCGGCAAGCACGGCGCAGGCCAAGGGCGTGATGGCGAGGTAGCGTTCTGAATCGGAGGCGACGATGAGCGCTGCCCGACCTGAATTCTCCGGGCGCAATTCCGCCCGATAGGTTGCCTGAAATCCTGCTGTCCAGAAATCGAGGATCGCCTGCGGATCGCGCTGTCGCTGCAGGCTTGAGGCGGCGCCATCCGGGTGCGCCGCGAGCATCGTCAATACGGCCTGGCTGCAGGCGGCGCTGACCGCATTTGCGGCCGCGCGGTCACGGCTCCAGGTCAGCCGTGCCGGCTGGCAGAAGCGCGCCCAGAGCGCGACATTGGGTGCTGCGGGACTGGTGCCTCGATGGAACTGCCGCAGGCTGATGACCGCGTATTTGGCCCGCAGCATGACCTCTCCGTAGCGCAGCTCCTGATAAAACACATTGGGCGGCAGCAGCTGATTGGCCCAGGCGAGCCAGGCCTTTTCGTAGGACTGGCGGTAGTCGTCGACCAGGACATAGAAGTCGAGCAGTGAATCCGCCAGCTGCGTTTCCGGGCGCCGCAGACAGGAACCGTAGAACAGCACGGCTTGCGCCGCTGTGCCAAAGCGCTGCCGTATCGCCTCGGACATTTCACGAACCGGCGCCGCCACGGGTTGCGTGAGCTCAGTCGCAACGAAGTCTCGCAGCGCTTGCTGTCGCGTCTCGGGTTGATCGGCGGCACGGCTCATGCGGCGTCAGAAACGATAAAACGGAATGGCCGGGCCGGCCGTCACGTCGATGGTCCGGTGATCTTCCGGCATGAAGAGCTCCCCATCCATGACGACTGGCGACCGCAGCGTCATCCGCAATTCATCGAACGATCCGCTGTGGTAGCCGGCCTCCGCCATCCAGGGCAAGGCGCGTCCCCGCAGCGCCGGTACGACCGCGCGGAGGAACCGCTTGGGCGGGTGGTCGACCAAGGTATATTTGACGCCCTTGCTTTGATCGCCCCAAAACGGCTTCAGGCCGGGCGTCAGCTGATGGAGCGTTGTGAACAGCAGCAGGATCACCTCGCGGCGCTCCGATTCCGCACCGTCGATACTGATGACGGTCCGTTCCTCGGTAAAACCCGATCGCGGGCCAGGTCCGTATCTCAACAATCGCCAGATCGATTGCAGAACGGTCGCATTGGCGGCGAGCATTTGGCGCAAACCGATGCGATGCGCATAGTGGCGGCTCAGCATGGTCCCCTGGTAGAAGCCGACGGCGCCGCCGACAAAACCGTAAGTCTGGGTTCGGCCGCCGTCGACGCTTAGACTGATTGCGCGGCGTTCGATCAGTTCGCCGCGCTGGCCGCCTTTGACCTTTTCGATCAGGCGATGGAGTGCCGCCGCCGGTTTGCCGGCGAGACCGGCGTCACGCGCGATGACATTGGTCATCCCGCCGGCAATCAGGCTGACTGAGGGCAGGACCGGAAATGGTCTATCCTGCAGCAGATCGTTGATGCTGGCTTGAACCGTGCCGTCGCCGCCGCTGACGACCAGATGGGTGATGCCGCGCGCCGCCAGATCGCGCAGGCCACTGCGCAAATGTCCGATCTTGTGGAAAACGAGATGCGGAATTTCGGGATGGCAGGCCAGGACCTCATGGACACCCTGCATCGACGCCACATTTCGCGCGCTCTTCGCGTTGCTGATGACGCCGATACCGGTCATGGCCGCACTGTATCCGAGGCCGGTTCCGATAACCAGGAATGCAATATCCGTCCGCTTGATCGCTGGCTCGCAGCCTGGCCGATACGCCAGCAGTGAAAGGCAAACGATAGGACGGTCCAGGCGGCGACGGCGAGGAAGCCCATGGCCGGCCGATCGATCAGCGCGGCGACGGTCAGGATGACGAGATTGGGATTTCGCCTTGCCGTGATCAGACGGAACCACGAATCAATCGGCCGCCAGGTATGCATCTCGATCTGATGAAGCCAGATGAATAGGCCTTCTTGGGCGCGGCCCAGCACATAGCCGGCGAGGATGATCCAAAGCGCGATACTTTGCTCCATTCCAGCTGCACCGCCGCTTATGCTGCTCCCTTGACCGACATACCAGGCATAGTACCAGAACGGCGGATGGATGAGATCGATTCCGTGATCGAAGGCATTGCCGAATTTGCTGGACGTCAATGTCACGCGGGCAAGCTTGCCGTCGACCGTATCGAGAAAGCACATGGCCCAGGCAAAAATGAGCCCGGGCACGAACTGCCCGATCCAGAACAGCCACATGGCCAGCAGCGTGAAGAGGAAGCTGAGACAGGTGACGCGGTTCGGCGTAATGCGATGGCGGGCGCACCAGCGTGTCACCGCCAAAGCAGGCAGCGGCCAGACATACTTCGTCACCAAATCGGTGACGCCTTTATAAGCGCCTCGAAACATCCGCTCTTCTATGGCCGGCGCGGCCTCCGGTGTCAGGCGGAGAACATAGGGCTTTGCCCGCTTGCGCAGCGCGTGATTATACGTCGTGGCGAGACCGGCGGGATCGTCGATAGCGGTGAGGCCGCGCGGCAGATCGGCGGGTGCAGGACAATTATCGCCCTGCAATACCTGCTCGGCGGCTTGTCGATCGCCATCCGGCAAAAGATGAGCCGCCACCGGCCGGCCCTGCTCCGTTCTCAATAAATGTCCGGGATGGCTGATCAAGGCGCGGATGACCGCCTCTTCATAGACATGGTCCGCGCGTATCAGGAGAATTGGCTGATCGTGAGCACCGAGCGGACCGCTTTTCAGGCCGGCACGGCGCATCAATCGATGGAGGCGTTCATCATTGGCGATGCCCCAAAGCTGCACAGGGCTGTGGCCGATAATGCTATAGGTCAGGGCTTCGGAACTCACAGTTCACAATCGTCAATTTGTCATCGGTTATATCGGCAAGAGCAATACCGGCCAGATGCCTGGGCGTCTACCGTAAATCACTGATCCTTAATGCGTTGATAGCCGATGCGCTGGCGAAAGCGATAGCGGTGCGGTGCACTATTGGAAGATTTTGTTCAGTAATATTCAACCGGTGTGAGGAAACTCACATCTCGGCGAAGAGCCTGCTTTGGATACCGCAAGGCCGACCTTGACCGCGGCGTGTTTTATCGACAGAAACGAAGCCCTTGTTGCGAGGTTCTTGAAATGTTCGTGTTGGCGCATCTGTCCGACCCGCATTTGTCCGGCTGGTCGGTTGGTAATCCCCTGGCGCTGCTTGGCAAGCGGATAACCGGCTATCTTTCCTGGCAATTGAAAAGGTCGAAAATCCATCGCGCCGAGGTTCTCGATTGCCTGTTGCACGATTTAGCAGCCGCTGCGCCGGACCATGTCGCCGTGACCGGTGATCTCACCAACATCTCGCTGCCGGAGGAATTCGCCAGGGCTGCCGTTTGGCTCGACAAGCTGGGCAGGCCGGAGGACGTGTCCGTGATACCGGGCAATCACGATGCCTATGTCGCTTTACCCTTCGATCAGTCGATCGGCTTGTGGCGCGGCAATATGGCAGGGTTGATGCCCGGAGAATCGGTCTCGCTGGGCGCTGCCGAGCAGCCGGTCAATTCGATGAATGATTTTCCTTATGTGCGTCAGCGCGGGTCGGTGGCAATCGTCGGCGTTTCCACGGCCGTGCCGACAAGGCCCTTTTCCGCGGCCGGTGAGATCGGGGCGGCGCAATTGGCGCGCCTGGGAGAAATTCTCGTGCAACTGGGCAGGGCCGACCTGTTCCGGGTTTTAATGATCCACCACCCTCCCTATATCGACGACCATGGTGGACAGCGAAAGTCGCTGCGCGACCATGTGGCGCTCCGCCAGGTCATCGAGCAGAAAGGCGTCGAATTGGTGCTGCACGGCCACACGCATATCGCCGGCCTCGGCAAGGTCACAACGCCGGGTGGAGAAGCCCCGGTTCTCGGTGTTCCCTCCGCTTCGGCTGTGAAATACGGCCATAAGGACGCGGCGGCCTATCACCTCTATCGGATTGCCCGAAAAGCGGATAATTGGCAGGTAGAGGTGGCTGTCCGTGCCTGGGACCAGCAATCGACTCGCGTCACCGAAGCCGGGCAAATGTCGTTAACGATTCCGCTTCAGCCGAGCTAAACGGTCGTTTCCCGCAAGGCGATATGCTAGAAGCAGCCAAACGCGACGCCCCGCCGAGCCCTGAGCAACTACCCGGTAAACCGCATGACTGAAGCCTCGCCCAACGCAACGGCCACCAAATTCGGCTTTCCAGAGACGCTGATTGCGAGCTATAGCCATTGGCTCGTTCTGGCGCGGCCGCAACAGCCGGTTCTGGGCGCGACGGTATTGCTATGCCGCGATCAGGCGCAGGCTTTTTCCAAAATCAGCGGCCAGGCCTTCGGCGAACTGGCGACGGTGACAGCGGATTTGGAGGCGGCGCTGCAGGCTGCCTTCCAGCCGGACAAGTTGAACTATCTGATGCTGATGATGGTCGATCCGGATGTCCATTTTCATGTTCTGCCCCGCTATCAGGGGCCGCGGAATCTGGCTGGACGTGCATATGCCGATGCTTTCTGGCCACGTCCTGTCGACCTGACCCAGCCGGTGGCACCCGATGCCGCTTTGACGGAAGCAGTGCGAGATAAGCTGAAGGCCGCCTGGCGGCAGATGCCGCGTTGAGGTGCGGATAAAGATGCGTTTGATCGATCTCTATATCCTGAAGCGGGTGTCCTGGCCGCTGATCGCGTCGATCGCGATCGCGATGTCGGGGCTGCTGATGGAACGGCTGATTCGGCTGCTGGATCTGTTTGCCAATCGTGGCGGGCCGCTCTCGCTGATCATGAAGATGCTCGGCTATCTGGTGCCGCATTATCTCGCGGTTGCCATTCCGGCCGCTTTTTTTGTTGGCATCCTCTACGCGAGCCTTCGACTCTCCAGCGACAGCGAACTCGATGCGCTGCGCGCAACCGGCATGTCGCTCGGACGTATCCTGGTGCCGATTGCCTCGATGGCCTGTGTTCTCACTGTGATTTGCGCCATTCTACTCGGCTTCTTGCAGCCTTATACGCGCTACGCCTATCGCGCCCTGGTCTATCTCATCACGGAAACCTCATGGAACTCTGCGATCGAGCGCGGCGCCTTCTTCAATGGCTTCGGCGGCAAGACGATCCTGATCGGCGACATTGCCGCCGGTGGCCATCAGCTGTCGCAGATTTTCATCAAGGATTCTGATAGCAAGCCGGACGACAGCGCGAATACCGATTCTGATCCGGCAAATGGCACCTCTTCGACGCCCGCGACCGCATCGCCGCCGAAGACCAGCACGACACATACCATCATCACGGCACCGACCGGTGATTTGACCAATGATCCGCGCGATTTTTCCGTCGTGCTGAAGATGATGAACGGATATCGCGTCGAAATCAGCGATGACGGCACCACCTCGCGCTCGATCAAGTTCGACGAATCCAGCTTGCCGCTCGAAGCGGTGTCGCCGACGCCCTTCCGCCAGCGCGGCGACAAGGAATCGGAGATGACCTTCGTGGAGTTGCTGAAGAGCTATCGGGCTCATACGGCCGGCCTCGAACCGGATGAATTGCTGGCGGAGATCAACTACCGGATCGTTCGTTCGCTCTCGGTGCTGTTCCTGCCGTTCCTGGCACTGCCGCTCGGCCTTTCCTCGCGCCGCTCGCCGCGCAACATCCGGCTGCTTGCGGGCATCGTTTTCCTCATCACCTACTACCAGGTGCTGGAATTCGGCAGCAATCTCGTGCAGCACGGCAAGCTGTCGTCCTTCGTCGCTCTTTGGCTGCCATTCTTTCTGTTTGCTTTTCCGAGCGTCTGGCTGTTCCACGCTGCCAATCGCCGTGTCGGACAAGATCCGCTCGCCCAATTCTTCGAGGCGGTGAGCGATCGCATTGGTGCCATTGTGCGTCGCGGGCGGCGGCTGATCGGCCTGGGGGCACGCTAGAGCATGGTCACGACTTTCATTCGCTATGTGCTGAAGACCTTCTTTTGGCACTTTCTGGTGCTTTGGATCAGTTTCACGGCGCTGCTGCAGCTTTTCGACCTGCTGAATAACGGCGACGACATCTTGCGCGATGCCGGCGGTGGCTTCCGTCAGCTGTTGATCTATGCGGCCCTGCGGGTCCCCGAGATATCGACTTTCCTCATTCCCTTCTGCGTCTTGCTGGGGACTTTGCTCAGCCTCGGCAAATTGGAGCGCAACAACGAAATCCTCGCTTTCAAAGCCGCCGGGGCCCCCTACTACCTTGTGCTGGTCTCGTTCCTGCCGGCGGTCGGTCTGGTGGGCGCGTTGAATTTCATCATGGCAGATCAGGTCGTGCCATCCAGCGTGGTCAAGCTGCTCAATCTCAATCTCTATCCGGACAAGAAGAGCAAGACCACGGACGGTAACTTCAACAACATCTGGGTGCAGGATGGGACCTCGGTCGTGCAGGCGATGTCGGTCGATCGCCAGGGCACGCCGTTGCACCAGGTCTGGCTCTACCAGCGCGACGCGGAGGGCAATCTCCAGACCGTGCTGCACGCCGCTACGGCGACCTTCGATCGCAAAAAGAAGGATTGGCTGCTGACCGGCGTGATGCAAACCGATATCAGCGCGGAACACGGCGCGATCACCAAGGCCGTCCCCGACCAGGTCTGGAGCACGCGGCTGACCCCGGCCGAGTTTTCCAATCTCGTCGAAGTCCCCCAGGCCATGTCGCTGCGGCGCATCTGGCGCTTCATCAACAACGACCAGATCGGCGTGCGGCCGGCCTATTTCTATGAAACCTGGCTGCAGAAACGCATTGCTTTGCCGATCGGCTCGGTTCTCATGATCCTGCTGGCGGCACCCGTCGCCCAAAGCCTGCAGCGGCGCGACCGCAGCCTGGCCGGTGGTATCGCCATCGGCTTTGGCCTCGGCTTTCTTTATTTCATTACCGATGGCCTGGTCATGTCGCTTGGCGAGGCCGGCGCCATTCCGCCGTTCTTTGCGGCCTGGCTGCCGCCGCTGCTGTTCGCCAGCCTCGGCGGCATTATGTTGATTCGTCTCGAAGGCTATTGATCAGATGAAACTTTGGATTGATGCGGCCACGCTGTCGTCGGAGCGCGTTTTCGGCATGACGCTGATCGAACGGCATTTGAAGGCCGCACGGCATCAGCGTCTCGATCTGTCGGAAGTCGTCATCGACACCGGTGCGCAAGCGGCCGATGCCGTGATCGTGCCGAAGGACAGCGGACTCTCCTGCCCGATCCGTGTGGTGTCAACGACGGGTGATATCGCCGCTCGCATCGCCGCATCGGCAGCAGGTGAAATCGTGCTGGCGACCACGGCGACCAGCCTGATCGACGCCCGGCTCTATGGCTTCCTCGCCAAGCAGGAACACGATATCGCCGTTTCCGACGATGGCGCGGTCCTGGCACGGTTGAGTGCCGCCACGCGTTTGGAACCCGAGGCTGCTGAGCTGAGCCGGGCTCTCAACAACAGCATTGCCTGGCTGTCGCAGGCGGATTTCCCTTCGTTCGTATCGAAGCTGCGGCGCAATACGCCGTTCTACCTCTTCTCGGTCACCACGCCGGACCATCGGCGCAAGATCGAGCGGTTCCTGTTCTGGTCGAACTACAAAGGCTCGACCGACTTCTTTACCAAATACGTCTATCCGCCCTTGGTCTGGATGCTGGTGCCGCCGCTCGCGCGGGCACGCATCCATCCCAACGTCGTGACGATCATCAGCATCATCCTGACCTTTGCCGCGGTGCCGCTCTTTGCCGGCGGCTATTTCTTCTGGGGTTTCGTCTGCGCTTACGCCATGAGCGTGCTGGATTCGGTCGACGGGAAACTCGCCCGACTGACCTTTACCGATTCGGCGATCGGCAATGTGCTCGATCACGGCCTGGATTTGGTGCATCCGCCCTTCTGGTATTGCGCCTGGGCCTGGGGCTTGAGCGGCGGCGATTGGCGGTCGCCGGTCTTTGTCGCGTCGCTATGGATGCTGGGCCTCTACATTCTCGACCGGCTCATTCTGAAGATTTATCCCACCATTTTCGGCCGCGGGCTGCATACCCATGCCAAGCTCGATGCTTTCGTGCGCACGTTTATATCCCGGCGGAACATTAACCTTCCTTTATTTACAGTGGGTTACCCCCTTGGGTTGGGCGTTCAGACGATCTACCTGATCGTCGTCTGGCAGGCACTGACCTGCCTTTACCACGGTATCCGTACGTTCTGGATACTGAAGATCGAGAAGGCGCGGCCCGGCGTGGCGCCGGCGCGCTAGAGGAATTGTGCTTTCTTAGAGCGATGTGTTGCCGCTGTAACGCCGCATGGCTTGCTGTAAGGCCTTGATTGACTTAGATTGCGGCTCATTCAAAGACAGGACGGATCAGTCGAAATGGCACGATTTGGCTTTTGGAAGGACCGGACCCACAATCTGGCGCGCATGTCGCTGCCCGATCTGGTGCGGGCCTTCGTCCTTTACCCGGCGGTCCATGCCTACACGGTTCTCGCCGTGATCTCGCTGGCGGCTGTCGTGCACTGGTACGCGGGGTTGCTGCCGCTGGTGATCGCGACGGTCCTCACCATCATCGTTTATCCCTTCGTCTGGTACGTCCTGCATCGCTGGGTGCTGCATGGACAGTTGCTCTACAAATTCAAGTCGACGGCGCCGGTCTGGAAACGCATTCATTTCGACCACCACCAGGATCCGCACAATCTGGTCGTGCTGTTCGGCGCGCTTTATACGACGCTGCCGACCATTGCCATCGTGACGCTGCCGATCGGCTATCTGGTCGGCGGTCCCGCCGGCGCGGGGATGGCTTTTGCGGCCGGCCTGACGACGACGATCTTTTATGAGTTCTGCCACTGCGTGCAGCATCTCAATACGCAGCCGAAAAGTGCCTTCATGAAAGAGATCAAGCGCTACCATCTGGCGCATCACTTTCATAACGAGAAGGGCAATTTCGGCATCACCAACTATCTGTGGGATCGCCTGTTCGGTACATTCTACCCGAAGTCAAAGCTGTGGCCGAAGAGCGCCACGGTCTTCAATCTTGGCTATACCGAGGAAGTTGCGAAAACCTATCCCTGGGTGGCAGCACTTTCGAACGGCACCCGCGGTGACGGCAATCCCCGGCGTTTCCGCATGGCGGACGTAACAGATGCCGGGCAGTGACGGCGCTGCCGCGATCGGCAGCGTCATCTCCGTCAAGCCGGTTGCAAGCAAGGCGGATCTTAAACACTTCATCGCCCTTCCCAAGCTTCTTTATCGCGGTCAGCCCGGCTATGTGGCGCCGCTTGATATCGAGCGTGCGGAAGCGCTGGACCCGAAGCGGAATCCCTATTTCGGTCATGCCGAGGTTCAGCTTTTTCTTGCTTGGCGTGACGGCAAGCCGGTCGGCCGCATCTCGGCGCAGATCTGCAGCCTCTATCAGGAGCGCTACGGCGATCAGACGGGGCATTTCGGCTTCATCGATGCGATCGACGATCCGGCGGTATTTGCCGCGCTGACTGCGGCGGCCGAGAACTGGCTGCGCGAGCGTGGCATGCAGCGTATCGTGGGGCCGCTCAGTTTTTCGAGCAATGAGGAAACGGGCCTTCTCATCAACGGCTTCAACAGCCTGCCGATGATGCTGATGCCCTATCACGCGCCTTATACCGGGCACCGGCTGGAAGATTGCTTCTATGGCAAGGCGAAGGACGTCATCGCCTATGATCTCGATAAGGAAGCCTATCGCGCCGTTGGCTCCACGCGCCTGCTTGACAAGATAGCCGCCGACGGACGCGTGAAAGTGCGCCCGCTGGATATGAAAAATTACCACCGCGACCTGGCGCTGGCGCTGGATATCTTCAACGATGCCTGGTCGGAGAACTGGGGCATGATCCCCTTTACCCAGGCGGAGATCGAGGCGGCGGCAAAGGGCCTGAAGCCGCTGATCGATCCGAAGCTGGTCTCCATCGCCGAAGTTGATGGCGAAGCGGCCGGCATGCTGGTTTGCGTGCCCAATCTGCTGGAAGCGGTGGTCGATCTCAACGGCTCGCTCCTACCCTTTGGCTGGCTTAAACTGATCTGGCGTCTCAAATTCGGGCAGCTGAAGACGGCGCGCGTGCCGCTGATGGGCATCCGCAAGAAATATCATGGCACCTTGCTTGGCGCGAGCCTGCTGCCGATGATGTTTGCCGGCATCAAGGACCATTTCCTGGCGCGCGGCCTGGAGCGCGTGGAGCTCTCCTGGATTCTCGAAGACAATATGCCGATGCGCCGGGTCTGCGAGGGCATTGGTGCCGAGGCCTATAAGACCTACCGCGTCTATGAAAAATCTCTCGTCTGACGCCGACTGACGCCACGATCGCTTTTCACATGACTGTATCTCACACACCTTCCGCACCGGCGGCGCTTGCCAATGCGCTTATTCTCGCCGGCAACCGTGGCGGCAATGACGCCATCGCCAGCCTGACCGGCGTCAGCCATAAGGCACTTGCGCCCATCAATGGAGTGCCGATGCTGCTGCGCCTGTGGCGCTGCCTCAGCGCCTGTCCCACGATCGATCGCATCTATGTTTGCATCGATGGCGTTGAGCAGCTGGAAGCCGTCAGCGAGCTCGCTCAGGCGTTGCAGGCGGGGCATTTGAAAGTGGTGGTGCCGGCGGCAAGTCCGGCGGCCAGTGTGGTTGCCGCGCTGAGTGAAATCGGCCTGGATCGTCCGCTCCTGATCACCACCGCCGACCATCCCCTGCTGACCTCGGAGATGATCGATTATTTCTTGCGGGAAGCGCCGGCGGAAGCTGATTTCGTCGCCGGCCTAGCCGAAGTCGATATGATCCGTGCCGCGTATCCGGAGTCGATCCGGACCGGCTATCGCTTGGGAGGCAAGAGCTTCAGCGGCTGCAATCTGTTTCTGGCGCGACGGCCCGAAGCGGCGCGGATTGCCGCGTTCTGGCGTCGGATGGAGAGATTTCGCAAGAAGCCATGGCGCCTCATTCTGGCGGTCGGTCCCTGGGCCCTGCTGCGGTTCGCCTGCGGCTGGCTCAGCCTCGATGCTGCCCTCAAGCATCTGTCGGGCCGCACCGGCGCCAAGATCGGTGCCGTACGCCTGCCTTTCGCCGAAGCGGCCATCGATGTCGACAAGGCTGCCGACTATGCCTTGGTCACCAGCATCCTGCAGCGGCGGGAAGGCGCGGCCTGAGCGGCAATCGCCCGATCGAGCCGGGCACGATTGTAGCGGATGGCTGCGGGCGGCGGCTCAGCTCCAGTCGGCCACCATGGCGCTGACGCTTTCGAGGTCGGCCGGGAAATCAACCTCGCCCCAATTCAGGCCTTCGATGTTGCAGGTTTCGACCTGATGATGCTCGGCGATCTGGCCGATGGCACGCAGATACCACCATTTCAAGCCCTCGGGCGTATGCATGATCCGCTCGAGCGTATCGGTGAACAGCTTCGGTCCGGCGCCGCGGAACAGCAGCATGCCGATCGATTCGCCATTGGTGCGGTCCGGCGGCAGGGTCTTGCCGATATCGAGCAGACGGGTGCCCTTCAGATGCACCTTCATGTCATCGGCATCGTAGGCGTCTTTCTTGTCGATGGTTACCGTGATCGGCGCCGCCGGGCTTGCAAGAAGACGTTGGAAAATAGCCGGCTCGATCACCGTGTCGCCGTTCAGGATGACGAAATCCCGGTCCATTTCATGGCGCGCCAACCAGCAGCTGGCGAGATTGTCGGCGAGTTTGAAGAACGGATTGAAGACCGTACGAATTTTCAGCTTCGGTCCCTCGAGCTTTTTCAGGAGGGCAATGACGTCCGGTGCATGATAGCCGACCACGACGGCGATTTCGTCAACCCCACCTTGGGTCAGTGCCCAGACTTGCCACTCGATCAATGTCCGCGAACCCAGCGGCAGCAGGCATTTGGGGCGCCCTTCGGTCAACGGCAGCAGACGGGAACCTTGCCCGGCACTGAGAATAATCGCTTTCATGGAAATACCGATCAACACGGGTTCATGGAATTGTCCCGGAAGATCGTGAATAAGTATTGACCTGTCAACCCGTTAGGGAATCTTGTGGCGATTGGCCCCAAGGTCACAAATTCGTCGTTAAAGATGTTTGCAGGCTGCCGAAGTGTTTGCTATAAGCGCGTCCGTCAGGCGGCGCCCGGCTGAGCTTCTCGCTTCGTAGCGGGGTTTGCTCGGATGCGGTGCGAAGCCCTGATCCGGAGTAGCTCAGTGGTAGAGCAAGCGGCTGTTAACCGCTT
>DATLIX010000173.1:0-30787 GCA_035539215.1 Dongiaceae bacterium | reverse complement strand
GCCGCTGCGATGCGGCGGCGCGCTTACCGCTTCGAAGGCGGTCGATGCCCAGGCGGCGCAGGAGAGCGCGGATTCACTGATGCCGGCTTTGCTCTGCGGCGCCAATTTCATCCTGCATGCGGCCGGCTGGCTCGAAGGCGGCCTCGTCATGAGCTATGAGAAGTTCATGGCCGATTGCGATCACCTCGGCATGATGCACACCTTCATGAACGGCCTCGATCTCAGCGAGAACGGTCTCGCAGGCGCCGCTTATGCCGATGCCGGCCCGGGCCAGCATTTCCTCGGCACCGGTCACACCTTGGCGAATTACGAGACTGCCTACTACATGCCGGAACTCAGCGATTCGGAATCCTTCGAGCGCTGGCAGGAAATGGGCGAGAAGCGCCTCGATCAGCGGGCCGGCGAGCAATATCAGCGCTGGCTGAAGACCTATGAAGCGCCGCCGATCGATCCGGCCCTGGATGAAGCGCTGAAGGATTATATTCACCAGCGCAAGGCTTCGCGGGCCGACGCCTGGTATTGAAAACCAGCTATCGAAGAAAAGCAGTTCAAGCACCACGGCCGTCGGGTAATGGTAGGGCCGGGAGTGTCTCAAGAAGACAAAAAGACATTGGGAGAAGAGTGAGATGGCCGATCCGTTGCTGCAATCGTTCCAGTTGAAGCATTTGCGTCTGAAGAACCGCATCATGAGCACCAGCCATGAGCCGGCCTATTCGGAAGAAGGCAAGCCGAAGCTGAAATATCAGCTCTATCACGAGGAAAAGGCCAAAGGCGGCCTCGCCATGACGATGATCGGCGGCTCTTCCGTGGTGGCGCCGGATTCGCCCCAGGCCTTCGGCAATCTCGATGTCAGCAATGACGAGATCATCCCTTATTTCCGCCAGCTTGCAGCGCGGGTGCATCCCTATGATTGCGCGGTGATGTGCCAGATCACGCATCTCGGCCGCCGCACCAACTGGAACAAGGAACATTGGCTGCCGATCATCTCGGCTTCTGCCGTGCGCGAGCCGACCCATCGTGCCTTCCCGAAGGAAATGGAGCTGTTCGACATCAAGCGGGTGATCAAATCCTATGGCACCGCCGCCCGGCGTTGCCAGGAAGGCGATCTCGACGGCGTGGAGATCGAGGCATATGGCCATCTCTTCGACAGTTTCTGGTCGCCACGCACCAACCTGCGCCAGGACCAGTATGGCGGCAGTCTGGAGAACCGCATGCGCTTCGGCATGGAAGTGCTGGCGGAGATGCGCGAACAGGTCGGCAAGGATTACATCATCGGCATCCGCATGGTGGTGGATGAAGATGCCAAGAACGGTGTCAGCCGCAGCGAAGGCCTTCAGATCGCGCGCATTCTTTCGGATTCCGGCCTGATCGATTTCATCAACGTGATCAAGGGCCATATCGACACCGACGAGGCCCTGTCGCATGTCATCCCCAGCATGGGTACGCCGGCCGGCCCGCATCTGGAGCTCGCGAAATCGGTCAAGGATATCGTCAATCTGCCGGTCTTCCAGGCGGCGCGGGTCGCGGAACTGGCGACGGCGCGGCATGCGATCTCGGCCGGCCTGGTCGATATGATCGGCATGACCCGCGCCCATCTGGCCGACCCCTATCTCGTCAAGAAGCTGGAAGCAGGCGAGGAAGACCGCATCCGTCCCTGTGTCGGCGCCAGCCATTGCATCGACGGCATTTATCTGAGCGGCGCGGCCTACTGCATCCACAATCCGGCGACAGGCCGCGAGCAGACGATTCCGCATAAGCTGACGCCGACCACCGGCAAGAAGAAAAAGGTCGTGGTGGTCGGGGCTGGTCCGGCGGGCCTCGAAGCCGCACGGGTCAGCGCCGAACGCGGTCATGAGGTGGTAGTGCTCGAAGCCGGCGACCGGGTCGGCGGCCAGGTCAATCTCGCCGCCAAGATCCAGCGCCGTAAGGAGATCGTCGGCATCACCGATTGGCTCCATGCCGAGGTGCAGCGCCTGCAGGTGGCGATCCGCTTCAACACCTATGCAGACAAGGCGGATGTGCTGGCGGAGAAGCCCGATATCGTCATCATCGCCACCGGCGGCCTGCCGCATGTCGGCTATCTCGACAGCGGCGATGAGGTTGTCACCAATTGCTGGGATGTGCTCTCGGGCCAGGTCAATCTGGCGCCCGATGTGCTGATGCATGACGATCACGGCGGCTACGAGGCCTCTACCTGTGCCGAATTCATCGCGATGTCGGGATCGAAACTGGAATTTCTGACGCCGGAGCGCCTGGTCGGTCCGGATGTCGGCGGCCTCAATTATCCCGCCTTCTACAAGACGCTCTATGCCAATGGCGCCACGCTGACGCCGAATGAGCGGCTGACGGGCGTGCGCCGGGAGGGCAACAAGCTCGTGGCGACGCTCTATAACGAATATACCCATACCGAGCGCGAGCGGCGTGTCGACCAGGTGATCGCCACCAACGGCACCTTGCCGGCAGCCGATCTCTATTTCGAGCTGCAGCCTGATTCGCGCAATGGCGGCGAGGTCGATATCGACGCCCTCATTGCCGGCAAGCCGCAGGAGATCGTCAGCAACGCAGAGGGTTCATTCCAGCTCTTTCGCATCGGCGACGCCGTCGCCTGCCGCAGCATCCATGCCGCGATCTACGACGCGATCCGGCTGTGCAAGGAGTTTTGAGCCCTAATCATCTGCTCACGCCCGCTCGCACATCCATCACTGGCGCGATGCCTCGCCCTGTCCCTCTCCCACGAGGGGAGAGGGACAGGGCGAGGGGTCTCTTTCTTCAGCGCCAGTTGCGGCAGCGCGATACCGCGTCGTTGAATTTGGCGATCAATTCAGCCGACAAAGGTTCCTTCGCCGTGACAACGCGGCTGGCCGGCGGTGCCGGTGGAAGTGTTTCAAGCGTTGCAAGTCCGGCGCCGATCAGGGCGAATTGCGCGGCGCCGAGGCCGGTCAGCTCAGCCGTCGAGGGCACTGTCAGTTCGCGACCCAGCACGGCGGCGAGGAAGTCGCAGAAGTAGTCGTTGCGCATGACGCCGCCATCGATCGAGAGGCGGGCGGCGATCGGCACCAGTTTCGCCATGGCACGCAGCACTTCACCGGCGCGCAGCGCAATACCCTCCAGCAATGCCTGCATCATATCGGCCTTGCTGGTGTCGAGGCCGAGACCGAGCCAGAGGCCGGCGGCACTGCGATCCCAATAAGGGCAGCCGAGGCCCGACAAGGCCGGCACGAAAGCAAGATTGCGCGAGATCGCCGGCGCGGTGTCGAAATGCGCGATCTCGCTATAGTCGCTGAAAAGGCCGATACCGCGCGCCCAGTTGATCGCGGAGGCGGCGTTATAGACGCCGCCATCGAGCGCATAGGTGCAGGGTGCGTCGCCGATCCGCCAGGCGATGGTCGGCAGGAGACCGCTGGCGGCATCGCGCAGGGGCTTGTCGCCGGCGATGCTGAGCGCAAAGGCGCCGGTGCCGAAGGTGATCTTGGCATCGCCGCGGCGCCGGGCGCCATGACCGAAGAGGGCCGCCTGTTGATCGACCATGCTGGCGGTGACCGGAACACCGCCGATCTCCGCCAGGTCGCCGGTGGTGGAGACGATCTCCGGCAGGCAATCGCGGGGCACGCCGAAGAGCTCGCACAGCACCGGGTCCCAGGCGAGCGTTTCCAGGTTCATCAGGCTGGTGCGCGAGGCGGTGGTGACGTCGGTGACGGCACGACCGGCCAGACGGTCGAGGAAATAGGCGTCGCTGGTACCGAGCCGCAGGCGCCCGGCCTTATGCAGCGCTTGGGCTTCCGGCGCGTGATCCAGCAGCCAGCGCAATTTGCTGGCCGAAAAATAAGGATCGAGCGGCAGGCCGGCGCGCTGCAGGGTTTCGCTTTCGGCACCTGCTGCCTTCAGGCGCTGGATCTCGCCTTCGGTGCGGGCATCCTGCCAGACGATGGCATTGTAGATCGGCTGCTTGGTCTTCGCGTCCCAGGCCAGAACGGTTTCGCCCTGATTGTCGAGGCCGATGGCGGCGGCATTCTTGCCAAGCGCGATGCAATTCTCGATATGGGTGATGAGTTCTCCCGGGTCATGCTCAACCCAGCCGGCCTGCGGAAAAATCTGCCGATGCTCAAAGCCGCCCAGGGTCTCGAACCTGCCGTCGCGATGCAGGCGATGCACCTTGGTGCCGGTCGTTCCCTGGTCGATTGCAATGACAGATTGGTCCGCCATCTCGCCACCTATCCCGCGAAGCGATTCTTATAGATATCGCCATCCTTCATGACGAAGGCGACATCGGCCACGGCCTTGATGTCGTCCAGCGGATTGGCCGCATAGGCGACGATATCGGCCAGGGCGCCTTCCTTGATCTCACCCAGCTTGCCGGCCCGCCGGATCAGCTGGGCGGCGTTGATGGTGGCGGCGCGGATGCTGTCGATGGCGAAGAGGCCGCAATCGCGCACCATGACGATCAGCTCCTGCCAGTTCTCGCCATGGTGATTGCCCGGCGTACCGGCATCGGTTCCCATGGCGATCGGCACGCCGAGTTCATAGGCGCGGCGGATCGCCTGGGCCGAGGTCTTGCCGCTTTCGATCATGCGGTCGATCTGATGCGGCGGCATCGAGGCCATCGCCTCCTTACTGTTCAGCATCGCATCGAGCGTGCATTGGGTCGGTACCAGGAAGACCCCCTTGGCCGCCATCTCGCGCAATACCGCATCATCGGCATAGGTACCGTGCTCGATGCTGCTGCAGCCCGCAGCGACGGCATTGGCGATGCCGCGGCAGGCATGGGCATGGGCGGCGACATGCTTGAAATTGTCCTCGGCGATCTCGACGGCCGCCTTCAATTCTTCCAATGAATACTGGATCGAGCGCGGGTCCTCGCTTTCCGGCGAGAGCACGGCGCCGGTTGCCATCACCTTGATGAGGTCGGCGCCGCGGGCGAGCTGCTTGCGCGCTGCCGCCTTCACCGCGTCGGCGCCGTTGGCGATCTCATACATGCCGGGATAGAGGTCCATCCCGGAAGTGGTGATAGAGAGAATGCGGCCGGCGACCAGCATGCGCGGACCGATATAATCGCCGCGATTGATGGCATCACGCATGGCGATCTCGACGAAATTCCAGCCGCCCACCTCACGGATGGTGGTGATGCCGCAGAGGAGCGTACGTTCCGCCGCCTTAGCCGTGTAGAGGGCGACCTCGGCATCGCTGCGCCTGGCATGGCCGAGATAGTCGCAGCTGTCGGTCGGCTGGGTCAGATGCACATGGCAATCGATCAGACCTGGCAGGATCCAAGCGCCATTGAGATCAATCACCGTATCCTCGTTTGTCGGACGCGGCTCACCGCCGAGCTTGACGATATTCTTGCCGTCGATCCCGATTGCGCCGTGCTTGAAGTTCCCGGCGGCGACATCGAGATATTGTCCGTTAATAAGCCATTGCATGATCTTGATCGTACTCCACCAAACCCATGGATCTTAGTCTCGCGGGCATCAATCCCACGGGCATCAGCCCTCGTTGATATTGACGTCTATCCGTTCGGCGCCGCGCAGGCGCCCCGCAGGCAACTGCCAGCCGATCCGACGCTCTGGCAAGGCATCTATTGACCGCGCCCAGACCGTCTGGCCATTGACGCTGACGGTCAGCCGGCCGCGCGTCGCCTGCGTGACACGCGCCTTGAAAAGTACGGGACGATCGGTATCCAGGCCCGGGTCGATGCATTGCGGATAGACGTAGGAAAGCGGCGCGGCTGTTCGCACGGGGATGAGCGTGTGCGAGCTTGGCGTCGGCTCGCGCAAGGCGGCAAGAATATGGCCGGCTGCAGCTGCCCCCTCGCGGAAACATTGCCCCGCGGTCTCGATGCCGCGCAGGACGTTGCCGGCGGCGAAATAGCTGGGATCGCTGCAACGCATATTCTGATCGATGCGAGGGCCCCGCGTGCCGGTATCGACGACAAGCTCACTCGGCACCACCAGCGCCGTTTCCGGCCGGAAACGACCGGTCAGGATGACGCCGTCGCAAACGATGCGCTCCACACCGTGGCCACGGTCGACCTCGATACCTTCGACGCGGTCGATGCCGAGAATGCGGATCAGCTTGGTGTCAAGCAGGACCGGTACACCCAGTAGATAGCGGGCGATCAGGTCGCCGGGTCGCCGCGCGGTGATGCGGTCATTGGCCTCGATCATGGCAACGGGCTTGACGCCGATATGCCGCAGCGTCACCAGCGTGGAGAAGGAGACTAGTTCGGTGCCGATGACGACCGGTCGCTGAAACGGCTTGCGCCCCTGCAGATAGACCATCTGCTGCAGCATGCCGGTATTCATGATGCCTTGCGGCCGCGCCCCTGTCAGCAGCCGTGCGCTGCGCGGTGCTTCGCGGGCGCCCAAAGCGAGCAGGACCTTGTTGCCGGCGACGGTCATGGGGCCATGCGTATCGGTTACCCGCACTTCGCCATTGGGCTTGAGGCCGAGGACCGTCGTTCTGGTGCGAAGATCGAGGCCTTCGACCTCGTCGACCAGGCGGCGGGCATAATCCGGCCCCTGCATCAGCCGGGAAAATTCGCGCAGGCCGTAGCCGCTATGGCCGCAATGGCGGGGAATGCCGCCGGCTTCCGCCTCGCGCTCCAGGATGATGATGTCCTTGAGGCCCGCCTGCTTCAGTGCGCGGGCGCAGGAAAGGCCGGCCGGTCCGCTACCGATAATGACGACTTCAGCCGAAGTAGGTTTCATGCTTGTCGCGTTCGCGCCGCTCATGATGCGAAGGCGCTTTCGGCCAGCCGCGTCACCTCGGCGCCGCAATAGAAGCCCTGGCAGCGGCCCATCATGCAGCGGGTGCGGCGCTTGAGGCCGCCGAGGTCGCCGGCAGCGAAGCTCCCGCCGAGGGCAGCGGTCACTTCTTGGCGCGTCACCCATTCACAATGGCAGACGATATCGGTGCCCGCTTCGGTCTGATAGGGACGCGGCCGGTACTCGCAGATATTCGGGACCGGCGTCCAGATCGGCTCCGCCATTGTGCCCCCGCCGAAATGTCGTTGGTGCAATTCGGTGACGTGCTGGGCGATGCCGAGGGCACCGGTGAGGCCCGTCGAGCGGATGCCGGCGACGGTGACCCAGCGCCGTTCGGGCAGGGCTTCGATCTGGTAATCCTTGAATTGCGTTGCCGGCCGAAGCCCGGCATAGACGGCATTGACGGTCTGCTGCGCCAAAGCCGGGATCATCTCGCGGCCCTTGTCGATCAGATGCCGCAACATCGCCTCGTCGACTTCGGCCAGGGCACGATCCTCCTGGTCCTCGGCGGTGGGACCGACCAGCAGATTGCCGAAGGCGGTGCGGCAGATGACGATGCCCTTGGTGCGCTCGGTCGGCACCGGCAGGATGATAGCCTGGGCGAGCTTCGCCGCCGGCTTGTCGAAGACCACGAACTGGCCCTTGCGCGGCGTCACTTTGAAGGGGCTCGGGCGGCAGATCGTCTCGACGATATCGCCGTAGTTGCCGCTGGTGTTGATGACGATGCCGGCGGCGATGGTGCCGGCTGTCGTCTCCAAGGTCCACGCCCCCTTATCGAACTGCCCATCGGTCACGCGGCAGCGGCGTATCACCCGGCCGCCATGGGCGATCCCCTGTTGCACATAAGCAAGCGGCGCCGACCAGGGATCGATGATATGCTCGCCGGGAACCAAGACGGCGCCCAAAGCGTGATCGGCGAGATGCGGCTCGCGACGCTTGAGATCGTTGCGGTCGATCTGCCGCACATCAGCGACATGATTGTGATGCGCCTTCTCGACGATGCCGGGCAGCTTCGCCAGCTGTTCGTCATCCCAGGCGACGACCAGGGCGGTGCTCTCGACCAGCGGCAGATTGAGGCGGTCCCTGATTTCCAGATATTCGCGATGGCCGGCCTGCATGCAGGCCAGTTCCAGGCTGTCGGCCGGCGCATCGAAGCCGGTGTGCAGAAGCGCGCTATTGCCCTTGCTGGCGCCGGACAGGATATCGCCGCCGGCTTCCAGCAGCAGCGGCTTCAGGCCCAGCATGGCGAGGCGGCGAAAGATCGCGCAACCCACCACGCCGCCGCCGATGATGACGATCCCTGCCTGATCAACTGACGTCGTCATGCTCACCTTAAAATCAGAACCCCCATCCGACGGATGGGGGCGCTGTCATCATGATAAAAACCGCTCTGCGGTCAACAGATCAGATCTGCCGCAGATGGAACGACTTCGGCCGGGTCAGCATTTCATAGCCGACCCTGCTCAAGGTGGCGCCGCGGCCGGAATCCTTGACGCCGACCCAAGCGAGGGCGGGATCGAGATAATCGCAGCGGTTCATATAGACCGTGCCGGTCTCGATCTGGTTGCCGATCTTGAGCGCCGCCTGCTCGTCATTGGTCCAGAGCGCGGCGGTGAGGCCGTATTTGCTGTCATTCATCAGCTTTACGGCCTCGTCGTCGGACTTGACCTTCATGATGCCGATGACCGGGCCGAAGCTCTCTTCCGCCATCACCGACATGGAATGGTCGACATTGACCAGCACCTGCGGGGCGACATAGGGCGTGCCCGGCTTGTCGGCGGCGAAGCTCTTGGCATCGATCAGCGCCTTGGCGCCGTGCTTGACGGCATCGGCGATCTGGCCGCGCACGAATTCCGCCGCCGAGGTGCGCACCATCGGCCCGAGATTCGTGTTGGTGTCGAGCGGATTGCCGAGACGGTACTTCCTGGTCAGATCAACGAAGCCAGCGACGAATTTGTCATAGAGGCTGTCATGCACATAAATGCGCTCGATGGCGCAGCAGCACTGGCCGCTATTGAACATGGCGCCGTCGACCAGATTCTCGATCGCGTGATCGAGATTGGCATCGGCCCGCACATAGGCCGGGTCCTTGCCGCCGAGTTCCAGGCCGAGGCCGATGAATTTGCCGAGCGCAGCCTGCTGCACCGCATGACCGCCAGCGACCGACCCCGTGAAGTTGACATAGGCGACTTCCGGCGCGGCGATCACCTTCGCCGTGTCCTCGTGCGTCAGCACCAGATGCTGGAAGATGCCTTTCGGCAGGCCGGCCTGGTCGAAGGCGTCCTGGAAGCCTTCGGCGCAAAGCGGCGTCTGGGCCGAATGTTTGAGCACCACGGCATTGCCGGCCATCAGCGCCGGGATGACGCCGTTGACCGAGGTCAGATAAGGATAGTTCCAGGGGGCGACGATGAAGACGACGCCGAGTGCCTCGCGGCGGATGAAGCGGGTGAAGCCCGGCTTGTCCTTCGCTTCGATATCTGCGAGCGCCTCCGGCGCGATCTGGATCATGTAGCGGGCACGTTCCTCGAACCCGCGCATCTCGCCCGGGCTCTGGGTGATCGGCCGGCCCATCTGGCGCGTGATCTCCTCGGCATGCTGATCCTTCTTGGTCAGAAAGATATCAACCGCCTTGCTAAGGAGCTTGGCGCGCTCGGCCACCGGCGTGAGACGCCAGGCCTTTTGCGCCAGCCGCGCCGCCGACAACACCGCCTGCACCTCGGCGGCCGTGTTATACGGCCGTTCCACGCAGACGGAATTGTCGATCGGGCTGATGGTCTTTTGCACTGCTGACATGATGCTTCCTCAGATGATCTCGAAATAGCGAGACAATTCCCAATCGGTGATGTGCTTGCGGAATTCGCGCTCTTCCCATTCGCGCGTCGCCGCCCAATGTTCGACGAAGGCCGCGCCGAACAGCTCTTCCGCCGCTTTCGACTTCTTCAGGCGCTGCGCCGCTTCCCAGAGCGTGCGCGGCAGGTCGAGCTTGGCCGGGTGCTTGCGCTCATAGGAATTGCCGACGATGGCGTCGGTCGGTTCGATCTTGTTCTCGATGCCGTAGAGGCCGGAGCCGATGGCGGCCGCCAAAGCGATATAGGGATTGCAGTCGGCGGCAGCGATCCGGTACTCGACGCGCTGGGACTTCTCCGACCCCGGAATGACGCGCAGCGCGCAAGTGCGGTTCTCGACACCCCAGGTTGCATTGGTCGGCGCCCAGAAGCCGGGGATGAGGCGCGAATAGGAATTGACCGTGCTGGCCACCATGCCGAGGAGTTCCGGCATCAATGCCTGCTGGCCGCCGATGAACCAGCGCTGCTTGTCGCTCATCGTATGCGGCTTCTTCGCGTCATAGAACGCGTTCTTGCCGCTCTTGTCCTTGAGCGAAAGATGGATATGGCCGCTTTGTCCCGGATAATTGTTCGACCATTTCGCCATGAAGGTCGCCATCAACCCGCGGCGCTGCGCCAGCACCTTCATGAAGGTCTTGAAGAGGGCGGCGCGATCGGCGGATTCCAGCGCCTTGTCATAGGTGAGCGCGGCTTCCAGAACGCCGGGGCCGGTCTCCGTGTGCAGGCCCTCGATCGGCATGCGCATGATCTCGCAGGTATTGAGGATCTCCTTGTAGAGATCCGCCCAGACGGTGTTGCGGATCACGGAATAGCCGAACCAGCCCGGCGTCATCGGCGTCAGGTTGCGATAGCCCTTCTCGCGCACGCTTTCGGGCGTCTCGTCGAACATGAAGAATTCAAACTCGCAGGAGCCATAGACGTCATAGCCCATGCCCTTGGCCTTATCGAGTACCCGGCGCAAGGTGCCGCGCGGGCAGATCGTCTCCGCCTTGTCGACGAACTCGGCGAGGAAGAACAGCATATTGTCTTCGAACGGGATCTCGCGGCAGGTTTCCGGGACCACGCGCACGAAGGCGTCGGGATAGGCGGTGTGCCAGCCGGTATAGGTGGTGTTATCGAACAGCTGATCGCTGCTGTCCCAGCCCAGCACCACGTCGCAGAAGCCGAAACCGCTTTCCAGGGCCGAGAAGAATTTGGCCTTGGACATGTACTTGCCGCGCAGAATGGCATCGCCATCGAACACGCCGACCTTCACATGGGTAAGGCCGCGTTCCTCGACGATCTTTTTGGCATCGGCAATCGTCTTAACCTGTTCCGGCTTTAAAGGCATTCGTTTCCCCTGATGTTTTTTGCTGATATTGGCAACTGAAGCGGTTAATTCACTGCCAGATCACCGGCTGGTTTGGCCGGTGATCTTCTTCCCCTCGATACTGATTTTGGCCCGTTCGCGGCGCTGGTAAATAGCCTCTGGCGATCTTCGCTCGGACGCGTTCCATAGGCTTCCGTATAGCATTTCGAGAAATGCGAAAGCGAGTCGAAACCAACGTCGCGGGCAATGGCGGAGAGCGTCGTTGTCGTGCCCTGCATCAGCTCCCGGGCGCGTTGCAGGCGCAGGCGCAGATAGAACTCCCGCGGGCTGGTGCCGAGATGGCGGCGGAAGAGGCGTTCGAGATGGCGGAGATGAACGCCGGCCCGTTTGGCGATGGCGCGCAGTTCCAGCGGCTGCTCGGCATGGCGTCGCATGGCCTGCAAGGCGCGCTGCAGGGCGCCGGCACTGGTGAGGCTCGAGGCCAGATGGGCATGCGGTTGCAGCTCACCGGCGTCGCGGGCGCGGTCGCGCAGCAACTGCCCGGTCACATGCCGGGCCGCATCCTCGCCAAGGGTTTGGCGCACGACCCGCAGCATGAGATCGGAGGTGGCGCAGCCGCCGGCACAGGTGAAGCGGCGACGATCGATGACGAAGAGATCAGGATGCAGGCTGGCGGGGCCGCGCTGCCGGCAGAAGAGATCACCGGCGGCAGGCTTGCGATCTTCCATCATGGCCGCCTGGCCCGGCGTCGCACAGGCGTAACCCTGCATCAGCCCCAAGCGGGCGAGCAGCACCGCGCCATTGGCGACGGCGCCGATATGGCTGCCAGCGGTATCAGCCGCCTGCAGCCAGTCGACCAGAGAGGTCAAGGCCGCCGATCCCTCGGGCAGAATGTCGGCGGTCGATGTCTCCGCCAAAATCAGGATATTGCTGCCGGCTGCGCCATCGGCGATGCAGCGGTCGGGATTGACGTCGATGCTGCTGGCGGAAGGCACGGCGCCGGACACCAGGCCGATCGTCTGTATCTGGAAGACCTGGCGTCCCGCCATCTCATTGGCGGTCGTCAACGTATCCACAACGCGCGCGAGATCGCCGAGGGCAAAGCCCGGTATCAGGAGGACGGAAAGGCTGACATGTCCGTCGGGATCAGGCTGCAAGATGGCATCGCCGCTTTCCATCATCGGCTTGCCTCTGACGGCGGCGATACGATCCCCCGCAAGCGGAACGATGCTTGGGGCAAGATCATCAGGCGTAATCGCAGTTTCGGTCATCATCTCCCCGACAGGGCGAAACGGCTCATCGGGCATTGCTGCCGAACGGCGCTTCCCCCCTCTGTCTAGGGACCTGAGAGATTGGCCATGTTCGCGGGCGAACAGGTTTACTCCGTCGGTGGGGTGCTGACGGCACCCGCTTTCCAGAGTGTGGCACCGCCCTGGTCCTTTTGCCTGAGAGTTTCCGGGGGCGGTTGCTCCTTCGGCGCCGGCCTGATGGATCGGCCGATCTCTCCCAGCGGCGGTGTTAACGAGGCGGTAGTCTCAGCGCCGCCGCCTGTTCCGTCAAGCGCATTCTTACATATCAAAGCAACAAGTCATGTAGTTTCGACTTGGTAATTGCCGATACTGGTTTAGCAAATCCGAGGTAATGGCTCCTATACATGGCGCTGGTGGCGGGGGCTTCGCGTGTCGCCCTTCCGTTCAGGTCGCCAAGAAGCAGACAAGAAAAGGGGAGGCAATTGCCTCCCCTGATCCAGCCCGGGAGCGCAGCTCCCGGTATCGTGTTGGCGGTCCCGGTATTACGAACCGAGGGCCGCTTCTTCGCGGGCGATTTCCGCCTGACGGGCAGCCACCGCTTCCGGAGTCAGCGGCGGACCGGCAAAGCGGCGCTTCTCGAAGGCGAACCAGACGACGACCAGCAGCACCACCACGGCGGCAAGGAACTTGCCAACGAGATCATAGGGCGGCTGGAAGCCGACGAAGGCCAGCACCGCACCGCCGATGACGGCGAGCAGGGCAATCGGCTTCGACCAGACACCGAGATCGAACGGGCCCTTCTTCGTCCAGCTGCGGCCTTCGGCAAAGATGCCGGCGCCGATCGGGATGATGTAGGACACGTAGAGGAACACGGCACAACCCGAGGCCAGGATAATATAGGCCTGGGAATTGGCGCCGCAGGCGTAACCCAGGATCATGCAGAGCACTGCACCGACCCAGATGGCGACGCCCGGCGTACGGTGCTTCGGGCTGATCTTGCGCAACAGGTGCGAGCAACCCGGAATGCCGCCATCGCGGGCAAAGGCATACATCATGCGCGACAGCGAGGTCATGCCCGCCAAGGCGCAGAGGAAGTTCGATACCACGATGCCGATGCCGATCAGGTTCTTCAGGATGTCCGGCATATGGCTGGCACCCAGCACATAGGCGAAGACCGAGAAGCCCTGCTTGGCACCGTCATCCAGCGACGGCATGGCGAGCAGAATGGCCACCACCAGGAAATAGCCGAACAGGCCCGACCAGAAGACCGAGGTCAGCATGCCCTTCGGCACGGCACGTTGCGCGTCGCGGGTTTCTTCCGAGGTATGCGCGGAAGCATCGAACCCCGTGATGGTGTAGCAGACATGCAGCAGGCCGAGAATGAAGGCGAACATCAGGCTGCCATGCGGCGGCCATGTGCCGGCACCCGGGTCGCCGGTGTAGTTGGTGAAATTCACCAGACGCGAGAAATCGAACGCAACGGGCGAGCCGACCAGCAGGCCGATGATGATGATGATCGATACCAGGAAGATCAGATAGCCCGAGAAGTCGGTGAGGATCGTCGTCGCCTTGATGCCGACATAGTTCAGGATTGCCTGCAGCACGGTGATCAGGATGACACCAATGGTGAGATCATTCGCCGTGAAGCTCTCAGGCGTGATGCCGAAAATCGGCACCAGAACGAGATCGCGTGCCAGCAGGACGACGCCATAATTCACCGAGGAGACGACGAAGAGCAGGCCGATCAGGTTCAGCCATGCCGTACCCCAGCCGAGACCCTTGCCGCCGAGGATCGAGCCCCAGTGATAGAGGCCGCCCGCCGTCGGATAGGCAGAAGCGATCTGGCCCATCGCAGTCGCGACCAGCAGCGCGAAAACCGAACCGACGATCCAGCCGATGCCGATCGAGCCGCCACCAGCGGCGCCGAACCCAACAGCATAGGCGCCGATGCCACCGGCGAGAATGCAAATGATCGAGAAAGAAATGGCGAAATTCTGGAACCCGCCCATTCGTCTGGACAGTTCCTGGGCGTAGCCCATGCTGTGAAGGACTTTTACGTCCTCGTCCTGATGACCTAACGTAGACATGTCGTTTCCCCTTGCGTGGTCGTATGCGGGACGAAGCTGGCCAGTACGGCCTGTCCGGATCACAGCCAAACCGGCTCGCGCCGATGAACTGAAACCGAACACCCCCAGATTGTCCCGAATCGACATTCCAGCGACTTCATGCCGCTTGGTGAGGCAAGTATGCGTCGGCGTTAAAAACTTGTAAAGCTACACGCCCGCCACATAAAACGCGGTTTTATGATGGAATTGCCATCATGATTCGGCGCGGGTCGCTCAGCGAGCAATCGTGTCGGCAAATCGCGCCGTGCAGAAATCGATAAGAGCCGCCGCTTTGCGTGTTGGCCTGCTCGCCGCCAGACGCGCCACGCCCAATTGTGTCGGACGCAGTTTCTCGCTGAGCGGGCGATAGATCAGGCGCCTGCCGTCGAGGCTGAATTCGCTGATCGGTCGCGAATGCATCAGCGAGAAGCCGTCGCTATTGGCAACCAGGCCCCGCATCATCTCAAAACTCGGCGTTTCATAGGCGATGCGCGGCTGCAGGCGCTGGCTATAGAGAATGGATAGGAAATAATCCCGGCTCTGCGGCAGGCTCAGCAGGATCATGGGATAGGCGACGAGGTCATGCAGCGAGACCTTCTTGCGCTCGGCCAGTGGATGGCCCTCCGCCATAAAGGCATGCAGAGGCACTTCGGCGAGCGGCGTGAACTCGATATCGCCGCCAAGATTGAGATCATAGGTCAAGGCCAGCTCGGAACTGCCGCTGCGCAGATCGTCGAGCACCCCTTGCACATGGTTCTCATGCAAATGGATGGTGATATCCGAAAAGGCGGTGCCGAATTCGCGCAGCAGCTGGGGCATCACCATGGGGGCGAAGGTCTGGAAGCAGCCGAGATGCAGATCGCCGGCGAGGTCCTTACCCAGGCCGATGGCGCTCTGGCGCAGGTCCTCGGCATGGTCCAGCAGGCTCTTGGCTTCGGCGAGCAAGCGCCGCCCCGCCGTGGTGAGGCTGAGGCCCTGGGCATGGTGGCGGATGAAGAGGGCGACCCCGAACCGTTCTTCCAACTGGGCGATCGCGGCGGAAATGGAGGGTTGGGAGACATGCAGCACCTGGCCGGCGCCGGTGACGCTGCCGGCTTCCGCTGCCGCCACGAAATAGCGCAATTGCTTGAGGGTATAGGTCATTAAAAAATCCGATCCATAATCAATTATAAAAATATTTTCCCTTTCCAAGGCTCGCCGTCAAGATTTCTCCTGACAGGATGATCGGCCGGGCCGACCATCCGCGATTAACCCGTGAGCGGAGAAGCACATGCTGAGGACCGGAGAACAATATCGCGCCTCCCTGCGCGATGGCCGGCAGGTCTGGATCAATGGCGAAAAGGTGGCCGACGTCACCCGGCATCCGGCGCTGAAGCCGATCGTCGATATCCGTGCCCGGATCTATGACATGGCCCACGAGCCGGGCAGCAAGGAGGTCATGTCCTATCGCGATCCCGCGACCGGCGAGGAAAACAATATCGGCTATAAGTTGCCGCATACCCAGGATGACTGGCATGCCAAACGCCGCGCCGTCGATACGGTGATGAAGGACATCAAGGGCTATGCCATCCGTGTGGGCGACGAGACGATCGGCGAGATGTGGTCGCTCTATGACGGTCGCGATGTGCTCAACGAGGTCGATCCGCAATTCTCCAAGAACATCGAGCATCATATCCAGCATGCTCTGGCCTCCGACACCTTCCACGTCTCGGCCAATACCGATCCCAAGGGCGACCGTTCCAAGCGGCCGCAGGATCAGGACCCCGACATGCTGCTGCATCTCGTCAAGGAGACCGACAGGGGCATCATCGTGCGCGGCGCCAAATACGAGACGGCGGCGGCCTATGCCAATCAGGCTTTCGTCAAGCCGACCATCGCCAATTGGGGCGACGACAAGCTCAGCGATTACGCGCTCGGCTTCATCTGCGATATGGGATCGCCGGGGCTGAAGCATATCTGCCGCACCGGTTTTACCGGGCGGGCGCCGGCCAAGGACTATCCCCTGTCCAACCGCTGCGACGAGGTCGACACCCTGCTGGTCTTCGACAACGTGCTGATCCCCTGGGAGAATGTGCTGTTCTATCGCCATACCCGGGCCGCCAGCTATATCCGCAGCACGCTGCACCGCTACAGCGCCTTCCCATTCACCCAGCGCCTGATCACGATCGCCGATATGCTGATCGGCACAGCGATGTTCAACGTCAAGCAGACCGGTCTCGATGCACAACAGGCGGTGCGCGAAAAACTCGCCGAACTGATCTGCTACCGCGAGGCGATCAATGCTCATCTGACGGCGGCCATCGCCACCGCGCAGAAAAGCCCCGGCGGCCTTCTCATGCCGAACCAGTCGCTGCTTTATACCGGCCGCAAGACCGCCTGCGCGCGGCTGCCGGAAATGATGCATCTCGCCCGCGAATTGTGCGGTGGCCAGATCTGCGTGACCCCTGATTCAGCCTCCTTCGAGAGCCCGGAGATCGCCGAATGGCTGGAGAAATACTATCATGTGAACGAATTCTGGACGGCGGAAGACCGTCGCCGGCTGCTGGCCTTCGCCCGCGATCTCATCAACTCCGATCGCGCCGGCCATATGGTCACCTTCGAGCTCTTCGCCCAGTCGCCGCCTTTCGCGCATCTGAACGCCGTCTATATGAATTTCGATCCCAGCAATGCCTTGCACCTGGTCAAGAATGCTGCTGATCTCTCGGACAATGTGATGGGCCAGTGGCCGAAGCGCTGAAGCTTCCGGCCCTGAGGCCATGCCATGAAAGAGTTGGGGACAAGATGAGTTACAGCCATATCCGCCTGCGCAAGTTCAACACCAAGATCACCTATCCGGAACAGAACCTGGATAACGACCTTTCCATGTCGGTCCGGGCCGGGAACCAGATCTTCCTGCGCGGCCAGGTCGGCCAGGATCTGCTCGGCAACAACGTCGGCGTCGGCGACGCGGCGGCGCAGACCGAGCAGGCGATGAAGAACGTGAAGCAACTGCTGGAAGAGCAGGGCGCGCGGCTGCAGGACGTCTGCAAGATCAACATCTATATCGTCGACCGTGCCTATCGCGAGGCGGTTTATCGGGTGGTCGGCAAGTGGCTGAAGGGCGTCTATCCGGTCTCCACCGGCCTCATCGTCAATGGTCTTGCCCGGCCGGAATGGCTGATGGAGATCGACGTCTGGGCGGTTATTCCGGAAGAGCGCATGGCGAAGCTGCCGACGCCGCCGGCCAGCCTCGACTGGCGCGACGCCCGCAACAAGGCTGCCGGCGCGAAAGCCGGCGTCGGCAAGCGTATCATCGCAAAGAAGACCGCCGCCAAGCGCGCGCGCGGAACGCAGGCATGACTTTCTCCGTTGCCGGGCGTTGCCCGAAGACCGGCATGCTGGGGGTTGCGATCACGACTTCCTCGATCGCGGTGGCCAGCCGCTGCCCCTGGGCGCGGGCAGGTGTCGGTGCCGTGGCGACCCAAAACATCACCGATCCCAGCCTCGGCCGCAAAGGCCTCGATCTGCTCGAGCAGGGCTTGGCAGCTCCCGACGCCTTGCAGCAGTTGATGGCAGGTTCACCTTATGCGGCCTATCGCCAGGTGACGATGATCGATGCCGCCGGACGCACCGCGATCTGGGGCGGTGAGAAGACGCTTGGCATCCATGGGGCAGCCAGTGGCCGCGACTGCGTCGCCGCCGGCAATCTGCTGCGCAGTACCGAAATCCCGCAGGTTCTCGTCAAGGCCTTCGAGACGGCGACGGGCGACCACCTGGCCGATCGCTTGCTGACCGCGCTTGAAGCGGGCCTGGCGGCCGGTGGCGAAATGGGGCCGGTCCATTCCGCCGGATTGCTGGTGGTCGATCGCACGGAATGGCCGCTGGTCGATCTGCGCATCGACTGGGATGACGGCAATCCCCTGCCGCCTCTACGGAAGCTGTGGGAAGCCTTCAAGCCCCAGGCGCAAGACTATATCACGCGCGCCCTCGACCCGCGCAGCGCCCCGGCCTATGGGGTGCCCGGGGACCCTTGAAGTCGATCGCTTAAACCGGCATCGATGTCTTAAGAGGACAATTCCTGTTCGGCTTCCTGCCGTTTCGATCGGCTGCTGCTGCGGGCGATATGCAGGCAGCAGCCGATGACGATCAACGCGCCCAGCACCATGACCAGGCTGGGAAAGTTCGACCAGATGGCGATATCGAACAAAACCGCCCAGATCATGCCGCTATATTCGAACGGTGCCAGCAGCGAGATCGGGCCGTAACGATAGGCCTGATTGAGAAAGAATTGGCCAAAGCTGCCGAGCAATCCGGTGAGCGCGAAGAAGCCGATATCGCGCGCATTCATCGGCAGGTGCCAGAGCGACGGGAAGAGCAGCAAGGTGCCGCCGAGGCTGATGACGACGGTCAGCGCATAATAGAACAGGATCGTATGGCTGGATTCTGATGACGAGAGGCGCCGCGAGCTGACCAGGGTCAGCGACCAGGTCACCGCCGAGACGAGGGCCAAAAGCGCGCCGGTTCCGACGCCTGCATCGGGGGCGGGCTGTACGATCAAGGCGATGCCGACGAAACCCAGAAAAACGGCAACCCAGCGATCCACCGGCACCTTCTCGCGCAGCATCGGGATACTGAACAGGGTCATGAAAATCGGCGAGGCGAGGCTGATGCAGACGGCATTGGCCAGTGGAATGGCGCGCATCGCCAGATAGAAGGTGATCATGGTGGCGATATTGAAGGCCGAGCGCCAGAGATGGCTGGCAGGCCGCCGCGTCACCAGCCCGCCAAGCCCGGCGGGGCTCGCGCCGGCGAGGCCGATTGCGATGAAGAGGCCGATCGCGTACCGCAGGAAGGCGATCTGCACGACCGAGTAGTCGGTGGTCAGCCATTTCACCACGGCATCCATGGTGGTCAGCAGGAAGGCGGCAGCCAGGCTATAGGCGACGGCCCGGCGAGGATTGTTGCGAAGACTGGCGAGATCGGCCTGCATCGGTGCTGTCCGCTGGGAAAACCTGTGGCGAGGGGATTTGATCGGTCTGCCTAAACCGGGTAGATAAGGGAGATATCCACAGGGCGGGGCATCGCCTTTGTCCTGTCAGTCGTTCCGGGATCTGTCAGTTCATGCCGCTCGATATTGTCCATTCCGCTTGCCCCCATGATTGTCCCAGCACCTGCGCCCTCGAGGTCGAACGCCTCGATCAGAATCGGGTCGGCCGCATTCGCGGTGCCGCGGATAATGATTACACGTCCGGCGTCATCTGCGCCAAGGTGGCACGCTATGCCGAACGCCAGCATCACCCGGACCGACTGACGCGGCCGCTGCGTCGGGTCGGCGATAAGGGCGTCGGCAGAGCCGCGTATGAGGAGATATCCTGGGAAGCGGCCCTGGACGCCATCGCCGAGCAGTTCGTCCTGGCCGCCCAGCGTCATGGCAACGAAGCGGTCTGGCCCTATTACTACGCCGGCACCATGGGGTTGGTGCAGCGTGACGGCATCGATCGCCTGCGCCATGAGATGAGGTATTCACAGCAGAAAAGCACGATCTGCGTCGCCCTTTCCGATGCTGGCTGGCAGGCTGGCGTCGGCATCATGCGTGGCGCCGACAGCCGTGAGATTGCCGAATCCGATCTCATCGTCATCTGGGGCGGCAATCCGGTAGCGACCCAGGTCAATGTCATGACCCATATCGCCAAGGCGCGAAAGGCACGCGGCGCCAGGCTGGTGGTGATCGATCCCTATCGCACCGGCACGGCGGCGCAAGCCGATCTCCATCTCATGCTGCGGCCCGGGACCGATGCCGCCCTCGCCGTCGCCGTCATGCATGTGCTGTTTCGCGAGGGTCTGGTCGATCGCGCTTACATGGCCAAATACACCGACGATCCGGCCGCGCTGGAGGCGCATGTCGCCAAGCGTTCGCCGGCCTGGGCCAGCGAGATCACCGGCGTTCCGATCGATGCGATCGAAGCCTTCGCCAGCCTGTACGGCAAGACACCGCGCAGCTTCATCCGTGTCGGTTACGGTTTCTCGCGCTCCCGCAACGGCGCATCCAGCCTTCATGCGGTCAGTTGTCTGCCGGCCGTGACGGGTGCCTGGCAGCATCGCGGCGGTGGCGCGCATTATTCCAATCGCGTCATCTACCACATCGACAATACCCTGATCACCGGCACCGACCTGCGCGACACGCGCATCCGCGAGCTTGATCAGTCGCGCATCGGCGCCGTTCTGACTGGCGAGAAGCGCGATCTCGGCGACGGTCCGCCGGTCACCGCGATGTTGATCCAGAACACCAACCCGATGATGGTCTGTCCCGACACCCTGAAAGTCCGCGAGGGGTTTTCGCGCAGCGATCTGTTCGTCGCGGTGCATGAGCAGTTCATGACCGAGACGGCGGCCATGGCGGATATCGTACTGCCGGCGACGACCTTCCTGGAACATGACGACATCTACCGCGCCAGCGGCCACACCTATCTGCAGGTGACACGCAAGGTGGTGGAACCCTTGGCCGAGGCACGGCCCAACCATGATGTGATCTGCGGTCTCGCTCATCGCCTCGGTTGCCAGCATCGTGGCTTCTTCATGAGCACCTGGGATATCATTGATGAAACGCTGCAACGCTCCGGCTGGCCCAGTGCTGAGGATCTTTATCAACGTCATTGGCAGGATTGCGCGCTGCCCTCTGAGACCATGCGTTTCCTGGACGGCTTCGGGCATGCCGATGGCAGGTTTCATTTCCGCGCTGATTGGTCATCCATCGGCCCGGCCGGTGACAAGCTGCCGCTGTTACCCGACTTCGCGGCGGTGATCGACGCCGCCGATGCGACTCGGCCGTTCCGCCTCGTGACCGCCCCGGCGCGGCAGTTTCTCAATTCCACTTTCACCGAGACGCCGACCTCGCAGGCGCGGGAAAAACGCCCGACTTTGCTGATTCACCCGCTCGATGCCGAGTCGCTGGGCCTCGCCGAAGGCGCGCGCGTGCAAATCGGTAATGAACAGGCAACGATTCTGGTACATGCTCATCTCTTCGATGGACTATTGCGCGGAGTCGTGGTGATCGAGAGCATCTGGCCGAACAGCGCCTTCGAGGGAGGTGTGGGAGTGAACGCATTGGTAAGCGCCGAACCGGGTCTGCCAAATGGCGGCGCGGTGTTTCATGACACGGCCGTCTGGCTGAAGGCGGCCTAACATGTCACGCCCCCATGTGATCGTTCTCGGCAACGAGAAAGGCGGCTCCGGCAAATCCACCACGGCGATGCATCTCATCGTCGCTCTGCTGCATGACGGTTACCGCGTCGGCTCCATCGATCTCGATGCGCGCCAGGGGTCTCTGACCCGCTATGTCGAGAACCGCAAGCAGACCAATGCCGGCATGCTGGTGCCGCTGCCGCAATCGATCCATTTCGCGATCGAGCGGTCGAGCCTCGACAGCGCCACCGAAGGCCGTGCCGATGAAGACATACGCCTCTCGGCGGCAATGGCGCAGCTGGCCGATTGCGACTATGTGGTGATCGATACGCCGGGCGCCGATACCAGCCTCTCGCGTCTTGGTCATACTCTGGCCGATACCCTGATAACCCCGCTCAATGACAGTTTCCTTGATCTCGATCTTCTCGGGCGGGTCGATGCCGACGGCGCCAAGATTCTCAAGCTGAGCGTCTACAGCGAGATGGTCTGGGAACAGCGCAAGACGCGCGCGCTGCGCGGCGGTAAACCTATCGACTGGGTGGTCATGCGCAGCCGCCTCAGCAGCCTCGATGCCAAGAACAAGCGCGATATCGGCCAATTATTGCAGCAACTGGCAAAGCGCATCGGTTTCAGGGTCGCGCCGGGATTTACCGAACGCGTGATTTTCCGCGAGCTGTTTCCCCGTGGCCTCACCTTGCTTGATCTCAGCCGCAAGGACACCGGTGTTGCGTGGCGCATGTCGCATGTTGCGGCCCGTCAGGAAGTGCGCGACCTGATCGATGCACTCGGGCTGAAAGCACCGTCACCGGCAACCGGCGCTGCGCCCGCGCCCGGCAATGTGACGGCAACATTACCGCCAGCCGGCCAGCCGCCCCAAGCTCCGACCTCGCAAACCCCGGCTTCTCAGGCTCCGGCTTCCCAGACTGCGGCGCATCAAAGTCCGGCGCCTCAACATCCGGTGGCGGAGAATCCGGCATCGTCCGAGGATAGCGATCTGCCGATCATTCGGTTCTCGACGTCGGCCGCCTGAACGCAGGGCGGGCCTTTTGGCTAGCCCGACCGCTTGGCCGGCGCGGGCGGCTTTCGGCATTCGCGGCCGGGAGCAGTGGGAACGAAACGGTCAGGATTGCGTTATCCGAGGCGCCTCGGCCGTGCCGTTTGGTCTGGAAGCTTCCCGCAGCCGTCACATTTACGTGGCGCGGCAACGGCGGGCTTGCCGAGGTTCCTGTGAAGTGGCACAACCAAAACGGTTCATATCCTCAATCAATTCCAGCGTCGTAAGGTAAGGCTCAATGCGCAAACCACTGCGTAAGGCAATTTTTCCGGTAGGCGGTCTCGGCACGCGTTTCCTGCCGGCAACCAAGGCGATGCCGAAGGAAATGCTTTCGGTCGTCGATAAGCCGCTCATTCAATACGCCGTCGAAGAGGCGAAAGCTGCGGGAATCGAGGAATTCATCTTCGTCACCGGCCGCGGCAAGAGCGCGATCGAAGACCATTTCGACTATTCCTATGAGCTGCAGCACACGCTTGAAGCGCGCGGCAAGAAGGCGGAGCTGGAGCTGATCAGCGGCTTGCTGCCCCTGCCGGGCCAGGTTGCCTATATCCGCCAGCAGGAGGCCAATGGTCTCGGCCATGCCGTCTGGTGTGCGCGTAATCTGGTCGGCAATGATCCCTTCGCCGTGCTGCTGGCCGACGACCTTGTCCAGGCCGATGCACCCTGCCTGCGGCAGATGGTCGAGGTCTATAACGAGGTCGGCGGCAACGTCGTCGCCGTCATGGATGTGCCGCGCGAGCAGACCAACCGTTACGGTGTCTTGAAGACCGGCAAGGACCAGGGCCGGATCGTCGAGGTCGAAGGCCTGGTGGAAAAGCCGAAGCCCGAGGAGGCGCCGTCCACGTTGTCCATCATCGGCCGCTACATTCTGCAGCCTGATGTCTTCGGCTTCCTTGAAGAGCAGAAACCGGGCGCCGGCGGGGAGATCCAGCTGACGGACGCCTTGGCGCAGATGACCGGACGCGGCCGCTTCCATGGCTACCGCTTCGAGGGCCGCCGTTTCGATTGCGGCGACAAGGCCGGCTTCATCGAAGCCAATATCGCCTTTGCCCTGAAGCATCCGAAGATCGGCAAATCAGTGCGTCAGACGGTGCTTGATTTCGCCAAGGAAATCAGCGGCTGATCGCGGAAGAAGCTGGTATCTGAGGCAAGGCGGCGTGTTTCACGCCGCCTTTGCTTTGGGGCGCTGCCCAGCCGTCGCTCACGCATCCTGGAAGGCGATGGCGACCATGATCATGTCGATCTTCTTGCCGTCGCCGGCGAGCGGCAGCAGCAGGGCTTCGTAACGGAAAGGCCTGCCGTCGGCGGTGAGGTCGCGGTAATAACGCTGCGGCTCGCGCGATTCGACGATGCTGCGATAATTGTCGTGGATTGACTGACGCATTCCCGGCTCCGGAAAAGTGTCCAGGAACCGGCCCGTCATATCGAAGCCGAAATGCTCGACATGGCGCGTGCCGTCGAGGCGGAAGCGGAAGCGCAGCGGTTCATATAAGACATCAACCAGGGTGATGTCCCCGAGGGCATAGGAAAAGTCGATCGGATCGATATCGGCGCGCCCCGGCAACAAGGAACCATGCCATTTGCTGCGCCAGTAATCGTACAGACGTTGCAGCGTGGAGCTATGCAATGTCTGCTTTATGGCGTCGGGGGCAACGTCGAGCATCACGCCTTTAAAAACCTTCTGCAAAAGAGCGGCAGGATAGCCAAGGCGAGCCTGACTGCCTAGCTATCGGATCATTGCGATGCTGATTTGGCACGATCGTTTTGTCCCGCAAATCGTTAACGTCTCTGCCATTTAGGACTTGTGTTTTGGCGTCGCTTGGACGTCAAATACAACGTAGGCATGTGTCGCAAGTCGATCGATCGAAGTCGCAGCGGCAAATGACAGGGACTAACGTCTTCAAAAAACACAAATTCGCTAAGAAAAACTGAACGATACGCGTTGCAACAGGAGGCTAACGCATCATGAAATCGCGTCTTGGGACTTTATTCGCGTTTGGGCGTCCGGCTGTGGCCGCCGCGCTCCTGGTTTTGGCAGCCGCTCCCGCCGCCATGGCCGCGGACATGATCGGCAATTGCGAGGTCACGGGCACCAAGGGATCCATTCCCTTTACGCCGGCGCAGGCCGGTCAGCTTACCGTCGAAGTCAATCTGCCGGCGCCGGGCTGGTGGAATGGCGATACGCCCGAGCAGATCAAGGATGGCTATGAGTATTGCATGGCGGCGAACATCGCCTATCGGGCCGGGCTCGACAACGTGAAGGTCGTCAACGTTGCCTGGGATGCGCTGGTCGCCGGCCAGACCAAGGATTTCGATTTCGCTTTGTCGGAAATTTCGATCACCGACGAACGTAAGAAGGTGGTCGATTTTTCTGTCCCTTATTTCAATTCTGATATCGGCATCCTGGTGAAGAAGGGCACATCGGTTGACGGTGAGTCGATCAAGAAGATGCGGGTCGGTGTGCAGCAGGCGACTACCGGTGCCGATTTCGTCTCCAACAAGCTGAAGCCGGCCGAAGTCAAGGTCTTCCCGGATACGACCGGCATGTTCACGGCCTTGATGGCCGGCCAGGTCGATGCGGCAATGACCGATACCGCCATCGTTCTCGGTCAGGCGTCGCAGGCGAGTGGTGCGTTGGAAGTGGTCGGTCAGTATTCGACCGGCGAGACCTATGGTGCGCTCTATCCGAAGGGCTCGGCCAATGCGGCGACGATCGACAAGATCATCGACGCCTTGATCAAGGACGGTACGTTGCAACAGCTCTCGGCCAAATATCTGGCCGCGGCTTGGGGCGCCGATCCGACCAAGATTCCGTATTTCAAGCCCTGATCGTTCGAAATCGGTCTCTGACTGATGTCATCAAACACCGATAACCGAGGAGGCCAGACGCTTGGCCTCCTCGGCGGCGAGCGCCGCTGGAGTGCTGGGACGCCGCCGAAAGATGTCACCGGCTGGGCAGCAATCGCGCTCATCGTCAGCGTCCTCGTCCTGGCCGCGAGCTGGAAGACACTGACAGATGTGCGGGCCGCCACTGTCGTCCTGAAAGTGGACGGCCTGCTGGCTGACGCAATCCTGGTGATTTGCGGTCTCGTCGTTCTGCCGTTGATCTGGCCGGCCATCCAAAGCCTGCGGAAGTCGCAGGCGGCGAAGGCGGCACAGGCAGGCGGCAATCTGGTCGATGCCCGGGTCGCCACCGCCGCGTCCCGCGACTACGCCTATATCACGCTGGGCTTCGCCGCGGCGGTCGTGACGCTGCTGCTGGTCACGAAATTCTTCATCGCCAATGATCTTGCCGTCAGCCGCACCTTCTTCCTGCTGCCGTTGATATTCAGTTCCTTCTGGCTGATCCTGAAGGCCTTCTGGATCAATATCTATATCTTCGTGGTGGCGGAGATCCTGGTGCTGATCTGGGGCCTGATCGTTGCCGTGGCGCGACTGGTGCCGGGCGAGGCCGGGCGGCCGATCCGCATGATGTCGACCGTTTATACCGACATGTTCCGCGGCCTGCCGGCGATCATCAATATCTATCTGATCGGCTTCGGCCTTTCGCTGACGGGTTTGCCTTGGGTCAAGGATTTCTCGCAGGAGAGCTTTGCGATCCTTGCTCTGACCCTGACCTATGGCGCCTATGTCGCCGAGGTCTACCGCTCCGGCATCGAGAGCATCCATTGGAGCCAGGTGGCGGCAGCGCGTTCGCTCGGCCTCTCCTATTTCCAGACCCTGCGCTATGTCATCGTGCCGCAAGCAGTGCGCCGCATCATTCCGCCGCTGCTCAATGATTTCATCGGTTTGCAGAAGGATACGGCGCTGGTCAATGTGATCGGCTCGATCGATGCCTTCAACCAGGCAAAGATCGTCGCCAGCAACCACTTCAATCTGTCGCCGGTGACCACGGTCGCTATTCTCTTCATCCTGATCACCATCCCCCAGGCGCGTTTCGTCGACAGGCTGGTCGAACGCGATCAGCGTCGTATGCGCGCCGGCGGCAGTTGAGGTTGCCTGCATCATGGCGATGATCGAAATCCGCGACATCTACAAGAATTACGGCGACCATAAAGTCTTCAACGGCCTCAGCCTTGAGGTTGACGAGCATCAGGTCGTCTGCCTGATCGGTCCCTCCGGCTGCGGCAAGTCGACCCTGCTGCGTTGCATGAACGGCCTTGAAAGCATCCAGGGCGGTGAGATCCGCATCCATGGCGATCGCATGACGGGGCCGGGCGTCGACGTCAATGCTTTGCGCCGGGATGTCGGCATCGTCTTCCAGAGCTTCAACCTCTTCCCGCATATGACGGTGCTGGAGAACGTCACCCTGGCGCCGGTCAAGGTGCTGGGCGAACGCCGCAGCGAGGTGGAAGCCAAGGCGATGACGCTGTTGAAGCGCATCGGCCTCGAGCACAAGGCGAAGGAATATCCCGATCGCCTGTCAGGCGGACAGCAGCAGCGTGTCGCCATTGTCCGGGCGCTGGCTATGGGACCGATGGTCCTGCTGCTCGACGAGATCACCTCGGCGCTCGATCCCGAGCTGGTCTCGGAGGTTCTGAACATCGTCCGCGATCTGGCGGCGGAGGGCATGACCATGCTGCTGGCGACCCATGAAATGGGCTTTGCCCGCGAGGTCGCCAGCAAGATCTGCTTCCTCTGCGACGGCAAGGTGCATGAGGAAGGGCCGCCGGCGGAGATCTTCGGCAATCCGAAACAGGAGCGGACACGCGCCTTCCTGCAGCGGATCATCGAGGCCGGACGACTCTAATATCACCTGGCGGTCTTTGCGTTGGCCCGCATCGCACGGCGCAGAAACAGTGGCAAACCGCTTCCGTCTCGTATACCGGCATTCTATGCTAACGCTGACATCGGCGCAGTAGCCGGCGCGCTCACTTCGCCGCATTCCATCAATCAGTCATCGGCAACCGGAACGGAGACCTCGCCATGTCCGCAAAAAAACTCCGCTGGGGCATCGTCAGCACCGCCAAGATCGCCACCGAGAAGGTCATTCCCGGCCTGCTGCGCAGTCGGCGCTGCGAGGTCCTGGGTATTGCTTCGCGTGATCTCGATCGCGCCCAAGCAACCGCGAAGCGGCTTGGCATCGCCCGGGCCTATGGTAGCTACGAAGCGTTGCTGGCCGATACCGAAATTGACGTGATCTACAATCCGCTGCCCAACCATTTGCATGTCCCCGTAACCTTGCAGGCGGCCGCTGCCGGTAAGCATGTGCTGTGTGAGAAGCCGATCGGGCTCGATGCCGCGGACGCGGCAAAACTGCGCGATATCGGCGACAAGGTGCAAGTGCTGGAAGCCTTCATGGTGCGCTTCCATCCGCAATGGCTGCGGTCCCGGGAGCTGGTGGAGCAGGGGACGGTGGGGCCGGTTCAGGCAATCCAGGTTTATTTCTCCTATTTCAACGCCGATCCGGCCAATATCCGCAACAAGCGCGATATCGGCGGCGGAGCAGCCCTCGATATCGGCTGCTATCCCATCGTCGTCGCGCGCTTCATCTTCAAGGCGGAGCCTGAGCGCGTCATCGCCCTGATCGACCGCGATCCGGGCTCCGGCGTCGATCGTCTGACCAGCGGCCTTTTGGATTTCGGCCAAGGCCGCCGGCTCGATTTCACGGTCGGCACACAATCGGTGCCCTACCAGCGGGCGCAGATCATCGGCTCCAAAGGCCGCATCGAGATCCAGATCCCGTTCAACGCGCCGCAAGCGGCGACAACGCTGGTTTTCCGGGACGACGGCAGCAAGCTCGACGGCAGCGCCGTCGTCACCGAGACGATAGCGGCTTGCGATCAATATGCCCTGGAAGGGGACGCCTTCGTTGAGATGATCCTCGGCGAGCGGCCCCGCGCCTACGGCATCGAGGATGCCATCCAGAACATGCGCATCCTGGATGCGTTGTTTCGTTCGGAAGAAAGCGGGCGCTGGGAGAAGCCGTAGGGCTACGGCGCTCCAACATACCCATCCGTCATTGCCGGGCTTGACCCGGCAATCCACGGCTGACATCACGCACGGCTTCCATCATGGACCCTCGGGTCAAGCCCGAGGGTGACAGTGAGAATGAAGACAGTCCGCCGCTAGCCTGCTTCCTCACGCCCTCTTCTGGATCGGTATCGGCTGGCGCAGCACGGCCTTGATGTTGCGGGTCGCCTGGCGGATGCGGTGCTCATTCTCGACCAGGCCGAAGCGCACGAAATTCTCGCCATGTTCGCCGAAGCCGACGCCGGGGGCGACGGCCACTTTTGCCTCGGTCAGCAGGAATTTCGAAAATTCCAGCGAACCCATGTGGCGATAGGGCTCGGGAATCTCCGCCCAGGCGAACATCGATGCCTTGGGTGGGGTGATGTTCCAGCCGGCCGCGTGCAGGCCCTCGACCAGCGTGTCACGCCGGCTTTTGTAACGGGCGCGGATTTCGTCGACGCAATCCTGCGGACCGTTGAGGGCCGCCGTCGCCGCCACCTGGATCGGCGTGAAGGCGCCGTAATCGAGATAGGACTTCATCCGCGTCAGGGCCGAGATCAGGTCCTTGTTGCCGGCGCAAAAACCGATGCGCCAACCCGGCATGGAATAGGTTTTGCTGAGCGAGCTGAATTCGACGGCGATTTCCTTCGCGCCCGGCACCTGCAGGATCGAGGGCGGGGGCGGGCCGTCGAAATAGATCTCGGCATAGGCGATATCGGAGATCACATAGATCTCGTGCTTCTTACAGAAGGCGATGATCTCGCGGTAGAAATCGAGATCGGCCACTTCCGCCGTCGGGTTGCTGGGATAGTTGACGATCACCGCGCGCGGCTTCGGCACCGAATAGCGTACGGCCCGGTCCATGGCTTCGAGGAAGCCGTCGCCCGGCTGATAGGGGATCGATCGGATCGCAGCGCCGGCGATGATGAAACCGAAGGCATGGATCGGGTAGCTGGGATTGGGTGCCAGGATGATGTCGCCGGGACTGGTGATTGCCTGGGCGAGATTGGCGAGGCCTTCCTTGGAGCCGAGCGTGGTGATCACCTCGCTCTCCGGGTCCAGCTCCACGTTGAAGCGGCGGGCATAGTAGTTGGCCAGCGCCTTGCGGAGACCGGGGATGCCGCGGGAATTGGAATAGCGGTGGACGCGTGGGTCGTTCAGCGTCTCGACCAGCTTCTGGGTGACATGGGCGGGCGGCGGCTGGTCCGGATTGCCCATGCCGAAATCGATGATGTCCTGGCCCTGGGCCCGGGCGGCGGCCTTCAGCTTGTTCACCTCAGCAAAGACGTAAGGCGGCAGTCTCTTGATGCGGTGAAAGTCGGGTTCCATCGAACGCGGGTCCTCAGATGCGGGTTGGCCATGATCCGGTGGCTGCCAGCATCGCTGATCTGACCGGCCGAACGTTCATGAGGGTAACACAGCGCAAGGCCGATATCATCGCCGGAGAGACGAAGTTTGCGAAACACGCGACCGATTGCGCAGGCCAAGCAGTCCTCGCCTGCGTACAGCTAACGGTCGACCCGTCTCAGGCCGCGACCTCAGGTCCCGATTTCAGGTGCGGCGGTCTAAAGTTTGACCGCTTGGGCAAAACTGCCTTTGAGGTCGCGATAGAGCTGCCGATAGACCTCGCCCTTTGCCTGGTAAGCCTCGACCAGGGCGGGGTCGGGGGCGACGGTCACGTCGACCGGCGGCTTGGTGCAGACCGCGGCGGCGGCTTCGCCGGTATAAGCAAGGCGGGCGAGGCGGGCTGCTCCATGCGCGGGACCGATATCGCCGCCCTGACGATAGGTCAGCGGCAGGTTGAGCACGGAAGCCAGGATGCGGCCCCAGAGCAGGCTTCGCGCACCGCCGCCGATGACGGTGACGTCACCGATCTCGACGCCGCCTTCCTGCAGCACGCGCACGCCATCGGCAAAACCGAAGGCCACGCCTTCCAAGACCGCCTGCACCAAGTGATGCCTTTTGTGCTCAAAGGTGAGGCCGAAGAAGACACCCATGGCATTGGGGTCGTTATGCGGGGTTCGCTCGCCGGAGAGATAGGGCAGGAAGATCAGCGAGCCGGTGGAGAACTTGGGATCGGCCTCGATCTCGGCCAGCAAAGCCGGAATCTCGCCATGGACGGCATGGGAGACCCAGGACAGACAGCTGGCGGCGCTCAACACCACGGAAAGCTCGCACCAGATGCCGGGCAGGCAATGGCAATGGCCATGGATGCCGGCGGCGGCTTTCGGCGCATAGACGTCATTGGCGACGAAGAAGACGCCGGAGGTGCCAAGCGAAAGCGAGGCATCGCCGCGGCCGATGACCCCCACCCCGATGCCGCCGGCGGAATTGTCGCCTGCTCCGCCG
>DATLIX010000172.1:0-9216 GCA_035539215.1 Dongiaceae bacterium | reverse complement strand
GCAAGCACGCGCGGCAGGCGCAAATCCAGCACGATATCGCGCCATGTGGCGTCAACCGTGCCGGCCGGCAGCAGACCGAGGGCCTCTGCCACCGCCGCGCCGACTTCGCCCGGCGGCATCATCAGCGGGCCGGTCATGGTCGCGACGATGAGGCTGACGACAAGCCCCAATCCCATCAAGGTCAGGATCAGGATAGACCGGTGGCGCTGGGCATCCGGCACTATCAAGAGAATGGCGTTCCCCATGGCACCCTTCAGGCAGACGTCCAGGGGCGCGGCGGTAGCGGCGAAATGCTGCCTTGCGGATGCAGCGCAGCCGCGAGATCGGCGAGCGCATGCGCTGTCCGCGGGCCAAAACCCAGCAGATAATTGCCATCGAAGCCGAAGATGCGCCGCTCACGCGCCGCCTTGGTTCGGGCGAGCACGGGCAATCCGGCAACCCTGTCGATGCCGCCGAGTTCCGCGATGGTCTGGCTCATCATCAGGATGGCGTCCGGATCGGCGATCACCGCCGCTTCGGCAGTGACGGTCTTATAGCCACTCGCTTGCCCGAAGACATTGCGCCCGCCGGCCAGCGCGACCATCTCCGCCGCCGCCGTGCCGCTGCCGGCGCCCCGCAGCCCGGCTGCCCCGGCATTCATCAGGAAAAGGATGCCGGGCCGCTGCTGCAGGTGGCCGATACTGGCGGTCACCGCCGCCAGGTCCCGGCGAAACAAGGCGGCCATCTCCGCAGCCTCGGCGGGCCGGTTCAGCGCCGCCCCGACGAAAGCGATCTTGTCGCCGACAGCAGCCGCCGACGGCCGTTCCGTGAAATGGGCTATCCGGGTGCCCAGGCGCTGCAACTGGTCGACGACATCGGCCGGACCCGCATCGGCGTCGAGCAGAATGAGATCCGGCCTGGTGGAGAGCACGCCTTCGGCCGACAGCGACCGCAGGTAGCCGACCTTCGGCAGGGCGGCCGTCGCTTGCACGGGATAGAGGCTGGTCGTGTCGACCGCGATCAGCCTGCCGCCTGCTCCCAGCGCGAAGACGATCTCCGTCATCGCGCCGCCGACGCTCACAATTCGCGCAGCCCGCATGCCTTCGCCATAGAGCGGCCGATGCAGCATCGTGGCGCCGGCAATGCCGGCCAGGCCGGCGAGAACGCCGCGGCGGCCGATCCCTGCCAAGGCTGTCATCATGCGGCTGCTCCCGCGGCCGAAAAGGAGGGCAGCGCTGCCGTGAGTTCCCGCCATCCACGCAGTTCCGCCTCGCCCGGCTTGCGCTTGCCGAAGAAGGTGACAATGCGCTCGCCATCCCGGTCGAACACCTCGACCGAGGTGACGACGCCGTCGCTGGTCGGCTTGTGGACATGCCAGACTTCGCCGATCCGGTCCTCCCGCAGATGCAGGTTGAAATCGGGATCGAGCACGTTCAGCCAGTCGCCCATCACCTCGATCCGCGCTACCGCACCGGTATGGATCTGGATGATGCCGTGATTACCGACGAAAACCATGATCGGCAGGGCCTCCTGCGCAGCCGCCATCAACAATTGCCGCACCGCGCCGTTCTCAATGCGCCGGGTGAAGCGGCCCTCTGCCAACCGGAAAGCCTGCGTCGGCTGCGTCGCATTCCGGCTGAGCAGCCCGATGAACTCATGCGTGTCCTGCAGATTCTCCCATCCGGTCAGCAAAGCCGCGACGTCAATCGCGGCAAGATCTTTGGGCGCCGCCTTGACCGGCGGCGCCGCGATCTCCAAGGCGCTTTCCTGTTCCGCCATCCGCAGCATGGCCGTCAGGTCCTGCCACGCGGCCATATCGGTCCCCTCGCCGGCATAGATCTTGTGCACGGCAACACCGCTCTGGTCGAAGACCTGCAGGCTGCGCAGCAGGCCGCGGCGCGAGGGCTCCCCTACCGCGAAGCCGAACTTCCAGGATTTCAGGAAGATGCGCAGGTCGATATCCGGCCCGAGCACAAGACCGACCATGCCGTTGAAGCTGGCCGGCTCGTAGGTGCCGTGACGTTCGTGCACGGCATTTTCGTTGCGCGTCAGCGCCATCACGCGGCCCAGCTTCGGCAATGCCGCGAAAAGGGCCGGCCAGTCAGCTTGCAGGCGAAAATTACCGGCATCGTTGCGGCAGGCGATCAGCTCGGCTTCGCTGACTCCTAATTCCTCGGCGGCATCCCGGTTGCGCAGTTGCGGTTTGCGCTCGCGAAGAGCCGTCCAGTTTTTGACGAGATCCGCGCGGGACAACTTGCCGGACATGGAAACAGGTGGCTGGGTCATGAAAACACCTCTGGCTTTACTGACTGAAACGGAAGGGATAGGGCAGCGCGGCCTCTCGCCTGCCCATGCCGTTCATGCGGCACAGGCAGGCGCACCGGGTGTGGCTGCACTTAGGTATGAAGCCACGCTTGGGCATCAGAACGACTGCCCGTAGCTGACGGCGAAGTAGTAGTCCCGGCCCGGCGCCTTTTCCTCGGCGAGGAACCGCTCGTAGTTCTTGTCAAACAGGTTGTCGATGCCGGCATTGACCCGGAAACCTTTGAGCGGGCCGTCACTGGGTGCCCAGCCTGCGAACAGGCCGACGACGTTGTAATTGCCGACCGCGAGATCCGCATCCGCCACGCGGTCCTGCGACCAGGCATATTCGTCGGTCACGCCGAAGGCGATATCCAAGGTCGGGATCTTCGCTCCCAGGGTCACAACCAGCTTGTCCGCCGGGATCGAGGTCAGGGGCTCGTCATCGGTCAGGTTGTCGCCGCGGATGCGGGAATACCCGCCGCTGAAGAAAGCGTATTCGGAATCGTAGCTGAGTTCGATCTCGGAACCGCGGATATGCGCACGTGGAACGTTGACGGGCGTGGTGGTGAAGACGTTATTCGCAAAATCGATCACCACGTCGCCGTCGATGAAGTTCTTGGCCCGGGTGTCGAAGTAGTTCCCACGGAACCGCAACCCGTCGCCCTTCATCAGCACATCCTCGAAGTTGAAGCGGAGCCCGCCTTCCCATGTTTTCGTGCTCTCCGGCTTCAGGTCCGGGTTGGGAACGAAGGTGTTGTTGAAGGGTCCGCCAAGAGCAAAGTGGATGCCAGAAATATAGAGTTCGCGAACCGACGGCGCGCGGTATCCCTGGCTATAGCTGCCGTAGACGGAAGCCCATTCCACCGGCTGCCAGTTGATGCCGATCTTGGGTGAGAACCGATTGTCCTTGCGGTCGCTGAAATCGCCACCCTCGGGATTCGTCGCGTAATAGTCCCAGCGCAGGCCCGGCGTCAGCGTCAACTGATCAAACAGCTTGATCGCGTCCTGCGCATAAAGACCGACGACATCCTGCGTGGCGTCCGGATTCTGCGGCTCCTTGTCGCCGTTCACTCGGCCGCCACCGGCGTCGTGATAATATTCGGTGCCGATGGTCAGGGCATGCTTGAGGATCGATGTATCGAACTTGAACGTATTGAAGATGTCGAGCCCCGTGGTCGTCAGATCAGCCGAGGTATCGCGGTCATAACTGCGGCCGTTGCTGTCGACATCGGTATCGTCGCGATAGGCGGTGGCGGAAAAATTGACAAGGTCGCTGTCCGGGCTGTTGAAGGTGTAGTGCGCCGACGCGGTTGTCTTCTTGATTTCGTGATCCGCCTTGTACTCGGTGTTCAGGTTGCCGACGTCGGTGTCGAGCGCATCCTCGTTGTCATGGAAGATGATGCCGGAGAGTTCCAGGCGCTGCCCTTCGCCCGGCGTGATGCCGAGCTTCATCAGGCCGCTCATGACTTCGACCGCCGTATCGTTCAAGCGGTCGCCGGCACCGGTCTTGTAGTTGCCGCTGTCACGCCAGGTGAAATTGCCGAGGAAATCGACCTGGTCGATCGGTCGCAGGGCAAAGGTCCCGCTGGCCATGGGCTCCTTGTTGACCGTGTGATAACCGGATTTCACCCAGAAGCCGTATTTGTCGTCGCCCTCGAGAAAATCCGAGGCATCCTTGGTCGTCAGGGCAATGACGCCACCGATCGCGCCGGAACCGTAGAGTGTCGAACCGGTGCCTTTCAGGACCTCGACCTGCTTGAGCAGTTCGGGATCGAAGAACATGCTGCCGCCATGTGCGGCGCCCACATCCTGACGCGCCCCATCCAGCGTGGTGACGACGCGATTGGTGCCCCAGCCGGTGCCGCCGAAGCCACGGATATTGGGCTGCGACTGCGACCCCTTGGGGCCGCCTTCCATCTCGACGCCGGGCAGATCGTCGAGAATGTCACCCACCGTCAACGGCTGCTTGCGATCGATCTGGTCCTGGGTGATCACGTCGATGCTCGCCGGCACGGAATCGCGCGGCGCCGGTGCCTTGGTCGCCGTCACGGTCAAGGGATCCAGCATGATCGATTGCGCCGGTTGCTGCTGTGCCTGCCCTCCCGGCCCGGTCGTTTCGGCCTTCTTGTCGGCCGCTTTTGGCGGCGTCGCCTGAACCGGATCGGCCACCGTCGATGTGGACGTTGCCGGCGATTGGCTCGCTTCCTGCGCGACGGCAAGAAGCGGTATCGCGGCGGCGGAACAGGCAAGAGTAGAAGTGATAACGGCACTTAAAAGCCGATCTCTCAGCATGGCTGGTGACTCCAGAGCATAGGTTCAGGAAGGGTCCTGGCTGGCTCTGAGGTCGCGTGCCGCGGCGAGAACTCGAAGTCACTCGCATGCAGCACGGCCGCAGCACTTGCTGGGTCCGAATTTTCAGGCGCCGTGGGCGAGCGGCGCTTTATTTCGTGAGAATGAGCTTCTGGTTCCGGGTTATCCGTAACCGGTAATCGGCACCGTTGAATTCGATGACGATTTCCCGCTCCCCGCCGAGAATCAGCGAAAGCGGTACGCGACGCGGCCAGTCCGATGAAGCTCTATCGGCCGGCAGCCGTTCCTCCGCCCCTCGCGGTGACAGCCGTCGTTCAGTCATGGCACCCATAACCTCTGCCCGACCGCCAACCCACCCCTGACGCATCGGACACATTTTTGAGAATCATTCTCAATTGAAGATGTAAACTACCACTCCCGTAGATGCAAGTAAGAATTATTCTCAATCGATGAATGTAGTCCGGCATCGCGGCAGGCTGTGCCGAGCCAGCCGGTTCCGCTCTTTAAAGTGATCCAGGGATCGGCGCGTGGCACCGCCCGCGCGGCCGGCCGTTGGCCGGTTTCAATCCGGCTTGGTCTCGGCCGGCTCGATCAGTTCCTTGAGCGGATAACCGGCAAATTTCTTGGTCTCCGACATGATCACATTGGTCGTGACCGAGGCGATATTGGGCTCCTCCTCGATCAGCCGGTGATGCAGGTCGACATAGTCGGAAACCGCCTTGCAGACGAAATGCACGATGTAGTCGAAATTGCCGGAAATCTGATAGCAGGCGATGGCCTGGGGCGTCTTTTCAATGAGCTTTTCAAAAGCCCCCTGCTGGGTCCGGCCGTGTTTGTGCAAGGTCACGAAGCTGAGGATCTCGACATAGTCGGTCAGCTTGGTGAGGTCGATATCGGCGCGGTAACCGCGAATGATGCCGCTCTTTTCCAGGCTGCGATGGCGGTTGTGGCAGGGGCTTGGTGACAGCCCGACCTTGCCGGCGAGTTCCAGATTGGAACTGCGCCCCCGGTCCTGCAACTCGCCCAGGATCTTCAGATCGATCTTGTCCACCTTGGCCGATTTACGCGCCATTCCATCCCCGCCTGCCGGTCAACTCCCATGCCGATCGTCCGTGGGTCCTGCCCGAGCCGTCATTCAACGGTCACAGGCTCTTTCACCCAATCGGCAAATGGCTTATACACCACGCGCCGACGCCCGCACAGCGGGTCGGCTGCGACTGTCATCGTCCTTACCGCCAGCCCACGTTCTGCCCTATGGAATGCGCCTCATGGATCTGAAACAGCACATCCGCCATGTCCCCGATTTTCCCAAACCGGGCATCCTGTTCTACGACATTTCCACGCTGATCGCCGATGGCCCGGCCTGGAAGGAAACGGTAAACCGGCTGGTGACGGCAGTGACCCCGCTGGAGCCGGAATTGCTCGTCGGCATCGAATCGCGCGGTTTCCTGGTCGCGGCCCCGCTCGCCTACCTGATGGGCACCGGCTTCACCATGGTGCGCAAGAAGGGCAAATTGCCGGGGGACACGATCCGTCACACGTATCAGCTGGAATACGGCACCGACGTGGTCGAGATCCAGTCCGACGCGATCAAGCCCGGGCAGCGTGTTGTCGTTCTCGACGACCTGCTGGCCACCGGCGGTACCCTGCATGCGGCCGTCGACCTTCTCCGCAAGGTCGGCGCCAATGTGGTCGGGGCTGCTTGCGTCATCGAACTGACGTTCCTCGGCGGCCGCGAGCGGCTCGACGTGCCGGTCAGCTCGATCGTCGCCTATGATGCCTGATCACCGTCATGACTGACCGCCCGTGACGCCTGACCGGCCGCCACCCGCGCCCCCGCCATCGCCGGCCGCAGCGAAGGTCCGGTCGGCTTCCTGCCTGTGCGGCCGGCTTGCGCTCGAGGTCGCAGGCGATCCCTTCTTCGTCCTTGCCTGCAACTGCACCCAGTGCCAGCGCCGCACCGGAAGCAGCTTCGGCCTCAGCGCTTATTTCCATTGCGCCCAGATTCGCAGCCTGGACGGCGAGGAGCGCTGCTTCAATCGACAGGCGGAAAGCGGCCGCATCGTGCAAACCCATTTCTGCCCGCATTGCGGCACGACGCTCTATTGGACCGGCCCCGACGGCAGCATTGCGGAGCATATCGGCGTCGCCGGCGGCTGCTTTGCCGATGCCGATTTTCCGGCACCGCAGCTCATCAGCTGGAACCGCCACCAGGCCCATTGGCTGGATTTTCCGGCCGGCACGCCCTCCCTCGCGACCCAGCCGGACAAGCTGAAAGGCCCGGACTGAGGGCCGTCCTCGCGCCGGAAAGCCTCGGCAATCGAACTTGCGGCGGCGAAGCTTATTGGCAATCCTGATAACCCTGCCTACGAGGCCAAGTTCGTCTGGAGTCGCCGTGAACGCCTCAATACCGCCCTCACCCCCAGCGCCCTCCCCCGCCGCACCTTTGCCGCAAGTCCCGACTGATCAGTCGCATCTGCTGCGTATCCTGTTGATCGTCTCGCTGTCGACCGGCGTCATCGATGCGATCTGCCTGCTCCACCTTAAGGTCTTCACTGCCTATATGACGGGCACGATGATCCTGGTCGGCATCCATCTGACCGGGGCAACGCCTCTTGCCTTGCCGCCGATCATCGCCCTCGCCAGTTTCGGCACCGGCGCGACCTTGGGCGGTCGCCTGGTGCGCCGCGAAGCCGGCAACGTCGCCGGCCATGCCACGCGCATCCGCATCCTGGCGCATGCCTTGACGGTGGTTACCGTGCTGGTGCTGATGGCAGTCGTCCTGTCCGCGCTCACCGATCTGTCGGAGCCGCGGATGCACTATCTCGCCGTCCTCATTCTTGGCCTTGCCATGGGCATCCAGGTCGCCGGCAGCCGGCAAGCAGGCGTCCTTGACATGACCCTGCCCGCCGCCACCATGGTGTTGCACGGCGTGTTCTTCGACAGCGTGGTGGCGGGCGGCAAGGCGGATCGCCAGGGCCGCCGCCTAGCCGTGATCGTCGCATTGGTGCTCGGTGCCGCCGTGGGCGCAGAACTCTCGCTGTGGCGCATCTGGGCCGGCCTGCTCTGCGGCGACCTGCTCCTGGCCGGCGCCACCCTCGCCGCCTATGCGCTGGCGCGCCAGCCGGTTTCCGAGACCAGCTGATCGAGACGTGCCGCCAGGCCGGCGCTGGCCGGCATCATCGGCAGGCGCAGTTCCGGACTGGCGATCAGCCCGCTGCGCCACAGGCAATGCTTGATCGCCGCCGGATTGGGTTCGGCAAAAAGCAGCCGCACCAGGCCGATCAGATCGTCCCACAGCCGCCGGGCCGACCGATGATCACCTGCCTCGACGGCGCGGCGGATTGCTGCGAAGCGCGCGGTCTCGATATGTGCGCTGGCGAGAATGGCGCCATCGGCGCCCTGCACCAGCGCCGAATAGTACCAGGCATCCTCGCCGGTCAGCACCGCAAAATCCTCCGGCTTCTGCCGGATCAGATCGCTGCTCTGTGCGGCATCGGCGCAGCAATCCTTGACGCCGCTTATATTGCCCAGCTCGGCAAGTCGCAGCAGGGTCTCATTGGCCAGGTTGACGCCGGTGCGATAGGGAATGTTGTAGATCAGGATCGGCCGGTCGGTCTCGGCAGCCAAGGCAGCAAAATGATGATAGAGCCCCTCCTGCGAAGGCCGCGTGTAATAGGGACAGGCGATCAGATAGCCGTCGAGCGGCCAGGATTGCAGCGCTGCCAGATGCCGCCCCTGCACCCGCGTATCGCTGCCGCTGAGGCCGAGAAAAAGCGGCAGGCGACCAGCCACTTCCTCGGCGCCGATCCGCATCAACCGCTCCGTCTCCGCCCCATCCAGTGTCATCGCTTCGCCGGTCGTGCCGGCCAGGATCAGTCCGTCGAGCGGCTGCTGCAGATAGTGGCGCAGCAGGCGGCGCAGACTCCCCTCATCCAGTGCGCCGTCACGGAAGGGTGTGATTAGCGGCAGCCATAGGCCATGCAGCCTTGCCGAAGTGGTGGCGCGCAACGGTATTTCTTGAAAGCTTGTCATCCTCGTCTCCAGTCAGGGAGCCGGCGGGACACGGGCGAGCCAACAAAAAACCCCGTCCGAACCGGCGGGGTTTGTGTCTCGGTCGCTGTGCTGATGATGCTAGAACGCGCGACGAAGCTCCATTCCCCACACGGAGAACGGTTTCGATTTCAACAGGGCGCGCTGGCTGATCATCATGTTGTCAACATGCCGGCCGCATCCCGTCCTGTCAAGCCGGGGCGTCAGGCCGAGAGACGCGCCGCCACCTTCTCCGCCAGGTGCAGCAGGGCACGATCGGTGCCGCGGCGGCCGATCAGCGACAGACCGATCGGCGCCTTGCCGTGATCATCCTCCGCAAGGCCCAGGGGAATCTGGATCTGCGGCACGCGCGCCAGGCCGGAAATCGTGGTGAGGCCGAGCACGCGATCGCGGAAATCGGCGAAGACCTCGGCCGGCGCGTCCTTGAGTGGCGCCAGGCAGGGCGCCGTCGGCAGCAGAATGACGGCACCGTCCAACAGACGATCGAGATGTGCGGTCACCCGGTCGCGCAGGCCGTCATCGCCGTCGATGGGAATGCCGCTCAACTGCTTCGCCAGCTTCAGGCGCGCG
>DATLIX010000171.1:0-19195 GCA_035539215.1 Dongiaceae bacterium | reverse complement strand
GCCTTCCTCGACGGTCATCTCCAGCACATCGGCGATCGACTTGCCTTTGAAGGTGATGTCGAGCGTCTCGCGGTTATAGCGTTTGCCCTTGCACTGGTCGCATTGCACATAGACGTCGGGCAGGAAGTGCATCTCGATCTTGATGACGCCGTCGCCTTCGCAAGCCTCGCAGCGGCCGCCCTTCACGTTGAAGGAGAAGCGACCGGCCTTGTAGCCGCGCGCCTGCGCCTCGGGCAAGCCGGCGAACCAGTCGCGGATCGGCGTAAAGGCACCGGTATAGGTGGCAGGATTCGATCGCGGCGTGCGCCCGATCGGCGACTGATCGATGTCGATGATCTTATCGAGATATTCCAGACCTTCGATCCGGTCGTGATCCGCCGGATGGGTACGCGCATCATGCAGCTTGCGGGCGACCGCATTGTAGAGCGTCTCGATCACGAGCGTCGACTTGCCGCCGCCGGAGACGCCGGTGACACAGGTAAAAGTACCGAGCGGGATATCGACCGTGACATTCTTCAGGTTGTTACCCTTGGCGCCGACGATGCGGATTCGCGCGTCCTTGCCGGCACCCTTGCGGCGTTCGCCGGGGATGGCGATCTGCCTGCGGCCGCTGAGATATTGCGCCGTCAGGCTGTCGGTCTTCATCACCTCGGCCGGCGTGCCTTCGGCCACCACCTCGCCGCCATGAATGCCGGCGGCCGGACCCATATCGATCAGGTAGTCGGCGACACGGATGGCATCCTCGTCGTGCTCGACCACCAGCACGGTATTGCCGAGATCGCGGAGCCGCTTGAGCGTTGCCAGCAGCCGGTCATTGTCGCGCTGATGGAGACCGATCGAGGGCTCGTCGAGCACGTAAAGAACGCCGGTCAGACCGGAACCGATCTGCGAGGCGAGGCGAATGCGCTGGCTCTCGCCACCCGAAAGGGTCGCGGAAGCACGGCTGAGGGTCAGGTATTCCAGACCGACGCTGTTGAGAAAGCCGAGACGCTCGTTGATTTCCTTCAGGATGCGATAGGCGATGTCGCGCTGCTTCGCCGTCAGTTTCTTGGCAAGCCCGCCGAACCACTCGCCGGACTGGGCGATCGACATATCGGTCACCTGGGCGATGTTCAGCTTGTCGATCTTGACCGCCAGCGCTTCCGGCTTCAGACGCTGGCCCTCGCAGGCTTCGCAGGGGCTGGTCGACTGGAAGCGGCCCAGCTCTTCGCGCACCCAGGAGGAATCCGTCTCGCGGAAGCGTCGGTCCATATTGGTGATGACGCCTTCGAAGGGCTTGGTGGTCTTGTAGCTGCGGACACCATCGTCGAAGCTCATGGTGACGGCTTCCTCGCCGGAACCGAACAGGATGACGTCACGGAATTTCTTCGGCAGGTCCTGCCAGGGCGTCGTCAGGCTGAACTTGTAGTGCCGCGCCAGGCTGTCCAGCGCTTGCATATAGTATTGCGACGACGAGTTTGCCCAAGGCGCCACGGCGCCGTCGCGCAGGCTCTTGCGTTCATCCGGCACCACCATCTCGGGATCGAAATAGAGCTTGTTACCCAGGCCGTCGCAGACCGGGCAGGCACCGAACGGATTATTGAAGGAGAAAAGCCGCGGCTCGATCTCGTCGATCGTGAAGCCGGAAACGGGGCAGGCAAAACGCGACGAGAACATGATGCGCTCGCCCCCCTTATCGGCGGGATCGGCATAGAGCAGACCATCGGACAGGCCGAGCGCGGTTTCGACGCTGTCGGCGAGGCGGGTCTGGATACCGTCCTTCACCACAACGCGGTCGACCACCACCTCGATATCATGCTTCAGCTTCTTGTTGAGGGTCGGCACGGCATTGATTTCGTGCACGGTGCCGTCGACCCGCACACGCTGGAAGCCGCGCTTCTGCAGGTCCTGGAACTCCTTTTTGTATTCTCCCTTGCGGCCGCGGGCGATCGGCGCCAGCAGATAGAGGCGCGTCCCTTCCGGCAAGGCCATGATGCGGTCGACCATCTGGCTGACCGTCTGGCTTTCGATGGGGAGGCCGGTGGCCGGCGAATAGGGGATGCCGACACGGGCGTAGAGCAGGCGCAGATAGTCATAGATCTCCGTCACTGTTCCGACGGTCGAGCGGGGATTCTTGGATGTCGTCTTCTGCTCAATGGAAATCGCCGGCGACAGACCCTCGATGGAATCGACATCCGGCTTCTGCATCAGTTCGAGGAACTGGCGGGCATAGGCGGAGAGCGATTCGACATAGCGGCGCTGGCCTTCGGCATAGATCGTGTCAAAGGCAAGGGAGGATTTGCCGGAACCGCTGAGGCCGGTGATCACCACCAGCGAATCCCGGGGAATGTCGACATCGACATTCTTCAGATTATGCTCCCGGGCGCCCCGAACCGAGATCTTCGCCCCGTCGATTTTCGCGCTGCCCCCTTGGTTCTGGGCATTGCCTAAGGCCTTCGCCATCCTCGTCCAACCCTTCCGATCCGATCCAGCTGAGCGGCCGCCGAGGCTTTCCGCATCGCAAAAATCGACACGTTTTGGCGGCCAGCGGGCGACTATCGCCGAAAAAGAACAAAAGTGGAAGACCAGCACCGCAGATTCCTGCCATCCGGCGCGGTATCAGCGCTCGATCTTCAGCATAAATATTTTATTTTCAATTACTTACTTTGCTGACATAGCAGCTTTGACAATGCCGCGCGATCGTTATAAGTCTCGACCACATTCAAGCGACAAAGAACAGGGCAGGGCTATGGCTGGCAGCGTTAATAAGGTGATCCTGATCGGCAACCTGGGGCGCGATCCGGAAATCCGCACCACTCAGGACGGCACGCGTGTCGCCAACCTATCGATCGCGACCTCGGAGAGCTGGCGGGACAAGGGTTCGGGCGAGCGACGGGAAAAGACCGAATGGCATCGCGTGGTCATTTTCAATGACCGTCTGGTCGATGTCGCGGAGCGTTACCTGAAGAAGGGCGCTACCGTCTATATCGAAGGCCAGCTGCAGACCCGCAAATGGACCGATCAGAGCGGCGCCGAGAAATACACCACGGAAGTCGTGCTGCAGAAATTTCGCGGCGAACTCACCATGCTGGGCGGCCGGGGTGACGGCGGCAGCGTGGGCGGCGGCGAACCGGATGCCGGCTATGGCAACAGCGGTGGCGGCTTTGGCGGCGGCGGCTCCGGTGGCGGTTACGGCGGCGGCGGCGGCGGTGGTGCTGGTGGCGGCAGAAGCGGCGGCGGTGATCTCGACGATGATATTCCGTTCTGATCACGCCGACAAATCGACAGTCTCGTCTTCAGAAAGGGCAGCCACGACGGGCTGCCCTTTTTCAATGCGGTTACATGTCTGTCATCGCTTTCGTTGCCTGCACGACAGCTGTTATTTCGCTTGCCCGCCCGACTTCCTCCCATCGTCGATCTGGCCCGGCCAAGGTTCCTGATGACGCATAAGTGAATTGCCGCTGGCAACCACGTTCAATAACGACAACAGCGTCATATGCTGGTAACGAGGCTGACAATGCCCTACTCGAAGAAACACTTTGACGACGCCGTCGAATCCCTCGTGGAGGTTCTCCAACCCAGAACCGTTCTTGATATCGGGGCGGGCGCCGGCAAATATGCCACGCTCGTGCGCCGCGCTTGTCCGGCCGCCGTTATCACGGCGATCGAAATGGACCGCGAGTATATCGAGCGTTTCAAGCTTGCAGAAAAGTACGACACGGTACGTGCGATTGACGCCGAGCAATTGCTGACTGAAGTCGACACCGATTACGACCTGGTGATCTTCGGCGACGTGATTGAACACCTCCGCAAATCGACCGGCCTCGACCTGCTGCATTTCTTCATCTATCGCTGCAAGAAAATCCTGGTCCTGTTTCCCCTGCGCGATCGGCAGGGCGCCGTCGGCGGCAAACGGCAGGAAGCCCATATCTCCGTTTGGGGGCAGGGCGATTTCCGGGACTTCGACCATCGCTATGACGTGATCAACCGCATCGCGATGGTGCAAGTAACCGGATATGTCGAATAATTGCGGTTCTTCGGCAAAAGCCCGCTCTAAGGGTTGCCTGAATCTGCGGGCGCCGCTTCTTCACCCCCATTGACCTTGAACCAGGTGTCGATCTCGTCGGCAAGCGACCTGCCGCGCGGCGTGATCATGTCCGCGACCTGCCAGCATTGGTCACTCCGGCGTAATTTCAGAGCGACCTGCTGCGGACTGTGCTCGGCTTCCGACAAGGCAAAGACGTAATGCATGATCACCGTCGCCCGGTCGTCAGTATGATCGGCGAGTTCATAGGTGATCGGCTCGGCGACATCGCCATCCTGCGCATCCACCCAGGGATCGGAATCGAGGGCGCATTCCTGACCGTCCGAACAGGCGTAGTTGGTGGTCAACAATTTCAGCAGGCGTGGGGTCACGAGATCCTGCAGCTTGGCAGGATCGCCATAATAGAAATCCGAATGGTTCTCATAGAAGGCCCTGGCCGCCGATACCGGATCCCGGCCGAGACAATCGGCGATCACAGGCTTTGCTGTTGCCAAGCATAACGTGGAGGCAGCAAAGACAATGGCGCGTAGACTGGCGCGTGACTTCATGACCGCTCACCCCGGACCGACTTGAAGCATATTCCGGCTTCAGCCTGCCAGCAAATGGCGGTCTTGTCTGCGGTCTTCGCGCTCTTCAGGCCGCGGCCATGACACTCAATCGGCTCGCTCTCGTGGTTCCGGCCCCGGACCAGGCGCTTGAGTGTCGGCTCGAACCAGGCCGGCGCCGATCGCGAGCCACACCAGATCGGCATCGGTGCGGGCGCCGACCTTGGCCTTGATCTGGTAATGGTAGTTGCGGACAGTCTTAAGGCTGAGATGCAGCGAAGCGGAAATCTCCTCGTCCGACCAGCTTGACGCGAGGAGACGGAGGATCTCGGTTTCGCGCGGGCTGAGCTCATCCAACTGGGAACCCGGATGCACGAGGCGCTCCGCCGCGATCTCCTGGGCTACGTCGTTGCTCATGGCGCGGCCGCCCTTGGCGACAATGGCGACCGATTTAACGAGTTCGGCGGCATCGCTTCCCTTGGTGACATAGCCGGCGGCGCCCGCCTCGAAGGCCTTCAAGGCAAAACCCGCGCCGCTATGCATCGTGAAGACGAGAATGCGCGCGTCGCGATCCCATTGCCGGATGTGCCGCAATGCTTCGATCCCGCCAATGCCGGCGAGCGAGAGGTCCATCACCACGACATCGGGCTTTGCCTTCTGGTAGGCCTGATAGGCGGAAGCGGCGTCGTCGGCCTCGGCAATTACGCGGTAGCCCGGCGTGCGCTCAAGCAGTCGGCGAAAACCCTCCCGCACAACGGGATGGTCGTCCACCAGTAAAATGGTGATCTCCGTCATGCCGGCACCGGAAATGCGACCGCAGACAGGCGCGCGGGTATCAGGGGAATAAGGGCGGCGACACGCACGCCCCGGGGCGCCTGACCGATCGACAGACTGCCGCCCAGCGCGGCGACCCGCTCACGGATGCCGAGAATGCCGTATCCCGAGGTCGCGCTCAGCCGGTCCGGGCTGCCGCCGCCGTCATCCTCGACACTGAGGGCCACGGCGCCATTTCCCGCCGCGTCGACACGCGCCACCTGCAGCCGCACATCATGCGGCTTGCCGTGCCGCGCGGCATTGGTCAGGCACTCCTGAGCGATACGATAGATGTTGAGCGCCGTCGCCTCCGGCAATTCGGCAAGATCGCCGACAATGTCGAGATGGAAGATCGCCTGCTGTTCATGTTGCACATTCCAGCCCGCAACGAGTTGGGCCAGGCTGGCTTCCAGACCGAGTTCCTCCACCTCCTGCGAGCGCAGACGGGCAAGCGCCCCGCGCAGCGTCGTCGTCATCCGCTTGGTGGTGCCAATGATCGAGCGGGCGTCTGTTGCGATATCCGGGCGGTCCGCTGCAGTTTCCATCTCGATCGTGGCGGCCAAGGCGCCGATCGCAGCCAGGCACTGGCCGAACTCGTCATGGAGATCCCGCGCCAGAGCCCGGCGCTCTTCCTCCTGCACCTGGAAGAGGCGATTGGTCAGCGCCACGCGCTGCGCCGTCGTTTCAGCCAAGCGTGTGGTCAGATCGTTCACCGCACGGGAGATCTGGTTGAATTCCGCAGTGCGATAGGCGGGCAGGCGATAACTGTAGTCGGCGCGTTCCAGACGCCGCAGGCCGGCGATGATGGTCCGCGCCGGCATGAGCGATTGCCCGATGAACAAGGCGGCAAGCACGCCGATCCCGGCGGCGAGCAGTGCCGCGACACTGAGCACGACGTCGGTCTCGTGCCAGGCCTGGCGCACCGCGGCGGCGCGATCCGGTTCGGCGGCGACTAGGCCGGCTGTCGGCTGCCGCATCGTCAGGGGCCGCTCAACCCGCGCATAGCTGCCGAAAACGTGGTCATAGAAGGCTTTGAACCAGGCGGGCGCCGGATCGCTGATCGTCTCCAGCTGGCTGCACAGGCGCCGCGATCCTTCGTTGCCCGGAGAGACGGTGATACAGACGCCCGGCGAGATCACCTTCATGGTGGCCATGGTTTCCCAGTCCGGGATGGGAACGAGGTGTTCGCGGTTCAGTCCGCCGCGCCACAGCAATTCGCGCCAGTAGAGGATTTCGAGCGCGCCGGCGACCCGGTCGGCGGATGCTTTCGCCTCTTTTTCGATCGTGCGATGCGTGTCGATCAGCACCCAGCCGACGGCGCAGACCAGGCAGACGAGAACGACACCGGCGAGACGCAAGACGAGGTGAACGAAGAGATTCATTTTCCCCTCTCGTCCGAATTGGCATGACCCATACTGGCTGCCGGGACCGCCGTTGGCAAGCACGGAGGGAAGCGCCTGGGGTCCCCGGCGCGCGCCCGGCCGCCAGGGGGAGCGGGTCGGGCATATTGCCCAAGGCAACACAGGATCACTGCCCAGGCCTTTTGCCCGGCCGGTCGATAGGCTGCGTGATGCCGGCTAGAAGCCGCCCCGCTAGAAGCGGCCGCGGTTCATGCGCTGCCAGGGAGCGATATCCGCATGAGCGAACGCATCGTCGAACTGCCGGGGCGCGACCCGTTGCTTCCCTGGCTCATCTTTACGGGCGTGAGCCTCTTCGCTTTCGTCCTCCTATGGTATTTCGGCCTGATCGCACGAATGGTGGCCAGCGATCATACCTATATTTCATCCATCATCGGGGTGCTCTATATCGCCAGCAGCCTGCATTGCCTGTGGCGTATCCTCATCATTTCGCGGGAAGGCGACGCGGCCTTCAAGACAGCCCAGGTCATCGTCCAGGATGGCGGCCGGTTCCTGAACAAAGCGAGCAACGCGTCCGGCACGGGTGAAAACGGCTTGCCGTCCGGCCTGGTGGCGGTCCATATCCGTGACCTCGTGACCAAGGCCGCGCTGCAGGGCGCCGCGCGGCTCGATCAGACGCTGCTTTTGCGCGTGCTCGCCGAGCGCTTGCGCGGTTCGAACCAGTTCGGCACCTTCGCCGCCGACACGCTGATGAAGCTCGGTCTCCTGGGCACGATCATCGGCTTCATCATGATGCTGGCGCCCATCGCGGGGCTCGATACCGAAAATCGCGAGGCGGTCCGGTCATCGATGTCGCTGATGAGCGACGGCATGGCCGTTGCCATGTATACGACCCTGGTCGGCCTGGTCGCCTCTATCCTCGTCAAAGTTCAATACGCGCTGTTGGACAACGCCACGGCGAAGATCTTTGCCTTTGCCGTCGACCTGACAGAGGTCCATGTGGTCTCGTCGCTCGAAAGTCGCGCGGCCGCGGAATGATCGATCAATTCGACCTCCTGCCGCGCGACGAGGCCTTCGACCCGTTCAGCGTCGTGCTGTTCAAGGCCCTGCAGGTCCTCGCCTTTCTGTTTTTTATCGCACTGCTCATCGTTTCGCCCGAAGCAAAGACGGGCAAAGTCGACAGCAAGGCCGAATTCCTTATCAGCGTCGATTGGCCGGACAATCATCCCGACGATATCGACACCTTCGTTCAGGATCCGCTGGGCAATATCGTCTGGTTTCGCCGCCGTGAGGCCGGCTTCATGGTGCTGGACCGCGACGACCGCGGCGGCCTCAACGACTTCGTCCTCGTCAATGGCCAAAAGGTACCGACGGCGACCCGGCAGGAACTGGTCAGCCTGCGCGGCATCGTGGCCGGCGAGTATACGGTGAATGTCTACCATTTCGCCGCGCTGACCGGGCAGAACGTGCCGGTGACGGTGACCGTCCAGAAGCTCAATCCCGTCGTCAAGATCGTAGCAAAGGAAACCATCGGGCTGGACCAGGGCGGCACGGAAAAGACCGCGATACGCTTCACGCTGGATGCCAGCGGCGCGGTCACGCAGACCAGCCACATCCAGCGATCGATCCTGCAGACCTTCCACAACTCGTGGCGGAACGGCAAGCCGCTATGACCTTGCAGACCAGCATTCTGTGCCTGTCCGTGGCCTATGTGCTGCTGAGCGCGCTGCTGCTTGTGGTGATGGCGCGTTTGCCGCTCCCGCGCCTGGCCAAGATCGCCGCCATCCTGGCCGCGAGCATCTTCTATGTCGTGGTCTTCTTCGCGACCCAGGGCCTGCTCGGTTGGTCGGCACCGGTGGCGCTGCCGCCCCACTTTCAGGTGTTGTGGACGCGGGTGATCGAGCCGAACCCGGCCCGTCAAGAACCAGGCGCCGTCCATCTCTGGCTGGAGGAACTGGATGACGCCAACCTGCCAAGTGGTGTCCCGCGGGCCTATCTGCTGCCCTATTCGCCGGACCTCGCCCGGCAGGTCTCCGCCGCGCAGCAGCAAATCGAACAGGGCCATCCGCAAGGGGGGCGGGCACAATATTTCGGCAATCCGTCGCATGCGGGAGGCCTCGCCGGTCCCTTGAATACCGCCGCGCCGCCGGGAGGCGATCCCTCAGGCGGCGGGGTGTTCGACCCATCCTTTCTCGGCGGGCAATCCAAGTCGGTCGACCTGGTCCCTTTACCGAAGCCGATCTTGCCGCCGAAGGATCTTCCGTGAAGGATCTCGCCCGAAGAAATCTCTCCGGGCGGCCATCGCACCGGCGCTGTCGGTCAGGATCTAAAGAGCGAAGTCCGCCGCTTCTCGCTGCAGGACGCGTTTGATGCTCTCCAGATGCAGGCGTGCGCTCTCCGCATCACCGTCGCGCATCTGCTGATAGGTGCGTTGCGCCACTTCGGGTGAGACCGGCAGCAGCGGCCGGCCGGTGCTCATGGCTCGCACCTGGACCTCGCAGGCACGTTCCAAATAATAGAGATCGTCCCAGGCCTCGGCGATGCTGGGGCCGATCACCATGACGCCGTGATTTTTCATGAACACGATATCGGCATCACCCGTCGCCGCGGCGATGCGGTCGCCCTCCGCGTCATCCAGCGCGAGGCCCTGGTAGTTCTCGTCCACCGCCGTGCGGCCGTAGAATTTCAGTGCCGTCTGACCGGCCCATACCAGCGGCTGTCCTTCTAACATGCTGAGTGCCGTGGCATTGGGCATATGGGTGTGGAAGGCGGCGCGGGCACGCGGCTTGTTGAGATGCAGCCGGGCATGAATGTAGAAGGCCGTCGCCTCGGGCTTGCCATCGCCGGCCAGCACGTTGCCATGAAAATCGCAGATCAGCAGGCTGGAGGCGGTGATCTCCTCGAAAGCGAGGCCATAGGGATTGACCAGGAAAAGATCGTCGCGTCCCGGCACCAAAGCCGAGAAATGGTTGCAGATACCCTCCTCATAGCCGAGCCGTGCCGCCATGCGGAAGCAAGCGGCGAGATCGATCCGCGCCAGGCGGACCGCCGCGTCATCAAGAGCGCTGTTCCGCAGGTCGGCCGGGCGCGCCGGCGTGATCAGTTCATGGGCCATGAGGGTATTCCTGAAACGGCAATGGAGGATCTGCCGGCATCATAGCCAGCGGAGACCGGCGAACAAGGGCGGCAGGGCATCGAGACGAAACACCGTCCCATCCGGCTGGTAATCCGGAAGCAGCTTGCGGCCGGTCCCCCGGTCGACCCAGATGCAGCGGAATCCCAGTTCCCGCGCGGCGGCGTGATCGAGATGTGGGCTGGCACAGATATGAACGACTTCTTCACGGCTAACGCCCAGTTCGCGATAGGCATGCTTAAAGATGCGCGGCGACGGCTTATAGGCCTGCGCCTGTTCGGCTGTGATCACCCGGTCGATATAGCCGCCCAATTTCGCGACATTGCCGGCAATGATCGCGTCATCCGTATTGGAGATGATGCAAAGGCGGAAGCCAGCGCGCTTCAAGGCTGCGAGTGCCGGCACGACCTCGGGAAAAGGCGGCATCTGTGAAATACGCGTGGTGAGCAGTTCGATGTCGTCCTCGTGGTATCGCAGCCCCAGCTCGTCCATCGCCCGCTGCAAGGCCGTGCCTGCAACCGAGCGGAACGACCGGTGCGGCGGCGTCTGCTCCAGCTCATGTTCATGACGGTCATAGATGCCGATCATGGTCTGGGGATCCATTGCGATCGCCCGCCGGACCAGAATCTGTTCCACCGCTTGCATGAGGCCCTCATCCCATTGGATCAGCGTGCCATAGCAGTCAAAGGTGAGCCACGTGGGCTTGATCGTATTTTCCAGGGGCATCGCCGTCTCCAGTCATTGGAAATGACCGGAATGTGAACCTCTTCCCTTACATTTGAAAATTAAATATAGTTATGTAATACAGTGGATTTTCAAATGTACGCAGATGTTCGATCTTGATCTCCTGAAGAGCTTCGTTTCTGTGGTGGATGCCGGCGGGTTCACCCGGGCCAGCGAACGCGTGCACCGGACCCAATCGACCGTCAGCCAGCAGATACGCAAGCTCGAAGCAGCAGTGGGCCGGCCGTTGTTGAAGCGGCAGCGAGCGGGAAAAGGCATCGTGCCGACGGAAGAGGGCGAAATCCTGCTGGTCTATGCCCGGCGCCTGCTGACAATCGCCGCCGAAGCGCAGGATGTTCTGTTCCGGCCTGAGCCGGTCGCCGTGGCACGTCTCGGTGTGCCGGAGGATTTTGCCGGCCGGCGCCTCACGGACCTGCTGGCGGGTTTCGCGCGCCATCATCCTCATATCCGCCTCGATACGACGAGCGGCCTCAGTGCCCATCTGCAGGCCGGCCTTGCTGCGGGCGAGATTGATCTGGCTTTGGTCAAGCGTGAACCGGGCGACGGGAAAAGCCTGGCACATTGGCCGGAGCGGCTGGTCTGGGTCGCCGGCAAGGACGCCGATCTCAGCGAGGATCCCGTGCCGCTGGCAGTCTTTCCGCAGCGCTGCCTCTATCGCGCCCGTGCCATCCACGCCCTGGAGCGGGCCGGGCGGCGCTGGCGGATCGCCTATGGCAGCCAGGGACTGATCGGCATCCAGGCGGCCGTATCGTCAGGATTGGGCATCAGCATTCTTTCCACCGATGCCGTGCTGCCGGATCACCGCCTGCTGGGCGAAGCAGACGGATTCGCCGATCCGGCACCGACCGAACTCGCCCTGATAGCCGGAGATGGCCGATTGCCGCCGGCGCTCAAAGCCGTGGCCGGCTATCTCGAAGCGGCCCTCGGCGAGGGCGGCGATATTAGCCCCCGGATCGCCCGTCAGCCTGCGGGCGATGCTGCCGTCCCGGTGCGATCAAACGGCGTAACAGTCGCGTAATTGGCGACCACGCCGACTTCGGGACCGCTGCGCAGCTGCTCATGCTGCACCGGGGCGAGCGTGCAAGCCGCCAATAACGGCAGCAGCAACGCCATAACGACACATCGATTGATCATGCCCAATCCCCTTACGCAATCCGGCAAACGGAGTTCCGGGTCCGGACGCGCCGGCTCTTATGGGGCCGCCGCTCGTGAAGGCGACAGAGGAGAGACGGGGAGGGACGGTAAAGCCGGCATAAATACGAGATAAATGCGAAGCGACCGGGCGGGCGTCTTTGATTTGACAGCATCAGCCGGGCAGGCGACTCTGGAATTGCTGAGGGCAAGCCAGAGCCCCTGATAAGTCAGCGCCGGGCGTGCGGGCAAGGTTTGAAAGCTATCTGGCTGGGAGGCGATGAACATGACCAGCCAGGTGAAACCGATACCTGACGGCTATCGCAGCGTCACACCCTATCTGGTTGTCGATGGTGCAGCGGCTGCGATCGAGTTCTATCGAACGGTGTTCAATGCAAGCGAGCATTTACGCATTCCCCGCCCCAAGAACCGGATCGGCCATGCCAAGTTCATGATCGGGGATTGCATGGTCATGCTGGCCGATGAACATCCCGAAATGAACATACGCGGCCCGAAAAAAATCGGCGGCAGTCCGGTCAGCATCATGCTCTATGTGCCCGACGTGGACGCGGTCGCGGCAAAAGCAGTCGCCGCCGGCGCGACCCTCCGGCGCCCCGTCGCCGATCAGTTCTACGGCGACCGCATGGCCACGATCGAGGATCCTTTCGGTCACGTGTGGCATGTCGCCACCCATATCGAAGACGTGCCGCCCCAGGAGCTGGAGCGGCGCGCAAAGGAGGCGGGGAAGCCGTGACCATTATCTCCCTCGCTTGCAACCTTTCATTTCCTCGCACATACACAGTGACATGACAGCAGATACCCTTGTTGCCGACGGCTTCCAGCAGCATTGTGCCGGCAATTTGCGGGCGGCCGAAGCGCTCTATCGCCAGGCCCTCCAGCAGGACCCCGCCAATATCAATGCCCTGCATATGCTGGGCGTGCTTAGCCTCGGCATCGGACAAACTACCGAAGCGGTCGCGCTGTTGACCGAAGCGGCCAGCGTGCTGGAGCGCCAGGGCAAGATCGCAGCACCTCACGCGGCGCTCTACAACAACCTCGGCAATGCGCAACGCGCCGCGGGGCGTCATGACGATGCCGTACAGAGTTATCGCCGCAGCATTGCGCTGGAAGCGAGCAATGTGGAAACCCACGCCAATCTCGGCAATGAACTCATGTCGCTCGGTGAGACCGACAAGGCGGTCACCTGCTATCGACATGCGCTGCGCCTCGACCCCGGCCAGGCGACCGTATGGAGCAGCCTAGGCCGCGCCTATCTCAGGCTGGCGCGCCGCGACGAAGCCCTGGAGGCATTCCGCGCCGCGATCCGATGCAATCCGGATTCGCCCGACCTCCGCTTGCAGCTGGCAGATACGCTCAATCTCATGGGACAGCACGATGAGGCGGCGTCGCTGCTGCGTGAGCTGGCGACAGCATTGCCGCAGGAACTCGCCATCGCCCGTGACCTGGCGCGGCTGGAATTCGCCCGTAACGACCTAGACGCGGCACTCGCGGCCTGCCAGCAGGTCTTGGCGCGCGCGGCGGACGATGCCGATATGCTGGCGCTGGCCGGTCGCATCCACCATCAGCGGCACGATCTCGACCGCGCCGAACAATGTTATCGCCGGTCCTTGCAAAGCGCGCCCGATAACGGGGTTGTCCTCTCCTATCTCGCGCTACTGCTGCAGGAAAAGGAGCAACCGAAGGAGACGGCGGAGATCTGTCATCAGTTGCTGCGCCTGCAGCCGGATCATGCCAACGGGCTTTGCATCCTCGGCTGGGCGCAACGCCGGCAGCGGCAATTCGAGGAGGCGATCACGAGTTTCCGGCATGCGCTGCGCCTCAAGCCCGATTTCGTCCAGGCAGAGACGCAGCTGGGCCAATCATTGCGCGCGCTCGGTCGCGGCAATGAAGCCGCCGCATGTTTCGAGCATGTCATCGCATTGCATCCTGACTACGTAGACGCCCATATCGCGCTCGGCAATCTGCTGCAGGAGCACGACCCGGCCCGTGCGCATGGCATCTTTCGCCAAGCCCATGCCTTGCGGCCTCTGACGACCTTGCCGGCGCTGCAGCAGCCGGCCGGCTTCGCCGTGTTGCTGGTCATGGCGCCGGGCGTGGCGAATACACCGACGGACTATCTGGTCGGCAAAGGCAATTACGATGCGCATTTCCTGTGCCTGCTGCCCGGTATCGATTACGATTTCGATCTGCTGCAGCGGCACGCCGATGTGGTCATCAACCTCGTCTCCGACGCCGATCAGGGCCGCGAAACGCTGCCGCTGGCGCGTGCGCTGGTCGAGCGTCTGGCACGGCCGGTGATCAACCATCCTGACAAGATCAGTCCGACGGACCGTGCTGCCGTCGCTGCCGCCTTGGCCGGCATTCCCGGCTGCCGCGTGCCGCGGATCGCACATGTCACCCGCGCATTGCTGCTGAGCGACCCTGCCTGCCTCGATTCATTCGGCGTGCCGTTCCTGCTGCGGGTGGCCGGCAAGCATGGCGGAGACGATTTCGAGATGATCGAGGACAAGGCGGATATTCCGGCCTTCATCGAACGGTCGCCGGCCGATGATTACTACGCCATCGAATATGTCGATTTCGGCTCCGCCGACGGCTATTTCCGCAAATACCGCTTCATCTATGCCGACGGGCAAGTGCTGCCTTATCACCTCGCCATCGGCAGTGGCTGGAAAGTCCATCACTACACGACCGAGATGGATCAGCATGTCTGGATGCAGGAAGAGGAAGAGACGTTCCTGCGCGACCCCTGGTCGGTCTTCAGCCCCGCCAATCAAGCAACCTTGCGCGCCATCCAGGCAGCGATCGGCCTGGATTATTTCGGGATCGACTGCTCACTCGATCGCAATGGCGATGTCGTCGTCTTCGAGGTCAATGCCTCCATGCTGGTGCATGACGACAATGCCCAGTTCCCCTACAAGAACCCTTATGTCGCCGTGATCAAGCAGGCCTTCGATGCGATGCTGGAGAAGACGGCGCGCCAGTGGACCGTCAGCTAGGGAACAGCCAGCCAGGGCACAGTCAATCGAGGCCCGCCCGTTCAGCCCGCCGTCTGGCGGGCTTCTTCCAGTATCCAATCGATGAAGCCCTGCGCCTCCGGCCGTTCGCGGATGGTCGGTGCATAGACCAGGTAGTAGGCAAAGGGCGTCACGATGCGTTTGGCGAAAGGCGCCACTAAGGTGCCGGCAGCCAGATGATCGGCCACCACCGGCTTGGTGCCGAGAGCGACACCTTGGCCGGCAACGGCGGATTGCAGGCAGAGCGTGAAATCGTTGAAGCGCGGCCCACGGCTGGCATCGATACCGGAAACGCCGGCCGCGCGCAGCCAGGCCGGCCAATCGGGCCAGGGCAGATTATGCGCCGAGGACCAGTCGAGATGCAGCAGGGTGCAGTGGGCTAGATCGGCCGGCTCATGCAACGGCGTCTCGCGCAGAAGCTCGGGGCTGCAAACCGGAAACACCTCGTCGCTGAACAGGCGGTGCGAAATCTGGCCGGGAAATTCGCCCAGGGAGAAGCGGATCGCCATGTCGTAGCTGTCGTCATCCTCGTCCCAGCTGCGCCAGGCCGTGGCCGTCTCCAGCACGATATCGACACTGTCGGGCAACGCCCGGTAATGCTGCAGGCGGGCGATCAGCCAGTTGACGGCAATGGCGGGATCGTCGATCCGCAAGCGGATGGCGAGGCCGCGCTTGCCCTTGCGCATCTTGGCGGTGGCCTGGGCCAGGAGGCGGAACGCCTGGGTGAGATCGCCGACAGCAACAGCGCCGACCTGCGTCAAGGCAGTCCCGGTGCCGGTACGGCGGATCAGCGTCACCCCCAGTTCGGCTTCCAGGGCCTTGACCTGTTGGCTGACGGCGCCGGGAGTGACGTGGAGTTCTTCCGCCGCCGCCCGGACCGACCCCAGGCGGGCGACGGCCTCAAAAGCGCGGAGGGCGGGCAGAGCGGCGATCGGACGGGCCATACGGATCCTAAACCGGCAAAATCCTAAATTTCGCTTACGTATTTAGAGTGACTAAACTCACACTTTACTCGAAATCGCCTGCAAACAGCAACTTAACGCACTATATCTCTCCTCGGGCGCGGTACTGAGCCTGAAGCCTCCCAGCAGGCACACCGCCGCCCTTCTTTAGGAGACCTGATCATGCGTTATCCTCGTCTGGTGCTTCATGCCAAGGCTTTCGCCCTGCCGGGTGCGCTGAGCCGCCTGCAGCCGTCCGATAATGATGCCCGCCTGCTGGCCGATATGGGCCTCGTCCGCGCTGCTGACGGCAAGATCTATCCGGCCGTTACCGATCAGGCCGACCTGGAACCGAAGCGCGCCGCTTAAGGCTGCGGTAGCCGCCTGCAGCCGACCGCAAGATCCGGGTAGAAGGCTACCGGGAGCCCGGTCACATTGGACCATCCCATGACCACGGATGGTCCAGATGTTGAGATCAGCTTCTGCAGCCAGCCCGAAGATGGGAGCAACCGAATGGTTGCTCCTTTTGCTTTTGTCAGGGCTGTGGGGCGGGTCCTTTTTCTTTTTCAAGATTCTCGTCGCTGAATTGCCGCCCTTCACGGTGGTGCTGGGGCGGCTGGGCTTTGCCGCCATTCTCGTCAACCTCTATCTGCTGGCGCGCCGCGATCCGTTGCCGGCGAGTTTTCAGTTGTGGGCCCGGTTCCTGGCGATGGGGCTGCTCAACAACGTCATTCCCTTCACGCTGATCGTCTATGGCGAAACCCGCATCTCCAGCGGCCTTGCCTCCATCCTCAACACCATGACGCCGGTCTTCGGCGTGATCGTCGCCCACTTCCTCACAGCGACCGAAAAGCTGACCTGGGCGCGCGGGGCTGGGGTCTTGCTGGGTCTGGCCGGTGTCGTCGTCTTGATCGGCCCTGATGCCGTGGCCGGCCTCGGCCGGCAGGACGTGGTCGGCGAAACATGCTGCCTGGTGGCAGCCCTTTCCTACGCCTTTGCCGGAATCTATGGCCGCCGGTTTCGCGGCACGCCGCCGCTGAAGGTGGCCGCCGGCCAGATCACCGGCAGCGCGCTGCTATTGCTGCCGGTTGCGGCGCTGATCGACAAGCCCTGGAATTTGCCGGCACCCAGCGCGCAGGTCTGGCTGGCCTTCGCCGGTATCGCCGTGCTGAGCACCGCTCTGGCCTACCTGCTCTATTTCCGCATCCTGGCCACAGCCGGTGCCACCAACCTGCTGTTGGTCACCTTCCTGCTGCCGGTCAGCGCCCTGTTTTTGGGCTGGCTGCTGCTGGGCGAGCATGTGGCGCCGCTAGCCTTTGCCGGCATGGCCTTGATCGGGCTGGGGCTTGGCTGCATTGATGGCCGCATCTTGCAAGGCGCCGGCCGTTTTTGGCCGCGTCGCAAGCTGTCGGAGCACAGTGGCATTTAACCGGGGCACCTAACGGGGACACTTGACTGTGTGCGCTTCAGAAGCCGCGTCATGAAGACCGATCGATCGACCGCGAAACGCTGTCTCAAAGCTCGGAACCGGGGCGCCGCTTCAGTCGTGATTCGGCGCAGCGACAGAGCTTTTGGGAGGGGCATCGGAACGGCGCCCGGCGCGCCACCATCGAGGCGAAAAAATGTAATATTTTTCAATAACATAGCCAAGCCTCGCCCCACGTCACAAAAGTTGTCTGCGGGGGGCGAATCTGCTAGCTTGCGCAGCACATCGCGACCTCGTTCGGGCCGCCCCTAAACACCCGAAAAATAAGCAGATTTTCAGTGACCGACACACCAGCCGCTCCGAGCTTCGATATCACCCCGATCACTATCGAAGAGGAGATGAAGCGCTCCTATCTCGATTATGCGATGAGCGTCATCGTCAGCCGCGCACTGCCCGACGTGCGGGACGGGCTGAAGCCGGTGCATCGGCGCATCCTCTACGGCATGCGCGAGGCCGGATTCGATTCCACCAAGAGCTATAAGAAATCCGCCCGCGCCGTCGGCGAAGTGATGGGTAACTACCATCCCCATGGCGACCAGTCGATCTACGATGCCTTGGTCCGCATGGCGCAGGATTTCTCCATGCGCCTCATGCTGGTGGACGGGCAGGGCAATTTCGGCTCGATGGACGGCGATCCGCCGGCGGCGATGCGTTACACCGAAGCCCGCCTGACCAAGTCGGCCGAGGCCCTGCTCGACGATATCGACAAGGAAACCGTCGACTTCCAGCCGACCTATGACGAAAGCCGGATGGAGCCGACCGTCCTGCCGGCGCGCTTCCCCAACCTGCTGGTCAATGGCGCCGGCGGCATCGCCGTCGGCATGGCGACCAATATTCCGACCCATAATCTGTCGGAAGTGATCGACGCCTGCTGCGCCTATATCGACAATCCCTCGATCACCATCGATCAGCTGATGCAGATCATTCCCGGGCCGGATTTTCCTACAGGTGGCCTGATCCTGGGACGCAACGGCATTCGCGAGGCCTTCCATACCGGCCGCGGCTCGGTGGTCATGCGCGGCCGCACCCATGTGGAAGAGATCCGCAAGGATCGCGATGCCATCGTCATCACCGAGATTCCCTACCAGGTCAACAAGGCCCGCATGATCGAACGCATGGCGGAAGTCGTGCGCGAGAAGATCATCGAAGGTATTGCCGATCTGCGCGATGAATCCGACCGCGAAGGTGTGCGCGTCGTCGTCGAGCTGAAACGTGACGCCATGGCCGACGTGGTGCTCAACCAGCTCTTCCGTTTCACGCCGCTGCAGACCAGTTTCGGCGTCAACATGCTGGCGCTTAACGGCGGCCGGCCGCAGCTCCTCAATCTGAAGGACATCATCGCCGCCTTCATCGAGTTCCGCGAAGAGGTGATTACCCGGCGCACGGTCTTCGAACTCAACCAGACCCGCGAGCGCGCCCATGTCCTGGTCGGTCTCGCCATCGCCGTCGCCAATATCGATGAAGTCATCGCCCTGATCCGCAACGCGCCGGATCCGGTAGTCGCCCGCGAGCAATTGATGGCACGCGACTGGCCGGCCGAGGACGTGGCGCCGCTGATCAAGCTGATCGACGATCCCAACCACATGATCACCGAGCAGGCGACCTATCGCCTGTCGGAGGCCCAGGCCCGCGCCATTCTGGAGCTGCGCCTGCAACGCCTGACCGGCCTCGAACGCGACAAGATCGCCGACGAGCTGAAAGAGCTGGCCGCCAAGATCGTCGACTATCTGGAAACACTGGAAGACCGCGACAAGCGCTTCCGCATCCTGCGCGACGAAATCGTCGCTATGAAGGAACAGTTCGGTACGCCGCGCCGCACCACCATCGAAGACAACGAATTCGAACATGACATCGAGGACCTGATCCAGCGCGAGGACATGGTCGTCACCGTCACCCATGGCGGCTATATCAAGCGCGTGCCGCTTTCCACCTACCGGGCGCAGCGCCGCGGCGGCAAGGGCCGCTCCGGCATGTCGACCAAGGAC
>DATLIX010000170.1:0-3081 GCA_035539215.1 Dongiaceae bacterium | reverse complement strand
CATTGCCGGCGGCTTCGCCGAAAGCCGCATCCTCAACCTGCACGGCGCCCGCATGCTGACAGGCAATTTCACCCCGGGCGGTACCATTGCCACCCAGATCAAGGATCTGAAGAACATCCTCGACGAAGCGGGCGAGATCGGCCTCGACCTCCCGTTCGTGCAATTGGCTTATCGCCTGTTCCAGGACGCCGACGCCGCCGGCCTCGGTGCACGCGATCACAGCGCGCTCTATCAGCATCTGGCGGCGATGAACAAGCTATGACAGCAATCCTCGCCTGATTGCCATCGCGTCGCCAGGCGCTATGATGCCGGCAATCGCGATATCAGGAGTTTACACCATGGCCGGTGTGCCGACTTTCGCCAGCTATCCCAGCTTTCTCTCGGTGCGCAAGACGACGCCCGATGCGCGCTTCTGCGTCGCCGGCGTTCCCTACGACATCGCTACCAGTTTCCGTCCCGGCGCGCGTTTCGGTCCCAATGCCATCCGCCAGATCAGCCGCATGCTGCTCGACGGTGAAAATCCTCATGACTGGAGCGATATCAGCCAGCTCGACATCGCGGATCTCGGCGATTTCGACGTGCGCGTCGGCGACGTCGAACTCAGCATGCAGATGATCGAAGAACAGGCGGCACCCATCGAGCATCTGATCACGCTGGGCGGCGATCATTCGATTACCCTGCCGCTGCTGCGCGCCCTCACCAAGAAGCAGGGACCGGTCGGCCTGGTCCATTTCGACGCCCATATCGATACCTGGCCGGACACGTTCGGCCAGGTCCACGGCCACGGCTCCGTCTTCTATCACGCCATCAACGAAGGCCTCATCGATCCCAATCGCATGATCCAGATCGGCATCCGCTCGCCGGTACAAAAGACCGTGCATGACTGGACCACCGGCAAAGGCGTCGAGATCATTTCCGGTCCGGACCTGCACCGCACCACGCCGGAGGAAATCGCCCGGCGCATCAAGACCAAGGTCGGCACCCAGCAGAAGACCTATCTCAGCTTCGATATCGACTGCATCGATCCGTCACAGGCGCCGGGCACGGGCACGCCGGAGATCGGCGGCGCCCAGACCTGGCAGATCCTCGCCATCCTGCGCGAACTGGGCGGCATCAATTTCGTCGGCATGGATGTGGTGGAAGTGGCGCCCATCTACGATCACGCCGAGGTCACCGCCCTCGCCGCCGCGACCATCGCCTGGCAGTATCTCTGCCTGCAGGCTGGCGACCGGCGCGACATCCGGTGAAACGCCGGCGAACAGGCGCAGGTTCAGGCCTTGACGATGTCCCAGACCTTCTCCGGCGGGCGGCACAGGACCGCCGCCTTGTCGGTGATGACGATGGGACGCTCGATCAGCACCGGTTCGGCCACCATCTTGGCGATGAGTTCGTCGTTCTTCAGTTCGGCGACGTCACCGCCCGCTTCTTCGGTCAGGGTCTCATAGGCCTCCCCCTTGCGCCGCAGGATGTCAGCCGCCTTGGCGCCCCCCATCAGCTTCAGGATGCGCTTCAGCTCGGCCGCGTTGGGCGGCGTCTTCAGGTATTGCACGACGTCGGGCTCGATGCCCTTTTCCGTCAGCCAGCCCAGAACCTTGCGCGACGTGCTGCAATTGGGGTTGTGATAAATGGTCACACGCATCAAATCCTCCCTCTGCGAGATGCCCGCAAGATAACCAAATCCCCATGTCGCGCCAGGGTGTTTTCCGATCGCCTTTTCCGGCTTGGAGCATCCGGCATCAGGGAGTAGAGATAAGCCATGAAGATACTTTATTTCGCCTGGATCCGCGCCAAGATCGGCATTGCCGCAGAAGACGTGGCGCCGCCCGTCGAGGTGACGACCGTCGGCACGCTGCTCGATTGGCTGGCGGCGCGCGGGCCGAATTACGCGGAAGCGCTGAAGACCCGCTCGGTCGTCAAGACCGCCGTCAATCAGGAATATGTCGACGCGGATTACCCGGTCAAAATCGGGGACGAGATCGCCCTCTTTCCACCGGTAACCGGCGGCTGAGGGGCGACCGATGATCCGCGTCCAGCAGGAAGATTTCGATATCGGCGCCGAGCTTGCGCGGCTGGGCGACGGCAACCATGCCGTGGGCGGCATCGCCAGTTTCATCGGCCTGGTGCGCGATATGTCGCCGCAAGCCGCTCCTGGCGGCCAATCTGCGAGCAACAAGATCGGCGCCATGACGCTGGAACATTACCCCGGCATGACCGAGAAGCAGCTGGCCGCAATCGAGACGGAAGCACGGCGCCGCTGGCCCCTGGAAGATTGCCTGATCATCCATCGCTGTGGCCGCCTGCTGCCGGGCGACCGCATCGTCTTGGTCGCGACCGCTTCCGCCCATCGTCAGGCAGCCCTGGAATCCTGCGCTTTTCTCATTGACTGGCTGAAGACCAAGGCGCCGTTCTGGAAACTTGAGGATGGCGCGCAGGGAAGCCAATGGGTCGAGGCCAGGAGCAGCGACGATCAGGCTGCCGCGCGCTGGAACAAATGAACCTGGACAACTGAACACCGGGATGCCGGCCGCATTAACCCTTCTGCCCCGAGCGCGCTCCGCCCGATCTTCCGCCGCCATTTCGCCCGATACGGTTGATTTTCGTGTCGGCGCACCTCATTTCTTGTCCTTTCACACCTGAAAGGCCCGAACGGACCCGCCATGATCGATCTCCTGACCGATCCCACCGTCATCCTCAGTTTCCTCACCCTCGCCATTCTCGAAATCGTCCTCGGCATCGACAATCTGCTCTTCGTGCAGATCGTCGCCGGCCGGGTACGGCCGGAGCGCCGCATGCTGGCACGCCGCGCCGGGCTGGCTCTTGCCCTGTTGACGCGCCTGGCGCTGCTCGCTTCGATCTCCTGGATCGCCAGCCTGACGGCGCCGATTTTCACCCTGAACTGGGCGTATATCGGCGCCGATTTCGCGCTGTCGTGGCGCGACCTGATCCTGCTGGGCGGCGGCCTGTTCCTGCTCGCCAAGGCGACGACGGAAATCCATCACAACATCGACGGCGAAGAAGAAGCCGATCACAGCGCCAAGACCTATCTCGGGCTCGGTGCCGCGGTGGTGCAGATTGCCATCC
>DATLIX010000169.1:0-55183 GCA_035539215.1 Dongiaceae bacterium | reverse complement strand
CCCGGGTAACATCATCGAACACCAGGGCCGGCTGTGGCGCGCGGTGAAGACGCAGCATACCCAGCCTGGCAAGGGCGGTGCCTATCTGCAGGTCGAATTGAAGGATATCCGCGACGGCACCAAGATGAACGAGCGCTTCCGTTCCTCGGAGACGGTCGAGCGCGTCCGCCTGGACGAGCACGAATATCAATTCCTGTTTTCGTCGGGCGACGATTACACCTTTATGGATGTCGAAAGCTTCGAACAGCTGACCGTCAATGGCGACCTGATCGGCGAACCGGCCGTCTTCCTGCAGGAAGGCATGATGGTGACGGTTGAAAGCTATGAAGGCAGCCCGATTTCTGTCTCGTTGCCGGAAACCGTGACCATGCAGCTGATCGAGGCCGATCCGGTGGTCAAGGGCCAGACGGCGGCGTCGTCCTACAAGCCGGCCAAGCTTGAAAATGGCGTCCGCGTCCTGGTGCCGCCGCATGTCGAAAACGGCACCCGGATCGTCGTCAATACCGCTGACGGCACCTATGTCGAACGCGCCAAGGACTGAGATAGCCCCAGAATGATCACGCGCTCCCCCATTCTCAACGTCATGACACGCGCTGCCGACAAGGCCGCGCGCGGTCTGAAGCGCGATTTCGGCGAAGTCGAGCAGTTGCAGGTCTCACAGAAGGGACCGGCGGATTTCGTTTCCAACGCCGATATCAAGGCCGAGAAGGTCCTGCGCGAAGAGCTCGCCAAGGCCCGTCCGGGCTTCGGCTTCCTGCTGGAAGAAGGCGGCACGGTGAAGGGCACCGATCCCGATCACCGCTGGATCGTCGACCCCTTGGACGGCACTACCAATTTCCTGCATGGCCTGCCGCATTTCGCGATTTCGATCGGCCTGGAAAAAGCCGGTGAGATCATCGCCGGCGTCGTCTACGACCCGATCAAGGAAGAGATGTTCTGCGCTGAAAAAGGCGGCGGTGCCTTTCTCAACGACCGCCGCATTCGTGTCTCCGGCCGCAAGAATCTCCATGAAGCCCTGATTGGTACCGGCATCCCGTTCCGGGGACGCGGCGATGGTGACCGCTTCAACCGCCAGCTCAGCGCCATGATGGCGGAGACCGCCGGCGTGCGGCGATGGGGTGCGGCGGCTTTGGATCTCGCTTATGTCGCGGCTGGCCGGCTCGAGGCCTTCTGGGAGGAAGGCCTCTCCCCCTGGGATATGGCGGCCGGCCTGCTGCTCGTTAAAGAGGCAGGCGGATATATTTCCGATCTTAAAGGTAGCCAGGGCATGTTGGAAAACGGCACTATTCTCGCCAGCAACAACCTGCTGCATGCCCCCGTTCAGGCTTTGTTAACCAACGCAGCCTAGGAAAGCTTGAACGAGTCGACTGGCGAGGTTTCGCTAAACACCCGATCGGCCCGCCGTTCGGGTGTTTTGCATTGGAGCGCAAGCCGAGTCGGATGCGATACAGAACCTGCGCAGGACCGAGACGGCAGGTGCCGATTGTGAAGGCTGATTCTGTTGCGGTATAGTCCCGCGGCTGTCATTGGTTCTGCCGGGAAGCTGCCGACTAGGCATTTGGGGAATGGGTACAGGAAATAGCATGATGACGAGTTCTGGCCGCCGCGTCTGGTTGCAGGCAGCGATATTGACCGGTGCAGCTGGCGCCTTGATCTGGTCGCAGACCAGCGCCAGCCGGGCACAGTCTTATAGCGCCGGCTCGAACCAGGTCGTCGTCAATTACGATGTGCTGAACGGCTTGCCGGCCGGCAACAGCGGTCCCGTCGGCACCGCCCAGATAAATGGCATGCCCGCCTATTCCGGCGCAGCGGTACCGGCTTATGACGGCGCCTATCCGACCAGCAATCCCAAGGCCAGTTTTAATCCGGGCAGCCTTCCTGCTGCAGCAGCCCAGCCGGCCCCGACCGTGGCGCCCGGCTTCACGCCCTTTTCCGATGTGGTCGGCAGCAATGGCGAGACGACGGCTCCCCATTTGAAGGCGCCGGCAGCGCCCAAGCAGAAACCCGTCTCCGCCAAGAAGACCACCAAATCCACGCTGGAAGTGCCGACCAAGACCAGCAATGCTGCGCCGACAAAACCTTCGACCAATGCGTCCGTAACGGAGAAGTCGACGGCCGAGAAGCCGGCCAGCAACGTGAAGCTGGCCGACAACAGTGCATCGACGTCGACCCCGGCCGTCATTGCATCGGCAGGCGCCGCGTCGCAGGCAACGATCACCTCGGCGAGCGCCAATACGGCCAGTGCCAATACCGCCACGCCCGACAAGCCTGCCGCCGACAAGAATGCGAGCGAGCAGGTTCCCGCTGACAAGAGCGGCACGCCGGGTGCAGCTGCTGACGCCTCAGCGGCTCCCGCCGCCGTACCGACCGGCGAAGCGTCGGCCACAGCGGGCCAGGCGGCTTCGACGGAGAGCGCCACGCCTGCGGCCAAGAGCGAAACGACGACGACCGCGACCACCGAGGCAAGCCAGGCATCGGGCACGCCGGCGGAGCAAATCGCTGCCGCCGCGCCGACCGACCTCACGCAGAGTCAGACGACTGACAAGACCGCTGCGCCGACCGGCGCAACAGCGGCGGCAAACACGCCAGCCGAGACAACGCAGGCCGAAGCCCCCGCCGCAACCGCGCCGGTTCAAGCCGATGCCGCCCAGACCGCAGCCAGCAGCCCGCAATTGGCCTCGGCAGCGGCGCCCGTGACAGCCCAGGCCGATCAGAGCTCGACGGATCAAACAACGCCAGCACAATCGGCGCCCGCAACCGATACCAGCAGCCCGGCCAATACGGCCGGCACCGGCACGGCAGCACCGAGCACAACAGTTCCCGGCACGACCGAGCCCAGTGCGCCCACGTCGGGAACGGCCGCGAGCGACAACACGACGCCGCCGGCTGCAGCGACTGAAATTCCGGCGACCGTGCCGGGCGTCAGCCAGATGCTGCAGGGCAGCGGCATCACCATGCCGGCGGTGACCGGCCAGCCGGAACCGGCAGGCAGCACGACAGCGGCGACGGCACCCGCGACAGGGACATCGGCACCGGCAGCCGCCGCTCCGGCGGCCGCAGCGGCACCCGCCCCGACCGACAATACCGCCGGCAATAATACCGTGCCGGCAGCGCCTCGCCCGGCCCCGGCGGCACCCGCAGCGCCGGCCGCCACCGCCGTTACCGAGCAGCCGGCCGCAGAGACGCCCGCCCAACCCGGCACCACGGAAGCAAGCCAGACACCGGCGGCACCGGCAACGCCGACGGCTGCCCCTGCCCCGGCGCCGGCCCCTACAGCGGAACTCAGCATTGCCTTCGATCCTGCCAGCGCCGATCTGCCGGACAGCGTCAAGGCGTCGCTTGATCAGCTTGCCGAGAAACTGGCCGCCGATCAGACGCTCCGCATTGTCGTCAACAGCTATGCCACGGCCTCGACCGAGCCGAACGACGATGAGCGCGAAAGCAAGGCGCGGCGTATGTCGCTGATTCGCGCCATCAATCTGCGGCAATATCTGTTCAGCAAGGGCGTCAAGGCGACCCGCCTCGACATTCGCGCGCTGGGTTCCAAAACCGCCAATGTCGACCGCATCGACATCGTCCAGGCGGCGCCAATCCAGTAACGGGCGCGATCAGCCGTGCCCGAGACAAAGACATCGCCCGGCCCGGATAGGGCCGGGCTTTTTGTAACTCGGGCGATGTTCCGCCGTCACGCGGACATCAAAATGCCGTCTTCTCTTGCCAAGCAGGAAGTCATCGGCATGATGGCGCGGGAAAGCGGCTGGTCGGCCGTATTAGAACGCGACGGCGAATCGCCTTCTATCTTATTGAAGAGAGACGGTTTCGTGTTTTAGATCGAAGCCCTGCGAGTTTCGATCTAAAACGATCCGGCGAAAGACTCGCCGGCGCAGACAAGGTCCAGGTGGCAATCATGAGTCGTCCGACGCAACAACTGATTTGGATGGTGGCCGGGCTGGTTGCTGCCGCTTTTCTTGTCTTCCTCCTCTGGGAACCGATCACCACCGCCTTCTGGCACAATCCGGCGCTCAATAGCGGCATTCTTGCCGTCCTGCTGATCGGCATCGTTTTCATCTTCTGGCAGGTCATCCGGCTCAACAGCGACATCTCCTGGCTGGAGACTTTCGTGCGCGGCGGCCATTCGACCAGCGCGGAACAACCGCGCCTGCTCGCCCCTTTCGCCGCCATGATGCGGGAGCGGACCGGCCGCGTGAACATGTCGGCGACGGCTTTGCGATCGGTACTTGATGGCGTGCAGGCACGGCTCGAGGAAAGCCACGAGATCTCCCGCTATTTCATTTCGCTGCTGATCCTGCTCGGCCTCCTCGGCACCTTCTGGGGCCTGCTGGGGACGATCAGCGCCGTGGCCGCCGCCATTCGCGATCTCAATATTTCCGGCACCGATCCCAGCAGCATGTTCTCCGAGTTGAAGTCGGCGCTGGAAGGTCCGCTTGCCGGCATGGGAACCGCTTTTTCCGCCTCGCTGTTCGGTCTCTCCGGCTCGCTGGTGCTGGGCTATCTCGATCTGCAAGCCGGCCAGGCGCAGAACCGCTTCTATGTCGATGTCGAGGACTGGCTCTCCGGCATGGTGCGGATCGGCGGCGGCGGACCGCTCGCCGATGGCGATCAATCGGTACCGGCTTACATCCAGGCCCTGTTGGAGCAGACGGCGGAGAGCCTGGAAAATCTGCAGCGCACCATGGCGCGGGCGGAGGAAAATCGCCTGCAGGCCAGTGCCGGCTTCAATGCGCTGGCAGAGCATCTGGTCGCCATCAACGATCAGCTGCGCGCCCAGCAGCATATGAGCCAGCATCTGGCCGATTCCCAAGGCGATATCCGGACCGTGCTGACCAAGCTGATCGACGTGGCGCAAAGCGGTGGCCTCGGCATCGACACCCAGAGCCGGGCGCATCTGCGCAATATTGACACCCAGCTTTCGCATGTGCTGCAGGAAGTCAGCCATGGCCGCAACCAGTCGGTCCAGGAACTGCGCAGCGAGATCAAGCTGCTGGCCCGCACCATCGCCGCTGCCGCCAGCGGTGGCGGGGACCACCGGTCGTGAGGGTCTGAGCCATGGCCGTTCGCAACCGGCGCGGCCGCCAAGTCGAAGTCTGGCCCGGCTATGTGGACGTGCTGTCCAATCTGCTGATGGTGATCGTCTTCGTGCTGATGATCTTCGTCATCGGCCAGTTGTTCCTCAGCCAGATCCTGACCGGCAAGGATGAGGCGCTCGCCAAGCTCAACAAGCAGCTGGCGGAACTGGCCGACATGCTGTCGCTGGAACAGGCGAACAACACGCAGCTGAAATCGCAGATCCAGCAGCTCTCCGGCGAGCTGACCAAATCGACGGCGGAGCGCGACGACCTCCACAATCAGGTGCTCGCTTTGACCGCCGAGCGCAACAAGCTGCAGCAGCAGCTGGCGGTCAGCCAGGACCAGGCGAAACAGCTGGAAGACGCCTATAAGACGATCGACGCCGACAAGCAGAAGATTCAGGCGTTGCTGACCGATATCGCCGCGCTGCAGAGCCTGCGCGACGACCTGCAGAAAAAGCTCAACGACAGCAACGCCAATAACGACCAGATCACCAGCGAAGCGCAGCGCCGCGTCGAGATGCTGAACCAGCAGATTCTCGCCCTGCGCCAGCAACTGGCGGACATTGCCAAGGCGCTGGATATTACCGAGCAGAAGAACAAGGATCAGAACGTCCAGATCACCGAGCTCGGCAAGCGCCTCAATGCCGCCCTTGCCACCAAGGTCCAGGAACTGGCGCGCTATCGCTCGGAATTCTTCGGCCGGCTGCGCGAGGTTCTCGGCAACCGCCAAGATATCCAGATCGTCGGCGATCGCTTCGTCTTCCAGTCTGAAGTGCTGTTCGACAGCGGTTCGGCGGAGGTATCGCAGCCCGGCAGGGACCAGCTAGACGTTCTGGCGACGACCCTGATCCTGATCGCGCATGAGATCCCGCCGGAGCTGAATTGGGTGCTGCGCGTCGACGGCTTCACCGACAAGCGGCCGATTTCCAACCCGCAATTCCCCTCCAACTGGGAATTGTCGACCGCCCGCGCCGTTGCCGTCGTCAAGTTCCTGATCAGCCGGGGCATACCGCCGGAGCATCTCGCCGCCGCAGGCTTCGCGGAATTTGCACCGCTCGATCCGGCCGACAACGAAGACGCCTATCGTAAAAACCGCCGCATCGAGATGCGCTTCGACCAGCGGTGAAATGCCGCTCGTGGCTGCGCGGAAATGAATAAGGCGCCTGGCGGCGCCTTATCCTTTAGCGATCCGTGATACCGACCGGCATCAACCGAAGGCGCGTCGGCCGAGCCGCGACTGTGCCGCAAAGCTGCGCTCGGTTAAAACGCCGAAGACCAATCCGAGGACGGTCCACAAGACCAGATGGATGCCGAGCGAACCGAGACGGAATTGCCAAAGCACCACTGCCGCAAAGGTTTCCGGCACTTCATTGACCGGCGGCAAGATCAGCTGGGCAACGGCAATCACGGCGATGTAAGCAAGGCCGGTAATAACCGCCCCGTTCCACAACCCGAACCGCCGCGCCAATTTGCGCGCCACCACCACGGCATTGAACATGGCGACGACCGAAATCGCCATCATGATGAAATACAAGGCCGTCCGCCTGCCTATCGTCTCCGGATCCCCAACCGAGGGCGGATTGGCCGGGTATTTGATAAAGGGCACCAGGATGACGGCGACGAATCCCGCCAGCGCGATCAAGGCCGCCGTCTCGCGGGCGCCCAAGCCACCGACCCGGCCATAGGCGAAGGCGAAGACCAGCGCGAACAGCCCGCCGACCGCGGCGCCGTAAACCACGGTACCGATCAGCAGCCCGGCGCCGCTCTGGACCTCGCGACTGACCAGTTCTTCTTCCGGCGCTTCGCCCTTTGCCGCCTCCATCTGTGCCTCAAAGGCGATGGCGCGGTCGACCGAAGGCTCGCCGAAGAACCGGGCGAAGCCGAATGCAAGCAAGCCAGCGACGATGCCTACGAGCATGCCCCGTAGGAGGAGTTTACCAACCATTTTTTGAACCCCTTGCCGAGTGTCGCTGCCTCAGTGGCAGGGGAAACCAAGGAGGTGGCGCGCGTCGTGCACGAGTTCATGCACATACATGCCCTTGATGAGGGACGTGGCCCCTTCTTCGGCGCCGACGAAATAGATCAGAAGCATCATCAGCAGGCCGCCGAAAATTGCCCAGGGCAGCAGCTCGCGGACGGGAATGGAAATCGGCTGGGCGGTTTGACCGAAAGTCGTGGTCATCATCATGGTCTCCTTAGGGATCTCGCGTCCCGAAATTGGAAGATGTGGCTACACTGAAGCTCTGACTCCGGCACCGGTTTGAACCGATGACCGTCACAGTGGCGGGACCGTGCTGGATTTGCACCAGCTTCCTCAGGCTGTAACAGTGCTATGATTACGCCGCGACCGTCGCGGCGACAAGCACAATGTCCACGGCGAACCGATTTAATCCCAAGAATGAAGACGATGACGACGCGCATCACCCTGATTAGCAGCGGCGCGACCGCCGCGACCCGAAATGCGACATTTCCTGCGGATGAGCCGCTGGAGCAGCAAGAGTCCGTAAAAGCTGCGGCCCTGATTCCCGCACTGCCGAGCGTCGATCGAACCTTTTGCAGCCCCGATCGGGCTAGCCGGCAGACGGCGGAGGCGCTGGGTCTCGCGGCTATCGCCGAGCCGGATTGGCGCGAGGTCGATTTCGGCCGCTGGGCCGGCAAGAGCCTGGCGGCGATTCAGGAGGAAGATCCGGCAGCCCTCGCCGCCTGGATCCATGACCCGGATTCCTCGCCCCCGGACGGCGAATCTGTCGCCGGACTGATCCGGCGGATCGGCCGATGGCTTGATCTGCAATTTGCGCTGCCGGGCCGATTGCTGATTATCGCCCCGCCGAACTGCTTGCGGGCGGCCGTTGTCCACAGCCTGCAGGCCCCCGCTGCTTCATTCCGCCATATCGATGTCATGCCGTTAACCGTGACGTATCTGTCCGGTCGCCAGGGGCAATGGCGGCTGCGGCTTGGCGGTCGATCGCGCGCGGATTGATCCGCACGAAACCCAATCGGCTCCTGCAGGCGGATCGTACGGCCCCCGGTTGCGAAAGTCGACACCAATTCGCCCTGTCGCGACGTCGCCCGCTGCAGTCCTGGATAAAAACAGGTGGCGTCAACCGTCCGGCGGCGCCGAAGCAATCTTTCCTTAATCCATCCTGCCTTAATTGAGATAGATAGACATATGTACACCGCACCTTGCCCTGAACCGGCGGTGCCGCCCGATAGAGATATTCCAACCGGCTAGGACGTGCGATCGCTCCGATGGATCACCCGTTCATCACCTATGATGACCCGCGCCTGGTCATTCTGTCGCTTCTAATCGCCTTGCTGGCCTCTTTCACCTCGCTGCAGCTTGCCGACCGCATCCTCGCCAATCGCGGCCTCTACCGATCGGCCTGGCTCTGTGCCGCTGCGCTCGCCCTTGGTGGCGGCATCTGGTCGATGCATTTCATCGGCATGCTTGCGCTGCACATGCCGCTCCGGGTCACCTACGACGTCAATCTGACGATCATTTCGCTGCTGCTGGCGATCTCCGCTGCGGCAGCCAGCTATCGCATCGTCGTCGAAAATGCCGCGGCCGGCTGGCGCCTCGCTTTGGGCGGCGTACTTGCCGGTATTGGTGTCGCCGTCATGCACTATACCGGCATGGCAGCGATGACCATGCAGGCTACGGTTACCTACGATCCGGTACTTTTCACGTTTTCCGTGGTCATTGCAGTCGCGGCGGCCACCGCCGCGTTATGGCTGAGCTTCAATCTGCACAAGACATGGCATCGTCTCGTCGCCGCCCTCGTCATGGCAGCGGCGATTTCCGGCATGCACTACACCGGCATGGCGGCCGCCAGAATGCAGATGGATGACAGCGCCTTCCCGATTTATGGCGGCATGAATCAGTCATTGTTGGCGCTCGTCATCACGGCAACCAGCACGCTGGTGCTAGGCCTCGGGCTGTTCAGTTCGCTGCTCGACCGCCGCTCGGCCGACTACGCCGTGCGCGAAACGACCATTCGTCAGAGCAGCGAGCGGCGTTACCGCTCGCTGGTGCGCAACAGTGCCGACATCATCCTGGTGCTCGACCGGGAGAACCGGATCAGCTACGAGACGCCTGCCGCCGAACGGATTCTCGGCTATCCGCAAGAACGCATTCTTGGTCGCAGCATCCTTGATTTCTTTGAGCCGGTCCGCGCGGCCGAACTCTCCGACCTGCTGATGCTGGTGCGTGGCGGCGAGAAGATCGATTGCGAATTACCGATACGCACCGCGGATGGCATGATCAAGTGGGTCGAGCTGATCGGCATCGATCTTACGGCAGACCCCAGCGTGCTTGGGATCGTTCTCACTTTGCGCGACATCACGGAGCGGCAGAAAGTTGCCGCCGAGCTGACCGCCGCCAAGGAACGCGCGGAAGCCGCTGCCGCCAGCAAATCCGCTTTTCTGAAGAACATCAGTCATGAACTGCGCACACCGCTCAATTCAATCATCGGCTTTTCCGACCTGCTGATCCAGCAGCCCTACGGGCCGCTTGGCAACAGCCAATACGCCGATTTCGCCCGCGACATCAATCGTGGCGGCAAGAAGCTGCTGGCGATCATCAACACGATCATCGACTTTACCAAGGCGGAAACCGGTCAGCAGCGTTGCGACAATACCGTTCTCGACCCGCTGGCCGAGGCGCGCCTCTGCATTCGCCTGGAAGAGGAAACCATCACCAGCAAGAAGCTGCAGATCATCCTTGAGCCGGATGAAACGCCGGCTTCCCTGTTCGCCGATCGCAGCAAGCTCCGCCAGACCCTTCTCGCCGTCCTGTCAAATGCAACGAAATTCACGCCGGATGGCGGTAAGATCGCGGTCACCCTGGAAATCGACTCCGATGGCGATTTCAGCATCTGCATCCAGGACAACGGCATCGGCATGTCGGAGGCGGATATCGCCATCGCCCTGCAACCGTTCTCGCAGGTCGATAACGCTTTGGCGCGGCGGTTTGAAGGCACGGGCCTTGGCCTGCCTGTCAGCAAGGCCCTGATGGAATTGCACGGCGGTCGGCTGACGATTCAGAGCGGCCGAGGTGTGGGCACGCTTGTCACATTGAGCTTCCCGGCCGAACGCGTCAGGCAGCCCTCCCGGCCGGCGGCGGCGGAATAGCCGCGCCTATTCGGCCGCCTTCGGCTGCTGGAACTGGAGCGCCGCCAACCGCGCATAGAGACCGCCCTGCTGGATCAGTTCCTGATGCGTGCCGATCGCATCGATCCGGCCCTGATCCATCACCACGATGCGGTCGGCCTTTAGAATCGTGGCCAGTCGATGGGCGATCACGATGGTGCTACGGTTCTCCATGATCCGGTCAAGCGCCCGCTGCACCATCAATTCGGATTCCGCATCCAGCGCGCTGGTTGCTTCGTCGAGCAGCAGCAGGGCCGGATTGCGCAGCAGGGCGCGGGCAATGGCAATTCGCTGGCGCTGACCGCCGGAGAGACGCAGACCGCGCTCGCCCAGATGCGTATTGAAACCCTCCGGCAACCGGTCCAGGAACTCCGTGGCGTGGGCGGCATCGGCGGCGGCGCGCACCTCGGCGTCGCTGGCCCCCGGCCTGCCGTACCGGATATTCTCCCAGGCATTCATCCCGAAGATCACAGGATCCTGGGACACCAGCCCAAGGGCGCCACGCAGGGTTTTCGGATCGAGATCGCGCAAATCGACGTCATCGAAACGGATGACCCCGGAAGCCGGGTCGTAAAAGCGCAGCAGCAACTGAAAGACCGTTGATTTGCCGGCACCCGAAGGCCCGACAAGGGCAATGGTTTCACCTGGCGCCACCTTCAGCGAGAAACCGTCCAATGCCGCCACATCCGGCCGCGACGGATAGTGGAAGGTGACACCATCGAAATCGACCGCGCCCCGCAACGGCACCGGCAAGGCCACCGGGCGGGACGGCGCACTGATGGTGGATTCCGTCGCCAGCAGTTCCAGTATCCGCTCCATAGCACCGGCAGCCCGCTGCAGATCGCCGATCACTTCGCTGATCGCGCCGACCGAGCCGGCTACGACCACGGCATAGAAGATGAAAGCAGCCAGCGTGCCGCCCGACATGCGGCCGGCAACGACGTCCAGGCCGCCTACGCCGAGAATGGCGCTGATCGCGCCGAAGACCAGCAGGATGACGATGGCCGTCAGCAGGGCGCGGGCGCGGATACGCAGCACGGAGGCATCGAAGGAGCCTTCATTATGCTCCGCGAAGCGCTGACGCTCATGATCCTCGTGGGAAAAGGCCTGGACCGTGGCGATGGCGTAAAGCGCCTCGCTCGCTTCGGCACTCACCTCCGCCACCTTATCCTGCGAGAGGCGCGACAGGCCGCGCACCTTGCGACCGAAGAACAGGATCGGCACCAGAACGATCGGCACCACCAGGAGAACAAGGCCCGTCAGCTTCGGACTGGTCAGCAGCAGGAGCCCCATGCCACCGACGAAAAGCAGCAGGTTGCGCAAGGCGACGGAGATCGACGAGCCGACCACCGCCTGCAGCAAGGTGGTGTCCGTGGTGATGCGGGACAGCACCTCGCCGGTGCGCGTGGTCTCGAAGAAGCCGGGATCGAGCTTCAGCAGATGGTCGAAGATCGCGCGCCGGAGATCGGCGACGACGCGCTCGCCGACCCAGGTGACCAGGTAGTAGCGCGCATAGGTGCCCAACGCGAGCAGCGCCGAGACGCCGAACAGCACCAGAACCGAGGCTTCCAGCAGATGGCGATCATCATTGGCGAAACCGCGATCAATCAGATGCCGCAGCCCCTGCCCCAGCGCCATCATCGTGCCGGCCGTGACGATCAGGGCAACGGTGGCGCCAACCATCTGCCAGCGGTAAGGCATCAGGAACGAGCGCAGCTTCAGCAGTTGGCGCAGGTCGCGCGAGCGCGGCCGGTCGCTTTGCCTGGTATCGCGGATATTGGCCATAATCGCCGTTCCTTACTTCGTCAGCTCAAGGCCGCCGTCGGTCAGCTCATTGAGCTCCGCTTCCAGCAACGCGTTCAATTCATCAGGTCCTTCGGTGACCGCGCGGGTCGAACGCCATGTCTTCTCGTCGTCGCGATAAGCGAAATGCCAGGCACCGCTGAAGGGCGAAGACAGCCAGATCTCTCGGTTGGGGGCATGCTTGTTCAAGAGATAGGTGCGCCCGTCGGCAAGCTTGAGGGTCAGGATACCTGCCTCGTAATCGACGTCGATCTCATCACCCAGCCGCTCATCGATCCTGTCGAATAGCCGTTCCAGGAGCGCCGTCGCCAGCCGCTCGAACGCGGATTGATCCATTGCGATATGTCCGTTGATTGCCGGTGATTGCCCGGTCGTTTACGACGTTCTCCATAGACATCTTGGTCCAGCCTTGCAATCGCCGCCAGCGCGACATCTCGTCCGCCGGCGCCTGAATTCGCGGTTTGGCAACCGGCGGAGAAAAATATCTTTTTATTTCAGATAGTTAATAAATAACGGCCACAGCAGGCCCGCCGCCCTCGCGCGATCGGTTAAAAATCTCCCAGCTGCGGCAAGGACTTGCGCCGCAGAAGCGTCTTCGCTATAAACCGGCCCGAGATTCGAGGAGTTGTCACCATGAAAGCCAATACGCATCCGGACTACCACGAGATCAACGTGGTGATGACCGACGGGACCAAGTTCACCACCCGCTCCACCTGGGGCAAGCCCGGTGACACGATGACGCTGGATATCGACCCGAAGTCGCATCCGGCCTGGACGGGCGTGCATCGCCTGCTGGATTCCGGCGGTCAGCTGGCCAAGTTCAACAAGCGCTTCGCTGGGATTGGCCTGAAGAAGTAAGATCGGTCGGCGCTCTGCCGGTTCTGAAATATCGAACAGCCGCCCGATCGATTCGGGCGGCTGTTTCGTTTTGCCTATCGTCCTGCGGATCGACCACCATACTGATCGAGCATCGTGCTGAGCGGCCACTATGCCGGCTGGCCAGTGTGCGGACCCGTCTCAGCCGCTGACCGTCTGCCAGCTGCCGTCCGGCTGCAGGCAAGCGGTGCCATGGATCTGCTGCCAGCGGCCGTCGATCATGGCGCTGGCCTGATAATCCCGGCAGGTGGTGCCCCAGGCCTGGTATTGCCGCATCGGCACGATCTGGTACTGGCGGCCATAGGCCGGGTTAGTCCAGTAGACGGGCTGGCCGATCGGTGCAGCGACGATCGCCTGCGTGGTGCAATATTGATCGCCGGCATCGACAGCATGGCCCACAGCACTGCCGAGAAGCAGACCCAGGATGGCGCCGCCCGTCGCCGCTTCCCAGGAATGATGATGCGATGCCGTGGCGCCAATTGCCGCCCCCGTCGCGCCGCCGATCGCACCGCCCAGGATGGCGCCGTTATTCGAACCGCGACAGACAATCTGGTTGGCGACAGGAGCCGGGGCCGGTATGACGACCGGCGCTGGATAAGCGTAAACGGGCGCCGGCGAAACGATCACCGGTGCGGGTGCGACCACGACCGGCCCAGGCACCACGACGACAGGCGGCCGATGATAGGGCCGCCAATACGGCCCCGGATAGGGATAAGGACCATAGCCGTGACCGCGCCAATAGCCATCGGCGGCAATCTGCTTCGGCACCGGCGGCGCCGCGATCGGCTGTGATGAAGGGCCGCCGGACACGCCAGCCAAGGCCAGCGTCGGCGCAGCCATCAGCGCCATAATTATGCCCGCCACCTGCAGTGGCGTTTTCATTCTCGCGAACACGTCAAACTCCCAAACAACGGGCACGGTTCTGTTGCCCACGAGTTTAACGCGGCAACGGGAGATTCCCTGGCCGTCTCACGCCGATGTGTTGTGTTTTTCGGCTTGAAAAATGCGGCCGAGGACCGCCCCGCGAGAGGGCCGGCATCCCGCCGATGACATCGATAACCGGGTGTGAATACACCCCGCAGCTGCCGGGATAGCCTGTGGTGTCCGCTCGTTTCGAAGCGAGGGATTTTTAGCTGAGCTTCTTCGGCCCGCCGCTGACCTGACCGCGCGCTCCTTCCGCCGCCGCCCGTGCGGTCTGCAGATCCAGGCGGGCAATCCGCTGATAAAGCGACAGGCTGCGTTGGAGGAGACGGCGCAATTCCTCCGGCAGCTTGGGATCATCTTCCCCATTGCTGCGATTGCAGAGCGTATGCCCACCGAGACGGCGGTCCGGCCGCGTTGCTTCCCAGAGCGTCAACTCGCCGGCATGGACCGCCCGGTGCGTCAGCAGCCAGGCCAAGACCTGGGTCAGCCGCGCCACCAACCGCATCGTCTCCATGCTGGTGATCAGACCCTGGTCGACCGGGCGCGCCTTGGTTTCCGTTTCAGCCCGATCGATCAGATAGCGACGTGACTCGGCCAGCAGGGCCATGGTCTCCATCATCGTCCGGTCGAAGAATTCTACCGTAGCCATTAAGCCCTTACCAACCCGCTCGTCACTGGTATTCGCATGCGCGGCTATAACGCCCCAAGACTAGGACGATCCCAAACGCGCTTCATCACAAATACGCGTTAGCCCTTAACAAAGTTTTGCAACAGCTGCATCCCGCTGCCGGGAATAGCTAAAACTTGACGGGATTTAGCGGGAATCTTGCCTCCCCGCCTTTCTCACGGCGGGATTTGATGCCACTCTATTTGGAGTGCCCAACCTTCGTTCCCCGCCACCATAAATAGCAGCGCTTGTTCATCAGGGATTAACCAAACGCAGGCTGTCGGAAGGGGTGGCCCTTGACAGAAGACGCACCCTTTCCCACCTCGACATATGTCGGATGACCGTTGGTGCCGACGCTCAAGAGAAGTCGACCGGATAGTGACTTCTGATGTTTCAACCATGTTGCTCAATGGAGAATGTGGCATGCGCAACTATGACCTCACCCCCCTCTTCCGTTCTTCGGTTGGTTTTGACCGCTTGTCGCGTCTGATTGACAGCGCAACGCGCGTCGATGAATCGGCTCTTTCCTATCCGCCTTACAATATCGAACGCACAGGCGAGGACACTTATCGCATCAGCATGGCAGTGGCCGGCTTCTCGGAAGCCGAACTGACCCTGACCGCGCAGGAGAATTCGCTGGTGATTACCGGTAAGCCGGCCAAGGAAGAGAAGGAACGCAGCTTCCTCTATCGTGGCATCGCTGGCCGCGCTTTCGAGCGCCGCTTCGACCTTGCCGATCACATCCGCGTTGCCGGCGCCAACTTGGCGAATGGCCTGCTGCATGTCGATCTCGTTCGCGAGATTCCTGAAACCATGAAGCCCCGTACGATTGCCATCAATCAGCCGGCGAAGGCCCTCAGCCAAGCGGCCTGATGCTTCAGTCGGATCGCGTCCGATACACGTGATCTGGAAGACGAGCCGGGTAGCGCAAGCTGCCCGGCCGTTTCCGTTGATGCATCAGACACAGCACTACGCATTAGCGGATGCGGCGAACAGCGTGTCGGTCGCCTCATTGGGTCGCTCGGCCATGATCATGTGACCGCAACCGGCGAGAACCGTTATTCTGGCCCCGCCCGGTACCTTGCCCATTCCCGCCGCCAATTGCCGCCCCTTGCTTGGCGGCGTCATGCGATCTTCCGCGCCGAGCAGCAGGCGTGTCGGGGCTGCGATCACCGCCGCATCGCTTACGCCACTGCGATAGCCGTCGCAGGCGGAGAGGTCGCTCGCCAGTACGCCGGGCCCCGAGCTCTCGATCAGCCGCTCGCCTGCCAGGCGCATCTGCAGGCCGGGCATGGTATTGCCGCCAACCTGGCCGGCTGGCCCGAAACCCCACATGGCGATCAGTTCGCTTGCCTTGCCAAGATCGTCGCGCGCCGCCGCCAAAAGATCCGGATGCACCGGCATTTCGGCCGCTGCCGCTATCAAGCAGAGCGCGCGGATACGCGCCGGCTGTGTCGCCGCCATCCGAAGGGCAATCAAGGCGCCCATGGAATGGCCGGCGGCGGCGCAGCGATCGATACCGAGCACATCGAGCAAAGCCCAGGACCATCGCGACAGCTCGTCGATCGAGGGCAAGGACGTGCCGGCTGATCTGCCATGCCCCGGCAGATCCGGCGCTATCACCGTATGGCCATGATGCGCGAGATAACGCGCCTGCAAGGCCCAGACCGAATGATCGAGACCGGCACCATGCAACAGCAGAACGGCCGGCTTATGGATGTCCAGCGGCTGCCCACCGGTGGCGACATGGACGGCGTATCCGGCAACAGAGATCTCCGCCACGTCTCAACCCTTCTGCGAGACGCGTAGAGCAGCGCCGAGATCATCCAGGATATCGCCGAGACTTTCCAAGCCGACCGAAAGGCGGATCATATCCTCGCCGATCCCGGCGGCGCGCAAGGCGGCGTCGTCCAGCTGCCGATGCGTCGTGCTGGCCGGATGGATGACCAGGGTCTTCGCATCGCCGACATTGGCAAGATTGGAGACGAGCCTCAAGGCATCGACGAACTTGCGCCCTGCCGCGCGTCCGCCTTTGACACCGAAGCTGATCATCGATCCCGCTCCTTGCGGCATCAGCTTCTCGACCAGTGCGCGATCCGGATTGTCCGCCGCACCGGGGTAGTTCACCCAGGCCACCGCAGCATGGTCTTTGAGGAAAGTTGCAACGCCACGCGCATTTTCCACGTGCCTAGCCATGCGCAACGGCAAAGTCTCGATGCCTTGCAGGATGTGGAAGGCATTGGTCGGGCTCATGCAGGCGCCGAAATCGCGCAGGCCTTCCAGGCGCGCACGCATGATGAAGGCGGTTGGGCCGAATTCGTCGGCAAAAGAAATGCCGTGATAGCCGGCATAGGGTTCCGTCATGGTCGGGAATTTGTCGTTCTGCCGCCAATCAAAGCGCCCGCCATCGACCAATACGCCGCCGATCGCAAGGCCATGTCCGCCCAGCCATTTGGTGGCCGAGTGGAGGACGATATCGGCACCGTGATCAAGCGGACGCAGCAGCACGGGCGGTGTGAAAGTGGAATCGATCAGCAGCGGCAGGCCGGCCTCATGCGCGACGGCGGCGACGGCAGGAATATCGAGCACTTCCAAACCGGGATTTCCGATCGTCTCGGCGAAGATGAGGCGCGTCTCCGGTTTGATGGCCGCACGGAAAGCAGCAATGTCGCGCGGCGGCACGAAGGTCGTCGTGATGCCAAAACGCGGTAGCGTGAGGCGCAGCATATTGAGGCTGCCGCCATAAAGCGCCTGCGAAGCAACGATATGCCCGCCTGCTCCCATCAGGGTTGCGATAGCGAGATGGAGCGCGGCATGCCCGCTGGATGTCGCAACCGCGCCCACACCGTTATCAAGCGAAGCGATGCGTTCTTCGAATACGGCGACGGTAGGATTGCTGATGCGACTGTAGATATGCCCGGAGCGCTCGAGATTGAAGAGCGCCGCGGCATGATCGGAATCCGCAAAGACGTATGATGTCGTCTGATAGATCGGCACGGCGCGCGCGCCAGTCACAGGATCAACCTGCTGGCCGGCATGCAGGCTCAGCGTTTCCGGCCCGAGAAATTTGGGCTCCACCATTTGGCCCTCTTCGATCTGCGCTTCCCTTGAAGCGGTCCCACAAAAACGGAGGGCCGCTCGACTGGATAATCCAGCGGCGGCCCTCTCTTTTATAGCCTCAACCTGTCTAACTTGCCCTCAGGCAGGTGAAAGTTACGAGCGCGTGACATGGCCGTCAAGCCGCAAAAGATTTGCGTCGCAACGACCGCCACCAATTGCGGCGACGCGTTCCATCGCCTCGCCGCACCACAGGGTAATGTCGTAAACGCATGTGGATAAGGCTGCCCCTGAAGATAAAAAAAGCCGCCGAGAAACCGGCGGCAAGTTAGACAGGGAGGCATGAAACTGGATCGCAGGAATGATCCAGGGAGGAACAGCTCTGGACGAACCGTCCTGTTTGCCAATTTACCTGCATGGCGTGAACAAAGCGTTAATTTTCTTGGCTTTTTTGCTTTTGTTTCGTTTTTTATACGGCGACTGAAAACCCAGCCGGACGTGCAAAAAACGATACTCAGGGCGTTTTGAACAGGCCGGCTGCAGCGGATAGATGCGCCTGCTTGGCTACGATTTTCGCCTCCACCCGGACAATTTCTTCTTTCATTTCCGCGATGTAGCTCTGCAACTCCTCGATCGACAGCGGATCGAGATTGCGCAAGACGGGCTTCTTCTTCTGCGGCTCGAGATCGTCGATGTCCATTCCTAATCTCCTTTATCAGGAAGATTACCGCGACTGCACCGGTAAAAAAAGTGCGGCTCGCCTGCGGCAAACCCGCGAGAGAATCGACCGAAGCCCAGGAATCGACTATGACCGCAATCAGATCACGCCAGCTTGCCGAAGCGAGGATATGGCTTCCGGCCGCTTCCGAGGAGGACCAGATTCATGACCCTACCCGCACAGATGACCGCGATTGAAATTTCTACGCCCGGCGGGCCGGAAGTGCTGAAAGCCGTCACCCGCCCGATGCCGCAATTGAAGGCCGGCGAGGTTCTCATCAAGGTGGCCGCGGCCGGTGTCAATCGGCCCGATGTGCTGCAGCGCGCCGGCAACTACGCCCCGCCGCCAGGTGCCTCGGATCTGCCGGGTCTGGAAGTCGCCGGAACGATCGTCGCGACGGCGGGCGATTGTGGTCCCTGGAAAGACGGCGATACCGTCATGGCGCTGACGCCCGGCGGCGGCTACGCGGAATATTGCGCGACGCCGGCGCCCCACTGCCTGCGCCTGCCAAAGGGCTACGATGTCGTGCATGGCGCGGCAATTCCGGAAACCTATTTCACCGTCTGGACCAACGTCTTCGACCGCGCGAAACTCAAATCCGGGGAAACATTCCTGGTGCATGGCGGCTCTTCCGGCATCGGCACCACCGCCATCCAGCTTGCACATCACTTCGGCGCCCGTGTCTTCACGACCGCAAGCAACGACGACAAATGCAAGAGCTGCCGCGCACTCGGCGCTGATGTAGCTATCAACTATCGCACACAGGATTTCGTCAACGAGATCACGCGGCTGACGGAAAAGGCCGGTATCGACGTCATTCTCGATATGGTGGGCGGCGACTATATCAACCGCAATCTGAAGATCCTCGCCGTCGACGGCCGCCTGGTCCAGATCGCCTTCCTGCAGGGAACCAGCGCGGAGATCAATCTCGCCCAGATCATGGTGAAGCGGCAGACCATTACCGGCTCGACGCTGCGCCCGCGTTCGGTCGCCGACAAAGCCGCCATCGCCGCCGCCTTATCGGAAAAGGTGCTGCCTTTGCTCGATGCCGGTACCGTCAAGCCGCTCATCTACAAGACCTTCCCTCTGGCTCAAGTGGCCGATGCGCACCGGCTGATGGAAACCAGCACCCATATCGGCAAAATCGTCCTGACGCTCTGATTCACGCGGGCGCTCCCGGCACAGGACGCTCTGGTGCGGGACATCCGGCAGGAGCACTCCCGGATCGCATGGCGATCGGGACCGTCGTGCGTGGCTGTCGGGCGACCATCGACCGGCGCGCTTCGGAGGGGGGAACCGTTTAAGTGGGCGTTGCCCCCGTTCCTGCTTTAAAAACAAGCGATTATCCCCATATGCCCAGATATTGCGGTATCGTCCCAAGATCCGGCAGCGGTCCAAAAATTGACCGCTAAGTATCTTGTCAAATTGAACTTTCGCTTGGCACGAGCCCGCCAAAGATGGTAATTGGCGGGTGAATGCGAGCCCGGTTGCGAACCGGCGGCTCGGCCGAACGGCCGATCGGGATGCGAGACCCGGCGAGCCGGCATTTTTATCGATCGAACAGGTCAAGGAAGGCCTTGGCCGTCCGCAGGCAGAGCCGAACCCGGCTCCCGGCGGCCGAGAAGGAGGTATTTATGGCACAGTTATTGATGCCCAAGGCGACGGCGGTTTGGCTGGTCGAAAACACCGCTTTGACATTCGAGCAGATCGGTGCGTTCTGCAATCTGCATCCGCTTGAAGTGCAGGGCATCGCCGATGGCGAGGTTGCCGTCGGTATCGTGGGTCTCGATCCCACCGGCAACGGTCAGTTGACCAAGGAAGAATTGCAGCGTTGCGAGGCCGATCCCAGCGCGCGGCTCAATCTCGCCCGCGTGACGATCCCCCTACCGGTGACCCGCACCAAAGGTCCGCGTTATACGCCGATCTCCAAGCGTCAGGACAAGCCGGACGCGGTCGCCTGGCTGGTTCGTCATCATCCCGAGCTGAGCGACGCGCAGATTTCGCGGCTGATCGGCACCACGAAGCAGACCATTGCAGCCGTGCGTGACCGCAGCCACTGGAATTCAGCCAACCTGCGTCCGCGCGATCCGGTCCTGCTCGGCCTCTGTTCGCAGACCGACCTCAACGCAGCCATCATCAAGGCGCGTAAGGCTGCCGGCAAGCCGGCGACCCTCGACCCGCTGCCGGCGGAAGAGGATCAGCAGCATCACGAGGATCAAGATCACAACCACGGTGGCCGCCTGCCCGGTGGCTTCGATATCAGCACCTTCCTGCCGAACAAGGGCTGAGATTGACCCAGGCCTCCGGATTGGAAGGCTTGACCGAAAGCGGTTTCAAGATGCGAAGGCCTACTTCGCATGAAAAGGGGATGCCACCGGCATCCCCTTTTGCGTTTTTGCATTTCACGCTACAGCGATCATTGACCGATAGATCAAATTTACAAGCCCCTCCGCAGCAGCGCAGAGACGGCCGCGACACCACCGTCTCGTCTTCCGCGCCCTTTGGAAAATATATTCAGATGGGGTTCAACTTAGTCTTTCCTGCGACTCAAATCCCAGTTATACCATCGGCCGCTGTTGCTGCCGGGGGGCTATGATGCAACACCGGACACCGGGATACGAAGATCTAGCTGATCCACCGTTTTTGTCGCTTTGCCATGACTCGGTAAAGGCGATCTATCGCTATTGGGATGGAAAGCGAAATGGCCGGACCATGCCGAGCCGGCGCGATATCGATCCCCTGGATATGAAAAGCTGGTTGCCGCATCTGATGTTGATCGATGTGCTGCCGCAACAGCCGCACTTTGTTTACCGGCTGGTTGGCACCGGCGAGGTTGCACAGCGGCGACGCGATCCCACGGGCAAATCCGTTGCCGAAGCTTTTTTCGCGCCCGAGGCCGAACAGGCTGTGAGTCGCTATGAGCATGTCGCGACGACCAAGGCGCCGTTCTTCTGGAACGCCCCCTATCAGACACCGAACGGGCGCACCGCCCATGACGATATCGTCTTCCTGCCGCTCTCCGACGATGACGATCTGGTCAATATGATCATGGTCTATACCCATATCCGGATCAAAGACCAGGAACAGGACTAACCGCTCGCGCGCCGGTTCTCGGCGGACCGTTCCCACTCACCGTCAGTTGATGCTACCGATCGCCGGTATCGGCCCGTTATGCCATTCGCCTCTGGCCTGCCGATGCAGGCTGACTATAGTAGGCGCGCCAGCGGCTGAATCGATATCAGCGCGCCTCCCCGCCAGAACGAACATAGCAAGAGGTATGGATTGACGGCTGATGTGACGACCTATGCCATCGCCGCATTGGCAACGGGTGGCGTCGTCCTGCGACCCTGGCGCCTGCCCGAAGCGATCTGGGCCGTTGCCGGCGCGGTGCTGCTCGTGGTTCTCGGTTTGCTGCCGCTCGGCGAGGCCTGGAGCGGTATCCTCCGTGGCGTCGACGTCTATCTCTTTTTGATCGGCATGATGCTGCTCGCCGAACTCGCGCGGCAGGAAGGGTTGTTCGACTGGCTGGCAGGTTTCGCCGTCGTCCAGGCCAAGGGATCCGGCGCGCGATTGCTGCTGCTGGTCTATGGTGTCGGCGTCATCGTCACCGTCTTTCTCTCCAATGATGCCACGGCTGTCGTGCTGACGCCCGCCGTCTATGCCGCGGCGCGTGCGGCGGGTGCGAAGCCCCTGCCCTATCTGCTGCTCTGTGCCTTCGTCGCCAATGCGGCGAGCTTCGTCCTGCCGATTTCCAATCCGGCCAATCTTGTCATCTACGGCCGTGCAATGCCGCCTCTGGCTGACTGGCTAGTACAATTCACGCTGCCCTCCATCGCCGCCATCGTGGCGACCTATCTGGTTTTGCGCCTGCGCCTAGCCGGCGACATCAGCGCGCCGCTGCAGAAAACGCCGCCGGCGACCACATTGTCGCGTGGCGGGCGTCTGACCGGTTACGGCCTGATCGCCACGGCACTCGTTCTCCTCTGTGCTTCTGCGTTCGGTTGGCAGCTCGGCCTGCCAACATTTATCACTGGTGCACTCACAGCGGCTTTCGTCCTGATCGGCAACCGCCAATCGCCCTGGCCATTGCTGCGCGGCGTGCCGTGGAGCGTCATCCCGCTGGTCGCGGGTCTGTTCGTCCTGGTCGAAGCCCTGCAACATGTCGGCCTGATCGACCAGCTTGCAGCCTTCCTGCGAATGCAGACGGAGCGCTCGGTCGGCTGGACCGCCAGTGGTGCCGGTGCCGTCATTGCCGTCATCTGCAACCTGATGAACAATCTGCCGGCCGGACTGATCGCCAGTTCGACCATGGCGGCGGCACAGGCACCGCATCATGTCATCGGCGCGGTGCTGATCGGTGTCGATCTTGGCCCCAATCTCTCGATCACCGGCTCGCTGGCAACCATCATCTGGCTGATCGCCCTGCGCCGTGACGGCGAAACCATCAGCGCCTGGGCGTTCCTGAAGCTCGGCATGCTGGTGATGCCGCCGGCCTTGCTGGCGGCGCTCGCAGCGCTGGCCTTGCGTTTCTGAATATCCCGCATAAAAGCAAAGCGGCACCCGGAGGGGTGCCGCTCGCCGATTACCGGATAGTCGCTTGCTCAACCGACGTCGAACTTGATGCCCTGGGCCAGCGGCAGCTTGTCCGAATAGTTGATGGTATTGGTGGCGCGGCGCATATAAGCGCGCCAAGCGTCGGAACCGGATTCGCGGCCGCCGCCGGTTTCCTTCTCGCCGCCGAAGGCGCCGCCGATCTCGGCACCCGAGGGGCCGATATTGACATTGGCGATGCCGCAATCGCTGCCCTGGGCGGAAAGGAAGAATTCCGCTTCGCGCAGGTCCTGCGTAAAGATGCACGAAGACAAGCCCTGCGGCACATCATTCTGCAGCGCGATCGCGTCCTCGAACTTCTTATAGGACAGCACATAGAGGATGGGCGCGAAGGTCTCTTCCTTCACCACCTCGGTCTGGCCCGGCATCTCGACGATGGCGGGCTGGACGTAGAAGCCGTCGGCGGCGCCCTTCACCTTCACGCGCTCGCCGCCGGTGATCTTCCCACCCTGCGCCTTCGCCGCCTTCAAGGCCGCCTGCATGCGGTTGAACGAAGCTTCGTCGATCAGCGGACCGACCAGAGTCTTGGCATCCAGCGGGTTGCCGATCGGCAGGTTGCCGTAGATCTTCTTCAGGCGCGGCAGCAGCTTGTCACGGACGCTTTCATGGACGATGACGCGGCGCAGGCTGGTGCAGCGCTGGCCGGCCGTGCCGACCGCTGAGAAGGTGATGGCGCGCACCGCCAGTTCCAGATCGGCGCTCGGGCAGACGATCATGGCGTTGTTGCCGCCGAGTTCCAGCAGTGAACGGCCGAAACGGGCGGCGACGCGCGGACCCACTTCGCGGCCCATGCGGGTGGAACCGGTGGCGCTGACCAGGGCCACGCGCTTGTCATCGACCACGGCCTCACCGATCTCGCGGCCGCCGATAATGACTTCCAGCAGCCCCTTGGGTGCCGCCCCGAACTTCTTCGCCGCCTTCTCGAAAATCTGCTGGCAGGCGAGCGCCGTCAGGGGGTTCTTTTCCGACGGCTTCCAGACCACGCTGTTACCGCAGACAATGGCAAGGGCCGTGTTCCAGGACCAGACCGCGACCGGAAAATTGAAGGCGCTGATGACACCGACGACGCCGAGCGGATGCCAGGTCTCCATCATGCGATGGCCGGGGCGTTCCGAGGCGATGGTGAGGCCGTAGAGCTGGCGCGACAGGCCGACCGCAAAGTCGCAGATATCGATCATTTCCTGCACTTCGCCGAGGCCTTCCTGCAGGATCTTCCCGACCTCATGGGAAACCAGAGCCCCAAGTTCCGCCTTATGCGCGCGCAATTCCTCGCCGAAGAGCCGGATCAATTCGCCGCGCTGCGGCGCCGGCACCGCGCGCCAGGCCTTGAAGGCTTCATCGGCGCGGGTGATCTTCTTCTCGGTTGCCGCCTTGCTATCGGTCTTTATTTTGGCCAGAACGCTGCCGTCGATCGGCGAACGGGCGATCAAATCGCCATTGGACAGCGTCTTCCCATCAAGGCCGAGCTGCTTCAGAAGTTTGTTAATCGACATAGAATCTCCGTACTGGGTCGGCTATCGCGTCTCGGGCCACAAAACTGTGACCAACGGAACTGCCGGGATTTAAACCGGGTTCATGCATGCGGGATCGGGCAGCCGAATGTCAACCGGCGGATTGCCGGAAGGCCTTGCGACCCGCCGGAGGTTAAGGCAGCATGCCGTCAGATCGCGCAAAAACGACGATAAGCGGGGGTAATGCATGTCCGGCCGTCCAATTCACCGTCCTGTTCACGTAAGATGCATTGACGGAAAGGCCGGCGATCAGGGTCTGAGCCGCCGCCAAGTCCGTCTTTGGCTGGCCGGGCTGACGACCACTTTTGCCCTCGGCCTTGGCACACTGTCCTTTGCCGCGACGGCCAAAGCCGATATCACCCTCAATGTCGATCCGGTGATCGAAAGCCAGCCTGGCCGCTCCTGGGCGGCCGTCGGCGAGATGGTGATGCGTTACTATTCCGCACCCAATACCGGCCCCAATGACGACTATCAATGCGGCATCGCCAATTTTCTGACCGGCCAGCGCATGTCGGAAGATTGCGCGGCACCGGCCAAGATGACCGCGTTGCAGGCCACGCAGAAGGTGATCGCGGATTATCTTACCTATGCCTACAAGTTCTTCGACGAAGATCCCCGCAACATGGCCTTCCAGCAGGGCAAGGTTCTGCCGCCCGACGAGCTGATCCATGAGCTGGAATTCGAGCGGCCGATCGTTGTCGCCATCGAACCGCCGAAAATGAGCGACGCCGACAAGGATACCAAGGAAGTCGCCCTGATCGTCGGCTATCAAGGCACTGCTGACGGTCTACAGGTGATCGTCAACGATCCGCGCTCTTACGCGGTGGGAGCCAATCCCTACATCGACGCCGGCGGCAAGCAACTTGATACCGGGCAATATCAATTGCCCTATCAGGATTTCCTCAAAGAGATGCGCTGGACCGTCAGCATCTATCGGATCAAGCCGCAATAACCGGCCTGATCCTAAGGCACCTCCCGTTCGCCATCCTCGTATATCGCCCCCGGCCTCCTGCTTGGTTGCGGGCAAACTCTCTCTTTCCTCGCTGCGGCAACGGAAATGGCGGTTGCTCTCGGCCGGGAATTTTGGCTAGATGAATTCGCTGTATACAGGTTTGAAAGAAATATCACATCTGTATAATAAGGCTGGACGCGACTCATCCTGCGGCGTTAAATCGCAACCGGATCGTTCCAGCTGGCAGAGCTGACGCTGCGGCTTCGCCCCGTCTTTCGGGGCGATAAATGAGAGCCTTTCAGGAAGAAAGGCTGCAATCAGGTGCCGTAAACGGTACCGCATGGGAGGAATGCATGGCGATTTTGAAGGGGACCGCCCTTTCGGCGGTCGTGACCACGGCGTTGTTTTCCGCCTTTGCGCTGACGGCCTCCGCGGCCTCGGCGGAGACGGTCCTCAACCGCAATATCGGCACGACGATCAGTTCACTCGATCCGCAGGTGAACTTTCTGGTTTACGAAGGCTGGATCGAGGAGGACCTCTACGAGGGCCTGACCGCTTATGACGCCGCCGGCAACATCATTCCCGGCGCGGCGCAAAGCTGGGATCTCAGCCCCGACGGACTGACCTACACTTTCCATCTGCGCGACGGCCTCAAATGGTCCAATGGCGATCCGCTGGTCGCCCAGGATTTCGTCAACAGCGTCATCCGCATCCTTGATCCCGCCACCGCGTCGCAGAAGAACTACATCTTCTCCAGCACGCTTTCCGTGACCGGCGCCGCCGATTTCATGGCCGGCAAGAACAAGGATCCGAAATCGGTTGGCGTCTCCGCCCCAGATGACAAGACCGTCGTGGTCAAACTCGACAAGCCGGCGCCTTATGCGTTGAACTATTTCTATTCCTTCTACTGCCCGCCGCTGCACAAGCCGAGCCTGGACAAATACGGCAAGGACTTCGTCAAGCCCGAGAACATCGTCACCAACGGCGCCTATAAGCTGACCGAAAACAACGCCCAGTCGCAGGCGGTTCTGGTCAAGAACCCGAACTTCCATGACGCCGCCAATGTCAAGATCGACAAGGTCGTCTACAAGGTAACGGAAGACGAAAACACGGCGCTCAAGCTTTACAAATCCGGCGCGCTCGACATCACTTATGATGTGCCGACCGATCAGCTGGACGCACTCAAGAAATCGAATCCGGATGAGCTGCATGTCGGTCCCGGCCTCAGCACCTATTACCTCGATTTCAACCTGAAGAAACCGCCCTTTGACAATATCAAGCTGCGCCAGGCCCTGGCCTATGCGATCGATCGCGATGCGCTCATCAAGGTGGTCAAAGGTGGCGACGTGGCCTCCTGCAGCTTCACCATTCCGATCCCGCATTATCCCTCGCCAAAGCCCGTCGAATGCGACATGCCGAAGGCGGATCGCCTCGCCGCCGCGAAGAAGCTCTATGCCGAAGCCGGCTTCGGCCCGAACAAGAAACTGACCCTCAGCATCACGGCGCAGAGCAAGGCTTCGGAGAAGAAGCGCGCCGAGGTCATCGCCGTCATGTGGAAGCAGGTTCTCGGCGTCGATGCCAAGGTCAATGCCGTCGACCGGGAAGCTTGGAACAACACCTTCACCGCCGGCACCTGGGAAGCCTATGCCGATGATCTGGTCGGCGATTTCGTTGGCCCGGAACCCTATCTTGCCTACATGGATCCCCGTGCCGAAGCCGGCTATAACTGGCAGAGCAAGGAATACGAAGACCTCTGGGACAAGGCGATGCTGCTCACCGATACCGCGGCGCGCTACAAGGTCCTGGCCCAGGCCGAGCAGCTGATTCTCGACAGCTACTATCTCACGCCCAATTTGACGGAGCCCAATCGCCACCTGGTGCGCAAGACCGTCAAGGGCTGGGCCGATAGCCCCGGGGACGTGGTGCCGAGCCGCTTCCTCACCGTCGAAACGCAATAGCCAGCGAGCCACGCCCTCGAGGCCGCGAGCGGCTTCGAGGGCGGCAACGACGGATCCCAGCGATATGTGGCGCTATATCTTTCGACGTGTATTTGGCGGTGTGCCGACACTCTTTGCACTCGCGACGATCACGTTCTTCATTCTCCGCGTCGCGCCCGGCGGGCCCTTCTCCGATAACCGGCGGCTGACGCCGGAAGCCCTGGCCGCGCTGAACCGCGCCTACCACCTCGATGAATCCATACCGGCCCAGTATCTCCGCTATCTCTGGAACCTGCTGCATTTCGATTTCGGCCCCTCGGTCAAATATCGTGACTCCACGGTCGGCGAACTCATCCTCAACAGCTTCCCGGTGTCCCTCGAAATCGGCGTTTGGGCCATGGTCTTCTCGACCTTGATCGGCATCGCGCTCGGCATCGCCGGCGCCTTGCGGCGCAATGGCATGATCGACTACGGCGCCGGCGCCCTTGCCATGGTCGGTCTTGCTATTCCTATCTTCGTCATCGGCCCCGTCCTGCAGATCGCTTTCGGGCTTGATCTGCATTGGTTGCCGGTTGCCGGCTGGGACGGTTCGCTCTCCTTCAAGATCCTGCCGATCGCCGTTCTCACCTTGCCGAACATCGCCTATGTCTCGCGGCTGATGCGGGGCAGCATGATCGAAACCATTCGCACCAATTACGTCCGCACCGCGCGGGCCAAAGGGATCGGCGAAAGAAAGACGATCTTCAAACATGCGCTGAGAGGCGCCCTGCTCCCGGTCGTCGCCTATCTGGGGCCGGCCACGGCCGTCACCATCACCGGGTCGATCGCCATCGAGCAGATTTTCCAGATTCCCGGGATCGGTCGCTATTTCATCACCGCCGCACAGGACCGCGACTATTCGCTGGTCATGGGCGTCACGCTTTTTTACGGAACCGTCGTCGTTCTCGGCAATATGATCTCGGATATCGCCCGCGGCCTGATTGATCCGAAGGTGTCGTATGAGTGACGTGACAATACGTCCGTCATCGTCGGGGGGCTCGTCATTGCCGGGCGGGCAGCCGCTCTCCCTACCGGATGAGCTGCCGGTCGGCATCTCGCCGTTTCGGGCGTCGTTGCGGCGCTTCAGCGCCAACAAACTGGCGATCGCCAGCCTCGTCATCCTCAGCCTGATCACCCTCGCCTGCTATATTGCGCCGCTGTTCTATCCCTTCGGACCGGAAGACGCGGATTTCGACAATCTTTCAGCACCTGTGGATTTCACCTCGATCCACCTTTTCGGCACCGACGATCTCGGCCGGGATCTTTTGCTGCGTGTCTTGGATGGCGGACAGGTATCGCTCGGTCTCGGCTTTTTCGGCGCCATCGTCTCGGTCGCGATCAGTGTGGTTTATGGCGCCACCGCCGGCTATCTCGGCGGGCGCGCCGATCAGGTCATGATGCGCATGGTCGATGTCCTGCTCAGCCTGCCCTATGTCATGCTGGTGATCGTCATCAACGTCGTGCTCGGCCGCAGCAATCTCTCGCTCTTCATCGCCGTCGTCGTGGCCCTCTGGCTGACTCCGGCGGTGATCGCCCGCGGCCAGGCGGTCAGTCTGCGCCACCGTGAATTCATCGAGGCCGCGCGCGCCGGCGGCATGAGCAACTGGCAGATCATCTGGCAGCATATCGCGCCCAACAGCCTCAATGTCGTTATCGTCTATTCCAGCCTGCTGGTATTGGAAGTCATCTCAACAGAATCCTTCCTCAGCTTCGTCGGGCTCGGCGTCCAGGCGCCCTATGCCAGCTGGGGCAATCTGATCAATGACGGCTACACCAAGATCGAAACCGATATCCGGGTGCTGCTGCTGCCCGGCGCCTTCCTGGCAACGGTGCTGTTTTGCCTCAACTACATCACCGACGGTCTGCGCGATGCCTTTGACCCCAATGAGCGATAGGCCGAACGCATGAGCGGAAGCGAAACCATCCTGTCGATCCGCAATCTCAGCATCGAGTTCAAACTGGCGGACGGCTGGAAGACGGCGGTCGACCGGGTCGACCTCGACCTGCGCGCCGGCGAGATTATGGGCATCGTGGGAGAATCCGGCTCCGGCAAGAGCCAGATCCTGCTCGCCGCCATGGGTCTCACCGCCAATAACGGCCGGGTGAGCGGATCGATCCGTTTCCAGAACCAGGAGATGGTTGGCACATCGCCGGCAAAGCTCGACAGGATTCGCGGTTCCGCTCTGTCGATGATCTTCCAGGACCCGATGACCTCACTCAACCCCTATCTGCGGGTCAGCGACCAGTTGATGGAAGTGCTGATCGCCCACCAGGGCCTGGGCAAGGGCGCGGCACGGCAGCGCGCCATCGACATGCTGGAACGCGTGCATATTCCTGACGCCGCGCGCCGCATCGATCTCTATCCGCACGAATTCTCCGGCGGCATGCGCCAGCGGGTGATGATCGCCATGGCCCTGCTCTGCAAGCCGGCCTTGTTGCTCGCCGACGAACCGACCACGGCGCTTGATGTCACGGTGCAGGCGCAGATCCTCGAACTGCTGGTCGATCTGGCACGGGACATGGGAACGACCATTGCCATCGTCACGCATGATCTGGGCGTGGTCTCGCGGCTCTGCGACCGTGTCACGGTGCTCTATGGCGGCCGGGTCATGGAGAGTGCCGCCATCGATACGCTCTTCGAAGCGCCGCGTCATCCCTATACCGTGGGGCTCATCGCCTCGACGCCGCGGCTCGATACCGGCATGGATGAGGAATTGCCCACCATTCCCGGCCAGCCGCGCCTGATGGGAACGCCGATGCCGGGCTGCCCCTTCGAGCCGCGCTGTAGCTGGCGTGAGCCGCGCTGTTGCAGCGAACAGCCGCCGCTGATTGCCGTGCGGGACAGCGAACAGCTTTTGCAGCCGCATCTGGTCGCCTGCCACCGGGTGCCGTCATGACCGGCGCCATGTCATCGCGCGATTTGCCCACCGGCCAGCCACAGGGTGACGCGCTGCTTTCGGTCCGCGATCTCAGCGTTCATTTCCCACTGCGCCACGGCATCTTGTCGCATGCTGTCACACTGCGGGCCGTGGATGGCGTTTCCTTCGATCTGAAACCCGGAGAGACACTGGGTATCGTGGGCGAATCCGGCTGCGGCAAGTCAACCCTGGGCCGGGCTATTCTGCGGCTGATCGAGCCGAGCGGCGGTCAGGTTGCCTGGATGGGGCGTGACTTCCTCGGCCTCGATGCCAGGCAGCTGCGTGAACAGCGCCGAAATATGCAGATCATCTTCCAGGACCCGCTCGCCTCGCTCGATCCTCGCATGACGGTCGGCAAGATCATCAGCAAGCCGCTGAAGACCTTCCATCCCGAGATCAGGAAAGCGGAATTGCGGCGCCGCGTGATCGAGGTCATGCAGCAAGTCGGCCTCGCCCCGGAGATGATGAACCGTTACCCCCATGAATTCTCCGGCGGCCAATGCCAGCGCATCGGCATCGCCCGCGCCATGATCCTGAAGCCGAAGCTGATCGTTTGCGACGAGCCCGTCTCGGCCCTCGATGTCTCGATCCAGGCGCAGGTGATCAATCTGCTGATGCGGCTGCAGCGCGAGCACGGCCTCTCCCTGCTGTTCATTTCGCACAATCTCAGCGTCGTGCGGCATATCAGCCATCGCATCCTGGTCCTCTATCTCGGCAAGGTGATGGAGATCGCCGATCGCGACAGCTTCTATCGCCGCCCCCTGCATCCTTATTCACAGGCTTTGATTTCAGCCATCCCGCTGCCGGACCCGAAACTGGAACGGCAAAGACAGCGTATCGTGCTGCAGGGCGACCTCCCCTCGCCGGTCAATCCGCCTGCCGGTTGCCGCTTCTGTACCCGTTGCCCAAAAGCCACGGAGATCTGCCACACGACGCCGCCGGAACTGCGGGATCACGGCATCGCAGCTGCCGGTGCAGCAGTTCCCGGTGCCACTCATCTGGTCGCCTGTCACCACACCTGATTCAGCTTGGGCTGCCATGGAGCTGCAATAATTGCCGTGATCTCCCATATATGGTAGCGACGCGCCTTGAGGCTGATCGATTTATGATTTCGTTCAAGGCCTTCAGGTTTTAGAATAATCTCTCCGCATCCCGCTGATCGGCTTGTCAAAGACGATACCCGGAAGCCGCGGGGAGGCTTCACGCATTTCAAGTGGATTGAGATTGAAGATGCCGACAACGCCTTTGGATGCTGCCTCGCCAGCACAGCGCAGGACTGCGGATCTTGCCACCGCCTGGGCACGCTACCCGATCAGCTGGGCGCCGCTTGTGTCGCCAGACGGTCGCTGGGTTGCCTGGACCTGGACCGGGCCTGACGAGACCGGCAATGTCTGGATCGTACCGACGGACGGCACGCAACCGCCCTTCCGCCTTACCGATGGCAATGATCACTTCTACGTCCGCGGCTTTTCCAAGGACGGGACGCAGATCGTCCTGGCGCAATCGATCGGCTCCAGCGAGCGCGATCGCCTGTTCCTCGCCAAGCTGCCGGGCCGTGGCAAGGAAAACCACCTGACAGCGCCTGCTGCGCCTTGCCCGGTGACAGCCCTGCAGGATGATTATTATGTCTTCGGCGGTTGCTTCTCACCGGACGGCAAGACGCTTTACTATGCGGCCAGCATGGACCCGGCAACCGGTAAGGCGATCGAGGGCCAGCATGTCTTTGCTCATGATCTCGAAAGCAACGAGATCATGAGCCTCGCTCACGGAGCGTCGCTCGATGAAGCAGGACCGCGCCTCAGCCCCGACGGTCGGCATCTGCTGTACCATCGGCATGACCTTCATCCTGGGGGCAGCCAAGTCTGGCTGATCGACCTCGATGGACAGACCGACGCAGAGCGACATGATCGAGAGATTCTGAATTTCGGCGATCGTATGAAAACGCGCGCCCAGTGGCTGACCGATGATCGGCTTCTGGTGCTCAGCGAGACCGAAAGCCATCACCGTGTTGGCACCTACGATCTTTCAAGCGCCAGCATGACCTGGCTGGTCGACGATGCGGCACGCGATATCGAGAGCGTGGTCGCCGGTCATGACGGGAGATACGCGGCGATCATCGGCTTCGATCAAGGCATCTTGCGCGCCACGCGGCTCGATATCACCACCGGGGCGGAAGTCATCTTCGCAGAGGAAGCCGCCAGCCTGCTGCCGATCGCGGAGCTGCCCGACGGCTCCTGGGTGATGGAGCGCTATTGCTCGCGCGAAGTACATGATTATCTGCGCGTCGATCTCGTCAGCGGGCGCCGTACAGACCTCAGCCGTTCCGCCGATCAGCTGGCAAAACCGGCGAATGGCTTGACCGGCAGCGACTTCGTACCGGCGGCGCGCTATCGCTGGGAAGCGCCTGACGGCCTCCTCATTCAGGGCTGGCTCTACCGGCCACGCGGCAAAAGCCGCGGGCTGATCGCCTACATTCATGGCGGTCCCACCTGGCATAGCGAGAACTGGGTCAACCCCATTATCCAGTTCCTGGTCGGCCAAGGCTTCACCGTGCTTGACCCGAATTACCGCGGCTCGACCGGCTATGGCCGCGCCTTTCGCGAAGCCATCAAGAAACAAGGCTGGGGTGGTGCCGAGCAGATCGATATCCGAGCCGGTATCGAGCATCTGATTGCCGACGGGCTCGCCGAGCCGGGCCGCATCGGCATGGTCGGCACCTCCTATGGCGGCTACAGCTCCTGGTACGGCATCACCAAGTTTGCCGATCTGATCAATGCCGCCATGCCGATCTGCGGCATGTATCACCTCACCATCGATTACGACGAAACCGGCATGCCGCATGGCCGGGCCTATAGCGAAGAGATGATGGGCGGCACGCCGGGCGAGCTGCCGGACCGTTATTATCAGGCGTCGCCGGCGAATTTTCTGGATCAAATCAAGGGGCGCCTGCTGATCGTCCAGGGTTTGCGCGACACCAATGTGTCGCCGCAAAATGCCTGGGCCGCCTTCCGCGACCTGCAGCGGGCCGGAATCGCCTATGAGGACCTGCTGTTCTGCGACGAGGGGCATGGCATCTACAAGGCCGGCAACCGCATGCAACTCTTGACCACTATGGAACGTTTCTTCGCCGAGGCTTTCGAGCGCGCAACTTGACGACTGCCCGAGGAGGGATCGCTGCCTCATCATCGCATCGCAAGGTATTTCCGGCCGGTCGGACCGGCGCGGCGATCGATGCTGGCGATGTCGGTGCTTGTTTGCACCGCGCTCACCGCCGGCTCGGCCGCCTGGGGCGGCGAGATAGAGATCGGGGCGTCGCTGGCAACGGCACGGCAGCAACTGCAGCAAGTGGAAAGCAAGATCGCCGTCGATACCGACGAAGGTCTCTGGCATATCCTGGTTGCCCAGCAGAGCAATCGCATGGTCAACCTGTTGTTTGAACAGGACCGCCTTCGCTACATCTCCTACGACTTCCACCTCGGCAGCTATCAACCACATCCCAATTCGTTTGCGCATTGCGATGCAAGCTTCAACGCAGCGGTGACCCAGCTGTCGGCCAGCTACGGCACCGGCAGCTACAATCGCGTCATGACCTGGCCCGAGCGCGAAATCACCATGACCTGGCGCGGTGACAGGTATTATGCCGTGGCGCGGGAGCTGTCGGATCTCAATGGCTGCCTGCTGGTCAAGGCGATGATCTTCGACGGCGATGAAGCCGCCTTCAAGATCTTCGACAAACGCTTGAAGCAACCCTGACGCGTCGAAGAACGGCAATTAGCCATATTTAACACAGGGTCTCTGCGCCGCTATCGCCGGCACGCATGGATTGTTCGCGATTCCCGGTAAAAAAGGCACTTTTCGCCAAGCAGCTATCGCGACATGATCGCGACAGAGCGCCCGAGACCGCGGATGCTTCCCCGCGCTTGCTCCCCACCGCTTCGGGCGCACCTGACGTCAACTCTCCTGCCGGGACTTCTCTGTTCGGGCAATCCATCACGCAAGGATTTCGCCGCATGATCGACCTTTATTATTGGACGACACCGAACGGCCATAAGATCACCATGTTCCTGGAAGAGGCCGGAGTTCCGTATCGGATCATTCCGGTCAATATCGGTGCCGGTGATCAGTTCAAACCGGACTTCCTGAAGATCGCCCCCAACAATCGCATGCCGGCGATCGTCGATCAGCAGCCGGCCGATGGCGGAGCGCCGATCAGCATTTTCGAATCCGGCGCCATTCTGCTGTATCTGGCCGACAAGACCGGCAAATTCCTCGCCAAGGATCTGCGCGGCCGCAACGATGCGTTGCAATGGCTGTTCTGGCAGATGGGTGGCCTCGGTCCCATGGCCGGACAGAACCACCATTTCTCCGCCTATGCGCCGGAGAAGATCCCCTATGCCATCAACCGCTATGTGAACGAAACCAACCGGCTCTATGGCGTGCTGGACAAACGGCTCGCCGACCGTCCCTTTGTCGCCGGCGATTATTCCATTGCCGATATGGCCTGCTATCCCTGGATCGTGCCCTATGAACGCCAGGGCCAGAAGCTTGAAGACTTCCCGCACCTCAAGCGCTGGTTCGAGGCGATCCAGGCGCGGCCGGGAACGACCCGCGCCTATGATCGGGCCAAGGAGATCAACAGCCAACCATCCATGTCTGAAGAAGCGAAGAAAATTCTTTTCGGTCAGACGGCGGCGAATACCGTCAACCGGTAGCACGTCGGCATCCAGGTTTGAGCGGAAGCTCTCTTGCGGCACCTCGCCGCAAGAGAGCTTGTCGCTTCGGCAACATCGACCAACCAGTCCTTGGGGCGTCAGGCCGACATCTTGACGGCAGCAGCTTCGATGCGCTGCTTCATTTCCGGTGCATGGAGGACGTCGATCGGCTTCAGCAACTGGCTGACTTCCAGCAAGGTGCAATGGACGACAGGATCGACCGCGGCGGCCTGGAAGGCTGCCGTCTCGAACTGCCTGCCTTCCTCGAAGCCCTCCGGCCTTTCGCCGCGCGTCCCGGGGAAAGCAAGATCGGCGCTTGTCGACATGATCCAGGGCGTCTGCAGCACCGAGCCAATCTCCGCCATGAATCCCGCCTGGGCCGCTGCCACGGGATCCGGTACACCCGCCACCCTGTCAAGAATACGCTGCAGGAGCCGTGCCTGGCCGGCAGCCGAAGACATGCCCTGGCCATAGATCGGATTGAAGCGGCAAATCGCGTCCGCGATCGGCAATATGCCGCGCGGCAAATCAGGCAGCTGCTCGAAGTGACGCCAGAAGCTTGCGGGGAAGCCGTAATGCCGGATGTTCTCGGGCGGTGGCAGGCGACGCAGCACGTCATACATGGTCGACGTGTGCAACCGTCGCAGCTCCTGCAGGAAGCCCGGCCAGTCCCGCAGCTGTGAAGGCCGGCCATGATCGGCGATCAAGGCATACCAGCGATTGCCCTCTGCCGGCAGAACGACGGCGTGAAGCAGGGTCTCAGGCGGGTTCGGCAGCGTCGCCACCGCCTTCCAATCAGTCGGCGGAACGGCAGGCGCCTCCACGATCGCCGTCGCGTAGCTGATATCGATACCGACCTCCGTGATCGCCGGCCGCTGCCGGCCGATCGCATCGAAGAAGGCCAGCGTCAATGCACCGCGACCCGACGCGTCGACGACGAGGTCGGCATCGAGCTCCTCCACCTGGCCGGACAAATTCTCGAACCTGACGCCCTTGACGCCGGAGCGGTCCGAGGTCGGCACGATCTCCAGGACGCGGCATTCGGAGCGCAGGTTGATATTGGCGACCGCCCTCGCCTTGCGTCGCAGCGTGTTGTCAATAAGCGGCCGCGAAGCGCCAAGGCCCCACATGTCGAAATCGCGTCGCGGCAGCGTGGGGAGGCCCGGCCGTTCGAAGCGGAGATCCTGGCCAATCTCGACATATACGCCGCCGGCGGCGGCAAGGTCGCGCTCGAAGCCCGGGAAAATCGCATCCAGCGATTTCAGCCCGCCCACCAGCAATCCGTGCGGGTGCCGGTCCTGTGGCGTGCCCGGGCGCGATGCCGGTTCCTCGGCCAATAAATCGCGCTCCAGTACATCGACCTGTTCAAAATGATCGGCGAGGACACCCGCGGTCGCCAGACCGCCAATACCTGCCCCGATCACCACTGCACGCCGGCCCAAGAGATTGCTCATGCTGTCCTCTCCAACAAGTTCGGAGCGGACAGCTCACCGTATGCGAATTACTGGGGTGTTTCGCTGCGGCGAAAACGCGTTGCGTCGGTAACATTCGGGAGGCCCTGCCTTCCGGTCACATCGCGGCCGCTCAAAGCGGGTCGCCATACCCGGACATTGCCCGATCAGTTGCCGTGATCATCCGGGATCGCTATAGAGAGGCCGCAATTCAATTGGGTCTTTGCAGGAAGCGCTAGATGGATACCAAGGACAGCAACGGCAATATTCTGAGTGAAGGCGATTCCGTCACGCTCATCAAGGACCTCAAGGTGAAGGGATCGTCGATCACCTTGAAACGCGGCACCATGGTGAAGAACATCCACCTCACCAATGATCCCGAAGAAATCGAATGCCGCGTGGAAAAGGTCAAAGGCCTGGTCCTGAAGACCTGCTTTCTGAAGAAGGCCTGAGCGCTCTCGGCGGGAATCGCAGGGCGCCGTCCCGCTTCGAACGCAATGCCCTTGACTTCCAGCGCCCCATTAGGTAAACATCCTTGTCATTTCTCGTGACCGCGCGCAGACGCCCAATATGACAAGTGCTTGAGAAAGCACCTTATTTGACCGGTGTCGCGTCCTGAGATCCATCGACAAACCACGTGATTCCGCGCATGCGCGCCTCGGGATCATAAAGCCGGCCACACTGGCCCGCTGCCCGTCGATGCATCGCGCGGAACCTCCGCCTTATGATGCCCTGAACGGAAGCGGTTTGCTGGGCCGCCCCGATAAGGACTTTATTTGACCATGACGACCTTTACCGACCTCGGCCTGATCGCGCCGCTGACGCAGGCCCTCGCCGAGGAAAATTACGTCACGCCCACGCCGATCCAGGCGCAATCCATCCCTCACCTTCTCGCCGGCCGCGACCTCCTGGGCCTCGCCCAGACCGGCACCGGCAAGACCGCCGCTTTCACTTTGCCGACCCTGCAGCGTCTGATGGAAAAGAAGCTGCGTCCGGCGCCGAAAACGACTCGCGTCCTGATCCTCTGCCCAACCCGTGAATTGGCTGTGCAGATCCAGGAATCGATCCAGACCTACGGTCGTCATTTGCCGATCCGCAGCACGATGATTTTCGGCGGCGTCACGCAATTCTCGCAGGTCCGCGCCATGCAGCGCGGCATCGAGATCGTTGTCGCGACGCCGGGCCGTCTGCGCGACCTCATCAATCAGGGCCACGTGGATCTCAAGTCCGTCGAGGTGCTGATCCTCGACGAAGCCGATCGCATGCTCGACATGGGCTTCATGCCGGAAATCCGGAAGATCGTCGCGCTGGTGCCGAAACAGCGCCAGACCCTGTTATTCTCCGCCACCATGCCGCGCGAGATCAGCGACCTCGCCTATGGCCTGCTGACCGATCCGGTCCGCGTCGAAGTGGCGCCGGTTTCCTCGACCGCCGAGCGCGTCGAGCAGAAGCTCTACCACGTCACCAAGAACAACAAGCGCGCCTTGCTGGCCCATGTGCTGCGGACCGAGCCGGTGGAACGCGCGCTGCTCTTTACCCGCACCAAGCATGGCGCCGACCGGGTCGCCGAGAATCTGGAGAAGGACGGCTTCAAGGCCGCCGTCATCCATGGCAACAAGTCGCAGAATGCCCGTCAGCGGGCGCTCGGCGATCTCAAGAGCGGCCGCATCAATCTGCTGATCGCCACCGACATCGCCGCCCGCGGCATCGATGTTGACGGCGTCACCCATGTCATCAACATCGATCTGCCGGTCGAGCCGGAGAGCTATGTCCATCGCATCGGCCGTACTGCGCGCGCCGGCGCCTCGGGCATCGCCCTCTCCTTCTGCGAAGTCGAAGAACGCGCCTATCTGCGGGATATCGAAAAGATCACCCGCCAGGCCATTCCGGTCGTCGAGGACCATCCCTTCAACGGCGACCTGCCGCCGCTGCACGTCGTCGGTCCCAAGCCGAAGCGTGGCGGCAATCGCATGGGCGGACAGAACAATGATCGCGATGGGGGCCGTGGCGAGCGCAAGCCGCGTACCGGCCAGGCCCAGCGCAAGCGTCAGGACCCGCGCCGCCAGCGCGATGACACCACCTTCCTCGCCGAAACGAAGGGCGAAGAGTTGCGCCAGGAGACGAAGCGCCCCGATCGACGCACGGCGTCAAAGCCGCAGGCAGCGCGCCGCGACGATGACGCTCGCCGCAGCAATCGCCCCCATGATCGTCAGGCCGAAAGTCCGGCGCGCCGTGAGCATGCGCCCGAGGGCCGTCGCCCGCGCGGCAATGATCGCCAGCTGTCGCAGCCGGCGGCCATGATGCGCGAGTTGGAATCCCGTGAGCGCCAGCCGAGCCGCCAGCACGACGGCGAACGGCCGCAGCATGGTCGTCCCCATACGCCGGCGCGCCAGGGCGAGAAGCATCACGCCGAAGGCCGTGGTCGCGACGATCGCAACCATCACAGCGCGACCAAGGGCAAGCAGGGCAACCGCAACCATCAGCAAGGCGGTCAGCGCCAGGATGGCCAGCGGAGCAGCGCTCCCCGCAATGCCGGCGGCCAGCAGAAACTGACGCGCAACCGCGGCTAGAGTGCGATAGCCCTCTATCTAATCGCGCAAGTTGGCGAAACTTACGCAAGGCCGCGGAAGATGAGATACCTCACGGGGGAGGCGCAAGCTTCCCCCGTCATGGTTATCCGAACAGCCGCAGCATATCGACCGGGGCAACACCGCTGGCATCTTCCACATCAGCGGCAATCGCCGGGCCGCTGATATAGTCGAAGCCGGCCGCAATGGCCGCAAAAGCCATGCTGCGTGACAGAATACTGAAAATGAAGGTCTCGAGCTTCGCGGCGCTCGCCGATGTCACGAAGGCATCGAGTTTTTTCGCCGCATCCTTTTCCGACCAGGCATGATCGCGCAAGCTGCCGCCGATCGCCCGCACCATGGGGTGGGCGAAGGCGGCGAAATTGGTCTGATCGAGGCTGGCGCGCAACAGCAGATATTTGCACTTGCCCTTCGCCGCCGTGGCGCAACGCACCAGATCCGTGCGCTCGAGCGCCTGAGCATCAATGACATCGAGCACCAGCAACTGCGGCAATGGACTGGTCAATCCCTGCAACAGCGAGTCGAAGAGCGTCGGCGTGCCCCAACGATCAAGCAGGCTGTAACTGGTCACCGGTATGCAGGCGATATATTTGCGATTGGCGGAGAAAGCGCGTGCTAGATCGGCCAAGCCGCGCTTCATGACCAGCCGATCGATGGTGCGGATGAGCTTTACATCCTCGCTGCCGTTGAAGACCTCTTCCGGTTCTATGGTACGGCCACCGCCCCCACGCATTGTCATGTTCAGATGGTAGGAAATGACCGCCTTTTTTGGCGCGCTCCAGATCGGGCTATAAGTGAAATGAAGGCCCGCAACATCGACACCGGCGGCGCTGGTGCCGATGCCCTCATTCCGGAGATCAATCGGTATTGCACGTTGTACCGCTGGCGCCCGGCTGTCCTGCCGGCGATCGGCACCCATTGCAGACTGCCACGACCCCATCATCCGTTCGGAGGCGTCCAGCAATCGTTGCAAATCGATGTTTTGCACCCCGCCACCCTTCTCCTTGTCGAGATGAATGGGTACAAATTTCGGTTCTGTCTGACGCGATAAGCTTCCCTGGTCGCCGGCATCGGATGAAATCACGGATTGGCTCGCGTCGGATGTGACGCGTTCGGCCGGCGCTTGAACCAGCCCGCGCGCAACAGTGCTGATAAAACCTTCGCCTTCCGTCACATCCTCCGGAAATATTTCGGCCAGATTGATTTCCATCGTGATCTGGCGGTTTGCCGCTTCACGACCCAGCAATCGGGTCAAGATTTCTTGCGCTATGGCGCGGCAGGCAGCTGTTGCCGCAGCCTTGTCCTGCATATCGAATACGATGACATAGGCGGTATCGCTGGCGCGGTAGTAGAAATGGCGATGTCCGAGATGGCGCTTCAGCACGGTTTCGCAGACCATGTGAACGTGGTCGATCTTGCGCTGCCAGCTGGGACCGAACTGCTCCTTGATCGTCTCCAGATCGAGCAGCTTCAGCTGGCCGGAGACAAGGCTATCGCGAATATTCAGGAGCGCCTGGCCACGCTGTTCGAGCTGCTCCTGCGTCATCGCCGGTTCCACGCTTGCCTCATCTCCCGCCACGGCGGGCTCGCCACCGCCGAAGACGGACATCAGGACGCGTCTGATCTTGGAGTTCGTGTCGTCAGCCATGGTTTTATCCTTTACTGCCGCGCGGTAGCCAAAGGGCAGCGTATCGGCTGGTCATGGGACTGTTACGTTGATCGCAGCCGCCAGTTCCTCGTCATCGAAGGGCTTATTCAGTGTTACCGTCGCTCCTGCTGCGCTCGCGAGCTTTAGAAAATCCGTATTTTTGATCCGGCCTCCGCCCGACATGGCGATAATCCTCATATCCGGGCGTATCTTCCTGATTTCGACGATGGTTTCGACACCCTCCATATCCGGCATGATGATATCCGTGATGACCAGATCCGGCTGTTCCTCATGGAACAGGCGCAGGCCGGTGATGCCGCTATCAGCCTCCCGCACCTCATGCCCCAATTCGCGGACCATCAACGAAACAGTCTTTCGAACGCGCTCGTCGTCATCGATCAGCAGAACTCGCATCCGAGCCTCCCTTAGCTGTTATCCGTTTGGATCTGGTCGACGACCGGCAGATAGATGATAAAGGACGTCCCAACACCGAGCTTACTTTCAACGTCGATGATGCCGTCGTGGCTTTTCACGGCACCATGCGCGATCGCCAGCCCGAGGCCGGTACCTTCTCCCGGCGGCTTGGTCGTAAAAAATGGCTCGAAGACTCTCTGTCGAACGGTTTCATCCATTCCCTGCCCGTTATCTGCCACACAAAGACGTAACAGAGCGGTGCTTCCATTCAGCGGCCCTGGCAGGCGCTTGCAGATCGCCTCATCACTGACCACCGAACAATCGATCCTAATCTTTCCCGCCTGCAAGCCAATTGCGTCAGCGGCGTTTTTCGCAAGATTGATCAGGAGCTGCTTGATCTGCGAGCCGTCGGCAACCATCCTGATCGGCTGCGATGGCAGATGCGCCTCCAGCCCGACGATACTGGGAATGGTCGAACGCAGCATGCCGACCGCATCATTGAGGACCGCGGTCATGTCGCAGACCTCTTTGGCGACATCCTGCTGCCGACTAAAGTCCAGGATGGATTTCACCAGCACCTTGCAGTGGTTTGCCGCGTCGATGACAATATCCAGCTTTTCGCGATCAGCGCTGTCGGCCGGCAAGCGCTTCGCTACCATCTTCGACATGTTGAGGACCGGCAGAAGCGCATTGTTGATGTCATGGGCAATGCCGCCCGCGAGCGTACCGAGTGCCTCCAGCCGCTGCGCGTGGGCAACCCGGTGTTCGAAGATTCGTTTGCTTTTTTCCGCCTCAATAAGCTTGGTGATCTCGGCACCAACTCCGCGATAGCCGGTGAATGCCTGCTGGTCGTCAAAGATCGGCTTGCCGCTCAATGAAAGATTTGCATCCTCTCCATTTCGGCCTTTGACCACATACTGAAAATTACGAAACGCTTCGTGTGCCTGCAGTGTGGCCCAATGCTCTTTCCAGGCGATACTTCCTCGCGCATCGTCGGAGAGCAATTCAGCGCGTGTTTTGCCGAGGATTTCTTCGGGAGCGATTCCGGTGATCGAATAGAACCGATCCGAAATGTAAATCAAACGCAAATCTGCATCCGTTTCCCAGATCCAATCCGATGAAATTTCCGCCAGGTCGCGAAATCGCTCCTCGCTATGACGCAATTCATCTTGAGCCTCATGCCGTTTCGTACAGTCGGCGATCTCGACGCAGAAGAAAATCTCACCTTCCCAGGCAATCGGCCGCAGATTTGCTTCGAACCAATGACAGATGCCGCCGTCTTCGACGAGGAACTCGATCCATTGATCGTAATTCCCCTCGCCGATCGCCTGCTGGATCGTTTTCCCGGCTGCCGCTTCCAGCCGGTTGCCGGTTGCGCCGTCTCGATCTCCGCCATCATGCAATTCGCGCAGCATCGCAGCATCAACTTCGATGTCTTCGACCCAACGATTCCATTTTTTATTGCGGAAGAATGGTCGGCCGTCGGCATCAACGAGAAGAACCGCAAAAGATACTTGATCGAGCAGGTTAGCTTGCAGCTCACTGAAGGCTTCCTGATTGGAGCCGGCGGCTTGCGACGGCTGCATGATCCAGGTCAGATAGTTTCCCGCCTCAGGGCGATAGCGACTGCCCCATACCATCGTCTGTATCAGTTCCGGTGTGTCAGTCGCGGCCTGCGTTACCACCCGCCCGCGCAGGCCTCGGCCCAGTTCTGCATCCGCTTCGCTGCCCGGAGCAATTTGTACAACATCTATCCCGGGCAATCGTAGGTAATCCTCGCGCTGGCTGCCGATCACCTCAGCGGACATTTTCCCGAACAGCTGCAAAGCCGGCGAGTTGACTGCGAGTATCTCGTCGTATTCGTTCGTGACTATCGCGGGTAACGGGCATAGAGCGAGAAATCGTTCGACCCGCTCGCCATCATGTTCCGCAACGAATGTGCCGGTGGTCTGCGGAAATTCCGTTGATACGTCCTGTTGGTGGGCCATACACTTTCCCTCTCCTGGAGAAACCGTCGACGCCCCCTACCGTATTAGGTGTTATTATCACATTTAACCTACCGCTTCGTTAACGCTTCGTCATTGGCTTCATCTGGGTCGCAAAGTATCGTGACCGCGCATGAGCGCAGTGCGACATAAGAAATTATGCAGCAGACGTGCGGGGAGAGACGGCTGCTAGAGGCAAATAAGCCTCTAGGCGCAGGTCATAAGGTACCGCGGGCGGCAACGGTTTTGGGCAGGCGGAATCTGCGAAGGCTATGGCGCTGAATTACGTCCGGTTGCCTGCCTGCGCAATCTATTCGCAGGTCTATCCCGCCTTGGCGAAGCCGATGGCCTGCAACGCTTGTCTGATTTCGTCCAGGATCAAGGGGTCGTCGATGGTCGCCGGCATCTTGAAAGGCTTGCTGTCGGCGAGCTTCTGCATGGTCCCACGCAGCACCTTGCCGGACCGCGTCTTCGGCAGCCGGTGCACCACCGTCGCGGTCTTGAAGGCAGCGACCGGGCCGATCCGCTCTCGCACCAATCTGACGACCTCGGCCACGATCTCATCATGACCGCGCTTGACGCCGGATTTCAGCACCAGGAAACCCAGCGGCACCTGCCCCTTCAAATCATCATCGACGCCGATCACGGCGCATTCGGCGACATCGGGATGGCTGGAGAGCACCTCCTCCATGCCGCCGGTGGACAGGCGGTGGCCGGCCACATTGATGATGTCATCGGTACGCGCCATGACGAAGACGTACCCGTCCTCATCGATCATGCCGGCATCGGCCGTCAGGTAATAGCCGGGATAGTGCTCCAGATAGGATTTGAAGAAGCGTTCCTCGGCTTGCCATAGCCCCAGCAAGGTGCCCGGCGGCAACGGCAGGCGGCAGACCAGATTGCCGATCTCGCCCGCCTTCACCTGGTGGCCGCCTTCATCCAGCACCTGTACGTTCCAACCGGGAACCGGCTTGGTCGGCGAACCGTGCTTGATCGGCAGATGCTCGATGCCAAGGCAATTCCCGACGATGCCCCAGCCCGTCTCCGTCTGCCACCAATGATCGACCACCGGCACCTTGAGATGGCGCTCAGCCCATTCGAGAGTCGCCGGGTCCGAGCGCTCGCCGGCAAGAAAAAGGGCCCGCAAACTGGCGAGATCGTAGCGGTGCAGCAACTTGGCCTCGGGATCGTCACGCTTGATGGCGCGAAACGCGGTCGGGGCCGTGAACAGCACCGAAACCTCGTGATCGGAAATAACGCGCCAAAAGGCACCGGCATCGGGTGTTCCCACCGGCTTGCCTTCATAGACCACGGTGGTGCAGCCGGTCAGCAGCGGCGCATAGACGATATAGCTGTGGCCAACCACCCAGCCGACATCGGATGCAGACCAGAAGATATCGCCCGGCTTGACATTGTAGAGATTGGCCATGGTCCAGCGCAAAGCAACCGCGTGGCCGCCATTGTCGCGCACCACGCCTTTGGGCTGGCCCGTCGTGCCGGAGGTATAGAGAATGTAAAGAGGGTCAGTAGCCTTGACGGACACGCAAGGCTGCGGTTCGGCCGACCGCATTGCCATTTCCCAATCGATGTCCCGGTCGGCGATCATGCGCCCCGGCTCCATCTCCCGCTGCAAGATGATGCAACGTTCCGGCTTGTGCTGGGCAAGGTCGATCGCCGCATCGAGCAACGGCTTGTAGGCGACGACTTTCTGCACCTCGATGCCGCAGGAGGCGCTGACAATCACGCGCGGCTTGGCATCGTCGATACGGGTCGCCAATTCGGGCGCGGCGAAGCCGCCGAAGACAACCGAATGAATGGCACCCAGCCGCGCACAAGCCAGCATCGCCACCAGTGCCTCGGGCACCATCGGCATATAGATAATGACACGGTCGCCCTTGACGACGCCCTGCGCCGCCAGAAGCCCGGCAAACCGGGCCACGAGGTCGCGAAACTCCAGATAGGTATATCGCCGTACAGTCTGGGTGACCGGGCTGTCATAGATGATCGCCACCTGATCACCCCGCCCCTGCTCGACATGCCGGTCGACGCAGTTGTAGCAGGTGTTCAGTTCAGCTCCCGGGAACCAGCGGTAGAACGGCGGTCGGCTGTCATCCAGCACACGGTCCCAGCGCCTGTTCCAATCGATCGCCTCGGCCGCCTCACCCCAGAAGGCCGCCGGGTTTTCGATTGATTGCCGATGCGCCGCTTCCCAGGCACCCGTTCGTGGCGCAGTCGCCATGAAATCCTCCCCGAATCCTTAATTATCCTTACCAACATTGTCGGCCAGGGTATTGAGGGAGATCAAGAAGGAATAGAGTTTCAGGCGCCGTGGCGGCGCTAACAATCAAGAAAAATGTCATTGCTGCCCCGGTCGCGCTCCCGCCAAGCCTGCGGCCGTCTAGGAGCAATTGCAGCTTTCGGCTACAATACAAACGCAATTGGCGGAACAGGCTGAGGAGGTTTGGATGTCGGTTCTGGCGCTTTTTCTGCTGATCGGGCTCTGGATCCTGGCAGCCAACACCAATACCGGCGACGATTGCGGCGTCGACCTCAGTTTATGAAGACGACGTCTTGGCCTGTCTCTTTTGAGGCTCTTCCCGCAAGCCTGACGCGGCCTGATCGTCCTGCGATGGGGGATTGATCTATCGGCCGGACGACGCTGCGCGGCGGCGCCCGATGGGCTTCGCCGTTCTATAGGGCGCCGTCATCGCGTACCTCGAAAATCGCCGCCGCCGCTTCGGCGCTGGGGAAAATCATCTGTTCGCCCAGCCGCTGGCTGAGGCCCGCACGATCGACCATAAGCCGCACAGCCGTATTCAGATCCGCAAGGCCGAAGCTGATCCCGCGCTCCGCCAGATAGCGGCGCACCTCCTCCAATTTCTCGACCCCCGTGCTATCGAGCATATTGAGCCCGGCGGCATCGAGGACGAGCCATTTCTCACCGGCAGGCGCCGATTTGGCGATCTTCATCAAGCGATGCTTGACGAAGTCGGCATTGAAGAAAACCAGGATGGATTCGAGAACGACGATGGTCAGGCCGGCGACCGGCCGTGCATCGGCATAACGATGCAGCTTGTACAGGCCGACACGGCCCGGAATGCGTCCCAGCAGGGCAAGCCGCGGCCGTGATGCTGTCCACAGCAGATGCGCCAGGGTCGCTGTAATGGAAATAAAAACGCCCTGCAACACGCCGACGATGAGCACGCCCAGCGTGGTCACGACAGCGAAGAAGAATTCCGTCGGACTGAGCTGCAGCAATGTCCTGAATTCGCGCAGATCGATAAGGTCGATGGCTGCGGATACAAGGATGGCGCCCAGGATCGCCATCGGCAAATAGGCCAGGATATTGCCGACAAAGACGACCGCCATGCCAAAGGATGTGGCCGCGATCAGGGCGGTCAGCTGGGTCCGGCCGCCGATCGCGAAGTTGACGGCAGAGCGTGAATCCGAAGCTGTCACCGGAAACCCGCCGAACAATCCGCTGGCGATATTGGCGGCACCGAAACCGACCAGTTCCCGGTCGGCCTCGACATCGCGGTGGCGTTTCATGGCGAAACTGCGGGCGGTTATGATTCCGGAGCCAAATCCTACCAGCATGACGGCCAGCGCGCCGCCGAGAAAATCGATATTGGCGACAGATTTGAAGGACGGCGGGGCTAGCGCGAAAGCGATCTCCGGCAGCGGCCCAAGAACGGCGACCCCATGGCCGGCGAGATTCAGGGCAGCGGACAGGATGACGCCGAGAACGATCGCCAGCAGTGGCGCCGGCAGGCCCGGCTTCCAACTTCGGCTGAGCCGAAGAAGGATCAAAGTCACCGCACCGACCAAAAATGTTGGCCAATGAATCTCGGGCAAACGCCGCAGCAACTCGACGATCGGCCCGACGAGGCCAGAGGCCTCAAGCGGCACCGCCGTCATCCGGCCTATCTGCCCGATGATCAGGCTGATCGAGATGCCGGCAAGAAATCCGACCAGGATGGGCCGCGAAAGGAAGTTCGCCAGGAATCCCAGCCGCAGGGCACCGGCAAGAAAGCACAGGCAACCAACCACCAGGGTCAGGGAAATGGAGATCAGCTCGCGCTCCGCCGGCCCCTTCGCTCCCAAGGCGGTCAAGATGCTGGCCAACATGATGCAGGTCCCGGTGTCCGGTCCGACCATCAAATGGCGGGAGGGACCGAGCAAGGCATAGCCAATGAGGGAGAAGATGGTCGCGAAAAGTCCCGCTTCGATCGGCAGGCCGGCGATGGCGGGATAAGCGATGGCGGTCGGCAGGGAAACCGCCGCCACCGAGAGCCCTGCGGCCAGATCGAACCTGAACCAGCTTGCCTGATAGCCTTGCAGCTGATCCAGAATCGAGATTTCTCTCCATATTGCCGATAGCTTCATGGCGCTCTTTACAATTTGCCTGCCCATCCAGCGATTGAGCATCATCATATAACCCCAGCCCTGCTTGTCACACCTCTTCTCGCCGAGAGGCCTTCAACCCGACCCGCGGCGGCCATCATGCTGGCAAAATCCGGCATCGAAGCAACTGCGGCGACATGCTAAGAATGCCGCCGCAGACGGGATGGGAATCTTAGGAAGATGATGCGCAGGATGATCGCGACGATGTTGGCGCTGCAGGTTCTGGTGGGTGCGAGCACCATGGCCCAGATCCGGCACGCTCAAGCGCAGGAAATGCAGCCTGGCCAGTGGCATATCGTCACGCAAGGCAGCACGGTGGTTAATGGCCAGAAGACCGACCTGCCGGAGAACGAAATGGATAGTTGCGTCTCGCCCGACCAGGCGAAGCAGGCCTCAGATCTGACACGGCAACCGCAGGAAGACGGTTGCAAGACCGAATTGCTGTGGCGGGGCGGCAGCAAGGCCAAGACCCGCACCACCTGTCCTAACAGTGTCGCAACGAGTGACATCGATCTTGCCGGCAACGCGTATCGCTCGGCAACGCATATGGAGATGCATCAAGGCAATACGCCTGTCGTCACCGATATGATGGTGACCGGAACACGCATGAGCGATTGCACGCGCTAGAGGCGGATTGTCGCAGAGAAAAAGAAATGCCCGGAGCGATCCGGGCATTTCCATATTCGCGTCATGCGTCTTCGCTTGTGGCCGGCGACGGCCGCAACCGTCAAGCCTGGTTGTCGCGCACCTTGCCGTTCGCGACGCGATTGGCAGCGCTGACGATCGCCATCAGCGAGGCTTTGACGATATTGGAATTCATGCCGACCCCGAAGACCGTCTTGCCATCGGCGGTTTTGGTCTCGAGATAGGCCACGGCCGCCGCATCATTGCCGAGGCCGACTGAATGCTCACGATAGTCGACGACCTTGAGCTCGATACCGGTATGCTTGTGCAAGGCATCCATATAGGCGTCGATCGGGCCGTTGCCGCGGCCCTCGATGATCACTTCCTTGCCCTTGTCGCGCAGCCTCGCCGTCAGATTGCGCATTTCGGTGGCATGGGCATCGGCCGAGGTCTGATAGGAAATGAATTCGTATGGGGTCTTCACCCCGAGATATTCATCGTTGAAGGCCTGCCAGATCGTCTCGCCGGAAATCTCCTTGCCGGTCTGATCGGCGATATCCTGTACCACCTGGCTGAATTCCATCTGCAGCTTGCGCGGCAGATGCATGCCGTGGTCCTTCTCCATCAGGTAAGCGACCCCGCCCTTGCCCGACTGGCTGTTGATGCGGATCACCGCCTCATAATCGCGGCCGACATCCTCCGGGTCGATCGGCAGATAGGGCACCGCCCATTCGGGATCATTCGCCGTCTTCATCGCTGCAAACCCCTTCTTGATCGCATCCTGATGCGAACCGGAGAAGGCGGTGAAGACCAGATCGCCGGCATAGGGATGGCGCGGATGCACCGGCAGCTGATTGCAGTACTCCGCCGTCCGCACCAGATCATTGATATCGGAGAAGTCGATTTCCGGATCGACGCCCTGGGTGAACATGTTGAGGCCCAGGGTGACGAGATCGACATTGCCGGTCCGCTCGCCATTGCCAAACAATGTTCCCTCGACGCGATCGGCTCCCGCCATCACGCCAAGCTCAGCGGCGGCAACGCCGGTGCCGCGATCGTTATGCGGATGCAACGAGATGATGGCGCTGTCGCGCCGCGTCATGTGGCGGCAGAAATATTCGATCTGGTCGGCATAGAGATTAGGCGTCGACATTTCCACCGTGGCCGGCAGGTTAAGAATGCATTTCTTCTGTGGGGTCGGCTGCCACACATCCATCACCGCCTCGCAGACCTCGATCGCATAGTCGATCTCGGTGCCGGTGAAGCTCTCCGGCGAATACTGATAGATGAACTCGGTATTGCCGGTCGCGGCTTCGGCGCATTCACGCACCAGTTCCGCGCCATGCACGGCGATCTGCTTGATGCCGGCCATGTCCTGGCCAAAGACGACGCGGCGCTGCAGGGTCGAGGTCGAGTTGTAGACATGGACGATGGCGCGATGGGCGCCGATCAGGCTTTCATAGGTGCGCTTGATCAAATGATCGCGCGCCTGGGTCAGCACCTGGATGGTGACGTCTTTCGGGATGAGATTGCCGTCGATCAGCTGGCGGACGAAATCGAAATCCGTTTGCGATGCGGAGGGGAAACCCACTTCGATTTCCTTGTAGCCCATCTTCACCAGGGTCTGGAACATGCGCAGCTTGCGCTCCGGTCCCATCGGTTCGATGAGGGCCTGGTTGCCGTCGCGCAGATCAACTGAGCACCAGATCGGCGACTTGGTGATCATTTTGCTGGGCCAGGTCCGGTTCGGCAAATTGATCGGCTGAAAAGCTCGGTACTTACGACTGGGATCGATGCGCATGATGCGACTTCCTGAATAAGAAAAATGTTGTCTGGCGAAAGACGACGCTGAGATACAGCCGCCGGGCGGTCGTCGCGGGTGCTACCCCGTGACCCGACGACCGCCGCGAAGTCGCAGCGCAACCCGGCGCAGGACGGCAAAACCGCCCAACGTGCTTATCTCCGGACACAAATCTGCGGTGTTTATGAAAGCTGCGGGGATCACGATCAACCCCTAATCCTTTGGTTTGCGACGATTTTGATCCGGAAGAGCTCCGGAGGGATCGGCTCAATACGAGCCGTCCGGCGCGATCAGCACGCCGGGGTCGTAAGTCGCAGAAGCTGCGTCCAAAGGCTGGTTCTTGACATCATGGGGCTAATTAATCAGCCGATTGTCGCAGGGTCAAGAGCAAATGCGCCGCCGGTCGCCCCACGCGCGCCCCGTTCGCCAGCGCCGATTCTTGCGGTAAGAGCCCGCTGCGCCGCGTGTCGACTGCGCTGATTTGGCTCAAGCCGGGCGAATTGCCCCTCTCTGTCGCCCCTGCTAGTATCCCGCCGCATTGCAAGGACAGCGGGCATTTCACGGCAGCTTGCGCGATCCGCTGTAGCCGTTACAGACCACCGCGTGGAATTCGTTGAAGATGTCTTTGTTTCAGTTATCGAACCTCGGGATGGATTATGACCCATACCCGATTGGCGTGATTACTCCCGTCTTCGAGCCGGCTCTTTATCAGGAGCTGTTGCGATCCTATCCGCCGCTTGACCTCTTCAAGTTCCTGCCGCGGTTCGGCAACAAATATTCGCTGTCGGAAAAAAATCATCCGAAGAAATACGAAGATTTCATCGCGCGCAACAAGGCTTGGCGTGAACTGCACAGCTACGTCAAAAGCGACGACTTCATTTTCTCGATCATCGATACCCTGCGCGACCGCAAGGTCGATTTAGGGATTCGCCGCGAGACCCAGACATTGCTCAGCCGCTGGGGCACTGTCTTCAAGCATGTGAGACGCGGCCAGCTGCCGATCAGCCGGCCGCCGATCTATTCGCGTTTCGAGTTCTCGGCTTTGCCGGCTGACGGCGGCTATGTGGTGCCGCACACGGATTCGCCCGGCAAGTTCATCACGCTGGTGATCACCATGACCGGCGACAAGCAATGGGACACGTCCTGGGGCGGCGGCACCGATATCCTGAAGCCGAAGGATCCATCGGACACCTATAATTACTTCAATCGCCAGATCGACTATGCCGGCTGCGAGGTGCTCCGCACCGTGGATTTCCTGCCCAACCAGGCCATGCTGTTCGTCAAGACCTTCAACTCGCTGCACGGCGTTCAGAAAATGACCGGCCCGGAAGGTGCCTTGCGACGCACGCTCACCATCAATATCGAGCAGGACTATTGATCATCCCAGCCGTCTGACGCAAGACCGTGAGCCGTCTGGCCAGCCGGCTCACTTCATCACCTTGTTCCAGATCTTGCCGTATATCGTCATGACCTGCTGGCTGCAGGCGGGCGCAAAGACGGGCTTGAAGCCAGCCGGCACAACGATTTCCGGTGCCTCCGTCAGGTGCACCGGCAGGAATTTTTCCGTGTCGCGGATGCCGTTGTCGTAATGGGCGAAGCTGGTCAATTTGGCAGCGATTTCCGGATCCATGAGGAAATTCTGGAACAGCTTCGCATTCGCCAAATTAGGTGCGTCCGACAGGACGACGACGTTGTCCATCCAGCTCACCATGCCCTCTTTGGGATAAACGTAGGTGACGCTCGGCAATTGCTCGCGCGCCCGCAGTGACGCGCCATTCCAATTCATCGTCGCATAGGCGCCTTGCGATGTCATGATGTCGATGACGCCGTATTGCATCGATTGCCAGTTCTTCTTGGCAGCGCTCAGCGTATCCTGAATCGCCTTCAGATCATCCTTGGCCGCCGAGCAGAGCGGTATATGGCGATAATAGGCCACCGAGTTGATGACGTCCTGCGCCTCCGGAACGGCGTTGATATGGCCGCGCAGTTCCGCCGGCGGATCGAAAATCAGCGACCAGCTGTCAAGCGGACCCTTATAGAAATCAGTGTTGACGCTGAACCCCGTCGTTCCCCAGAGGAACGGCACCGTGTAATGGCGGCCGTCATCCCAGAAGACATGCTCGAACTCGGGCCGCAGGTTTTTGTAGTTCGACATCTGGTCAGGTTCGGTGCGCGCGACCAAGCCGTCGCGGATCATCGTCGGCACGACGAAATTGCCGGCGACCGCGATATCGTATCCGCTGGCGCCGCTCTTCACCTTGGCCAGCATTTGGTCGTTGCTGTCGTAGGTATCGACCGTTGCCTGGATATCGTATTTCGCGGCGAAGAGTTCGACCACTTTCGGATTGAGGTAGTCGCCGAAGACATAGATATGCAGCTGGCCGGCCGCATCCGCAGGTGCCGGTTGCAGGACCAGCACGCTGACGGCCAAGACTGATGAGCGAAGCAGAACTCTTGCCGCCGTCATAGATAGCATTCTGATCATTGATGGTCGCGTTCCGCCCCCGCAGCCGTCAGCCTATGCCGGCCCGTAACAGGTGCCGATATTATTGTATTCAAATTGCGCGGGAAAGAGCCCCGGGTGGCGGGTCAGCGCTGTTGCGGGTGGAGATGAGCAAAGCCGAGGATTTGCCGGATCATGCCGGGAAACAGCTCCTCCAGATCGGGCCGCAAGGACACGAAGCACCGGGTGCCTTCCTTGCGTGTCTGGGTGATGCCGGCCTCGCGCAAAATCTTCAAATGGTGGCTGAGGGTGGAATTGCAGACGCCTACCTCGAACTGCCCCCAGGCGAGTTCCTCGCCCTTGCTCAGCCGGCAGACCAGCGACAGCCGCACGGGATCGCTGAGCGCGGCGAGCACCGCCGTCAAGCTGATCTCCGACAGTCCCGGGTGATCCGGCTGTTTCATGACCTGGCAGTTCCTTTCGCGCTGGCAGCCAAGCGAGTCTCGGGGATATCGGCCGCCGCAACGGATTTATGGCGCGCATAGGCCCGCGGCAAGGGGTTCCGCAAGTATTTCTGCCGCAGCATGTCCGTCACTCAACTGCCCCTTGTGCTGCCCGAAAGCGTCACTATATTCGATAATCATCGAACTTTACATCACCGCCTCAACTCCGCCTCCACCACCTCTTCCCCCACTTAACTCATTGCAAGAGAAAGATTTTACAGATGGTTACGCTCTTCGATCCCATTAAGGTCGGCGACCTCAACCTGCCAAACCGGATCTTCATGGCACCCCTCACCCGACAGCGCGCCAGCGAAGGCCGGGTGCCGAACGAATTGATGCGTAACTACTATGTGCAGCGGGCCTCGGCCGGCCTGATCCTCTCCGAAGCGACCTCCGTGACGCCGATGGGCGTTGGCTATGCCGATACCCCGGGGATCTGGAGCGATGAGCAGGTCGAAGGATGGAAAATCGTGACCAAGGGCGTCCATGACGCCGGCGGCCATATTTTCCTGCAGCTGTGGCATGTCGGCCGGATTTCCGATCCCTATTTCCTCGATGGCCAATTGCCCGTCGCGCCCAGCGCTATCGCCGCCGGCGGCCATGTCAGCCTCTTGCGCCCGCAGCGGCCTTACGTGACGCCGCGTGCTTTGGAGACCCGCGAGATACCGGGCATTGTCGCTGCCTTCCATACCGGCGCGGTGAATGCGCAGCGGGCCGGCTTCGACGGCGTCGAGATCCACGGCGCCAATGGCTATCTGCTCGATCAGTTCCTGCAGGATGGCACCAACAAGCGCACCGATGAATATGGCGGACCAGTGGAGAATCGCGCTCGGCTGATGCTCGAAGTGACGGATGCCGCGATTTCGGTCTGGGGACCAAACCGGGTCGGCATGCATCTCAATCTGCGGGGCGATTCTCATTCGATGAGCGATTCAAATCCCGCAGCCACCTTCGGCTATGTCGCGAAGGAATTGGGCAAGCGTAAGATCGCCTTCATCGTCGGCCGCGAATCCCTGGCCGAGCCACGGATCGGCCCCAGCGTGCGCAAGGCCTTCGGCGGCGTTTACGTCGCCAATGAGCAGTTGACGAAGGAAAGTGCCGAAAAGCTGCTGACGAGCGGCGAAGCAGATGCCGTCGCCTTCGGCAAGGCTTTCATCTCCAACCCGGATCTGCCGCGGCGCCTGAAGACCGACGCTGCGCTGACGCCCTGGGACAACACCACGTTCTATGCCGCTGGCCCGAAGGGCTACACCGATTATCCGACGCTTCAAACTGCCTGAAGCTTTCGACAGTGTGACAATGCGACGGCGGGAGTTGCTCCCGCCGTTTTGCTATTTGCGATGCAGTAAGCGATATCCGGAACCTAACGCTTCAGGTCCTTGCCGGTGAGCAGATAGTAACGCAGCAGATAACGTAGACCATGCTGCCAGGATTCGTCGGTATTGCCGCGGATGTCGACGCTTTTGACAAACCTCATCCGGCCACTCGCGACATCCTCGATATAGACATTGATATTGAGGATGAGATTGCTGACCTTTTGCACCGTACCCCAGGCTGCAAGCTCAGCACCAGCCTTCAGGGCAAAGTCACGCTCGCAACCATTGCAGGCGCTGATATCGTTGATAGCGCCGATATCGCCCTGCAGCTTCGCCGGAATCGGGACGATATCGAAGACCGGCGAGGCGTCGACCTGTTGCCGGAAAAGATCATCGAGGGCCTGCAGCCGCGTCTTCTCAGCCGACGTCGTCGTCTCCAGCGAGGTATTGATCAAGCTGAAGCCAAAGAAGGCGACGCGTTGTGCCGTTTGCGCGTGCGACGGCGTGACGGGGCAGCAAAGAAGAGAAAGTGTCAGGGAGAGTGCGGCAAATCCAAACATCCTCATCGCCGCATCCTCGGCGACGAAGGGCGACTTCGCAATTGGCCGATAGGATAAGCGATCGCGCGGGCAGTTATGCCCGGCCCGGGGGCCGACTTGGCGATCGGTCGGCCCGGCGGACCGGTTATGGCCGTCTTTCCTGGCCGTTTCGGATCAGATGACCCAACTTGCCAACGTGACGACCGCCGGACCAGTACCGTCCGGCATGGCTTCACCGCACAGGAGATTTCTGTGCGGAAATCCCGCTGCTAATTCACCCGTACCAGCTGGGTGAGCTCGTCTTTAATTCGGAGTTTCTGCTTCTTCAGGTCGCTTATACAAACCTCGTCCGGATGCGGCCGACGTTCTTCGTCGGCGATCCGAGCTTCGAGGTCGGAATGCTTTGCTTTCAAGGATTCCATATGCGACGTGAGAGCCATCGGCGAATCTCCCTTGCGGCTGGTGGTTGCAGGGCAGACAGTCCGTCGTCTGGCGGGCTGAAAG
>DATLIX010000168.1:0-15424 GCA_035539215.1 Dongiaceae bacterium | reverse complement strand
ACCTGCTTATCCGGCCGATTTGATTTTTGTAAGTATCTGAAAAGAAAAGGATTTGGTCATGGCTCGTCGTTGCGCCATCACCGGCAAGGGTGTTCAGGTTGGCCATAGTGTCAGCCATGCCAACAACAAGACCAAGCGCCGCTTCCTGCCCAACCTGCAGGAAACCTCGCTGATCTCGGATGCCCTGGGTCAGGCCGTCAAGCTGCGTCTGACGGTCAATGCAATCCGTACGGTTGAGCATAATGGCGGCCTCGACGCCTATCTGCTCGGCACAGCGGATTCCAAGCTGACTGCCGCTGCCCTGAAGCTGAAGCGTCGCATCGAGAAGGCTGCCACCAAGGCCGCTGCCTGAGATTGCAGATGCTGGACCGGCCTGGTGGGCTGGTCGATCAATCGACGTGAAACCCGCGCTTGTCGCGGGTTTTTCTTTGCTATAGTTCGACGCTGTCGGTTTTCACCCGCTCCGCTCCTGCGGGAGGCTGGAACGGACGTGCCGGTCGCCCGGGAATGAACCCGGTTCCGACGGCGCTGATCCTCGCAGGGGCGTCGACCAAGACGCCTCAAACGCCACCTTTTAGCTCGCCCGGGAATGAACCCGGTCACCGAGGGAAGGACATGTCATGCTCACCGCTCTGGTCGCCTGGATGAACGGGCTGCCGCCCGAGGCCATGCTCGTCATCGAAATGGCCGTCTGCTTCACCCTCATTCCCGTCATGCTCCGCCTGTTCGGGCCGGCCGGCATGTTCGTCTATATCGCCATCGGCATTGTCGGCGCCAATATCCAGGTGCTGAAGGCGGTGAAGTTCAGCATCTTCAGCGATCCCACGGCACTCGGCACGGTGCTCTTCGCCTCCTCTTATCTCTGCACCGATGTCCTGACCGAATACTACGGCAGGGCCATGGCGCGGCGCGGCATCCTGCTCGGCTTTGCGGCGATGCTGCTGATGACGGTGATGATGATGCTGGCCATGGGCTACCGGCCGATGACGCCGGCCGAGGCGGGCGACGCCATGGCATGGGCCCTCCCCAATCATGATCACATCGTCGCCCTGTTCCTGCCGGCGCCGACTTTGCTGGCCGCCAGCATGACCAGCTATCTGATCAGCCAGTTCAACGATGTCATGGTGTTCCAGAAGATCCGCCGGATTACTGGCGTGCGGCATATGTGGTTGCGCGCCGCCGGCTCGACGGCGATTTCCGCTTTGGTCGACAACACCATCTTCAACACGCTGGCCTGGGTGGTGTTCCCCTGGATCATCGGCGAGACGCCGCTCTCCATCGGCGCGCTGATCTTCACCTATATCATCGGCACCTATTGGATCCGCCTCGCCATGGCGCTGATCGAAGCGCCTTATATCTATGTCGCCGGCTGGTTCCTGCCCGCTGAGGATCGGCAGCGCTACCGCGCCGAGACGCAGGGCGGTTCAGGGCATCTCGTTTCCTTTACCGTGTGATCAGGCCGCCGGTCTGCTGCAGCTGAACAAGCGACTATCGGGAAGGTGATGGCGGGCGGCCGATTTGCGGTTTTCTCCCGCCACCTTTCGCCGTAGTCTCGGGATGCTGCGCGATCAGAACGGAGGCTTGAATGAACCAAGTACCCCGCCGTCACGTGGTGACGGGACTGGCAGGACTATCGCTCGCCGGCTTGCTCGCAGATCCCGTCAGGCTCGCCGCCGCCGCAGCCGGCCTCACCGATATCAGCATCACCACCGCCGGCGGTCGCAAAGTCAGCGGCGCTCTCGGCGTGCCAGCAAAGACGCCGGCGCCGGCCGTGCTGATGGTGCATGAATGGTGGGGCCTCAATCAGCAGATCCGCGGTGTCGCCTCGGAACTGACCAATCTCGGCTACCTCACCCTCGCCGCCGATCTCTATGACGGCAAGGTGGCGCAGGATCCCGCCGCGGCCCGCCAGCTTGCGCGCTCGACGCAGCCGGAACAGGCGATCGATACGCTGACCAGCTGGATCGATACCCTGCGCAAGCGGCCCGATTGCAACGGCAAGCTGGCGACCATCGGCTGGTGCTTCGGCGGCGGCTGGTCGCTGCGGGCCTCGATGGCGCGGCCGGTGGATGCCACCGTCATCTACTACGGTGACGTGACGCCGCCGCCCGCGGCGCTGCAAGCCCTGCAGGGTCCGGTGCTCGGGCATTTCGGCAATCTCGATACCAATATCACGCCGGATTCCGTCAACACCTTCGAGGCGCGGCTGAAGCAGATCGGCAAGGCGGCGACGATCTATCGCTACAATGCCAACCACGCTTTCGCCAATCCGACCGGGCAGAATTACGACGCCGAGGATGCGAGGCTGGCCTGGGACCGCACCGTCGCCTTCCTGAAGCAGACCATCGGCAGCTGAAACGATCGCGCTCTATCATGTTGAGTAGAGCCGGCTTCACGTTTTAGAACCGGGTCAGATTTCGGGGATCGCCTGCAGGATGAAGAGCGCCTTCAGCAGCGATCCCGGTTCAGCGCCGGGGAAATAGCTGCGCAGAATGTCCTGGATCTTGCCCGAGCGGTAGAGCCGCGCCAGGGTGACATTGGCGTCGTAGCGCAGCCGGTCGTCGCCGGCCCGCAGGGCCATGGCATAGGGTTCCAGGCTCAGGACTTCTTCCGCGATCTTCAGCTTGGCCGGGTCCTTGCTTTGCTTGCGCAGCACTGTCAGCGTGTCGCGGTCACCGAAATAGGCGTCGATCTTCTTGTCGAGCAGGGCCTGCATGGCGGTGACATGGGTGGCGTAGGTCACCACCTCGGCCGTCACCAGGGCGCGCTGCAAGGAGGCCCGCACCAGCCCCTCGGTCGTTGTGCTGCCGACCACGCCGACCCGCCGCCCTTCCAGGTCCTTGATATTGCCGATCGAGGTTTCGCTGCGCGTCATCAGGCTGATGCCCGACACCCAGGTCTGCAGGGTGAAATCGAATTTCTGCATGCGCTGCAGGGTGACGCTTGTCCCCTCGCAGAGGAGATCGACCTTCCCCGTGCGCAAATCATCAAACCGTGAATCGGCCGAAACCGTGATGTATTTGACCGTGAGATCCGGGATGTTCTCGCTGTCGCGCAGGGTCTGAACGACCTCCCCGCACAGGGCGATGGCATAGCCGGTCGGCACGCCGTCGGCGCCGATCTGGGAAAACGGCGGCTGGTCGGCGCGGATGCCGAGATAGATGACCTTGCGCTGCTTCAGCGTGTCGATGGTATCGGCCGCGGCCGCCTGCTGCGCCGTGGCGAAAAAGCTCCCGGCGCAGATCGCGACAAGCAGAAGGCTGTAGAGCGCCCGCAGCATCGAACGGATCAATTCCCTCTCCCCTGAGGTCGGGATATGGCGGTTGGTGTCAGCGTCGACGCCGCGGCCGATGATCTTCCTCGAACAGCGCCGCCAGTTGCTCGAGCACGGTGCCGCCCAGCTGCTCGGCATCGACGATGGTGACGGCGCGGCGATAATAGCGCGTGACGTCGTGGCCGATGCCGATGGCGATCACCTCGACGGCGGAGCGCGTCTGGATCCAGTCGATCACCTCGCGCAGATGCTGTTCGAGATAATTGCCCGGATTGACCGAGAGGGTCGAATCGTCGACCGGCGCGCCGTCGGAAATCACCATCAGGATCTTGCGCTGTTCCGGCCGCGCCACCAGCCGGCTATGGGCCCAGAGCAGCGCCTCGCCGTCGATGTTCTCCTTGAGGATGCCTTCGCGCAGCATCAGGCCGAGATTCTTGCGGGCCCGGCGCCAGGGCGTATCGGCAGCCTTGTAGATGATATGCCGGAGATCGTTCAACCGCCCCGGATTGCCCGGCTTGTTGGCGGCGATCCAGGCCTCGCGCGACTGGCCGCCCTTCCACATCCGCGTGGTGAAGCCGAGGATCTCGACCTTGACGCCGCAGCGTTCGAGGGTGCGGGCCAGGATGTCGCCGGTCATGGCGGCAACGGTGATCGGCCGGCCGCGCATCGAACCGGAATTGTCGATTAGCAGCGTCACCACGGTGTCGCGGAATTCGGTGTCGCTCTCCTGCTTGTAGGACAGCGGCAATTCCGGATTGACGATGACGCGGGGCAGGCGCGCGGCGTCGAGCAGGCCTTCCTCCAGGTCGAAGTTCCAGGAGCGGTTCTGCTTCGCCAGCAGGCGGCGCTGCAGCCGATTGGCGAGCTTGGCGACGACGGCCTGCAGATTGATCAGCTGCTGGTCCAGCAACTGGCGCAACCGCGTCAGCTCGTCGACATCGCAAAGATCCTCCGCACCGACCACTTCGTCGAACTGCGTGGTGAAGGCCTTGTAGGTCGGCTCGTGGCGATTGCGGCCGAGATCATGCTCGTTGCGGCGACCGGGCTGACCGGGCTGCTCCTCGCCGTCCTCGGTCGGCATATCCATTTCTTCTTCGGTGCCGACCATTTCCTCGGCCTCGATCTGCGCATCGGAGGCGGTCTTCTGCTGCTGTTGCTGCTGCTGTTCGGTTTCGCCCTGTTCGCCGCCTTCCTGCTGCGGTTGATCGTCGGGCTGGTTCTGTTGATTATCGTCCTGCTCGCCCTCGTCCTCGCTGGAATCGAAATCCTCGTCGACCGCTTCCATTTCGAGATCGGCCAGCAGGCGCCGCACCGTTTTGGCAAAGCTACGCTGGTCATGGGTCTGGCCGCGCAGGGCCGAGATATCCGCCCGCACCTTGTGGTCGAGATCGCCGCGCCATAGATCGACCATGGCCTTAGCCGATTCCGGCACCGCCTGGCCGCTGATCGCCTCGCGCACGAGCAGGCGGATGACGTCCGGCAGGTTGCCTTCCTGGCGTGTATGGACGCGGGCGAAGCCTTTCAGCTTGCACTGCTCGTTGAGAGCCGCCGACAGGTTTTCCGACACCCCGACCATGAGCTCGCTGCCGATCGCCTCGACGCGCGCCTGCTCGACGGCGTTGAACACTTCCCGCGCCAGCGGTGTCTTCGGCGCCTCGCGGGCATGCAGCTTGGCGTCGTGGTAACGGACCTTGAGGGCGATGGCATCGGCCTCGCCACGCGCATAGGCCACCTCGCCGGCCGGCAGATGGCGGGCCGGCAAAGGCAGCCGAGCTTCGCTGCCGAGCAGGTTTGCCGGTCCGGTGGAAAAGCTCGCCTGCAGGTCATTGCGTTCGGCAATGGCCCGCATGGCCGCGCCGGTGACTCGGCGGAACTCTTCCAGCGGATTATGCGGCGACGGATTGGTGGGGCCCGACATTCTTCAAATCCGATCCGCGATCGTCGTCACATCAGCTTCGCCGGTGCGACGCTGTCCTTGAGATCGACACCGAAGCAACGCTGATAATATTCGGCGACGATCGGCCGTTCGAGCTCATCGCATTTGTTCAGGAACGAGACCCGGAAGGCGAAGCCGACATCGGCGAAGATGCGTGCATTCTCGGCCCAGGTGATGACGGTACGCGGGCTCATGACGGTCGAGATATCGCCATTGATGAAGCCGGCGCGGGTGAGGTCGGCACAGGCGACCATGGCGCTGATCGTCTTGCGGCCGGCGTCGTTGTCATAGCTCGGCGACTTCGCCAGGCAGATATTCACTTCGTCGTCATGCGGCAGATAATTCAGGGTCGCGACGATGTTCCAGCGGTCCATCTGACCCTGGTTGATCTGCTGCGTGCCGTGATAGAGGCCGGTCGTATCGCCGAGGCCGATGGTGTTGGCGGTGGCGAAAAGACGAAAAGCCGGATGCGGGCGAATGACCTTGTTCTGGTCGAGCAGGGTCAGCTTGCCTTCGACTTCGAGAATACGCTGGATCACGAACATCACGTCCGGCCGGCCGGCATCGTATTCGTCGAACACCAGCGCCGTTGGGTGCTGCAGGGCCCAGGGCAGCAGACCTTCGCGGTATTCCGTCACCTGCTTGCCGTCCTTGAGGACGATCGCATCCTTGCCGATCAGATCGATGCGGCTGATATGGCTGTCGAGATTGATGCGGATGCAGGGCCAGTTGAGGCGCGCCGCGACCTGCTCGACATGGGTCGACTTGCCGGTGCCGTGATAGCCCTGAATCATGACGCGGCGGTTATAGGCAAAGCCGGCCAGGATCGCCATCGTGGTGTCGTGGTCGAAACGATAGGATTCATCGAGATCGGGCACGTGCTCGGTACGCTGGCTGAAGGCCGGAACCTGCATTTCTGAATCGAGCCCGAACATCTGCCGGACGGAAATCGAAATATCGGGAGTGGCGGTCGGTTCTGCCGCCGCGTTCTGGGCTGCCATGGTTAGTGATCCGCTAATGGTTACAATTCTGCGTCGGGGGAAATTTCTACCCGATTATAGAGTGGTTCGGCTAGGCTTGAGCGCTAGAAGCGACCTTTAGTCTCTCGCTTCGCGCAACGCCGCTCATCGCCGCAAGCATGGCAGGTAACGGCTGGCCCGGCCGATCGTTCATTCTGGCCCCAGGGTAATTCCAGGAGGCCAATTTCAGGCGCTGGCGAGGGCGGCGGCCTTCAGGGTGCTATAGGCTTGATTGACCAGCTTTAACTGCTCTTCCGCCGCCTTGTCGCCGCCATTGGCGTCGGGATGGAGCTTCTTGACCAGGGTCTTGTAGCGCAGCTTGATCTCGTCGAAGCTGACCGGTCCGGTCAGGTCGAGCACGGCCAAAGCCTGATCCTCCGGCGAGCTGGCGGCCCTTGCCCGTTCCTTGCGATGAGCATCGGCTTTCTCGCCATTCAGTGCTTCGGCGAGATCGTCGGGGATGAAATCGGCCTTGAAACGCCGCGTCCGGTGGGCACCCCAGCGGCCGAGCGGCCAGGTCGGCCGATGGCCGACAATATCCTGGCGCACTTGGCGCTCGATCTCGGTCTGATTCATGCCGGCGTAAAAGTCCCAGGACTTGTTGTATTCCCGCACGTGATCCAGGCAGAACCAATAATATTCATTGAGTTGCTGGCGCGATTTCGGCGCACGATGCACACCCGCCTCCGTGCAGCCGGGATGGTTGCAGAGGATGGTATGGGATTCCGGCCGATCGAAACTGGCTTGCCGCCGGCGGCGTGGTTCGCTGGATTTGGACATGATATCAGTATGGGAAGGGAGGCGTGGCAAAGCAAGCGACGAACGCATTTGACGGTCCATCCTACACGCACATCGGCCCTCTGCAATCTTGATCCTGCCGCAATCTTGATCCTGCTTGCCAAGCCCGGCGGCCGGGCGTAACCATCTGGCCGCGCCGGTGTCGCGCCTTGCCATGGCCGTCCCGGATATTTGTAATGGCTATCCCTTGCCAGGCAGGGTTCCGGAGATTCCATCATGGGTCAGGTTGCTGATCGCCTTGAACGCAAGTTGCGGGAAGCTTTTCAACCGGAATCGCTGCGCGTGATCGATCAGACCAATGAACATCACGGCCATGCCGGTTGGCGTGAAAGCGGCGAGACGCATTTCCGCGTCGAGATCACGGCTGCGAGCTTTGCCGGCAAATCCCGTGTGGACAGACAGCGCCAGATCTATGCTGTCCTGGCCGAGGACATGAACAATCCCGTTCATGCCTTGTCGCTGATCGCCAAGGCGCCGGGCGAAGCCGCCTAGCCGCATTCTCTCTTCCGCGGCGCCACGCATCTCGCGCCATATGCGGCGAACAATTCCTATCTTCTACAACTTGCGGCAGCACTAAATCTCGCTTTAAGAAAATAGTGCTGTTTAGAAACCTGTCGGAAAGCGGGTCCCGTTCGCAGCTCCTCCTGAGAATGCTGCCGCCTGGATGAAAATGTTTGCACGCATTGCCTGAACTGCATTGACTCTCAAGGAATTTCTGCTTAGGAATTTACACTCAATGCTGCTGTGTGGGAGGGGCTGCGTCACATGAAAGACACAACAAGCTCTGCTGCCGAGGTCATCGCCTTCAAGGGTCTGCCAATTCAATTGGGTCCCAATCGCGCGATGGTCGCACGCAATGTCACCGTCGGGGGAAGACGGACCTCGGTTCGCCTCGAACCGGAGATGTGGGAATCGCTGCAGGAAATCACCGCGCGGGAGGCGATCAACCTGCACCAGCTCTGCACCGAGATCGCCCGTCAGCGCGGTCTGTCCAGTCTCACTGCTGCAATTCGCGCTTATGCGCTGGCGTATTTCCGGTCGGCCGCAACCGAGCGCGGCCATCGGGCAGCCGGACATGGCGGCCTGCAGCGCGACGAGGATTTGGCCGCGGCCAACTGATGGCTGTCAGAACCGCGCACCGAAGCCTGCGCACCAGTTCCTGAGTGCTGGCCGCGGGCTCAGCTCTCGTGCCTGGATTCGTCTTCTCCGCCTGCTGCCGTGAAGAATTCCGGCCAGTAGCGCTGCACGATATCGCCGCTCGTTGACAGGGCGTGGCAGGTATCGAGGAAGCCCGGTTTGCGCCGCGGCTCAAGGCTGTGCGGATCCATGCCGTCATCCGCCGGCGGACCGTCGCTGACAACCGCACCGCTTTCGCGCTTCTGCTTTTCGCGCTGGCCATAGATCGTCTGGAAGGCGACGGTGCCCATGGCGCGCAGCATCTCGGTGTGATGCGTGCAGCCATGCGTGCCGGCGAAATTCTGTCGCAGAATCCGGCTCCAGCCGGGGCCGACCTTGGCGCCTTTCAGGCTTTGGAAGGCCGGCGTGATCGCGGGGCAGATCGCATAGGGACTGGCGGCGGTAACGACGGCGATGTCCCGGATGACGAAATCGCGGTCGAGCGTCAGGCGGATGCGCATGTCATGAAACGGATCGCCCGCTTCGATCGTGCCGCGATGATCGTTGGGAAAATCATAGCTCTTGGCATCGGTCATGCGGCCTTCGATATCGAACAGGCCGTCCGCGCGCAGAAAGCCGTCGAAGACATAGCGCCGCTCATGCAGCTTTTCCCGAGCGGCCGCTGCCGGCAGCTCTTGCGGATAGGAATCGTTCATCGGCTTGGCCTTCTTGACGGGGTCACGCTACCTTGAATCGCTCACGGTCGTGGTGCGCGCCGCTGCTTCGAGGGACGAGGACGGGGCATCGCCCGTCTCGCCTTCGCTTTCCAGCTTGAGGGGAATGAGGCGCAGTTTGGTAATCTGGTTGCGCTGCCGCTCGAGAATCTCGAAGCTGAAACCGTAGAAGACGAAGACCTGTCCCGGCAGAGGGATCTGTCGTGCCTCATGCAGAACCAGGCCGGCGACGGTGGATGCCTCTTCGTCGGGCAGGCGCCAATTGAATTCGCGGTTGAGGTCGCGAATGGTGACGCGGCCGTCGACCACGTAGCTGCCGTCCTCATCGCGATGCACGCCTTCGACGTTGACGTCGTGCTCATCGGCGATGTCGCCGACGATCTCCTCCAGGATATCCTCCAGCGTGACGATGCCCATCAGGGCGCCATATTCGTCGACGACGATGGCGAAATGTTCGCGGCGGCTGCGGAAGGCCTCCAATTGCGCCAGCAGGCTGGTGCTGTCGGGAATGAACCACGGCTTGGTCGCAAGTTCGCCGAGATTGAGGTCTTCCACTTTCCAGCCGTTAGCCTCGATCGCGCGCAACAAGGCCTTGGCATGCAGGACGCCGACAATATTGTCCGGCTCGTCATGCCAGAGCGGCACGCGGGTATGCGGACTTGCCAGCACCTGGCGAATGATCTCGGCGACCGGCAGGTTGTCGTCGATCATCACCATCTGCCGGCGGTGCACCATGATATCCGAGACCGGCACGTCGTCGAGATCGAGAATGGAATGCAGCATGGCATTGGCTTCACGGATCTCCTCCGCCGATTCCGAATGCAGATCGATCGCACCGCGCAATTCCTCCAGGCTTTCTTCCGAACCCGGCTCGCTGATCACCTGGATGCCCAGCATGCGCAGGCTGGTGCTGACGATCATCTGCGTCACGTGGGTGAGCGGGAAGGTAATGCGCACCAGAACCGAGAGGATCGGTGCCGCCGCCAAGGCATAGCGATCAGCGTAATTGATCGCATAGGTTTTTGGCATCACTTCGGCAAAGATGAAAAGGAAGGCGGTGGCGGAGACGGTGGCTATCAGCGGCGCATAACCGCTTTCGCCGAAATAATTGCCGAGCACGATGGTCATCAGCGAGGCCGTCGCGGCATTCATGAAGGTATTGCCGAGCAGGATGGTGCTGATGACCTTTTCCATCCGCTCATGCAGGCTGGCGACCTTTGCGGCACGTTTGTTACCGTTGTTCATCAAGGTGTGAATGCGCGCCCGCGAAGCGGCGGTCAGGGCGGTTTCAGATGCCGAAAAGAATCCGGAAATGACGACGAGGATGACCAGCAACGCAATGTCTGAGGCCATGAGCATCGACGGTGTCACGCGACTCTCCTTTGGGACTGGCGCATTGAACGGAGGCGGCGGCTGATCGCGGGTGACACGGCGTCAGGCAGCGATCGCCATTTCCAGCAAGGTCTCAACCTCCGCCAGATCGACATAGGCCGGGGTGAAGCTGCGGCCGATGCCATGGGCGAGGACGAAACCGATGCGGCCGTCCTTCACCTTCTTGTCCTTGCCCATATGTTCGACCAGCTTCGCCGCCGACCAGCTGCGGCCCTGGATGCTGAGGGGCTCGGTCGGCAGGCCGAGACTGGCGAGATGGCGCCGCAGCCGGGCGGCATCTTCCAATGGCGCCAGGCCCAGCCGAGCGGAAAGATCGAAGGCCATGACCATGCCGATCGCAACCGCCTCGCCATGCAGCAGTTCATCGGTATAGCCGCATTCGGCTTCCAAAGCGTGGCCGAAAGTATGGCCGAGATTGAGCAGCGCACGCTGTCCCGCCTCCCGCTCATCGGCGCCGACGATGGCGGCCTTGGCGCGGCAGGAAGTGACGATGGCATGACGCAAGGCGGCGGCATCGCCGGTGATCAGGCTGGCGGCATGGCCTTCCAGCCAGGCGAAGAAGGCGGGGTCGTTGATGAGGCCGTATTTGACCACCTCGGCATAGCCGGCCAGCAGTTCACGCTTCGGGAGGGTGTCGAGCACGTCGGTATCGGCCAGGACCAGACGCGGCTGATAGAAGCTGCCGATCAGGTTCTTGCCATGCCGGTTGTTGATGCCGGTCTTGCCGCCGACCGAACTGTCGACTTGCGCCAGCAAGGTGGTCGGCACCTGGATGAAATCGACGCCACGCAGCAAGATCGAGGCGGTGAAGCCGGTGAGGTCGCCGATTACCCCGCCGCCCAAGGCAACCAGGGTGGTATGGCGTTCGACCCTCATCTCCAGCAGCCGATCGCAGAGCGATTCCAGCTCGCTGAAGCTTTTGGTCTGCTCGCCGGGCGGCAGGATGACGCTCTCGGCGGCGATGCCCGCCTGGCGGAAGGATTCGAGGAGGGCATCGAGGTGATGCCGGGCGACATGACGGTCGGTGATGATCACGACGCGCTTCTGCGCCAGCAAAGGTGCCGCCATTTGTCCGGCGCGGCCGATCAATCCGCTGCCCACCAGGATGTCGTAGCTGCGCTCGGCAAGCTCGACGCGGACCGTTTCGATGGTCATCTTGCGGCCGCCCGATGCGTGTGGTCGCCGGGATCTGTCGACGTGTTCGCGGGCGTATTCGCCGGCGCCTCTGTGCTCAGGGCGTTCTCCAGCGCGGCGACAACCCGTGACAAGGTGGCTTCCGGCGGACCGTCCATCGAATCAACGACGAGATCTGCTTCGCCATAGACCGGATAGCGGATTGCCATCAATTCGCTGAGTTTTTCGCGCGGGTCGACATTGTGCAGCAGCGGCCGCTCATTGCGGCGTGCCACCCGCTTCACCAGGAGTTCGAGATCGGCGCGCAGCCAGACCGACAGGGCGCGTTCACGGATGATGGCGCGCGTCGACGGGTCCATGAAGGCACCCCCGCCGGTTGCCAATACCTGTACCGGTCCGTTCAGCAGCCGCTGGATGACGCGCCGCTCGCCGTCGCGAAAGGCCTTTTCACCGTGGCGCGCGAAATAATCGGCAATGCTGCAGCCGGCCGCGGCCTCGATTTCCTTGTCGGCATCGGTAAAAGGCAGCCGCAAATAGCCTGCAAGGCGCTTGCCGATGCAGCTTTTGCCGGCTCCCATCAGGCCGACCAGGACGATGGTCCGGTTGATCCGCCGCATCAAGGGCGGTTGCGTGCCGGGCGACGGCGGCACGGTGGTACGGCCATGCGCGCGCGCCGGATCATCGCTTTCGTCAATCGGCACTGCAGTCATTAACTCTCTAACCTCGCGGGAACGTGACGCCTTTTCGCCATATTTCGACACTAGCATATTTCCCAAGCCCTGTGGCAAGTTAGCCGAAAATCTCCGCGAGTCGCAGCGGTCCAGCAAAGGCTTTCGCCAGCAGTCTGCTGGATTCTGTCGGCCCCTCAAGGACATATGGGCAATATGAACAGACTACTCATCGGCGTTTTCGTGGTATTCCTCGTCATCATTGTCGGCGGTATCGCCGTGCTTGCGGCGTGGGATTTACCGGCGCCCGTTCAGCACCAGGAAGTGCCCATTCCCAATGACAGATTGTCGCTGCAGTAACCGTTCTTCGTTCCAGCAGGCAGTCGGCGGTACGGACAGCCGACGATCATCCTACCGCCTGTCGGCCCCCAGGCTGCTGCGCGGCGGAATGCTCGGCCTCTCCCTCGCCTTCTTGTTGCAGGCGCCTGTGGCAGCGCAAGCGCTTTCGGCAGATCCCGCCACCGGCGCGCCGGTGCAATTGGGCGTGCCGAACCCGCCTTCGGACGACGGTACCGCCGGCAGCGATGGCGGCATCACCGCCGCGCCGCTGCCCCCGGCCTCCACCTCGCAACCACCGACCATCCAGCAACCGACCATTCAGCGGCCGACCGTGCAGACGCCGACTGTGCAGACGCCGACTGTCCAAGCCCCGACCGTGGCGCAGCCGCAGGCGCCCGTCGTCGCGCCGGTTGCCGCCTCCGGCGCTGCTCCCGTCGCCCAGGCCGGAACGGCCGCAACCGCGAATACGACCGCCATCGCCCCGGGCCTGTTCGATGACCAGCATCAGGGCCTAGGCATTCGACTGTGGCAGGGCAATAGCACTGCCGAACTGACCAGCTTGCTGCCGCAACTTTCGGCGCCGGTGACACAGCCGTCGCTGCGTGATCTGCAGCTGCGCCTGTTATTGACGCAGGCACCAGGGCCGATGACGCCGGACGGGTTGGACAGTCTGGTGCCGCTGCGGGCGGAACGCCTGCGTGCCATGGGCTTCGAGACCGAGGCTGATCTGCTCTTGAAGCAGTCCAATGCCGGTGCTTCCAGCGATCCGCAGGATGCCGTCGAGAAGATGCTGCTGGCCGGCGACAACGACAATGCCTGCGCCAAGGTCAAGCAGCAGGTGGGCGGCATGCCGAAGCCTCAACCCTTCTGGCAGCGTGCGACGATCTTCTGCCAGATACTCGATGGCCAGAACGACCAGGCCTCGATCGGGCTCGATCTGCTGCGCGAACAGGGCGGCGGCGATCCGCATAACAAGGATTTCGTCACCGTTGCCGCCATCCTCACCGGCGACAGCAAACCGCAGAGCCTGAAGGCGCCGATCAGCAATCCGGAGCCGCTGCTGGCGGCGATGATGAAGCGGGCCAATCTGAAAGTGCCGACGACCGCCCCGGGGGCCATTCCTAGTTTGCCGGTCGGGCCGGTGGCCCAGGCGGCGGTGGCGCGCGATGGCAGCAAGCCTTTGGCCGATCGCATCAAGGCGGCGGAATTCGCCTTTGCCACCGGACTCCTGCCGGCTGACGAACTGACCGGGCTCTATCTGCAGGTGCCGCCGGCGGCGGGACAGGCGGCGTTGTCGGGCATGGATACGCCGGAACATCGCGGCCAGCTTTATCAGCTCGCGCAGCGCGGCCAGATGCCGGCCAACCGGGCGCAGGTGATCGCCCAGGCGCTGCGGGAGGCGATGCTGCGCGGCGATTATTTCACCGCCTTGCCGCTCTATCTGCCCTTCGTGCAGCAGATCACGCCCAATGCCGGCCTTGCCTGGTTCGCGCCGGATGCGGCGCGCGCCTTGTTGGCCGGCGGCAATATCGACAAGGGCGGTTTCTGGCTCAACCTCGCCCAGGGCGCCAGCGCCAATCCGGATGTCGCCAAGGCGGTGCCGGGGCTGAGCCTGCTCGCCCGTATCGCCGGCGTCTATGGCACGCGCGACCCATCGCGCGATCCGGTGGCCGAGTGGAAATCGGTGAGCGGCGCAGGTGACGCCGCGGCGCAGCGCCTTTACGGCATCCTCGCCGGCCTTGGCGATCCCATCAGCAATCACAGCGGCGCGTCGCTGCCCGGTACCGGCGATCCCAAGCTCGGCATCGCTGCCCAGACCGGGCGTCGGGGCGAGACGGTGACGCGGGCATTGGTGCTGCTGGCCGGCCGCGGACTGGCGCAGGCGGATGGCGCCGGTCTCGCCCAATCGCTCGGTGGCTTGGCCGCCGTCGGCCTCGGCAAGGATGCGCGACGCATCGCCATCGAGGCGGCGATCTGGAGCGGCGTTTGAACGCCGCCGGGCCTGAGCGCGCACCACAGCCGGACATCACCGTCATCGTGCCGCTTATGCCGGCCGCATCGCGCCGCCGGGCGGAGCAACGGCGATGAGCGACCATTTGGGCGCCTTTCTGGAAATGCTGACGGCCGAGCGCAATGCCGCGCTCAATACCCGCGCCGCCTATCGCCGCGATCTTGACGACGTAACGGCATTCCTCCGCAAACGCGGCCGCGATCTCAGCGCCGCGACCACCGATGATTTGCGCGATTACCTCTCGCTGCTCGCCGGCAACGACGTGCAGCCCAGCACGGCGGCACGGCGGCTCAGCGCCTTACGGCAGTTCTTCAAATTCATCCATGGCGAAGGCTGGCGGCCGGACGATCCCACTGCCGCACTCGACAGCCCGAAACGCGGCCGGCCCTTGCCGAAGCTGCTCTCGGAGGAAGAGATGAGCCGGCTGATCGCCACCTGTGCCGCGATGGAAGGGGCCGAGGGCCTGCGGCTGACGGCGCTGACGGAACTGCTTTATGCCAGCGGGCTGCGCGTTTCCGAGCTGGTGGCCCTGCCGCTCGCCGCGGTGATGCGCGACCAGCCGTTTCTCATCGTCCGCGGCAAGGGTGCCAAGGAACGCATGGTGCCGCTGAACCCCGCGGCAAGAGCGGCGCTCTCCGCCTATCTCGTCCAGCGCCCAGTCTTTCTGCCGAAAGGGTCCAAGACCTCGCCCTGGCTGTTCCCGTCGCGCGGCGCCGAAGGGCATCTGACGCGCCAGCGTTTCGGCCAGATGCTGAAGGAGATCGCGCTCAAGGCGGAGATTGATCCTGCTACCATTTCACCCCATGTGTTGCGCCATGCCTTCGCCACCCACCTGCTGGATCATGGCGCCGACCTCCGGGCGTTGCAGAAAATGCTCGGTCACGCCGATATCGGGACGACTCAGATCTATACACATGTCGCTTCTGGTCGGTTGAAGGAGCTCGTTGCCCGGCATCATCCGCTGGCCACATCGACCGTATCGGAAACCGGGAAAGCCGGGTCC